>CAZVFX010000075.1:0-34623 GCA_964626565.1 uncultured Myxococcales bacterium
CCGCCAGGCACCGGGCGATCATGGAAGAGATTGAAGGGGGTGAACGGTTACTTCCTGACCAAGGACAGGTAGCGGCGGTTTCTCCATTTCAACCTGTAGTCAAAAGCTTATCACTTTGGTAAACTCCGTGCGCACAAGGAGGCTGAAGATGAGACGATTGGTCGTGGCCGCGCTTTTCACGCTCATGGTTGTCGCCGGGCTTTCGTGTAGTTCCGACAAGAAGGGCTCAACTGATGTTGGTGATGGGGGAGTGACGCTCCCTGACGGCAAGTTTGATGGCGGCGGAGATGTAAAGGTGGCGCCCGCCGATGCGGGGGACACCCAAACCGTTGCCGATAGCGGCAATGAGTTGCCCAATGAGTGCCAGGGCGAAGCTCTGATCTGCCTGTCGGACAAGGAGGTTGGCCAATGCAAGTTTGGCAAGTGGGAGACGTTTGCCATCTGCCCGGCCACCCACTTCTGCGCATCAGGCACCTGCATCGAGCCGGAAGCGTGCGAGCCCGGGCTCATCGATGGCTGCGCGTCGTTGACGTCGATCAAGCAGTGCAACGAAGAGGGCACTGCGTTTATCCCGGTTGAGTGCCCTGTCGCCCAGCAGTGTTGTGGCGGTGTCTGTGGGGTGCTGGAGTGCCTCCCGGGCAAGGTCCAGTGTGTGGACAACAAGACAACTCAGTCCTGCCTCAACGACTGCTCCGGTTGGGGGCCGCCTGAGCCATGCCCCTCCGGCCTGACCTGCGTCGGCGGCAAGTGCATGTCCGAGTGTCTTTCCGACCCGAAGTGGAACAACTCCTACATCGGCTGCGAATACTGGTCGTTGGATCTGGACAACTATCATGACCCGACGACACCGCAGAAGCCCGACGAGGTGCCCCACGGATTGGTGCTTTCCAACCCCGGCAACGCCGCAGCTACGGTAACGTTCACTTCGTTTGCCAGCGACGTCGATTTCAATCTGTTGACAGCCACCATCGAGCCTGGAGAATCCCAGGTGGTTGAGATGCCTCGCATGGACGTGGACGGGTCGACCATCACGGACCGTTCGGTGAGGATCAACAGCAATCGGCCCATCGTCGCCTACCAGTTTAATCCCCTGGATTTTCAGGCAACATACTCAGATGACTCTTCCCTGCTCATCCCGGCCGAAATGCTGGGCAAAGAGTACCTCATCCTGACCTATCCGACCTCTCCCCTGGAAGCGGTCTCATTCCCCGGATTCGACTTTGAGTCGCAGCACGGCTATTTTGCTGTGCTGGCGGTGGAGCAAGGGGAGACCAACGTCAGTGTTCGAGTAACCGTCAACGCTGACAAGCCCGACTCAGAAGACAATGAACAACTGCAGCCCGGGGCCTACCACAGTTTTACTCTGAAGCAGGGTGAGGTGCTCAATCTTCAGGCCGACGGCAGCAAAATGACCGGGAACACGGACCTCAGCGGCTCCCACGTCACGGCCGATAAGAAGGTCGCAGTATTTGCCGGGCACGAGGAGGCGGTGGTTCAGGGTCTTGAGGTCATGCCCGACGGGGAACCGGCCGACTGCTGCTGTGCGGAACATATGGAAGAGCAGCTCTTTCCGTTGGATACCTGGGCCAATACGTACCTGTGTGTGAAGGCGCGTCCGCGGGGCGGCAACGACCTCGACTTGTGGCGGGTGCAGGCCGGAACTTTCGGGGTGCAACTCACAACCGACCCGCCTATTCCGGGGATTGACGGTGTGACTCTGGAAAAGAAGGGTGACTGGGTGGAGGCCTTCGTCGCCGGGAGCTTCGTGGTGCAAGGGTCGGGACCCATTCAAGTTGCCCAGTACCTGTCCAGTCAGACCTGCACCGAGGACCATACTGGGGACCCGGCCCAGATCATGGCCGTGGCTTCCAGTCAGTATCGCACGCCTTATGCGTTCGCCACTCCCAAGGATTATTCGGAGGACTATATCACTGTGGTGCGGCCGGTGGGTAGTCAAACCACCCTCGACAACAACTCGCTCGCTGACGGGGAGTTTTCTCCTCTCGCCGGCAGCGGATACGAGTTTGGCTATTTCCCGGTTGCGGACGGCCCCCACAACATCGAAGGGGACCAGCCGTTCGGGCTGTACATGTACGGATTCGACGGCCCGGCCTCCTACGGCAATCCGGGTGGGCTCAACTTGATCAAGACCCAGTAGCAGGGGAGGCAGGCGACCTTGGCCCGACGGCTCAGAGACAGGAGGCTTCTCTTCGTCACCGGCAAGGGTGGAGTTGGCAAGACCACCGTGGCTGCTGCGCTGGCCAGATCCGTGGCGGCCCAGGGCAAGCGCGTTCTGCTCATGGAGATAGGGGAACTGGGCTTGCTCGGCCCGTTGTTCGGCGTGGACGAATACGGCTATGAGCCAACGGAGGTCCACCCTGGTGTGCTGCTGAGTCGCATCACTCAGCGGGACTGCTTGCGCGAGTACGGGCTGAGGAAGTTGAAGCTCAAACGACTGTATACCATGGTGTTCGAGAATTCCTTTGTGCGAGCGTTGCTCAACATGCTGCCCGGCATGGAAGAACTGCTTCTGGTGGGGAAGATCGGGTTCATGGTGCAAACTGCGATGACATCCCGCCGCGCCCCATTTGACCTGGTCATCGTCGACGCCCCCCCCACAGGGCAGGGCGCCGGTCTTATTTCGCTTCCTGCCACCATCCTCGCCGCGGTCACTGCCGGGCCGGTGGCCAGGGAGGTGCGGGCGCTCCACGAGTTGCTCACCGACCCCGAGATAACCGGAGTCCTGATCGTGACCATCCCCGAGGAGCTGGGCATAGACGAAGCGCTGGAGTTGGAGAACGAACTGGTCAACGAAAGGGCGCTGCCCGCCTGTGCTGTTGTGGTCAACCGGGCTATCCCCAACATCTTCAAGCGTTTGGACGGACAGGTTGTGGAGCGCTTCGTGCACGCGAAACGAGCGCGGCGCGACTCCTCCTGGGCGTACCCGCTCTTCAACACTGCGCACTCCATGCTCCACCTGTGGAAAGAGCAGGAGGAGCAGATTCACCGGTTGCGCAATAAATCAAAATTGCCTATATTGCTGCTCCCTTTGCTGGCGGCGCACCGCCCGAAGGGGGAGCAGTCTGCCACTCTGGCCGACTCGCTAGCGACCTCGTTGGACAGGGAGTCGTTATGAGTATTACCGTGCTTCTCGCCCTGCTGTCTGTGGCACAGCCGGCGGAAGCGGCGCTCCGATTCAGCGACAGCAGGGAAGGTCCTATGGAGACAATTGCAGCACAGCCCGGTTCCGCCGGGGTCGAACTGGTTCATGAGTTCAAGTTCGGCCCCGACACGATCCGAAAATACCGCCTTGGAAACGGGCTTACCATCATTGTGATGGAAGACCACCAGGCGCCCGTGGCCGCGTTTCAGACCTGGTTTTCGGTAGGGAGCGGCGATGAAGAAGCCGGAAGGACCGGAATCGCTCATCTTTTCGAGCACCTCATGTTCAAGGAAACCCGGAATCTGGCAGCGGGAGAGTTCGACAGGTTGCTGGAGTTGAATGGGGTCTCCACCAACGCAGCCACATGGTTGGACTGGACCTACTACCGCGAGAATCTGCCGTCGTCCAAGCTTGAGCTGGTCATGAAGCTGGAAGCGGACCGCATGGAAAACATGATTCTCAGTCAGGAGCAACTCGACACCGAACGAGAGGTTGTCGTAAATGAGCGGAAGCTGCGGGTGGACAACGATCCGGAAGGCAAGCTCTATGAGGTCTTGTACGACCTGCACTTCGGCGGTCACCCCTATGGCCATCCCACCCTCGGATGGATGCAGGACATCGAAGCTATCGAGCTGGCCGACTGCATACGCTTCTATCGACTCTATTACGCACCCAACAACGCGACGTTGGTGGTGGTCGGCGACGTCGATACTGACCGGGTTGTGGAGCTCGCCCGACAGCTCTACGGGCACTTGGAAGCGCAGCCGCTTCCCGTAGCCCCGGACCCCGATTCGGACCGCCGGAAGACGGAACACATCGAGATTCTCGAACTCCCCCTGGCCGCGCCGAAGGTGGTGCTGCTCTACGATGCGCCGCCGCTCTCGGCGCCTGACAATACCCCGTTTCGAGTGTTGAACGAGGTGATGTTCAATTCCGAAAGTGCGCGGGTGCGCCGGGTTCTCGTTGATGAGGAAGAGTTGGCCACCGACCTGGGGGCCTGGTATTCGGGGTTCAAGCATGGCGGTGCGTTCGAGATCCAGCTCAATCTTGCTCCCGGCGCTGACTGGCGCAAGGCGGTGGACCTGCTTGACCGAGAAGTGGAGCGGTTGACTAAAGACGGGTGCACCGACCGTGAGACCGCCATGGGCGTGAACAAAAACGAGATGGCATTCCTCCGCACCAGCATGGTGGCTTCCTCCCGTGCGAGGAACTTCGGTCACTTTGAAGTGACAAGCGGTGACTACCGCGATTTCTTCGCCCTGGCCGACAAGGTGAAGAAGGTCACTGCAGAAGAGGTACAAGCCACTGCAGGCCGCTACCTGAAGCAGGAGGGCCGTACCGTGGTGGTGGCCCTCCCAAAAGGGTCTCCCGAATGAGGCGTCCACTGCTCGCGTGCGCCTTGACTGCGCTGGTCACAGCCTGCGCCCATGCACCAGGAAGGAACGTGCAGATGAAGGTAATACAGGTCGAAAACCACTCTCTCGAATACGTGGCAATCAATATGACATTACTGGTGGGCTCCGCCCTGGACCCGCCGGGGAAAGAGGGGCTGGCCTTTTTCACCTCACAGATGCTTACCCGGGGAACGAAGAAGTACACGAAGCAGGCCCTTGCCGAAGAGATCGACTTTCTGGGAAGTAACATCTCCGTTTCCTCCGGAAATGAAACGGTGCAGGTGGTTGCCGACTGCGCATCCAGAAACCTGCCGAGGCTGTTGGAACTGGTAACTGAGGTCGTGGTGCATCCCACCTTTCCGGAAGCGGAGGTGGAGAAGCTGAAAAGGCAGACTTTAGCCGATATCGCGGAGTTGAAAGACAGTGATGGCGCCGCGGCAGCCCTCTTTTTCGGGCAGTTGGTATTCGAAGGACATCCCTACGCACATCCTACCCGGGGATTTGCCCGCGCGGTGGAGACCTTCACTCGTGACGATGTGGTGCGGTTCTACCGTGAGCATTACGTACGATCCAACGCCGTGATTGGCGTGGCCGGGGATGTAACTGGCAAGCAGGTGGACGAGTTGGTAGTTGCTGCACTGGCCGGTTTGCCTGCAGGGAGCAAGCGGGCGCCGACTCCTCCGGTGCTCAGCCGCGACCGCGGCCTCGACATTTTGCTGGTCACGAAGCCTGAGCGCACCCAATCCCACGTTCTAATCGGACACCCGTCGGTGCGCGGAGACTATCCGGACCTCTTCCCGTTGTCTACCGCCATTACCGGTTTCGGAGGGACTTTCACTTCCATTCTGGTGCGGGAGATCCGTGAGAAGCGAGGCTGGAGCTACGGAGTGGGCGCATCTGTCCTTCCCGGCCGCTATTCGGGCGTGTTCCAGGTCAGGTTCGCTCCGGCCACCGGGGACACTGTGCCGGCGGTGGAACTTACCCTCAAGATGCTGGGGACTCTGGCCCAAGACGGACTCGACGAGGAGAACCTTGATTTTGCCAGGCAATACCTGATCAACCAATATCCCTTCCTGCTGGATTCTTCCGTGAAGAAGATGGAGTTGGAACTCAACGCACACCTGACGGGCAAGCCGGCCGACTACCTGGACAGCTACGTAGAGACCGTTGAAGCCGTGACCGGCGAAAGTGCCGGGAGAGCCCTCAAGGAGTCGCTTACTCCGGGCAACTCCAGCATCGTGATCGTGGGTGACGAAGGATTGGAGCAGGAACTGAAAGCCCTGCCGGGGGTAGCGCGGGTTCGAACGGTGCCTCACTCCTGGGACGGGCCCCTTCCCCAGGCACCTCTACCAGGCGCCCAGGGTTCCCGATAATTTCATGTCGATGGATGAGTAGGATTCGGAAACAACCGGCGCCAGGAGCCCCAGCAGGTGTGGAGCCGGAAGGGTGAAGACCTCAACCCGCTCCGCGGCTCCGCCGGCTGCGTACAGCACTCTGCCCGGAGCATCGCCGCTGCGTTCCACCACCAGAAAGGCGCCCATGGTTCCTCCCGGCACATACAGATGATCCGGGTCGTATACATGGAAGATGTAGAGGTCGTCGAATTCTTGGGCGGCATGCACGAGTACCGCGTGCCCGAGGCTCTCGCGGCTGTCGGCCGGGGTGGGTGAGCGAGGCGAAAGAGTCGCCACCGGGACCGGTTTGCCGCCCCTGAGTTGGGATAATACCTCTGCCCAGATCTCGAATTGTGAGTCACTGCCGATAACTGACGTGACAGCCAGAGACCAGTTCTGCGGGTCCAGATTGGCAAGGTGCAGGAAGTTCATCCATTCGCGAGTCTTCTCCGGCTCCAGAAGGGATTCGGTGCGCAGCCGCACGCAATCGCCGCGGGCCAGCCTGCAATCGTTGAACTGTCCAAAGGAAATGCGCGCCGCCAACACCATGCCAAGGCACGTGCCCTTGGTTACTTTCGCCAGAACGCCGGTGGCGAAGTTGGCGAAAGAGGGTGTGTCCAGCACAGGATCGAATCCCGAATCGACATTTCTACGGAGTGCTCCCATGGTGCTTACGTCTATGGTGACCGGCACTTCAACGCGATTCTCGCCCTGGCGAAGAAGGATGACGGCCAGTGAACCGTCATCGCTGATTCCCGGTTCTCCGCTCCGAAAGAACTCCACCGAAGGAGTAACCACCAGAGAGAAACTGCCGCGGGCTGCAATCTTCCTTTTGCCGCCCGCTGTCAGGATTGGCGGCAACTCGATTTCGACAAGGTGATCTCCGGCGCTCTCGACGTGCAGTTCAACTCCACTCAGCATGTTGTCCACGTTGATACTGTACACCGCCGGAGCCACAGTCATGCCTCCGTCGGATAGGCTCGTGAGCGTTGAGAACTTGCCGGAATACAGCCCTTTTGGGCCGTCGTCTTCGGCCGCAGCGACCCGCCACAAATATGCCTGATCCTCCTGCAGCAGTTCCGCCGGAATGGTGAATCTGGGCTCTCCGGTGTTTGCCGTCAGCACCTGGACAAGTCGTCCATCCTGCTCGGTGTGCACAGTAACTTCGTATCGGGCGGCGGAGACGGACGGCCACCTGAGCGTCGGGGTGAGGCTCCCGACGACTTCCCCATTGGAGGGCCAGACGCTGTACGAAAAGCTACCCGGTGTTACGGGTGAGAGCGCGCGGCCGAGAAGAACGAACCCGAGTTGCAGTACAGGGAGCACCAGGAACAGAAACAGAGAGAGGACCGCCGGCCACAGCCACAATCGTTTTTTTGTCAGAATGGCTCGACCCATCATTGCCAACCTCCAGCTTCACCTCCTTCACTAACTTCCCAAGGTGCGGAGCGGCCGAGCTCTTCCTCCTCTCTAATTATACGTATTGTGGCTGCTTAAGTTTAGGGGGCAGGCCTCTGAGGCCCTTATTTGGTGCGGGTTTCCCCGATTCGGGGAGAATCGAATTGCTAGTCTGAACGAAGCTGCGGGAGGTCGCTGAAGTAGTCCAGACATTCCGGATTTCGCAATGCATCGCGATTTAGAACCGGGCGGTTCTCGACCATCTTCTTTACGGCAAGCTCCACCTTCTTCATGTTCAAAGTGTAGGGTATGTCGGGCACCGGGACGATCTTTGCGGGCACGTGCCGGGGAGACGCGTTGGCTCTGATCGCTTTTCGTATTTTTCCAACCAGTTCTTCAGTCAGCTCGTTTCCTTCTTTCATCTTAACGAAAAGGACGACTCTCACGTCCTTGCGCCAATCCTGCCCGATAACCACGCTGTCTTCTATTTCAGAGAAAGCCTCGACCTGCCGGTAGATCTCTGCGGTCCCGATGCGCACTCCGCCGGGATTGAGCGTCGCATCGGAACGGCCGTAGACGGTGACGCCGCCCCGATGGTTGATCTCGATGAAATCGCCGTGCCGCCAGATTCCGGGATAGACGTCGAAGTATGCAGCGTGGTATTTGGCGCCGTCAGGGTCGGCCCAGAAGTACACCGGCATGGAAGGGAAGGGAGCGGCACAAACCAACTCTCCGGTCCGGTCCACCACCGGTTGGCCGTGGTCATCGTAGGCGAATACCTTCATGCCCAGTCCCCGACATTGTAGTTCCCCTGCGTAGACCGGCGCCATGGGGTTGCCCAGCGCAAAACAGCCGTTGAGATCGGAGCCTCCGGAGATGGAGGCGAGCTGCAGGTCTTCCTTGATTTCACGATACACGTATTCGAAACTCTCAATTGAGAGCGGGGATCCGGTTGAAAGAACGGATTTCAACTCGCCGAGTTCGTAGTCGCGGCCCGGTTTTGCCTCCGCTGCTTCCAGGGCGGCAAGATACCCTGCGCTGGTGCCGAACACGGTGATCCCGGCTTCCTCAGCCAGTTGCCAGAGTGCACCGGGATCAGGATGGAACGGATTGCCGTCGAACAGAACCAGGCCGGCTCCCACTGCCAGGGAAGCGACGAGCCAGTTCCACATCATCCAGCCGCAGGTGGTGAAGTAGAAGATCGTGTCGTCTCGGCCCAGATCTGTGTGGAGCACAAGTTCCTTCATCTGATTCATCAGCACCCCACCCGCACTTTGCACCATACACTTGGGCAGCCCGGTGGTTCCGGAGGAGTACATGATGTAAAGAGGATGCCCGAAGGGGAGCTGGACGAACTCCAGTTCGGGGACCGGTCCCCCGGCTTTGAAATCATCGAACAGCACGGCTTGGGGCAGGCCGTCCAGGTCGGGCTTCTCCCTAGCGTATGGGACCACCACGACTTTCTCGATGGTGGGAAGCTTGTCTACAATCTTGGCGACCCGTTCGAGGGAATCGAACTCACGGCCCTTGAACAGGTACCCGTCGGTTGCAAACAGCACTTTCGGCGCGGTCTGCCCGAAACGGTCCAGTACGCCCTTTTCGCCGAAGTCGGGAGAACTGGAGGTCCAGGTGGCTCCCAGAGAAACAGACGCCAGCATGGCGACTACGGCCTGGGGTACGTTGGCGGTGAATCCCGCTACTCTGTCGCCGGGCTTGAGGCCGACGGCTTTCAGCGCAGCCGCCACCCGGGCCACCTCTTCGTACAGCTCGCGGTAGGTTGTCCGGGCCAACGGCCGCCCTTCGCCCTTGAAGATCAGGGCGGTTCGGTCATCCCGGTACCTGAGGAGGTTTTCCGCAAAGTTCATCCTGGCGCCGGGGAACCAGTCCGCGCCCGGCATCTTGTCCAGATCATCGATTACCTGCTCGTAAGGGCTGGACGCGCGGACCTCCAGGAAATCCCATAACGAGGCCCATAGATCCGGGATGTTCTCAACGGACCACTCGTACAGATCGGGGTAATCGTCAAACTTCGTGCTGTGCCGTTGGTTGACGAAGTCAATGAATCGGGACATGTTGGTGTTTTGCGCCCGCTCAGGCGTTGGTTCCCAGAGCTTCCTGGCCATGGTGAATCCTCCCCAAAGATCTCAATCCGAAAGCCATAATCTCCATAACATCAATCCATGTCAAAGCATATCCTCGCGCCCGGTTTGCCAAGTATGATCGTAAGGGGTAACATCAACGCAACCAACCGGCTGTTGCCCCCGTCAGGGGTGTTGGACAGGGAGGAAGAGATGACACGTTTTGCGCAGGCCGTTCTGGTGTTGGTTGCGCTGGGAGTGGCGGCTCCGGCGGTCGCCGAAGCAGAGCCGGGATTGCCGTGCATGAACGGGCAAGCGGCCATTGACGAGTTGATCGGCCGGTCGGCAGTTTCTCCGGTGTGGAAGGAGCGCCCGGCAGGGGAGGGTTTTTCGTTCACCCGGTTGCGGATCGCTGAGGAAGGCGCCGGAGTTGTTGACAAGGCGCGCGAGTTCCTGACCGTTCATCGGGCTCTCTGGTGCGTGCAGGATGCCGCACTCGAAGTTACGGGAAGCGACCGCTCGGACGGTGGCTCGGTTGTACGAGCCCAACTTACCATCGGCGGTCTTCCAGTCGTCGATGCCGGCCTCCGCCTCGTGTTTAATGGGGACGACGAAGTGTCCGCGCTCCATTCCGACATGCCGGCCAAGATGACTGTCCATGGTGCCTTCGTCTTGACCCCGGAGGAGGGCAGGGCAGCCACTGCCACGGCCGCGCCCCTGTCCCGGGAGAGCGACGGAGCTGCTCATGGCAAGTGCTCAGCGGTGTATTTGCGGATCGGGAGGCGGCTGGCCCCGGCGTATCGGTGCGCCCTGGTCACGCCTGACATAGTTTCGTCTCGTGCGGTATTCGTGAGCGCGGGCGACGGCCAGTTACTTGCCGTGCGTCCGTTGGCCGTTGGCAGGTCGGAGGTGGGACGATGAACACTGCCGCTATTGCGCCCGGGGCCCTTGCCCTGCTCTTGCTGCTGAATTCCTGCGGTTCAGACGCCGGTTCCGGTATTGCGGACGAGATTTTATCCGATGTTGTGGCCGAGGTCAGTGTCGACGCGGCAGTGATAGATTTGCCCGAGGCGGAGGAAGCGGTGGCAGAAGTGGCGGCAGAGGTAATTCCGTCCCTGCCTTTGGCAGCGGTGTACCTGACCAGCCCGGCCGAGGACAGCGGGACCACTGTTGTTTCGCTGCCCGGACTTGACCCGGAGGGCACGGGCCTCACCGGAGCGTTTGCCAACGTCTTCAACTGCCTGAACGAGCCCGGTGGCCAGCATGTGCCTTTCAATTTCGGCGGCATGGACGTGTTTGTGGACCTTTGCCACGAGGTGCAAACTGTGGTGCCGGGGCCGGACGGCAACTACCTCCACATCGAGCCGGCTGCTGAAGGTACCGATCCCGATGATGCTTTTGCCGAGTTGATGGGATACTTCCACGTCAACGGCATGCACGACTACTTCGCTGATACTCACGGCTATGAGCATGTTGACCGCAGTTTGTATACCTTGATGAATTTCCAGGTGAACCTCATGGGTGCGGGATGGATGGCCATTGACAACGCGGCCTATCTGCCCGAGGGGAGTCTTGAGGAGATGGGGATTTCGCTCAGCTACGAGGAAGACCTCATTGTCATGGGCCAGGGCACCGACATCGACTTTGGATACGACGGTGATGTCATCCGTCACGAGTATACCCACTTCGCCATCGGTCCTGACCGGTTCCTGGGCTACCGGTTCGACGAATATGGGGTGGACAGCGCGCCCATTTCCCTGCATGAGGCGCTGGCCGATTTCTTTCCGTCTTCAATCAGCGGGGACCCGGTATTGGGCAAGTACTCTCTCGGGAGTCATGCCAGGAACCTGACCCACTTCCGCATGTGCCCGGACGACTACATGGGGGAGTCCCACCACGACGGGCAGATAGCGAGTTCCGCATTGTGGGAGATCAGGAGTCTCATCGGCTCACGCATTACGGATATCATCGCGTTCAGCGCGATGTTCCAGTCGGGGCCGCAAACCGGTTTCCAGCAATTCGGCGAACTTGCCCTGGACGCGACCAAGGAGCATTTTCCGGCTCAGGCCGGAATTGTGGAGACGGTCCTGCAGGACCACGGCATGCTGGCTTGCAGAAGGGTAGTTCCGCTGGCGTACGGCGGCACCTCCGGCAAATACATGATGTGGCCGGGCACGCTGAGCGTCGG
The DNA here is from genome assembly GCA_964626565.1 of uncultured Myxococcales bacterium. GTDB lineage: Bacteria > Myxococcota_A > UBA9042 > CAIXZC01 > CAIXZC01 > CAZVFX01. Next base: position 11,616 of record CAZVFX010000075.1, read on the forward strand.
GCTGCCGCAATTCAATAAGTTTGTTCCGGCCCCCCTGCAGTTCGAGATTCGCATGACCGGCAATGCGCCCTTGATCATCGAGGCGGATGTCGGCTACGCGGGCATGTCCGGGCTTTTTCCCCAGGAAGGCGACCCGAAAGTACGTCTGGCCGTGCGGCGGGGGCAGGAGGTGGTCTGGGAGTACGATCCGAAAACGAAGATGGTGAAGGATGTGCTGGTCAAATGGGAGAAATTATCCGGCGACCGCTACCGGTGGGAGGTTCCCGTCAAAGCAACTGAGGGGGAGACGTTCTTTGTCCAGTTCGTGAATTACTCATATGTCGACATCGGTGTGAATTCGGTGTCTCATGTCATAGAAGGTCAGGAGTGACATTGAACGTTCCAGGCAAATGCACTATCATGGGCGGCGTCAGTCTGCCTCAAGCAGGAGAATAATCGGTGGCCGGTAAGAAGAACAAATTCGAGAAAGGGGGCTTTTTCAGGCGCAACTGGCCCGTCCTCCTCATCGGGGTGGTGGCCCTGGTATTGCTGGTGGGTGCTTTCGCCTACTGGTGGTGGGTGCCGCGGATGGTGCACAAACTGGTCGGTTCGCTGGAAGAAAGCGTAACCCGGCTCACCGGTGCCTCTGCTTCCCATGGTGAGTTGAGCCTGGAAGGTCTGGACCGACTGGTGCTCCGGGATTTCAAGCTGGGAGACAGCGAGGCGCCGTTGGCCAGTTTCGACTCAATCGTCGTGGAAGTGGATCTATTTACGTTCTCTGAGGGTCTGCCGCGGGTGTTGAGCGTCGAATGCCAGGGAGTGAAACTGAGCGCTCGTCGAGACGCGGATGGCTCGGATAATTTCAGCGGGATAGCCCGTCGGTTGGTTAGTCACCTGCAAAAGAAGGATGGGAAAGGTGGGGGCAAGGTGGGGAAACTTGCGCGTCTGCTCCGCCAGACTCCCAGAGTGGTTCTGAATGACGTTTCTATCGACCTCGAGATGGCCTACGGCGGAGAGGATGCGCCAGGTTTCTCAAAGGCGTTTCGGTTCGACAAGGGCGAGGTGGTTGCCGAGAACCCCAACGTTTCGTCGCGGGAGCGCGGCTACCAGGTAGATGCCGTGTTCAACGAGGTGGGCGGAGCGAGCGTCCTTACTTTTAATATGGACGTGGGTTTCAGCACCAAGAAGGTGCAGGCGAAGGCGGAATTCTCCCCCCCCCTGTATGTGGAGCTTTACGAGCAGCAGTTCGAATTGAAGAAGATGAAACTGCGCAGCGGGGAGTTTATCGAACTTGGGTTGGGGCGAGTGGGGCTGGCCAATCCCTTCGCAGACCGGGCATTGCTGGAGGCGACTCTCGGCGACGTGTTAACCCGTTTGGGCAAGGAAGAGTATCTGACCCTCCTGGATCGCTTCTCCGGACTCGATGGCGAGGTGGACCGACTGGCTCAGGTAGCTGCATCCCGGTCTGCGCGTCTGGGATACCCTGGCAATGTCTGGCAGGCATTTGGTGCCAACACCAAGAAATACCTGGCCACCGTCATGCGCCGACTGCTTAACGAGGCCAGAGGGGAGCGGCTGGTTCTCGATTCGTGTCGAGTCGTCTACCTCATGGGCACAACTGAAGCCGGGTCCAAGACCCAGACCATCAAGCTTCGCGCCGGCAAGGGAACTAAGGGCGCCGCGGAGTTCAACGCGTACCTTGTACCGGACTCGGACTACGTGCGAGTGGATTTCGAGGTGGTGACCCCATCTGAGTTGCTGCGCGTGTCCGGTCAGGGAGAGCAGGACGGCGATAACCTCAGTGTGAATGCGGATCTGTCCGTCAGCATCGTCGAGCCGCTGCTGCAGGCTCGGGGGAGCGTCGGTCTGGACAAGGGCCAATGGTCGGCCGACGTCACGGTGCAGGCAAACGCCGAGAGTCCCGCGTTTGCGCTTTCCGGCAATCTGCTGCTGCGCGACGGGGCCTGGACCGGGGATGCTGAAGGAGGGTTCGTCGTCCCCGGCGTTGCGGTTGCGGAGACCGTGAAGGCGCGTGTGCAGAAAAACGAATGGTCTGTCGATCTGGGTGGCCTGATCTATCTGCCCGGCCGGCCGGGCGAGGTGAGGGTCCAGGCTTCCCTGGACAGCGGTGCCGGGGTCAAACGCTTTTCTGCCTCCAGCGAGCAGGATGTGCGAGTAGGTCTGGGTGAATACGACCTGTTGGTGGGCAAAGTTCGTATGGGGCGGGATGCGATTGTCCACCTGGAGGACATCGCAGTTACCCGCCAGGGGGCGGAGCGGTCCCGAGCCGTGGTGCGCTTGTCGGACCTTTCTTTGGAGCTGGCCAAGAAAGGGTTTGATCTACTGGAAGCATTTAAAGGATATGCAGAAGACTCGGATCTCCAGACCCTGTTGGGGTCCACCATTGCCAGCGTGGAGATTGTCGAACCTGTGATGGTCTTGCGGCAGCCGCCCCGCCTGTCCATACCGGTGCCTGAGGAAGAGCGGGACACCGACGACGATCTTGCGGACAAGATGGCGGACGCCCTGAGGGACGCGGATCAGAAGGCTGTGCTGATGTACGAGCCGTACCGCAAGTCACTGTCCGGCTTGGTTCATAACACCGGCCGTGCCGTGACATCCTTCGTCGGGTTGATGCTGAAAGTCGGCGATCGATTCCCTCTTAAATCGGTGGCGATCAAAGAGGGGCGGTTCGAGTATTCGGACGCGGTTTCCCCTCAGGACAGGCTGCTAAGTGAGCTTTCGCACTTCAACGCGACTATCGGCAAAGTGAGTCGACCTGGAGGTTTGGGCGGGAGTTTCACCATCGACGCCCACTTCTCGACGTCGGTGGCCAGCGGCAAAGCGGGGTCTTCTCTGAAAGCTGTAGTTGACCTCGCCACGGGTGAGCTTTCCGGGGAGTTGTCAGTTGAGCGGATGGCTTTGTTTCCCTACAGGTTCTTCCTGCCCTCGGCCTTCGCCCCCACCAGGCTTTCTTTCCTGGAAGATGCCTACGCCGGTTTTGCTTACTCTCCGGAAACCGATCGATTCACGCTGTGGGGAAACGGGCGCGTGACTGATTTCAACGTGGTGTCGCCCCGGGTCTCCCGGAAGCCGCTGGAACATCTGGATCTGAAGATAGATCTGGGTAGCGACGAGGGGTCCGGACTCCAGTTCGACCTTGCGCAGCATCGGCTGGGTACCGGCGCTCCCATTTCCGTTTCCCTTGGCAAACTCAACCGGGTGGCCACGGAGTTTGAGATTGATGCGTCGACTCCCGATTTCCCCCAGTTTGATTTGCGAGTCCTGCTACCTGAGACGCCGGTCAACGATCTGCTGGCATCTATCCCCAAAGGATTGGGGCGGGCTCTTTCGGGTTTGCGGGTAGGGGGAGAGCTTGGATTCACCATGAACCTGGTGGGTAACAGCGCGGACCTGTCCAAGCTGAAATTCAGCTTCATTCCGAGGGCGGAGGCGGTGAAGATGGAAGCGCCGGGGCGGACCATCGATTTCAACAAACTGCCCGGCATCTTCAAGCACCGTCCGCCGACGGATCGCGACCGGGTCGTAATGGTGGGCGGCGGGGGCGATTGGACTCCCCTCAGTCGGATTTCGCCCTGGTTGGTGCTGGCTGCGACCACTTGCGAAGATGGGAGCTTCTTCAGGCACTCCGGTTTCAACACCTACCAGATCAAGATGTCGATTATCCGGGATCTTGAGAAGGGCCGATTTGCGCGGGGTGCGAGCACCATTACCATGCAGTTGATGAAGAACCTGTTCCTCAGCCACGAAAAGACGGTGGCTCGCAAGTTCCAGGAGATCATTCTGACCTGGCTTGTGGAAGGGGAGATCGAAAAATCGAGACTCATTGAGATCTACCTCAACGTCATCGAATGGGGGGACGGCATATACGGAGTGAAGCAGGCTTGCGACTTCTACTTCGACGGTTTGCCCCCGGAGAATCTGTCACCGGCGCAGGCCGCGTTCCTGGCTAGCTTCATCCCGGCGCCCAGGCCTTTCTCCCGCAAGTTCAAGAAAGGGCGACGCCACGACGACCGGACCAAGCGGTGGAAGAAGTGGTGGCATCGCCGGCTGAAGATTGTGAAGCGTATCGTCAAAGCCATGGTCAACAACTGTTCGCAAATTGATTCCAAATGCCCGGGCCACGTGCCTTACTGCAGTGTCCTGTACGCTTCCTGTCGCGATCCTGGCAGAGAGTTGGCCGGAGTCCAAGCGCTGGAATCGCTGGATGACCTGTTCCGCCCTGCGGCTGACGCTGTGGATCCCGGAATAGGCGAGTCGTTGGAATTCTGATAAGGGGGCGGGAAGGTGCCGAGATACAAGGGTATGACAGCCGGCGGGAGAGGCCGCCGCCCTTGGAATAAATGGATCGCACGCGCGGTGTACCTGAGCATCGTCCTGTTTCTGGCCTGGGTCGTGTACTGGCTGAGCGGTATTCTGCTTCCCTTCGTAATCGGCCTGCTTGTCGCCTTCGTTCTCAGCCCCCTGGTCACGCGGCTTCAGGGTGTGGGGGTTCCCCGCTGGACGGGAGTTCTGCTGGTGTACTCTGCACTGGTGGCCGCCATGGTGCTCTTTATGAACTTCCTGGTTCCCATTATCGACGTCGAGTCGAGGAAGTTCTTCGTCAAGTTCAACGTGGTTTTGAAGAAAGCGCCCCAAATGTACGATCGGCTCGAAAACGGCGTCAGCGAGTTTATCGATAAGGCCGTGGGCGCGGCGCCTGCCGCGGAAACGGAGGTGCCGGTGGAGGTCCCATACCAGGATGCGGACTGGGGCTTTGGTCCCCCGGTGCACAAGATACCCACGGTGTCGCCGCCGGGGATCTCGGTCCTCGATTTTCTGACTTTCGGCAGTTCGGACGAAGAGATAGCGGAGGCCGGGCTTCCGGACCAACCTTCGGTTGCGTCCGTTGTTATGGAGGGAGGCGAGGCCCGCCTGGGCGGGGGGGACGAGGAAGCCTCCAACATGACCATCCGTCAACTCAAGCCGGGCCGCTGGGGAGTCGATCTCGGCACCTCTTCGGTGGAGGTCAAGCGTCTGGGCGAAGGGACATATACGATCTCTGCCAGCGACCAGGCATACGAGACGTCCCGGTGGGGGGACATCAAGGGGCAAGTATTGACCGCCATGCGTAGCGGGCTCCAGAACTTGTCCGCGTCGCTGTTGACCGGCTTCTTCACCTTCTTCCAGGGGTTGGTGGCGGGTATTCTTGACGCCTTGATCGGCGTCGTGGTCGTCTTCCTGGTTGGTGCATTCCTCATGATTGATGCCCCCAGGCTGCTGTCGGTTGTCAGGCAGAATGTGCCCATGCGTTTCCGGGATGACCTGGATGAATTTCTCTACCGCCTTGATGGTGGGCTCTCAGGTGTGGTGCGCGGGCAACTCATCATCTGTCTTGTCAACGGTGTACTCACCTTCATCGGGTTCTATTTCTTCATTCGCGAGTATGCGGTGGTTCTGGCCATCTTTGCCGGGGTCATGAGCCTGGTCCCCATTTTCGGCACCATCATAAGTTCAGTCCCGGCCATTCTCGTAGCACTGTCCATTTCGTTCGGCCACGCGCTGGGGGTACTGTCCTGGATCCTCATTATTCACATGATTGAAGCCTACATGCTCAACCCCAACATTATCGGGCGGCAGGCGCGCATCCATCCTGTGCTGGTTGTTTTTGTGCTGATCGCGGGAGAACACCTATACGGGATGAAAGGGATTCTGCTCGCGGTGCCGGTGACGTCGGTGGTGCAATCGTTGGTACAGTTCGCCTATTCCAGGGTCAAACCCTACGTCATTTAGAATCGGCGGCCGGAGTAGGGGGCGCTTCTCCTTCTGGTTCTTCCTGGCCCTTGTCGGGTGCCACCGCGTCCGGTTCTCCTGCGGATGCTTCTTTCGGATTTTCCGACCCGGCCGGTTCTGTAGCCTTCTCCAGCGCCGGCAATTCGGGGGCGTCGTGGGCAACCTCGTCCGGTATGGGTCCGAAGCGGCCGGCGGGGGTTGAAAACAGGTAGACAGTGGGGCGCACCGGTTTCCAGTGGTGGCATCGGCCCGACATTGAGTGAACGCCGCAGCGGTAGCGGACGCTGTCTAATGCCGCGACGAAATGCTCGGCCCGGAGGTCTGCCACGGCCCCCAGGTTCACCAGATTTCCGGCGCTGCGCGCCAGGTATGTGTAGAGTTTGACGCGTTCGACTTTTTGCAGTTCGGTGGCTTCCACTACCAGGCCGTCTGCGCTCTTCAAGACAATTATGTAGCTGTCGTTGGTGACGTACACATAGGGCAGAGTTTCGCTGGGGGGTACGACGGCTTCGGGAGAAGTTGCCGGAGAATCTTCATCGCTCCCGACTGGCAGCGCGGCCACGCCATCTTCTGCGACCTCAGTGTTTTCGGCAACCCCGCCCGGCGTAGCTTCATCGACAACGGCCAGTTCTTCCGGTATCGGCTGAGAGTCGGGCTTAGCCGCAGGCTGTGAGGGTTCCTCGACCTCGTCTTCGGCGCTATCCGGGTTGGCCGAAAGTCCCAGGAGCGGTCCAAAAGAATCCACCACTGCGTCTGCGTGGTCAGTCACCTGCCCCGCTGCTTCCCGCGCGTAACCGGTATCGTCCATGATGCGATCCCAGGCGACGCCGGCTGGGAGGCAGACTGGCAACATGGGGTCTGGAAAGCCCAGGAAATCCTCGGATACGCGTGCGGCCGAATAACTCAGGTATGCGGTTTCAAATCCTGCCGGCTCTCCACTCTGCCACCAATCGTCGCCCACGACGTGAAAATCCTTTGCTTGGGCGGGCGAGAGGCGCGGGGAGAGTAGCGGAATATAGGTCAGCGAGTCGTTTTCGTCCAACACCAGGAAGCGGGCGCGGGTCAGATCTGCGACGGCCGCGGTGTGAAGCACTCTGGCGATAATGCCGTATGGGACGTCGCGGTCGACGGCCAGAGTGACCACATCGCATTCGGAGACCCAGGACGACGCTTCACCGGAAAGAACCTTTAGAAGTGCGCTGCGGCCGCGTTGGAAATAGGTCAACTGCTTCAGCAGCGCCACGATCACCAGATCACCGGGGCCTCCAGCTTCGCCTTCCTCCGGCCGCACCTTGTAGATTCGTTTCGCGTGGGTGTCGTCGAAGGAGTCAGGGCACTCACCGCCTTTCTCGAGTGAGCAGTCGATGTCAGCTACCTTGTACTCGTTGACGAAGATCGCCTTCTGGCTGACGCTGATCACAATAAGTCGGGCGAACTCACTGACTCCAGGTGCGGGAGGCGAATGCAGTTGGGTCGTGTGCTCTCCGGTACGTATTTCGAGGTCCAGGTTCTTTCCTGAGCTTCCGTGGGAAAGTCTGACGCCGCACATGGACGTGATGAAGTCGTCGAGCCCCTGTGGGGCCGCAACGTGGGGGTCTTCCACCGTTCGCTCCAAGTCCTCGGGCTGGCCGGCCGGTTTTTCCGGGTCCGGGAGCGGTCTGTCGGGTACGACCGGATCGGGCTCTACCGGATCGTAGGTGGGATCCGGGGTGGGCTTGACGCCGACCTTTTCTTCTGCCGGCTTTTCGGGCGGGGGGTGTCCGGTGCGAGGCGCTCCAGTCTTGGTCTCTGCGTCGGACCGTTCTTTGGTCAGGGAGCACCCCATGAACACTAACAACGCCGCCAGACAGCACATTTTCTTCATGATATCAACCCGTTCTGCAAGTGACCCTTATGGTAGTCCCAGGGGTGAGCAAAGTCAACGACGGCATCGGTTTCGGCGGCATTGACAACCGCTGATCGGGTAGCGTATGTAGGTGGAATTGAGAGGTGACGAAATGAAATCGGCCGAGCACATAAAGAGAGAGTCCGACTTTTCAGCACACAACTATCATCCGATCCGGGTCGTTATCGAGCGTGGCGAGGGGGTGTGGGTGTGGGATGCCGATGGGAAGAAGTACGTTGACATGCTTTCGGCTTACAGCGCGTTGAACCAGGGGCATCGGCATCCGCGGATCATTGCCGCGGCCGAGGCGCAAATGGCGCGCTGCACGTTAACTTCACGGGCCTTCTACAACGACAAGTTGGGTGCGTTTTGCGAGCAGGTCGCAGGCATGTGTGGAATGGAGATGGTGTTGCCCATGAACACCGGTGCGGAGGCGGTGGAAACCGCGCTCAAGACGGCCCGGCGGTGGGCCTACCAGGTGAAAGGGGTGGCCGCAGATGGGGCGGAGATAATCGTCTGTGAGGACAACTTCCACGGCCGTACCACCACCATCGTTTCCTTTTCCACCGATGAGGGCACCACGCGAGGCTTTGGTCCCCTCACTCCCGGCTTCAAGACGGTCCCCTATTCCGACCTGGAAGCGTTAGCCGCGGCGATAACAGAAAATACGGCCGCGGTTCTGTTCGAGCCGATCCAGGGGGAAGCGGGAGTGATCATCCCGGACGAAGGCTATTTGCGAGGGATCAGGCGGCTCTGCGACGAACACAACGTGTTGATGATAGCTGATGAGATTCAGACTGGGCTGGGCCGCACCGGCAAGCTCTTCGCGTGCGACCACGAGGAAGTGGTTCCGGACATCTACATTCTGGGCAAGGCTCTTGGGGGCGGCGTCCTGCCCGTCTCTGCGGTGGTCTCATCTGCAGCCATACTCGGCGTTTTTGACCCGGGCAGTCACGGCTCGACCTTTGGCGGCAATCCGCTGGCGTGCGCCGTGGCCATGGAGGCCCTTGATGTCATTACGGACGAGAACCTGGTGTCTCGTTCAGCGGCAATGGGAGAGCTGTTCGTTCGCCAACTGGAACCGCTGGTCGGTAACGGCGTGGTGGCCGAAGTGCGCGGAAGAGGTCTTCTCATTGCGGTACAGATTGCGGAGCAGGCGGGCAAGGCCCGGGCGTACACTGAACGGCTGATGGAGGCCGGGGTCCTGGCCAAGGAGACCCATGAAACCACGGTGCGATTTGCACCGCCACTGGTGATCAGCGAGCAGGAAGCTCAGTGGGCGCTGGACAAGATAGTCGGTGTGTTTACTCCCTGAAGCGCGGCCGTTCCGGGAATATCTAAAAGAACTCTATGGCGTCGACAAGCGCGACACTCGTGTAGATCATGTCACCGATGTCTGTCACGGTGATGCTCACCGTAATCGGCTTCGACGCAAATCCCGGGGGCAGTGAGTACTCCAGTTCCTGCCAGGGTGTGGTCCAGACATCGCCCATGTCGAATTCGACATCGGCTTGCTCCAGCCCCACATACTTTGAGCCGCAGTTGAAACAGCTATCCGCGGGGCAGAGTTCGTCGATGGTCACGTTCAGGGCTTCCACCGTCTGGTTGCCGTTGTCCAGCAGCACCACCAGGCTGTCCTGGAAGTCGCTTCCGCACCAGTCGATGAATTCCTCGGAGTAGAACTTCCATTGGAGCTTCAATTTGTCGACGCTGGCCGGCGGGCAGAAGGTCTTCTCGATCCAACCTACTTCCAGCTCTGATATGCCGTTGCCGACCACGGCCATGTACCAGCCGTCCGGGGCCACGGCCGCGCCCATGTTATGGTCAACTTCTGCGTCACCTTCGAACGACCAGTTGTCGAGCGTGCCGTGCTCGAAGCTGTCCAGCCAGCACTCGTCCCCTTCGCAGGCGCAGCCGGCAACACACTTGCCGATATCGCTCTGGCAGGATGATCCGGCTCCACAGAGACCGCAGGAGCCTCCGCAGCCGTTGGATCCGCACTCTTTTCCCCAGCAGAAGGGCTGACAGACTACGCATTCTCCGAGGAGGTTGCACTTCTGGTTGTCCGCACACCAGCCGCAGTAGGTTCCGCAACCGTCGGAGCCACACTCTTTGCCGGCGCAGTTGGGAACGCACTCTTCTTCGCAGGTGAAGTCAGGTGAGCAGAATGATCCCGGGCCGCAGGTTCCGCAGGTACCATCGCAGCCGTCGGGACCGCACTCCTTGCCGTCGCAGTCGACGACGCAGCAACCTGGTCCGCCGATGGGGACGTGATCACATTTGTTGCCAATGCACGAATCGGATGTGCACGCATCTCCGTCGTCGCACTGCCAGTCCACGGTACAGCAGAACGGCGGCGGGGTCTGATTGTGGACGCAGCCTTCGTCCGGATGGCAGTAGTCCTCGGTGCATGGGTCGTCATCGCTGCACTGAACTGTCGAGTAGTTGCACTTATTGCCGATACAGGATTCGATAGTGCACATGTCGCCGTCATCGCAGTCGCTGATCTGAAGGCAGCAGTCCGGCTCAAGTTCGAACACGCATCCGATGGCGGGAACACATTCGTCGGTCGTGCAAAGATTGCCGTCGGTGCAGTTCACCGGCGAATGGGCGCAGTTGTTGTTTTCGCACCAATCGAGGGTACACAGGTCGGAGTCGTTGCAGTCGCCATCTTTGTGGCAGCAACCCGGGATCGTGGGAAAGACGCATCCGGCAACCGGGTCGCACCCGTCTGCAGTACAGATATCGCCGTCGTTGCACAAGGCCGCGCCGTGGTGGCATACCATGCCCAGGCAGAAGTCGGTGGTGCAGGCGTCGTCATCGACGCAATCGGCGTCGACGTTGCAGCATTCGGCCACTGGTTCGAAGGTACAGCCCGTTGCCGGGTTGCAGGCGTCCGCGGTACACGGGTCGTCATCTGCACAAAAGGCGAGTTTGTGGTAGCAGAGCAGGTCCTTGCAAGAGTCGACGGTGCAGGCGTTCAGGTCGTCACACTCGGCCGCGGCCTGGCAGCAGCCGGGCAGCGTGGGGAAGATGCAGCCTGCCAGCGGATTGCATTTGTCCGCAGTGCACGGGTTTCCGTCGTCACAGTTCAGGGCGGATCCCCCGGCGCACAAGCCTTCGACGCAGTGGTCGCTTACTGTGCATGGGTTTCCGTCATCGCACGGCACGTCCGCGGCCAAGTGGGCGCAGGTCCCTGTATCCGGGTCGCAGATGTCGACGGTGCAGGGGTTCAAGTCTTCACAAGAGACAGCAAAGCCGGTGCAAATTCCTTCGACGCATTCGTCCAACTTGGTGCATTGATCGCTGTCGTCGCACGGTGTGCCGTCGGGTTCCAAATCCTGCACGCACCCACCTGCTTCCGGGTCGCAGTAGTAGAAGGCGCACGGGGTGGGCTCGTCGCACAGGAGCGCCGTGGCTTCCACGCACTCGCCGCATCCCATTTCGTCAACTACGCAATAGAACTCACTGCAGGGTTCATTGCCGGTGCTTCCGCAGTCGGCATCCTGGGTGCAGTTGCAGACGTACAAGTCTGTGGCTCCGTCGATCCAAACATCTGGTGGGGAGCCGCTGTCGTGATCGGTGGGAGCGATGTAGTCTCCGGGGTCCGTCCAGTCTGCGGAAACGTCCGGGTCGGTCACGCCCGGTCCATCGGGTTGTTCTCCAGCATCGCCGTAGGGGCCCCGCCACGGTAACTCGGGATCGGGAGGTCCTACCAGGCGAACGCCGGAGTCACTGCATCCCGCGACCAAAGCGGCCGTCAGTAGCCCGAATGCGGTCAACCTGCCTAGCATGTCTTGCCCTCCGTTGTGTGCCTGAACTGGCCAGCAGTACTGGTTTATGATACAGATATGTTGGTCGTGGCGCAACGACGCTGGAGGTCACAGGCCGAGCGCGGCAGGAGGGGCGATGCGAATCAACGGGATAGCGGCATTGATGGTATTGGTTCTGGCCCTGTCGTGCAGTCCTGCGATCACCCTGGCGCCCCCGGCGGAAAGCGGGGGGACGTCCTACGACGACGAATACCAGGCCTGGACCAGGACCGCGCGGTTGTACGAGAATTTCGAAACCCTCATGGTTATCCACGCGACGATCTTTTCCCCGCGGTTCGTCGACGCCTACCTGGGGGAATACCGGCGGGTATACGATCCGACTCCTGTTGAGTACGAGGCGCTCGCGGGCAGGCTGCGCCGTCGCTCTGCGTCCGGCGATTGTTTTTTTGTCGCCGCTTTCGCGGGCAACCGGGACTGGAACGACTTGTCGTTGAGTAATTCCATGTGGCGCATCTATCTGTCCACCAGTGACGGCCGCAAGCTCAAGTCAACATCGGTGGGTGAGATCAAGTCGGAAGACTCGGTCTATCAGCATTTCTTTCCCTATTTCGAGCGTTTCTACGAGGGGTATCTAGTCTGTTTTTCGTGCTCTGCCAAAGCTGGCGAAGAGGGCGGGGCCACGGGCCCCATCCTGCACGAAGGGCTGGATTGGTTCGAGATTCAGTTCAGGTCTCCGGTTGGAGCTGTTGATTTGCGGTGGAAACTGGGGGACTGAGGCTGCGGTCGGATGGGCTAGAAGCCCTCTTCGTAGAACGTTACTTCCTTGTCTTTGATGTAGTCGTTGATCTTCCTCAGAACATCAGGGTCCAGGTCGACAAACTGAACGCCGATTCCCGGCATCATGGCAGAGTCGGTATAGTCATCCCGATACCAACGGACGACCGCCTGCACTTCAATGGGGTCGTTGAGGGTTGGGAAGGTGAACCGGATCTGCAGAGTATCGCCCGGGGCATGTCGCTTATCGGTGGAGATGAAGAGCCCGCCTTCCGAAATGTCCTTGATCAACCCGGTAAACGGAACGTTGTCGCCTTCGATGTCAGCTTCCAGGTCGTAGTCGAGTTCGGCACGGGGAGCAGTTCTTCTTTCGGCTCCGGTCTTCTGATTTATGTCGTCCCTGTCGTCAGTCATGTGTCCCCTCCGGATTCGGCGAACAAAGAACTTTGTCTAATATATGTGAGAATCGGTCGTGACACAAGCCTAAAAAATGGGCCTGGGTGAAAGGCGTTGCAACGCCGGAACGGGCTCGGTAATCTGTCCTGCGGGACTGGAGGCCATGAAGACTTCCGCCCGGAGCCGGTTTTCCGCATGGAGGAGTCGAATGAAGCGACGGTTTTCACTGCTGGCCGTGTTGGCATCGGCGAGTTTGGTCTGTGCGTTGGCTGCCGGCCGGTGTGCGAGTGGACCCGAGGCTGACAAGGAGGTGCCCGATGTGACCGGCGCCGACGTCCCGGCCGGGGATCTAAAAGCGGACATTCCTGCGGCCGAAGTGCATGCCGATGCGCCGACGGAGGTTGCACCCGATGCCCGCGCTCCTGTTCCTGAATCCGTCGAGCTGGCCGACGAGGAGGGAAACGTCGTAACGGTGTCCCTCGACCCCCTCGGTATTGTGGCCACCAGGGGAGCTGAGGTGGTTTGGGACGGCAGCGACTCGCCACTGATGCTGGGGTTTGTAGAGACCTATTCAGACGACGTCCGTTACGACCCGGAGTTGCCCGCTGACGACGTGCAGTGGGTGACCCTCGAAAACGCGGTGGAATACCGGGAAGAGGACGACGGCGCCAGGATAGTCACATATGAGCCTGTTCCCGGCCGGAAAGTTGAGTTGGCAATGAGATTGCCGGCCGATGGAATCGTCACCTTCACTTTCGGGCCCAGAGAGTGGAAGAACGAGGTAAACGCGCGCATCCGCTATCGCTCAGCGGACGAAACCGAGAACTTCTACGGCCTGGGAGAGAACTTCGACCACGTTGCCAGGCGAGGCACGTTCAGGCACATGTACCACATGGTGGATGAGGAGTCGGAGTCCTACTACAACGAGGCCCATTTCCCCATACCGCTGCTTGTCTCCACCAACGGTTCCGGGCTCTTTGTTGAGGAACGGCGACCGGGGGTCTTCGACGTTTGCAAAGAGGACCCGCATGTTGTGTCCGCTACTTTCTCCGCACCATCGCTGAAGTTCCATCTGCTGTTCGCCAAGACCCCGCTGGAGGTGCTTACGCGGTACGTTGAGATTACCGGCAAGCCCGCGGTTCCGCCCCAATGGGTGTTCGGCATCCTGCAATGGCGGAACGAGGTTTCCGGGCAGGCGATGGTTATGGACGACGCGGAGAAGATGCGGGAGTGGGACCTGCCGTGCTCCGGCATCTGGGTCGATCGCCCCTTCGCCACCGGGCATGAGTCGTTCGTTTTTGACCCCGACAAGTATCCCGACTCAGCCCAGATGGTCCAGGACCTCAATGCGCTGGGATACCGGGTGGGTATCTGGTCCGCCCCCTACCTGAGCGAAGATGTGCCGGAAGCCTACGAAACCGCGGTGGAAAACGGCTATTTCGTGGAAAGTGATGACATCTCCTTCAATCAGTTCGGCCAGTTGGTTGACTTTACCAACCCGGGCCTGGTGGAGCTGTGGCAATCGCTCATCGGCAACGCTACGAGCATCGGTATAGAGGGATTCAAACTCGATTACGGGGAAGATGTACTAACCGGCGGTTTGCTCTGGGGCAAAGCATTCAAGGTCACAGCCAATTTCCACAATGGCGAAACCGAACAGACCATGCATCACTGGTACCACTACTTTTATCACAAGACCTACCAGGACACTTTGGAAGGAGACGGTTTTCTGCTTTCCCGGGCCGGCTGTTTCGGCGACCAGACGGTGACCACGGTTTGCTGGCCCGGGGACCTGGACTCGGATTTTCACTACCATCGCGAAGACGGCCACGTGGGAGGATTGCCCGCGGCGATCGCCGGAGGACTTTCGTTATCGGTAAGCGGGTATCCATTTTACGGCTCGGATACGGGTGGTTTCCGCCACAACCGACCCTCGGAAGAGGTGTTGCTCAGGTGGGTCCAGCAGACCTCTCTATCCACGGTTCTTCAATTCGGCGGCGGCGGCGATAACCACAATCCCTGGGATTTCAAGAAGTACGTTGAGCAGGTGGACGGAGAGGAGGTGATCTCCCACTACGACGAGGAGACTGTCGACATTTGGCGCCGTTACTCACGCCTGCACATCCGGCTGTTCCCCTACACCTACAGCTATGCTGTCAAGGCAGGGGAAACCGGCGTCCCGGTGCTAAGGCCGCTGGGGATGGTGCACCCGGAATTGAACCAGCACCCCGACTTTCAATACTTCTTCGGCGAGGCTCTCTGGGTGGCGCCGGTCAACCGAGGCGGCACCACTCTGGAAGTGATCATCCCGCCCGGCAAGTGGATCGGCTGGTTCGACCGGGAGCCACACAACGGGCCGGAAACGAAGCAGTTCGATGTGCCCCTCGACTCTCTCGTTCTACTGGTGCGCGAAGGTGCGATTATTCCAATGCTTAGAGAAACGGTTGACACCCTGGCGCCGGCCAGCCATCCGGAAGTCGACAGTTACGCCAACGATCCGGGGCGCTTGCACGTGCGGGTGTTCCCGGGGCCTGAAGTCTCAACTTTCACCACTGTGCTCGGTCCTGCCTTTTCCGTAACTCCGGAAGCCGGAGGTTTCAAGTTAGCGTGGGAGTCGGCGACGTCCCACTTCACTTCGGTTCAGTTCGAAATCGACCTGAAGAACCTGTCCGGCAGTCTGCCTATTCCGCCTACCGTTTCAGCGCCGGGAGGAGACCTGGCCGAGGCCGCGTCGAAAGCCGCCCTGGAGGAGTGCCAGGACTGTTATTTCGTCGATGAGGAAGAGATGTGGCTGTATGTGAGACCGGCCGGCGGCGACGGGGCCTTCAGCATCAAGTGACCGTGCCTAGTCCCATGTGCCATAAGTAGTGTAGGAGCTCCCATACGGCCAGACTCTGCCTGCTCCTCCCGAGCAGCCCGATGTCCATCCCCAGCACTGCCCGCTGTTGGGGCTCTGGCACCAGCCATGGCCGGCGCAGTCGCCTGTGGACAGGTGGCAGTTGCCGTGGGACTGCATGCAGGACAGTTTGGCCTGGCTTGAGTTGTGGGTGCCGGTGGGCACTTCGTTGTACCAGGTCTTGCCCATGCCGTTGTGATGGACAAATCCGGTGCAATCGCCGTTTACGCAGCCGGGGGTAGGGGGTGCGCACGAATTGCCGCATTCCCCGCAGTGGCCGGCGTTGTTGTTCAAATTGGCGCACGAGCCGGTGCAACACGCCTCGCCTCCTCCGCATGGGGCGCCGCAGCCGCCGCAATTGGCAGTGTCGGTCTGCAGGTCGAAGCACTCTCCTGAGCAGCAGGTTTCGGAGCCGGGGCACTGCTGGCCACACTGTCCACAGTTCTCCTCGTCGTCGGCAACGCTTTTACAGGAGCCGTCGCAGCAATCTTCCAGAACTCCACAGCCGACAAAACAGTCGCCGCAGTGCTCTTTGCTGGTTACCGGATTCACGCAGTTTCCTCCGCAGCACTCATATCCCACCGGGCATTGCAGGCCGCAAAGGCCACAGTGGTTCAGGTCCGCGAACGGATCCACGCATCCGCCCTCGCAGCACAGTTCGCCGACTTCGCACTCGATGAAGCACTCCCCACAATGAGCCTCGTCCTCACCGGGCGCCACGCATTCTCCGGCGCAGCACAACTCGCCCAGCCCACACTCCACCCCGCACTCGCCGCAGTGGAAGACGTCGGTTTGCGGATCGGTGCAGGAGCCGTCGCAACAGCTCTCCCCTTCTTCGCACGTGATGCCGCACTGGCCGCAGTGGACTACGCTTTGCTGCACATTGATGCACACACCGAGGCAGCACTGCTCGTCATCGCCGCATTGGACACCGCAATCGCTGCAATGCGCCTCATCCTGAGTTGTGTCGACGCACTGCCCATCACACAGCGCCATGCCGGGTATGCAGGTGCACTCGCCATCGATGCAGTCTTGCAGAGCGGAGCAAGTGATGTCGCACTCACCGCAGTGCTGGTCGCTGGTCTGGTTGTCTACGCAGGCTCCGTCGCACTCGTGCAACCCTCCGGGGCATTCCAGGAGGCAGTCGCCATCTTTACAGATCAGCCCCGGTGCGCAGGAAAGGAAGCACTCTCCACAATTCTGTTCGTCGCTGGAGGTGTCAACGCAAGTGCCGTCGCATTCCTCGAGATACCACGGGCAGACCACGTCGCAAGCACCGGAAATACATACAAAGCCGGGGGCGCAAACCTCGTTGCAGTCGCCGCAGTTGTCCGGGTCGACGTCGACGTCCACACAGACCCCATCGCACAACTTGAGCGAGCCCACGCAGGTGGGCACACATTCGCCGGCCTGGCAAACGAAGCCGGGGTCGCACTGCAATCCGCACTCCCCGCAGTTAGCCGGGTCCACGTCGGTGTCCACGCACTTTCCGGGGCAGACTGTGAGTCCGGAAGGGCACGAGAATGTGCATTCGCCGACCAGACAGAGGAAGTCGGGGGCGCAGACAATGTTGCAGTCGCCGCAGTTCTCGGGGTCGATAGAAGTGTCGGTGCACTCGCCGTCGCACAGTGCGAGGCCGGCGCCGCAGTATGAGACACAGTCTCCGGCCTGGCAGGCGTCACCCGGGTCACACTGATTGCCGCACTCGCCGCAATTGTTGAAATCGTTGGTGAGTTTGACGCAGGCTCCGTCACACACCTCGGTGCCGGGCGGGCACAAGAGACCGCATTTCCCACCGGTGCAGACTTCGCCTGTGTCGCAGGGTTTGAAGCACTCACCGCAATGTTTGTGGTCGGATTCGATGTCGACGCATAGCGAGCCGCACGGGGTGCCCGGAATCGGCTGATGCTTGCAGCCGGACGCGGCGGAGCATGAATCTGCGGTGCACGGGTCTTCATCATTACAGTTCAGCACTCCGGTACCCAGGCACCAGCCGCCGGAGCAGTTGTCTCCGGTAGTGCAGGCATTGCCGTCGTTGCACGGCTCGAAGTTGTAGCTGTGCTGGCAACCGAAAAACGGGTCGCAGCCATCGGTAGTACACGCGTTTCCATCGTCGCATGACAGGGGTGTTCCCGCGACACATTCTCCATCCGCGCACGTGTCCTGCACAGTGCAGATGTTCCCATCGTTGCACGGCCCGCTGTTGGGCGTGTGTTCGCACCCTTCGGTGGGCGAGCATGAGTCGTCGGTGCACAGGTTTGCGTCGTTGCAATTGAGGATAGCCCCGGGGGTGCAGACTCCTGCGACACAGGTGTCGGGTGCGGTGCACAGGTTGCCGTCTTCGCAGGGCAGCCCGTCTACCAGGGACGCGTTTTCGCACGCTCCTGTTTCCGAGTTGCATTGGGAGACCAGGCACGCCGCGTTGGGACCCTGCGGCGGCGGGCAGTTGATGAGGGTCTCCGTGTCCACCGCACATGTGAAGGGCACGGTTTGGAGGTTGCAATACAGCGTCCCGTTGCACGGGTCTCCGTCGTCAAACGCCTCGCAATCTTCATCTGCCTGGCACGCGCACCCGGCGGGTACTCCTACGCACACAGCCTGTTCGCAGTGGTCGCCCACCGTACAAGGGTCTCCATCGTCGCACTCGCCTCCCGACGGCACGAACATGCATCCGACCTCATCGTCGCACTTATCTTCGGTGCACTGGTTGGAATCCGCGCACACAACGGGCTCGCCGTAGCACTGGCCGTTGACACATGAGTCGCCCTGGGTACACACCGAGCCGTCGTCGCACGCGCCCTCCAGGACTACGTGCGAGCAGCCACCCGCGTCCGGTTCGCAGGCATCGGCCGTGCACGGATTGTCGTCATCGCACGTGCCTTCATCGACCTGCCCGTCGCAGTCGTTGTCCTCGCCATCGCATTCCTCAAATCCGGGTTGGGGCGCAGAGCAGGGGGTCAACCCGTCCGGGGTACAGGTGCGAGTACCGTCACAAACACCGAATTCGTTTTCGCTCGAGCAATCGGTTTCCAGCCCCAGTTTGACCGCCAGATCGCTGCACGGGCAGACGCCGTCAAGGAACCGGCACTGTTTCACCGGCCCGGAGGGGCCATCCACCTCTTCGCACGAATAGCCTTCCGGGCAGTCCCCGTGGGCATCGCAGTCGCCGCCGCAGAAGCTGCCGTCCGGTCCGTATTCCACGCACAGGTCCTGGACGCCCAGTTCCGGCGAGGCGCAATCTTCATGGCCCGTACAGGGCAGGCACAGGTGAGCGAAATCAGGGAGGCAGAGGTAGACGGCATCGGGGCCGCCATCCGCGACATGGCTGCAGGTCCAGCCGGAAGGGCACTCTTCCACACATGTGACAGTGCAGACGGTACCGCCGAAGTTCTGCACGCACCAGCCCGACAGGCAGTCGCTGTTGTCATCGCAGGGGTGTCCGAAACCGCCACTGTCTTCCACATCTTCGGGCGTCCATTCGTAGACGTCCGCCGGTGCGGGCAACTCCTCGACAATTTCCGGGAGCACTGTTTCCACAGTCCCGCCGGGGTCGGTGGTCACCTCAACCTTGCCCGTGTCGGCAAAGCCGTCCCCGGACTTTTCGATGGAATCCCCACCAGTGCCGCACGCGGAAAGGAGCAGTGCCGCTCCGGCAATAACAACGGAATTCAAGAATCGCATGTTTCCTCCTCAAACGTCGCTATCCTAGATGATACAGGCATGCGTGTGTGTGCAGCAACCGGAAAGTGTCCGTCGAATTTGAAGTATGCGCGGGGCTTGCCCCGGATTGTTGGTTTTGCACACATTACTTCCGCCTTGACATTGCGGTTGTCCAGTCGTAGATTGGGCTCGAGTAGCGTGTGCCAATTCAGTGTCTAAGTTGTTTAGTTCCAGCCGGGCGTCGCAACAGCGTGGGGGACGACGTCTGAGTATGATCGAGGGGAGGGGGAGATGGGTCAAAAAAAGGATTTTAAAGACAAGGAAGTGTTTACGACGTACGACGCGGCACGCATCTGCAACGCGAACATAGCGTCCATCAAGAATTGGATTGCCAAAGGTCTGCTGAGGGCATTTAGAACTCCTGGCGGGCATTACCGAATCAAGCGTCGCGACCTGGAATTATTTGTACAGAAATATAACATGCCTTATCCCTTTGCGGACAAGGCGCAGAAGAGGGTCTACTCTCTTGATGCGGACGCGAAGTCGGAGAAGGCGCTTAAAACCGCGGCTGCCGGACACATCTTCAACGGTTTCTCCGACCCTCTCAGCGCGGCTCTTCACATCGGATTGGAGCGGCCCGACGTACTTTTCCTGGACTACAATTCCAAGGCTTTTGACGGCCCCGGTTTCCTTGAGATGCTGCTGGCTCATGCAGAGACGAGAAACATCCAGGTGGTGTTGTACACTGCCGGTCTTTCGGGTCAAGAAGCGATGGATCTGAGAAAGAAGCACAATATTGAAGATATCGTGGACAAGAAGAAGGGCAAGGCGGGAGCTATCGAGGCACTCGCCAGACTTGCCTGAGGCCCACTCCGGGCCGGGTCATGACGGAGGTTCGGCCCATGTCACCTGCACCATTGTTAGCTTTGCTCTCCATTCTCTCTTTCGCGGCCGGAGATCCGGGTGCTAAACCGGCAGCAACCGAGTTGCACAATGCTGCCGTTCCGGAAGGCGGGTGTCTTGCCGAGCTCCGGCGGTTGCAGCCGGGGACAAGCCCACGCTTCTCTCCGGACGGGGGGACTCTGGTTTATTCCCGCGGCCCTGAGGATGGCCACCAGCTTTTCCTCTATGATCTGGCGACCGGGAAGGAGCGCCGCTTGACCAAGGATGGGCACGATAATATGGACCCCGGCTTTCTCGGGAGCGGTGCGGAGGTTGTCTTCTCCAGCAACCGCGCCGGGACGTATGACATCTGGGCGCTGGAAACCTCGGCGGGAAGCGAGGCCCGGCAGCTTACCGATTTGCAGGGTGATGAGGTACGCCCCACCGCCAGCCGTATCCCATTTCGAATGATGGGGCTGGTCCCCGAGTCCTGTGGTGGTCCGTATGCCCGACAGGTTAAGGAATATAGGAAGATTCTGTTCGAGCATCGCCATGGCACCAAGACATCGGTGCGGTGGGTCGGGTCTGCAGGCGCTCCGTCAGGGCCGGTGCGCAATGATTGCCGGTCTCCCGAGTGGTCCCCCAACGGTCTCACCGCACTCATGGACTGCGGGGGCCGGCTGACTCAATACGACGGGGAGATTCTGTCGGTGGGCGACGCGCTGGGTGAGTGGCACCGGGGGGTGGATGCGGGGGAATATCCGCCCATGGAAAAGCTGCCCGACGCCTGGGCGGTATTCGAGAACAAGGGGAAGACGGAAAACCCGGCTGCCACGAGGGTGCCACGGCGGTACATCCAGTATGCCCGCACCCTGTTTCAGTCTGATCCACACGGGCTGGAGAGACCCCGGCTGTCCCTCAACGGGGTGGTGATCCTGGGCCTCGCAGCTCCGTCCGGGGACGGGCTGCACCCGGTGAAGTCGCTGGACATCGCGCGTTCGGAAAAGAAAGGGAGTGATTTCGGCCTTGGGGCCAGCTCACCTCCCGCCTGGTCTCCCCGGGGCAACCTGATCGCCTTTTCCAGGAAAGAGGAGGGCAAGGAGTGGATCTTCACGGCCGAAACCCACTGCCCGTTGCAGGAGGCAGTCAACCTGCCCGATTTCCCCGAATTGTGGTACGGCGGGCTCAGTTCCCGGCTGGTGGCAAACGGTTTCGTTGCCGCAAAGTCCGAGGAGAAGGAGTTCTTCCACATATACGAGAAGTTGCGCTACCGACGCCGGGGGATCCTGGTCACTCCCGACTCCGTCCTCCAGGTTTTCTCAGACGTTTTTGCCCGCACTTTGCAGCGCCGGGAAAAGGAGAAGTTTGACGAATTGAACGCGTTCTGCCGTTCAGGATATGACTGGGCGCTGGAGGGGTTGAAGAAGAAACCGAAGGACAAGACGTTAAAGTATCTGGCCACCCTGTTTGCTGTTCCCATGATCCTCCTGGAAGCCGGGAAGGAGGATTTCGAAGTACTTGACGACATGTACTACGATGAGCCCGAAGAGCCGGCGGCCAAGGTGGTGACTTTTGATGATCGGGTTGCTGCGGCTGCGGCCCGGTTGCCCGGTTCGGTGCGCAGCGAAGTAGCGGTGGGGCTGGGGTGGGTTAAAGGACGGTCGTTGGTCACGGTGGCCAGGGGGGAGATCGGCAATCCATCGGAATTTGTTGTTGAGTTCTCTCTCACCAAACCCCGGGGCCACTACGAGGCCCCCGGTTACTCGGCGTACTTTCAGGCGATGATGTGGTTGGCCCTTGTTCCCTTTCCCCTCGACCGTTCCGGTCTCCGGGCCGCACTCGCGCTCAAGGCCGACGAGAACGCATGGAAGGGGTATCGGGCGCTGGATGAGTTGGTGGGCGCCATGGCCGGGCCGCCCGCGGTACCCGGGCTCCTGGACGTTCTTGCGGTTGCGGAGAAGTCTCCCCGACTGGTGAAAAAGGGCAGCCGCAAGGAGATTCGACGGGCGGTGGCGAGGGAGTTTGGTGCGGTGAAGGTGAGGAGTGCAGGCGCGGCCTTCGGAAAAACCGGCGTGCTGGCCTTTCCTTTCCCCCAGCGTTTGGGCCCGGACGTGGAAGCGATAAAATCGCTTACCCACCCGGACGTTCCCATGCGGGGCTTGCCGTCTGCTATCGACCTGTTTGTAGTGCTGGGCAACGTGGCAGCGGCGGAGGAAAGCAGTCCGCCCGAAGGTGAACTGTGGAAAGCGGGTGACTACCGGCAGGCGGTGGATGAAGTAGCCGCCGATTTTGCCGGTCGCACCGGGTTCTGGACGGCGAATGTGTACAACCTGTGGGTGGAGACCTTGCGCCTGCTTGCCGACGGTTCCAGCATCAGGGGCGACTTCCTGCCGCGCTTTCTCCTTTCAAAACCCTACTCTCATCGTTTGCTGATGTCCGCACTGGCCGGCTACACGCAGTTGAAACACCACCTGGTGCTCTACTCGTTCCAGAACATGGGAGTGGAGTGCGACAGCGCCGAGGTTCTCGCCTTGCTCTACGAGGTACCGGTGCCTGAACTGCCGCCGGCCTATGTGGAACCCCACCCCGAATTCTATCTGGGCCTGGCCGAACTCGCCCGCAGGGCGCACGCCATGTTTGGCGGTAGCAAGGACGCCGTGGAAGGTGACGCCGGCCCCGATGATGCATGGGTGAACGACATGCGCGATTTTGTCCGGGCCGCGGGGGAGCCGCTGGAGTCGTTGGCCGCAACCTGCGAACGACTGGCGGTTTTGTCGGTCAAGGAGCTGGCCGGTCTTCCGCTTACCGATGACGAGAGCCGGTTCTGTCGCTACTTCGGCGGGTTGCTGGAGTCCTATACCCTCGATTTTGAATTCAAAGACAACTCCAACGTGGTGGGTGCGGATCAGGGACGGATGGAGAGGGGAATCGCACTAGTCACCGATATCTACACAAACCACCAAAGAGGCC
>CAZVFX010000076.1:0-34503 GCA_964626565.1 uncultured Myxococcales bacterium
GCTAGTGCCGCCATTCGACATGGGGTCCGGTAACGAACTGCCATTCCCACGCCTGCTCGACCCCCTTCCACTTACCTTCGATTCTTACCGTATACTCGGTTTCGCCGGCCAACGGCTCGTATGAATAGAGGGAAACGGTGCTCTGCAGAAACTGGGCAGGGTCGTTTTCCGGGGTCACCCACTGATGGTCCACCGGCGTGTCGCCGGGGCCCAGCAGTTGGTGGGAGGCCACGTCCGGCTTGGTGCCGTTGGGAAAGGTGAGAGTGATGATCGGGCCGCTGGGATAACCCTGGCCCGCGGGCAACGGCGGCTTGGGAATCTCGCCGCCCCACCACAACGTATCGACATTGATCTGGCCGTGATAGGGATAGGCCACCGCCTCGTTGATGTCCACCTTCGCATACCGGGAGAAGTTCATGACGTCGGTTCCACCGGCCCAGGAGGCGCACCCGCCCGTTGCCACGCCATACCCCATCTCAAACGCGTTGGGGTGAACAAATGGTATGCGGTGGTAGAGAGTATCCATCCAACCGTCTATGGCCTCAATAGGATTCCCGTTGAAGGCCATCACTTCCCATCCCGCCCAGCTCTCCGCGGTTGCCTTCCACCCGAAGTGTTTCATGCGGTCCGCGAAGTTCACGCCGGTGAAACCCTCCTGCCAGTTGACATTTTCCGAGTGAGCGCTGATCTGGTAGCTCTGGTAGCTGTCACAGTGCAATTCATAGTACTCGGCGTGGGCTTGGGCCGCCTGATTAATCGGTTCCACCTCCACCATGTACGGCAACTCCAGAGTAGCGCGCAGTTCATTGACGTAATTCTCGGCCACGATCTGTGCCTCGGTGGCAGACGGAGGATACAGCCCGGGCCCGGACACATCCAAGGGTGGGGTAAAGGCATCTTCGACGTCGGGCTGGTCCACAACATCGCCGCCCACCTGCCTACCGTCCTCTTCCGGTTCGAAAGGCGCCACCATCTCGGCCCGCCACTCCCCATCCACCACGCAACACCCGTCGGCAGCAACGAAGGCGTAGGTGCCGAAGGCGTGGGTGGCGGAGTCAAATGCGCCGGTAATTTCGACGGTCCCGAACGAATTTTCCAAGGTCCCGGAAAACGAAAACGCATCCTGCTTCGGCGCCGTGGAGGAGCCGGCGTACACATTGCCGGTGATTTCCCACTCCGCATTGGGGAAAAACCGGTTGTTTTCGGCGAAACAACTATTCTCCCCTTTGCACGAAACCCCCTTGGTGGCCGGGTTCACCACTTTGCCGCCTCGAACTTCGAAACGCAGGTGGTCGCCGTCCCACGTCCCTTCCCCGGGTCCAGCAACGTTTCCGCACGCCGCAAACAGCACTACCGGAAACAACGCAAGAATGGCACTGCGTGGGTGAATAAATGTCATCCGCACCTCCCGGAGCAACAGTATTGAAAAGGTCAAGAGTAGTCAAATGAGAAACAACACCCTTACCGGGCTTGACTGCCCTTGGCTGCAAGTGATAAAAATAGGGACGTTGCGGAGATAAGACCATGGCCTATGAGTTGCCACCAAAGTTCGAACGCACTACCCGCTGGGCTCATGTTAAGGAAGGCGTTGAGATTGGGCCCTTCTCGGCAAAAGAGATGCTGCAGCTTCTCGATGAGGGGAGGATAGGCCCCAACACCGAGTTGGTGGAGATGGCCACCCGCAAGCGCTGCGCGCTGCTGGAAGTCAAACCCTTCCACGACTACATTCGCCATGTCCTCGAAAAAGACAAGCAGCACAAGGCGGAAAAGGAATTCGAACAAACACGCAGCAGATTCGAGCGAAAGTCCCGCGCAAAGCTGATCACCTTCGGCATCATTCTGCCTGTTCTCATCGCCATCGGCGTCGTGGCCTGGGTGATGTTCAATCCCTTTGCTCCCAAGGAAACCAAGAATTACGTGATCACTCCGGGAGAGGAAGAGGATGACGGCAAGACCGGAGAAGGGGCGAAAGAAGAGGCCAAGGAGCCGGAGTTCAAGATCCTGGAGGCCGACGACCCGTCGCTGGCAGGGGAGGAAAACGACGAAAAGGTGGTGGAGTCGGTGAAGGAAGAGTTCCTGCTGGCTCCTTCCTCGGACACCATGTCATCGGAGAAGAAGCTGGAAGCGCTCGAAGAGCTGCCCGATCTGCCCAAGGCCCGGTCCAGCACCCGCCCGACCCTCAAGCCGGTGGGGCCGGCCGCTGAAGAGACCAAAGCTGCGGTCAAGGAATCGGTCACGACTTTCGACTTCAGTGAGGAAGAGGACGAGGGCAGCTCGACCGTCAGTGCGTCCAACGAGGCGGAGAAGCGCCTTTCCGAAGTCCTCAGAAAGTGCTCCCTGAACGCCATGTACCAGTATCAGGACATCGATTCATACCACATCGTGGGCACTGCAACCCTGCTTCCGGACGGTCGTTTCAAGGGCGTCAAACTCACCGTCACTCCCAAGAAGCACATCGGCGATCTGAAGATGTGCGCCAGCGCGGAACTCGCCCGCCACCGCCTCCCGCAACGGGACGGCCCGGCGACCACCGTCATGGCCACGCTCACGGTGAACGCTAACTAGTTTCTTTCCAGGTCCAAAGAAGATTGGCGAAGAAGTTCCACATCATGGCCCCGATAATGCCGATGCATCCGGCTACCAGGTCGTCCACGTTGAAGCTCTTGCCCAGCAATGCAACGTCACCGATGAGCACGATCCGGCCGCTCTCCAGCAGCCAATTGAGCACCGCGAAGATCCCCCAGTTGATGAGCGCACCTAAGAAGCTGACCACGTGGAATCTGACGAACCGCACGGGCAGACTGTTCTCTCTTCCCCGGTCGGAAAACGTCCAGATGTCATTGAGAATGAAGTTGGTGATGATCGAGATCTCCACCGACAGGGCGTACGACACGTACCGTCCGGTCAGCTCGTCCCCCAGCCCGAAGACCCGGGTCAACAAAGCGTAGATTCCGAGGTTCACGAAAACGCCGCTGCCGCCCACAATGCCGAACTTGATGAACCGGACGAAGGTGGAGGTCTGTTGCTCGCTCATGCGTACTCCGCCACAGTTTCGACAACCCGGTCCATGTCTTCAGCGTCGACGTCCAGATGGGTGACGCAACGGATCACCCCGGGCCGAATCTCATTCATGAGCATCTTTCGAGAGCTCAATGAGTCGACCAGAGCGCTGGCCTTCGGGTGTTTGAAGTAGACCATGTTGGTCTCCACCCTGTTCACAACCTCGAGGCCGCACTTCTCCTGCAACCCCCGGCCCAACCGCGCCGCATTTTGATGATCGAGAGCCAGCCTCTCAAAATGGTGCTCCAGTGCATAGAGGGCCCCGGCGGCCAGCAGGCCCGCCTGCCGCCAGCTCCCACCCAGCATGTGGCGGTAGTGCCAGGCGCGCTCGATGTCTTTGCGGCTACCGGCCAGCACCGAACCCACCGGCGCTCCCATGCCCTTGGAAAAACAGACGGAAACCGTGTCAAACGACCGGGCGTAGTCAGCTACCGAGATTCCCGTCGCGACGCTGGCATTCCACAGGCGAGCACCGTCCATGTGCAGGCGCAGCCCGCGGGACCGGGCGACCTCTTCAATGGCTCGTATCGTCTCCAACGGATACACCGTGCCGCCACCGCGATTATGAGTGTTCTCTATGAGCACGGCTCGCTGCACAGGCCGGTAGTATGCGTAGTCATAGATAGTAGCCGCAACTTCGTCAGGATCGAGGATTCCTCCAGCCCCGTCCAAGGTTTTGAAAATAACTCCCGAGAACGCACCTGAGCCCCCCGCTTCGTAGAAGACCGGATGACTGTTGGACTCGGTGATCACTTCGTCCCCGGCTTCGCAGCACAGCCGAATGGCCAGCGCGTTGGCCATGGTCCCGGAAACCACGTACAGGGCCGCCTCCTTGTCCAGCAGCCGGGCTACCCGCTCCTCCAGCAGATTCACAGTGGGGTCCTTACCAAACGCCGCGTCTCCGACCTCCGCTGCTGCGATGGCCCGGCGCATCGCCTCGGTCGGGCGCGTCGCGGTGTCGCTGGACAAATCGATAACTTCGTGCATTACCAACCTCGAAATGGAATGTAGGGTGAATCCTCGCTAGTCGATAGACACTCGCAAAACCGTAACCGAACTGCCGGCGAGGTTGAAGTCCAGCCAGGCTGCGTACAGCATGCTTCCCATGCGGCAGAAGCCCACCACGCCGCTGTCTTCGCTCGCGTCCACAAGCCCCTCGCCGATGAACTCCGGTGCGTTGGCGCCGTCGGCATCGGCCTGAACCACAGCTTTGACCCCGCTCACACCTTTGTAGCCCACGAAGTAATCCCCGCCTGAATGGAGCCACGCCGATGGCTCAGCATTGGGAAAACCGGCCACTTCCTCCCAGCCATCGCCAGCCGAATTCACATAGTGAACCCAGCTCTTTTCGCCCTTGTCGGAGACTCGGAACCAAAGCGCCAACTGGCTCCCCTCGCCGAAGATCGCGGCCTTGACGCTGTACGCGTCGCTTTCCTTGTACTTGACATACTCCGGGAAGCCGCTGCACTCCGCCCACTCGGCTTCAGCAATTGAAGTCAGCCCCACCTGCCGGCACCCGGTACCGGAGTATTCGTTGAGTTGGGTCAGAAGATAGACCTCTTCTCCAGTGGAGTACGTGCTCATGGCCGTTTCGTTGAGACGCTTCCCTACCTGCTCGAAGGTGCCGGTCGTAAGTCCGCCGCGGTGGATCATGTACTCTGCCACGGCCCAGTCCTTGCTCATGGTCACGACAAAATTGCCTACAAACTGCAGCGCTCGAACCTCGGTCTGCTCAAACGCGAATCCCAGATCATTGGCCGCGCCTGTTTCGTCCACGAGCACCACCGACGAGGTCTGGTTCTCCCCCCCGAACGAGGCCAGCAAGACCCCCTGTGGAATGACCGAAATAAGCCCTTCCCCTCCGAACAGATTGGAGAAGCCACCCTCCTCGCCCAACTTCTTGACAAACAGGCCCGATTCCTGAAGACCGTCGATATCGAGAAAAATCGACCCCTCGGCACAGCCGAAACCCTTCACCGACTTGACCCCTTCAAGCGTAGTACCTTTCAGCGCGTGCCACTCAGGTGCGGGTTCTTCCACGTCGGCATCTGCGGTAGAGTCAGGCGCATCCGCGGAAACACCGTCTGCTACCTGGGCGTCTCCGCCTCCTCCGCTGCTACCGCACGCCGCCAGCGCGGCAAAAACCGCAACCGCCAAGGCCAAGGCAATCGGTCGTTTCATTGCTTCCCCCTTCTGCTCGCTCTATTCGGGATTCAGGCTAAGGGTCATTCAAGCAGGCGTCCTGCTCGTCCGCACACACGCCTCCCGGGCTTCGGGCCTCAGTTTGACAGGCCACGGACGGCACATCGCCACACTCGTCGATGACGCAGATGACAAGATCGTAGTACAACATCTGCGATTCGAAAGACCCGGCATCGAAGCAGGCCAGGATACACGGCTCATCCGTCGGCACACAACCGCCCAGGCAGATCATTATGTCCAGGCACGACAGCGGCTTCACGCACAGGCCTTCCGGGTCACACATGGTGAACTCATCGGGACATTCCGGACACGGACATACGCCGCACTGGCCGCCACAACTGTCCGGGCCGCACTCCTTGCCGTCACACTGTGGAGGGCAGATATCGGTACATTGTCCATCCTCGGTGCAATAGATGTCCCACGGTTCACAGTCGGGGCAGGGGCAATTGCCGCAAACGCCGCCGCAACCATCATCTCCGCAGGACTTCCCCTCGCAAGCCGGCTCGCACGGCGGCTCGCACTTCCCGAACGGAGAGCACTGGAAACCCACCGCACATTCTCCGCATGTGCCACCGCAGCCGTCGGAGCCGCACTCCTTGTCCTGACATTTCGGGCTACACTCGCATAACCCGGCCTGGCATTGCATGGCAAAGGGGCACTCACCACAACTCCCCCCGCAACCATCGTCCCCGCACTGCTTCCCTTCGCACTTGGGCTCGCAGTGCAGGACGCACTCTTCGCCGTCAATGCACTTATGGTCCGTGGGACACTCGCCGCACAGTCCGCCACAGCCGTCGTCACCGCAGATCTTGCCCTCGCATTCAGGATCGCATGGAGGAATGTCGGGCACGTCCGGCTCTTTCAGGTCTGGTTCCGGAACATACTCCGTTCCGTCGGGAAGGTCGGGAGGCAGACAAACTTCGTCCTGGCAACCCCACTCGCAGGATTCTTTGAGAATCCAGACCCTCCCGAATTCTTCGGTCACCTCGCACACCAACACCGCGGCGATATCGGCAACGTCCACTCCGCAAGACACCTCGCCGGCGAACTTGCACACTTCCCCTTCCTTCAGCCCCCCCTCTTCTACAGGCGGGGACGAACTAGAGTCCGAACACGCGGCCAGCACCGCAATCAGCAATACCGGCCACCAATAACTTCCGGGGACCCTCATTTGCGCCCTCCATATCCCTTCGGTTCCGGCCAGCCCGGCCGGGGAACGAAATACCGCTACGCCACTATCCCGGCAATACTGCTGTCCTGGTAACGCTTCATGATGTCCAGCACCTCGTCCCAACTGTCCAGGTGTAGCTCCACCAGGTCGGGCTGGAAGTGTTTCCCCTTCTCCTCTTCGATGATCTCCCTTGCCATGTCCAGAGGATATGCGTTCTTGTAGCAACGCTTGGTGGTCAACGCATCGAATACGTCGGCGAGCGCGACGATGCGTGCCTCCAGCGGAATCTCCTCGCCGGACAATCCGTTGGGGTAGCCCTTCCCGTTGAATTTCTCGTGATGAGACAACGCGATATTCTTAGCCATGGGGTCGGAGCGGGCCAGCTCCAGCAGCTCATAACCCAGCACCGTGTGCCGCTTCATCTCCTCGAATTCGTCGGAGGTCAGCGGTCCCGGTTTCTTCAGCAAGTCATCGGGAATGCCCACCTTGCCAACATCGTGAAGCGAGGCATAGCGGCGAATCTTGTTGACCCGTTCTCCCTCCAGGCCGAGCTTCTGGGCCAACAATTCTGAGTAGCCGGAAACCCGCAAAATGTGATAGCCGGTATCAGGGTCGTTAAGTTCGTTGGCCTTTTCCAGCGCAGCCACAACGCCGATAGTGATATGCTCCAGCTCGTGGGTTCGTTCCCTGACCAACTCCTCTAGGTGGAGTTTCTCATCGGACAACAGCAGGTTCTTCTGTTGCAACTGATCGCCCAACGCCTTGATCCGCAGCAAAGAACGTACCCTGGCCCGGGCTTCGAGAGGGTGGAACGGCTTGGTAATGTAGTCGTCCGCCCCGGTCTCAAGGCCGGCAACACGGTGCTCCACGTCGTCCAGCCCGGTAACCATGATGATGGGTAGCCGGCTCATCTCCGGCATAGCCCGCAGCCGCCTGCACACTTCGAATCCATCCATGCCCGGCATCATGATGTCCAACAGGATGAGGTCGGGGCCCACCTTGCCCGCTTCCATCCAATCGAGCATGTCGGTTCCCAATTTGAACTTATGCAGTTCGTAGTTCTCGGGCTTGAGAGTCGCCTCCAGAATGAAGAGATTCGCATCTTCGTCATCCACGATATAGACGACCGGTTTTTTGGCAGTTTCGTCTGCGGCCATTATGTTCGTGTCCTCCCTCAGTAAAGCAGAACCAGCGCCTTCACTATAATCGTTTTTTTCGGCCAATGCCAAACAAAACGCTGTCATAAGTTAAGGCGTCAATATCTTTGTAACAGACAGGGATTTACGATAGACATGAGTTATGAAACGGCCGGCCGAAACACACCCGATTCGCTTCCTCATGGCCGGGGCTGCGGCAGGACTCGCGCTCACATCGGTGGATGCCCTTTCCGCACTGGCGCGCCCGGGGGGGCCGCCCAACGGGGCGTGGTTTTTCGCCGGCGAAGCACTGACCTGGTGTGCGATAGGCACGCTGGGAGCGGTCGCCGCCCTGTGCGGAATCGCGGCGGTTCAGGCTTTGGTGGCGCGGGCAACCTCGAAGTCCAGCCGCAACGCGGGCTGGCCCGAGCGTCTGGCCTACCCTCTGCTCTACGCCGCGCTGCCGGTGATCCTGTCTTCCTCCTGCTTCGCCGCCCTGTTTCAAGGCAAGTGGGTTTCCACCACCTGGCTTGGCTGGGCCGGACCTTCCCTCGCAGCTCTGACTTGCCTGGCAGGCCTCGCAGCCATCGTTGCCACCGCGGGCCGGGCTTGGAACGAAGGCCGGGCACGGGTTCCAAAAGGCATCTTCCTGACCGGAGCCGGAGTCGCGCTCGCGGTCGCCGACCGCTCGATCCTGCCTGGCCTGTACCTGCCGCTTCACGACATAGTCGTGGCGGTTTCATACCTTTGCCTCCTCACCGGGTTCGCAATGCTCTTCTCCCCCGCTGCTCCCAGGCCGGCAGCCCACGGCATACGCACCCTCGCCACCATCGCAATCGCAGCCGCCACAGCCGGGCTGGCGCTGGCCGCAGCGTCAGCCTTCACCATGGACCTTCCCGGTCAAAGAGCCTATGCATGGCAGCAACAGCTCACTATCGAGCGGGTTACGCGGAACATCCGGCGACTCGTCGACGTCGACGCGGATGGAGTCTCGCCCCTGTTCGGTGGCGGCGACTGCGACGACCTCGACGCCACCATCAACCCGTTCCGCAAAGACCTGCCCGGCAACGGCACGGATGAAGACTGTGACGGCAAGGACGCCAACATCGAAGAAGTCACCCGGGCCGGCAAGCTCTGGCAGCCACCGCGCCCCCAGGGCCGACCCAAGACAAACAACGCCTTCATGGCCACCGCGGTTGCACGGGGCGGCAACGTGCTCCTCATTACCGTTGACGCTCTCCGCTATGACAGAGCCTACGACGAAGACGGCAAGCCTCTCTTGGACTGCTTACGCCTCCTCGATAAGCATGCAATACGGTTTTCCCACGCCTTCTCCCCCGCCACATCCACCCAGCTCTCAGTGCCCGCATTCATGACGTCCCGATTCCGTTACTGGGATGCCCGGGGTTCCATCGCCTCCGATATGAAAGGCGCCGGCTTCCACACCATTTTGTTGGCTCACCGGGCGTTTGTTGAGCATCTGTCCACCCCACAACAGGGCGAGTATCCCGCGTGGGGTCCTGCGAAACAGTTCGACCGGGTAGAGACGGTGGGGGAAATCGGCGACCGCTCAGCCTGGGGAATGGGGGCTTCCCCGGGGACTGCACCTGAAATTACGGACGCGGCCATTTCCGGCTGGAATGCTCGGGAGGGTAAGAAGTTCGGGTGGGTGCACTACTTCGATCTTCACCAGTGGGACAGCAACGATTCAGGCAGCCCGGATGAGCAGTACGGGGCTGTGTTGAAGGAAGTTGACCGCGCCGTGACCCGACTCCTTCAAGCCCTTGAGCAGGCCGGCGAGTTGTCTGAGACTGTCGTCGTGTTCACATCCGATCACGGAGAAGGGCTCGGAGACCGAAACATCAGGTATCACACGAAACTCACTTACAACGTGCTCGCCAGGGTGCCCCTGACAGTCTTCGTCCCCTCTGTCTCACCGCTGACCATCGACTCCCCCGTTTCACTCATGGACCTTAGGCCCACCCTGGCCCACATGACTACCCGCCGCTTCAGCCGCGCCTGGGAGGGAGAATCGCTGCTGAACGCGCTGGACCAGCCCGGCTGGCGCCGCACCACGCCCATATTGATCTCCGAACTGTACCAACAGGCGGTGCTGTGGGACGGGTTAAAACTGATTTTTGACCGCTTCTCCCACACCGTGGAACTGTACGATATCTTCCTGGACCCGGATGAAAATAGATCCCTGGTTGAGGAGCGCAGGGAAGACGTGTCACGCCTGCTGCTGCTGCTCAAAACAAACCGGAACTACATGGAACCGTCGGGAGTAGCGGTGGGCAGGTAGAAGCTACTGCTCGGACGTGACCAGCACACCGTCATCATTCATGACCATGCTTAATGGGTTGGCCACCGCGTCGGTCCCCTTCAAATCGTAGGTTTCGACACTCAGCGCTTCTCCCGGCTGAATCGCGCTCTGCAGTTCGAACACAATCTCAAACAGGTCGGACTCGCCCTCGAGGGAGTCTCCGTCGTAGTAGGCGTCGGAGACCGCGGTGTCCGGTTGGGATGCGTGGTAGATCACGACGCTCACTAAGCCGTCGTCCAACTCCTGATAGGCCAGAGTGTGCTTGGTGGGAGTAATGGTGTTCTGGGGCGGAATGTCCCAATCGATGCACTGGCCCGGCACAAGTTCGCACTCGGTGTCGTGGAAGCGGGAGAAGCTCACCTCCTCGCCGAAGGAGAACTTGAATTGAATGCCCGTAGCTTTGGCTGAAGCCAGACCGTCCGCAGCCAGCTTCACAGGACAGGAAAACTCGGAGCCGGCATCGCCGGTGATAGTGCAGAATCCGGCACCGGAGCATGCTCCGCAATCCTGTGGGCAATTCTCGCACCCTTCCCAATCATCACACTCACCGTCGTCGCAACAGGTGCCGCAGTCTTCGAAGCAGGACTTGCACTCGCCGCCAGCCTTGTCGCACTCCCCGTCGCCGCAGTTGTCGTTGGTGCAATCGTCCGGGCAGTTGTCGGGCGTCTCACCCGCCTCACATTGGCCGTTGCCGCACTCGGGGCACTCACCACAATCGTCGGGACAGTTGGAGCAGTTCTCCCCTTCTTCACAAAGCTCGTTAGGGCACACCGACTCACACTCCCCGCAATCGTCGGGGCAGGTATGACAGTCCTCACCTTCCTCACACTTGTCATCGCCGCACTCGGTGCACGGGCCGCAGTCCTCCGGACAACTCGTGCAATCCTCCAGGTCCTCGCACAGTCCGTTGGGGCAGTCGAGGCACATGCCGCAATCCTCCGGGCAGGTCTTGCAGTCCTCCCAGTCGTCGCACTCGTCGTCGCCACAGCAGTTGTCTTCACAGTCCTGGCCGCAACTCTGACACTCGCCGCCCGGCTTGTCGCACTCACCGTCGCCGCAGTCCGCCTCACTCGAGCAGTCCTGCGCACAGGAGTCAGCAGTTTCCCCCGGATCGCACTGACCGTCACCGCACACGATCGGCGGAGCATCGCCGCTACCCCCGAAATCCTGGTCATCCGCATCCTGCTCGACCACGTCGGCAACAACCTCGTCATCACCTTCGATGGGACAGGTTTCGCAGTCACTGCCCCCACATGCAACCGCGAACATACCGAGCATCGCCAGTACGATAAGCCTCTTCATTCTGTGCCTCCGAAGCAAATAGTCCTTTGTATAGAGTTCCACGATCCGGCCGTCATTGCAAGGGAAGTTGACGCCGGCAGGCCTGTGCCGGGACGCGCAATCTCACTCAAACTTCCAGTTTGCACTCCGCCGAACACCCGTCGCCATCCTCGGTATTCCCGTCGTCGCACTCCTCGCCGGGGTCCGGCTCCCCGTTGCCACAGGGCGGGCACTCGCCGCAGTCCCACTCGCAGTTGATGCAGGTCTCGTTCCAGTCACACTCGCCGTCGCCGCAATAGGGGCACATGCCGCAATCAAGAGGGCAGGTATCGCAAATCTCCCCGTGGGTCAACTGGCACACCCCGTCACCACAACAGGTGCCGCAATCAGCGGGGCAGGTCAGACAGTCCTCCCAACTGTCGCAGGAGGAGTTGGGACAACAGGCGCCGCAATCAGCGGGGCAAGTCTGGCAACCCTCCCAGGCGTCGCAAACGTTGTTGGGGCAACAAGCGCCGCAGTCCGCTGGGCAATTGAGGCAATCTTCCCACTCGTCGCAAACGTCGTTGGAGCAACACGCCCCGCAATCCGCCGGACAGATGTGACAGTCCTCCCACTCATCGCACACGTCGTTGGGACAGCACAGCCCGCAGTCCCCCGCGCATGAGCTGCAATCTTCCCCTTCGTCGCACTCCCCGTTGCCACAGTAGTACTCCAACTGGCAGAACTGGTTGCAGCCGTCTCCGTCTTCCCAGTTGCCGTCGTCGCACATCTCTCCGCCTTCCAGCTTCCCGTTGCCACACGAGGGCGGGCAGGTACCGCAGTCGGCACGGCAGGAGGTGCAGTCCTCCCACGGCTCACAGATTTCGTTGGGGCAGCAAACACCGCAGTCTTCGGGACAGTCAGCACAACTCTCGCCGTACTCGGCCTCGCACAACTCGTCCCCACAGTTGGTAGGGTGGCAATCCTGTTCACAAAGGTCCGGAGTCCCGATTTCGACCAACTCCTGAATCTCTGCCGTGTCGTAGTAGTCGACCTCAACGACGTCCATGTGAGACATCTCAACCAACTCCACGACCTCAGGCATCTCAAAGTGCTCCGGAATGAACATCTCCACCGGGTAAAGTACGTCCTCTCCAGCGTCGAAGACCTCCGTCGGATCGGAGCTCTTGCCCACTCCCGCACAAGCGGTGGCAAACAGTGCTGCCGGCAGGATGGTCATCCAAAGTCGCATCTCTTCCCCGTCCATTGCTGCTTCTTCTTAACGTCCGACCTCACTACCGGTTAAGGATTCCATTTCAGTCGAGAGAATGCAAGAAATCGCCGGATTTCAGACCTTCACCAGCCTGACGAACAACGCGGCCGCGATAAGATAGCACGCCGCCCCGGCAGTGATGGCCGCGGCGAACCCCCCGAGGAGAGCGACGGCAAAAGCCAGCACTGAGCCCAACACTCCAGCCGCACCGTTCACCGCCCAGAGCCAGGGGATTGCACCACGATCTCCGCTCTGCTCCAGCGCCAGAATGGCGGAAGGAAAGGGCAAACCCATGAGGAATCCGGCCAATCCGGTACACGCAATACAGATCGCAAAACGAGCGAATGTGGGAAGGACCAGCAGGTCGTGGGACAACAGACCGCCGGAAAACAAGACAAGCAGCACGACCACCAGCACCCCCATGGCCACGGCCAACCGCCTGGCCGGCGCGTTTCCGCCATGGATCAGGCGGCGGGAGAAAGCCGCTCCGGCCCCGGTGAATATGAGGAGCGACGTAAGCACAACACTCAGCGCGTAAACCGGGTGTCCCAGCACCAACACCAGCTTCTGGATCAGCGGTATCTCAACCAACATGAACCCCAGGCCCAGAAACATGAACAGCAGGCTCGCCACCATGGGCGAGTTTTTCATTTCCCCTGCCTTCCGCATTGTGTAGGCAGGCCAGAGAACCGCGATCATCACGATTACCAGAAGCACAAAAAACAGCACGTACAGAGTGCGCACCGCGGCGAAATTCTGCTTCAATCCCGTGTCCCAGGTAAACGCGGCGAACAGCACAGCATCCAACGGTTTCAACATCAGGAAGAAGAACGGTTTGTCGTCCGTTGGCGGCGAGAAATCATAGGGCAACTGGGGGAGAAAATCGTCCAGATCATGCCAATGTTCAACCACCAGCGACACTGACCGAAGCCCCCCCTGGCGCCCGGGCAGGTAGAGGGACTCGAATCCCATTCTCTCGCACTGTGCAGCCAGCCGGTCCATCTCCTCTTTTTTGAAAGGGGTGGCCTTCACCATCAACGTGCCCACCAGCTCTCCTCGCACCACGGCCACATGCTTCGAAGGATCTTCCACACCGGCAAGCTTGAGCGCTTCCAAGGCCACCGCGACCAGGCGGATCACCTCCCCCGGCACGCTGGTCAACGACCAGCGCGACACGGTGAGCACGCCGTCTTCCGCCAGACGGTCAAGGTAGGACTCGAAAGCTTCGACCGTATAGAGGTTGTTCTCCGCCAGCACGTACGCCCCTGCCGCGGACGCAGCCCAGGAATCGATGAGGGAGATTTGGATCAGGTCGAAGGTCTCCTTGGTCTGCTCCATGAAGGTGCGACCGTCCGCCACCACCACGTGCATCGGGGGGCCGTCGAAAACGTGGCCAACAAAATCAGCGAACCGATTGGTGATGAGATCAACGATGTCCGGGTTGATCTCAACTCCCCATACCGCCGACGCCCCGTGCCTCAACGCAGTCAGCGCGTCCCTTCCGCCCCCAAGGCCGATCACCGCCACTCGGTCGTAATCTCGCATTGAGTAAGCTGCGGCAGTTACATCCCAGTCAAGGAACTCCAGCTTGGAGA
This sequence comes from uncultured Myxococcales bacterium, assembly GCA_964626565.1. Lineage (GTDB taxonomy): Bacteria > Myxococcota_A > UBA9042 > CAIXZC01 > CAIXZC01 > CAZVFX01. The sequence goes on from CAZVFX010000076.1 coordinate 14,021, forward strand.
AATCCCCGTCAGTCCCGACAATGGGTGAACCGGCGCTGGCATCCTGCTCCAACCACATCTCCTCTGCCGGTGGACCGGTGTAGTTTTTCGACAGGCCCCACCCATAGGGTGTGTCCTTTTTGAACCACTGCTGCTGAAACACTGTCACCCGGGCCAGGGCCGACCATTTCTCGTGCACCTTCTCCAGGCTCTTCTCGTCATAGTCCTTGGTGTAGCGAACGGTAAAGAGTCCCGTCTGTCCGCCCACTGCCACAAGTAGAATCAACAGGGTGAGAAAGATCGGTGCGCGCACCCGGCACACACCCCGGTCCCGCCGCGCCACCAGCAGACCGGGGCAGGCAAACGCAATCAGTACGGCTGCGATGCCGATTGCGATGGGACCGCTGAAAAGATGCAGCAGCAGGACGCTGCCGGCTCCGCCCATACCCGCGGCCAGAAGGTCCGCGAAGTACAGCCGGTTGATGTCTTTGGCATAGCGGGTAATGAGCCAGCAGATCAACAACCCGGCAAAGAAGAACCCGGGCAAAAACAACAACGTCGGCAGCAGCCGAAACGGGGACGAACTGTCTGCCATGAAGGTGCCACGGTAGTCGATGGCAAGATAGGCGGCCAGCCCCAGCACCAGCAGGAAACCGGCAAGGAGAGGAATGAGAGGATGATACTCTTCAATGAGCGTCTCCAGCCGTCGGCCCCGCGCACCATGGACCAGGACTGCGGACGCGGTCATCCCCAACAAAGCCAGGCTCACCGCGACAAAGCTGAAATGATACCAGATAGTAACCGAAAACAGGCGGGTCAGAGACACCTCACCCAACACGATTCCGGCACTGACCAGCCCGATCGCGGCCAGCCGGGCCGGACCGGTTTTTAGATTGGTATCGAAGTCGGTGGTGCGGTTCACAGGGCCAGGAGAAGCTGTTCAAATATGCCGTCTTCGCCCCGTTCGTCGAGGGAAAGGATTCTCACGTCGAAGCCGACATTTTTCGTCCGCCTGTCGCGGGCGATGCGGGTCACGTCACCCACCACGACAACGTGGGCCGAGCGGGTGGACACCGACAACGGCATTTCCAGAATCACCCGATCACCCTTGGCCGGCTTGACCTCGGCGCAAAGCAGGAACAGGTTGTCCCGGTCGAAGTTCTTCAGCTTCCCTTCCACCTCCTCGCCGCGGATGGTCATGGACACCGGGAGAGTGAGGCGCTTGCGCCTCTTCATCTCGTATTTCCACTGCTGAAGGTCCTCTTCGGACAGCGAGGGATCCGCTTCCTTGTCCACCGCGATGGGCTGGGTAACAACCTCTCCCGGCCCGTACTTGTCCACCGCATCGGTGGCGACGCGGTCCATGGACAACTCCCGTCTGAACTGGGAGGTCTTGGCGCCTGAACTCGGAGGAACAAGCCGTACCTCGAGGTACTGGGCTTTGGGCAGAAAACCACCGCTGAACTTGATACCGTAGTAGGTCTCCGCATCCTCGATCTGTTCCACCAGGTCGTCCGAGGCGGGCCCCATGGTACCGTGCTTGAATTCGTAGGCCACCAGACCTTCCAGGCTTGAGCCTGCAAACGCACCGCTCTTGCGCGGGTCGATGACCAGGAGGAAATGGGTCTCCAGGAATTTCTTGAGCCTGTCCATCCCAAACCGGCTGATCGCGGCCTGCCACTCAATTCCGATCCCCTGCTTAGGCTCATCCCGGCTGTATGCTACACGGGCGACCAGGAACACCGGCTTGTCCCCCTCGAACGGGTCGTGTACCGTCAGCACCAGTTTGGAGCCTTTGCGCACCGAGCCGGCGGTTTCCAGAAACGCCCCTCCGGGGCCCTGATTGATAGCCTGTCCCTGCACCGGCCCATCGGGTCCCTGGCCTACAAAATTGGCACCGCTGGAGAATCTGGGAAATCTACGCCGTTCGTCTTTGGCCATGCTCATCCACCCGGCGGCGCTGTCGGAAAGTCCACTAACCGCCTTTCACGTACATATCATACTTCTTCAGGAGCTTACGTAAATATTTTCTATCCAGACCGGCGATGCGCGCGGCCCGTGACAGGTTCCCTCCGGCCAGCGCCACTACCCGGGCCAGGTAATCCTCCTCAAAGTCGGCTACTACGCCGGCTTTTGCCTCGCTGAATTGCGGCAACTGTCCGGACAGAGTGGATGCTTCGACCGTACCTTCATCCGCTACCGGCTTCGTCAGCTTGCCTGTTCCGTGAGCGAGTTCGACACGGAGCGACTCGAGGACCGGCTCCCGGGCCAGGGACACCTCCCGCTCCAGGATGTTCACCAGCTCCCTTACGTTTCCGGGGAACGGATGCCCGGCGAGTTTCAGTAGCACCGCCGGAGCTAACCGCTCAACTTTCAACCCGCGGCCCTGGACCCGGTTGAACCTGGCCGACGCCAATATGTGCTCTACCAACGGCTCCACGTCGTCCAGACGCTCCCGCAACGGAGGCATCCTCACCGGCACCACGTTCAACCGGTAGAACAGGTCCTGACGGAAACGGCCCTCTTCCACTTCCGCGGCCAGGTTACGGTTGGTTGCAGCAACCACCCGGATGTCCAACTCAACGCTACGGGTTGAGCCTACCCGACGGACCTCACCGCTCTCCAGCACCCGTAGCAAGCGAGGCTGAAGCTCCGCAGGCAATTCCCCGATTTCATCCAGAAAGACGGTCCCGCGGTGGCCCATCTCGAACAGACCCTTCCGACCCGAGATCGCACCGGAAAAAGAGCCCTTTTCATGACCGAAAAGCTCGCTCTCGATAAGGGTTGGCGGTATCGCGGAGCAATCCACCACCACAAACGGTTCGTTCCGGCGGTGGGACTGGTCGTGGATGGTGCGGGCCAGCACCTCCTTTCCCGTGCCCGTCTCCCCACTCACCAGCACCGTCGCGTCGGTGGGAGCTACCTGGAGCACCAGGTCGAACAACTGCCGCATAGGACGAGAGACACCCACCAGCCCCCCCAGGGACGTGCTTTTGGCAGGGGAAACCTGCACCACTTCTTCGGCAGGAGCGAATTCGATTCGCTCGACGCCCAACTCAATGACCGAACCCGGGGAAAGGTACGCCTCCCGAACCCGCAACCCATTGACCCGGGTGCCGTTGGTGCTGTCAAGGTCGCGCACCAGATAGTGGTCACCCGCCTTGATAATCACTGCGTGGAAACGGGATACCGTGTCCCGAGCTACGACGACATCGTTGGCGGAATCGCTGCCCAGAGCCACCCGATTCAGCAAGGACGAATGCTCCTCACCGTCGACGCGTAAAGTACACACCGGAATGGTATAGACAGACCGGCCGGAAATTGGCCGTGTTCTCCAATCATCGTCTCCGAAATTCGAACTCGAAGGGGTCATGTTGCTCCGCTGGAGATCACGGTGCCGACCTAAGGCGGACCGTCAAAACCCTGCTCCAATGTGAAGTTGATTCCCGTGGCGGCTTCACCATCGGAGATGACGACCTTTCCCGGATTCTCGGGAGTCCCGTAGCCACCCAGGTAGTCTTCCGGTCCCGGCCCGAGCTGATTGTTGTCTCCAATATCGAGTACACCTAGCACGAAATACTCTCCCACCGGAACAGTTGGGAAAAGATAATCATGGGGGAACGACACCGGTTTCACCTGCAGGCTCATCAACGGCTGGCTCCCCGGACCGGGTTGCTCTTCGGAAATGGCAACGTACAGGCGGTCCGCCGGAGAAACCTCGCCGACGAAAGTAACCGTTCCCGACAGACTCCCGGTAGGCACCGGCACGCCCCCCATGTCGATGTTGATCTCATCCACAAACTCAGCCTGGCCTACCTCAACAGGCTGGTCATACAGTTTGGCTTCATCCGGAGTGAAATCGGCTCCGATGTCCAACTGGACCAACACCTGATAGGTGCCGGGCGGGACGAACAGGGTGTATTCCACCGGGAATTCGGGAGACACGACGAACTGGGCAGCTTCCGCCGACCCCTCCGGGACATCGAACGGGTCGACGTTCAGGTCCGACAGGGCCAGCACCACCAGGGTGTCGCCGGGAAGGATCAGACCCTCGTAGAAGATAACTCCGGAGATACCGGCGACGTCCTCTTCGATCTCGCAGAACTTATTGCAGCCATCCCCGCTGATGTCATTGCCGTCGTCGCACTCCTCTCCCGATGTCTTGACCCCGTCACAACAGCAGGGGCTCGGCTCGCAGCACAACGCCTCGAACTTGCAGAATTCGTTGCACCCGTCTCCGTTCTCCGTGTTGCCGTCATCGCACTCCTCGTCCAGGCCTGCCTGCACCAGCCCGTCTCCGCACTCGCCCGAGGGCGGCTGCCACAGGGAACAGTCCTCGTTGCAGTAGTTGGGGACCGGCGGATCGCACTCCTCTCCCACATCGATCACATTATCGCCGCATTCGGGATTGCCTCCCCCCTCACAAGCGTCGTGGACGTTGTCACCGTTCAAGTCCTTGTCCGAAGGGATCCCGGGCTGAGGATGAACAAGCACTACGAGCACCATAAGCTGAATGTCGACCACGTCGGTGTTGCCGTCGCAATTGAGGTCCGCGGCGCCCAGGCCGGAGAGGCAGGAAGGCGGAACCGGGTTCAACGACGCCAGCACCGTGCATTGAAGATCAGCAACGTCCACCTGATCGTCGCCGGTAACATCGCCCGGGGTTGCCCCCATGGCGGCTGGTGTTGGGAAAGAAAGGGCAAACAGCATGGCTGCAATAGCGCTACTTATTTTCACAATACTAATTCCTCCTGATACCCTGGGACCAGTTCTCGGCAGCTACGGGGCCGGCGCCAGCGAGAAGTTCTTGCCACTAACGGTCTGGTCGGCCACCACGGTCACCTGCTGCAGGTTCCCAAACGAAATATACACTCCGAAGAAGTCTTCGGGACCCGGCTGCTGACCGCTATTGTTGCCGATGTCCAGCGACGCGACAACATAATAAGAACCGGCGGGCGCGTTGCACAGTAGGTAATCGTACGGAAAAGTGGGGTTGGTCACGGTCACGTCAACCACCGGAACAGGGTCGATCATTGGCGGTGATTCGGTAAGCCCTACCTGAAAACCGTCATCGCCGGTGAGGTTGCCGGTGAACGAAATAGTGCCGGACACGCACCCGGTTCCGGCAGCCCCACCACAGTCCAGGGAGATGTTCACCGATTCCTTCATCTGGCCGTCGAGAACCTGAGCCGGATTCAGCGCGTACGCACCGCCCACGTCGACCCCTTCGGTGTAGCCGTTCTCGTCTCCGTCTCCACCTTTGTCGAACATGGCGTAGACGTAGTAGTTGCCCGCCTCGCCGATCTCCAGTTCGTAGTCCTGAGCAAAATCCGGGCCCGAGATACTTGTCATGAACTCGATGGCCCCTTCTTCCATGTCGAACAGGTCGGGAATCGGTGAAGAGCTGGCAAACACCACCAGCGCGTCCTGGCCGGTGGCCGAACTGTCGCATTCAACCGCGCCGGAGACCCCCATCCCACCTTCCAGCGTACAGGTGCTGCTGCATCCGTCTCCGTCAGCATCGTTGCCGTCGTCACAGGCCTCACCCGGGTCCTGGTTCCCGTCACCGCAGCAAGGGCTCGGCGAACAGGGAACCCAGTTCCACTTGCACCACTCATTACAGTCGCCCTGGGAGGGGGGCTCGCAGTCCTCACCCGAAGTAACGATTCCATCACCGCAATCGTCTATGATCGTCAACTCCTTCTTGCACCACTCGTCGCACGCCCAGCAATCGGTATCGCAATTGTCGCTGCCCGGCGGATCGCACACTGTGTCGCAATCTTCGGTTCCGGGCGGATCGCACTCTTCTCCCCACTCGGGCTCAATGATGTTGTTCCCGCAGACTATCTCACAGTCGGGCACCACGGTGCACTCGGTGGTGCAACATTCACTGCCGAGCGGGCCATCGTCGCAAGCTTCCTCTCCCTCGGTCACACCGTTGCCGCAGGTGCCGATAACGCAGTCGTCCGGACAGTTTGCCTGCGTCTCACCGAGGTCCACGTCGCAGACGCCATTTCCACACGTAATCTCGGTGTTGCAGAACGCGTCACAGCCGTCACCGTTTAGCAGGCAGCCGTCATCGCAGTCCTCACCCGCGTCGAGGACTCCGTTGCCGCACAGTTCCTCGAACTGACATTGCGCGCTGCAGCCATCGCCACCCTGGACATTGCCGTCGTCGCACTGCTCCCAACTCTCTACTACGTCGTCGCCGCAGGTGGGAGCCTGCTGGCAGTTGGGGTTGACGAACCCGGGAGTCCCCAGGTCACCTGCGCTGGCGCCCCACAGCATGGTCGCCGGACACCAGTTGGCGCCCAGGTCGTTGGAGTCAGCGTCCATTGCAGTGGTGTTGAGGCTCAACGCCCTTCCCGGGATGTTGGGAAAGGAGTTAACATTGTAAAACACCTGGTCGATGGACGTGCCGTCGGGCGCGGCCAGGATGATGCCGTCGTTGGTGTTGTCCAGGTCGAAGTTGGCGTATTCATAGACCACGGGCACGCCGCCGCTGAGTGCACTGTTGGCGTTGTTACCGAACACCACCATCGCACCCTGGTCAAAGACCAGGTCGTCGCCGTTGATAACGTGTACATCCCCGCCGTTGTCCTTGATGGTCCAGCCGTCAAAATCAACGGATGCGGCCAGCACGCGCACCTCGAACCACTCACCGTTTTCATCGCACGCGTACTTGGGATCCTTCATGATCTCGGTGATGGCCACGTCCCCCGGAAGGTAGTCGTCGGAAGGAGCATCGCAATCATCAGGGCAGTTCAGATAGGTCTCGCCGGGCGCCTCACACTCGCCGTCGCCACAGCAGGTTCCGGGGCAATCGTCGGGACAGGTGCAAGAGTCTTCGCCCCCATCACAAGAGCCGTTGGGGCAGGACTCACTCTCACAAGCGTCTACAACGTTGTTGCCGTTGGCGTCCTGAGCCTCGGGCACCCCGTTTTGCGGATGGGCCAGGACGATGAGCACAATGAGCTGCACGTCCACAATGTCCACCGTGCCATCACAATTGAGGTCCGCGGAATCCTCGCCGGCCAGGCAGCCCGGCGGAGTCGGGTTCAAGTTGGTAAGCACGGTGCACTGGATGTCCGAGACATCTACCTCCGCATCCCCGGTGACATCCCCCGGGACTGCGCCCGACGCACAGATGGGAATCAGGAGAAAAACCGAAGCAAACAGGAAAACTACCTTCCGCCCCAAGGTCATGAAGCACCCTCCCTACCCCACCCCAAAGTCCCCCTGACTACGGTTGCTCCAAGGTGAAGTTGACGCCGGAAACCGTCTGCTCCTCAATGACGGTCACCTGCGACATGTTGGAAACCGATTGGTATACACCGAAGAAATCTTCAGCGCCCGGTTCGCCGGAACTGTTGCTGCCCACATCGAGAGAACCGACGAAGTAGTACGTGCCGACTGGTACGCTGCAAAGCGTGTAGGAGAAGGGGAATGACGGCCCCGCCTCACTGGCCTTCACCACCCAGGTGGTACCGGCAAGCGGCGACGTGCTGCTCGCACCGTACTCGAAGGTGTCATTGGCCGTTACGTTGCCGCTGTGAGAGATGGTGCCGGAGATGCAACCGGTAGCGTTTGCCCCGGAGCAGTCCAACTCGATGTTAATCGGCTGGGTCAGCTTCCCATCCTCAACCTGCACGGGATCCGGGTAGAGCCCTCCGATGTCCACACCTTCGGTGAAACCTTCCTCTCCGTCTCCCCCGATGTCCCAGACGGCCCAGACGTAGAAGTTGCCCGCCTCGCCTACCGGCACCTCATAGTTCTTCGGGAAGCTGCTCACATTCTCGAACGACACCCAGTCCGCGCCCGTCTCCCCCTCCCCGCCGAACGGGTCGATGGGGTCGGTAATCGGCGTGGGGTGAGCAAACACCCACAACTTGTCCGCACCCGAAGGATTGGCGTCGCAACTCACCGTCCCGGCGATGCCGGCGGAGCCGGAGCCGATGGTACATTCCGACGAGCAGTCATCACCGTCAATATCGTTGCCGTCGTCGCACTCTTCGCCCGGGTCGAGGTTGCCGTCGCAACAGCAGGGACTCGGGGTGCAGCACACCCACCCGAACTTACACCAATCATTGCAGTTGCCCTGGCCGGGCGGCTCACAGTCTTCGCCATCCTCTATGACGCCGTTGCCGCACTCGGCCCCGGGATTGAATATCTCGTGGCACCACTGGTCGCACTCGTCGGTATTCGGCGGCTCGCACTGCTCGCCGTCTTCAGGCTGCACAATTCCATCACCGCACCAGGTTCCGCACGGCTTTGATTTGCACTGGGTGGAACAACACTGGCTGCCCATGGGCCCGTCGTCGCACTCTTCGCCGTCTTCCATGCCCGAGCATTCCGTGACCCAGTTGCCACAAATTGATGAACAATCGCCGCCGCAGTCCTCGGGGCAGATGTCCGCATTCTCAAGTGGATCGCAGAAGCCGTTGCCGCAGTCGATTTCGGTCTGGCACCACGAATTACAGCCGTCGCCGTTGAGCTTGTTGCCGTCGTCGCACTGTTCGCCCGCGTCGATGCTGCCGTTGCCGCACTTGTCTTCAAGCTGGCACTGGCTGTCGCAGCCGTCCCCGTCCTGGGCGTTGTTATCGTCGCACTGTTCGAGGGGCGGCTCGGTAATGCCGTTGCCGCAGATGGGATCCTGGGCCGGGCAGTTGTTGTTCACGAAGCCCGGAGTCCCATAATCACCGTCGCCGTACACCATGGTGGCCGGGCACCAGTTGGCGCCGTTGTCGTTTGCCGAGGCGGTCATGGAGTTGGTGTTGAGACTCAACGCCCTTCCCGGAATGTTGGGGAAGGAGTTCACGTTGTAGAACACCTGGTCGATAACCGTGCCGTCGGGAGCCACCAGCATGATGCCGTCGTTGGAATCGTCAAGGTTGAAACCCGCGTACTCGTAGTCCACATCGATGCTGCCGTTTACCGACGTGTCCGCGTTGTTACCCATGATGATCATGGCGCCGGGCTGGAAGCTCAGACCGTTGCCCGTGATGACATGCAGATCGCCGCCGTTGTCCTTGATGGTCCAGTTCTTGAGGTTCACGGTCTGGACGAGCACTCGTACCTCGAACCACTCGCCGTTTTCGTCGCCGGCCACTTTCGGGTTCTTCATGATCTCGGTGATTACGACGTCGCCCGGATTGTATTGGCCGGAAGCCTCGCAATCTTCCGCACAGTTGGCTTCCGTTTCATCGGGCGCTTCGCAGATCCCGTTGCCGCAGCACGCACCCGGGCAATCCTGGGGGCAGTTGCAGGAATCTTCGGAACTTGTGCATTCGCCGTCCGGGCAGACCTCCTGCTCCGGAGGATCGCATTCGTCGACTATGTTGTCGCCGTTGGCGTCTTGCGCGGCGGGCACCCCATTCTGGGGATAGGCCAAAACGATAAGAACAATGAGCTGCACATCGACGATATCCACCGTCGAGTCGCAGTTCAGATCCGCAGAATCCGGGCCACTCAGGCACGCGGGAGCGACCGGGTTCAGGTTGGTAAGCACCGTGCACTGGATGTCGGACACGTCGACTTCGTCGTCACCGGTCACATCGCCCGGGACCGCAGCCATCGCGACACTCGAGCCAAAACTCAGAACGAGAATGATGGTCAGGGTATACTTCCAGATGTTTGTCATGTCTCTTCCTCCTATTGAGTCGAGGTGACCAGCACCCCATCCTGCATCGTCATCTCCAGCGAGTTGGCGTCGGCGTCCGTTGCCTTCATATCGGACAGATTCGGCTGAGTCGGCTGGCCCGCAGAGATTGTCTGATTCAACGTGAACACGATATCCACCAGGCTGCCGTCCCCAACCACGTTGGCGCCTGACATGTAGGCGTCGGTAATCGCGGTCGTAGGCTGCGACGCGTGGTAAATAAGAGTTTTGATCTTACCGGGCGCCTGTTCATTGAAGGTGATGGTGTGATTGGTAGGCACCAATGAGCCCTGAGGCGGGGTATCCCAGTCAAAGCACATCCCCGGCACCAGGTCGCAGTTTTCGTCGTGGAACTTCACGAAAGTCAGCTTTGCGGAGTCAAAATTGAGAACAAACTCGGCGCCGGTGGCCTTGGAACTGGCCCCGTTCTCCGCAGCCAGCTCCAGGGAACACGACACTTCCGCACCCTGGCTGCCGGACAGGCTGCACCAGCTACTCGACGGGCACGCACCGCAGTCATCCTCACAACTATCGCACGTTTCCGCACCGTTGCAGTCGCCGTCGCCACACTCGGGGCAAGCGCCGCAGTCCTGGGGACACGTGCCGCAGGTCTCGTTGCCGTTGCAGTCGCCGTCGGGGCACGCGGCCGGGCACTGTCCACAGTCCGCGGGACAGGTGGTGCACGTCTCATTGCCGTTGCAATCGCCGTCGGGGCACGCGGGCGGGCATTCACCGCAGTCCGCGGGGCAGGTGGAGCACGTCTCATTGCCGTTGCAGTCACCATCCGGGCAAGCCGCGGGGCACTGGCCGCAGTCGGTGGGGCAGGTGGTACACGTCTCGTCACCGTTGCAGTCCCCATCGGGGCACACCGGTGCCGGGCCGCCGCCCGTGGTGATTAGCATCCCCTCGTCGTTGGTCATACCCAGGGAGTTGGCATCCGCGTCGGTGGCCTTCAGGCCGGTGAGGGTCACCTGCACCGCCTGGTTGGCGGAGATGTTCTGATTCAGTGTGAACACCATCTCCACCAGGCTGGAATCACCTACCAGGCTGGCGCCGGAGAAGTGCGCCGGAGTGATAGGTGTCGTAGGCTGCGAAGCGTGGTAGATAATCGTCTTGATCGCTCCGGGCGCCTGCTCCTGGTACGTGATGGTGTGATTGGTCGGCACCAATGTCCCCTGTGGGGGAGTGTCCCAGTCGATGCACATACCGGGTACAAGGTCGCAATTCTCGTCGTGGAATTTCGTGAACGTCAGCTTGGCAGAGTCAAAGTTGATCATAAACTCCGCACCCGTCGCCTTCGGACTCTCCGCATGTTCGGCAGCCAGGTCGAGTGTGCACGTCACTTCGTCACCCTGGTTGCCCGACAGCTCGCACCAGCCTTCCGAAGGGCACGGCCCGCAGTCGGCCTCGCAGGTCGAGCAGGTTTCACCGTTGTCGCACGCACCGTTGGGACAAGTGGGGCAGGGGCCACAGTCGGCCTCGCACGTCGAACACGTCTCGCCGTTATCGCACGCACCGTTGGGACAGGTGGGGCAAACGCCGCAGTCGGCCTCGCACGTCGAACAGGTCTCGCCGTTGTCGCACGCACCGTTGGGGCAGCAGGGGCCGCAGTCAGCCTCGCACGTCGAACAGGTTTCGCCGTTATCGCACGCGCCGTTAGGGCAGAAATCGCAGGTACCGCAGTCGGCCTCGCACGAGTCGCAGGTTTCAAAGAACTCGCAAATCTCATTGGGGCAGCACGGCCCGCAATCCTCTTCGCAGGTGAGGCAATCTTCCTGGCCGTTGCACTCCCCGTCCGGGCAAGCCGGGCACGGGCCGCAATCGGCCTCACAGGTCTGACAGGTCTCGCCGTCCGCGCACTCACCGTTGGGGCAGAGGGGACAAGGCCCGCAGTCGGCCTCGCAAGTCTCACAAGTCTCCTCGCCGTTGCACTCGCCGTCCGGGCACTCAGGGCAGAGGCCGCAGTCGTCGGGGCAGGTTTCGCAGGTCTCGTCGTCGGCGCACTCGCCGTCCGGGCAGGGAATCGGGCAGGGACCGCAGTCCTCCAGGCACTCATCACAGACCTCGTCGCCGTTGCACTCGCCGTCGCCGCAGATCGCACCTGCACAAGCCGGGTTGTCCGCTCCGGGCGAACCCAGGTCGCCGTCGCCGTAGCTGGTCGTGGCGTTGCACCAGTTGCCGCCGTCGTCATTGCCCTCGTCATCAAACGCGTCGGGAGTCAAGCTCATGGAGATACCCGGCTGGTCCGGGAAGGTCTCCCCGTTATCGTACTTCACTTCGTCAACAATGGTGGACCCCGACTTGAGAATCACCTCGTCATCCTTGTTGGCCAGGTTGAAAGTCTCACCTTCAACGCCGCCGTAGACATAGTCTACAGCCACGCCGCCGTTGACATCCTGGTCGTTGGAGCGCCCCATGACAAAGAACGACTCGCCGGGCACCACAACTCCGCCTTCCATGAAGATCGTGTGGTCGTCCATGCCGTCATCGACGACGTGCCATCCGTTGATGTCGATGTCGTACTCCGTAGTGTTGTACAGTTCGAACCACTCGCCATCAGTGTCGGAGGCGATGGACGGATCCTTCATAATCTCGGTGATCAGAATGTCCCCTTCCTCCGCGGCTACCGGCTCAAGCTTGCACTCCTCGTCGCACCCGTCGTCGGGATCGATGTTGCCGTCGTCGCACTGTTCTCCGTCTTCAGCCTGGACGATGCCGTCGCCACACCCCGGCTCGCAGCAATCATCGGGGCAGGTTTCGCAGGTCTCGCCAAGGGCGTCGTCACATTCGCCGTTGCCGCAGCAGTCGTCGGGGCAGTCGTCGGGACAGTTCTCGCAATTCTCACCTTCCTCGCACGTGCCGTTGGGGCAGTCGGTCTCCAGCTTGCACTCTTCGTCGCAGCCGTCGTCCGGGTCGGTGTTGCCATCGTCGCACTCTTCATCCCCTTCCTTCTCACCGTTGCCGCATTCCTCCGGACAATCGACGCAGTCCTCCGGGCAGTTGGTGCAATCTTCCGGAAACTCGGGATGGTCCGGATCGCAGATTCCGTCACCGCAAACAGGTTTGCAAACGTCGCAATCCTCAGGGCACGTAGAGCAGGTCTCCCCCAACTCCACATCGCAGTTTCCGTTGCCGCAACAAGGACCGCCGCAGTCTTCTTCGCAGGTGGAGCAGTTCTCGCCCTTTTCCGTCTCGCACTCGCCATCCCCACACGGAGGAATAGGCGCGGCATCCATTTCAGCCTGGTTGTCCGCGGTGACAACTTCAACATCCGACCCCGCGTCCACATCTTCTTTTTGAACCACTGCGCCATCGCCCGAACAGGTGGCCAGAAGCAGGCAGCTTCCCAACAGCAGCAACAACTTTCTCATGACGCCCCTCCAGTAAGCAATCCTCAACACAGAATGCCATTAACACACTGCCTATTTCAAGAGAGAACGCAAGTTTAACACTAACGGCTACACCATGCGCCATAGCTCGTGTGAGACCAACTGCGATGCCGGCTCCAATAATCGCTGGCAATTAAAAAGGACCTGAGTTAACTTATGCACACATGCGGGCAACAGACCCGTGGGGCCGCGTCGGCGGCCCTGTGAATTCGGGGAGGCGACAATGACTGGTGTAGAGACTATACGAGCGCTCGGAGATGACGCGAGCAAACTGCTGAAAGACATCCCTATTGACTACATCGTCAAGGGAGTACAGGTGCTCAGCCGTCCGCTCTTCATCCGCTATTTCAAGGGATACCGCATCCAGGTTGCGGGGAAACGCTTGAAGGAGATGGTCAACCGTGAGGTGCTGGAAAAAGAGAACGAAGAGCTCGCCCAGCTTTTCATGACGCTGTGGAACCGGGCCAACGGCCGCCTCTATCATTCCGTGTACAACCTCGTGAGGACCATCGACGAAGAAGTGGACAAGATCGAGTCCATCGAAGACGACAAGGCCCGGGAGTTCCTGGACGGGCTCCTGGAAGAATTCGACGCCCCGCGGATCTTCATGTGCATCCTGCTCAACGAAGTGCGCTTCTCCAAGGCAGTGATCAAGGAGAAGCTGGACCGCGACGTCCCCGTGGACGAATGGCCGCCGAAACCGGAGGAGGAGGAGGACGCTGATGCGTCCGACGACGACGGCGACGGCGACGGCGACGACGACGACGACGGCAACGGCGACGGCGGTACCCCGAGTGCGAGCGAGGGGCCCAAGGAATAAACCCACCCCCGCTGTGTTCGTTAGATTGCGGGCAGGCGGCGGGACGGGATAGGAACTCTCAGTCGCCTCTGACCAGGATAAAAGTGATGCAGGCAAACCCGCGTTTCACATCCTCCCCGGCTGGGCTAAAAACTCTCCGGGTAAGCGAACTCCCCCTCGCTTCCGGATTGGCCCTGGGCCTGGCCATCATCCTGGTCGGCTGTGCAACCGTTCCGCCGCCCCGGCCCGGCTCTCCGGACAGAGCCGGCCTCGAAACCACCGTTCCAAAAGCTGAACCGATAGTAGAAGAAGAACATCCGAAGAGTTCGGCCGGCAACATCGCGGTCGAAAACCGGCTCGAAGATGCTGTGACCATCTTCCTCGAAGGAAACAAGTACCGGGAGTTGCCCGCGGGCGAGAGCACGCTGATCCCGGGGCTCCCCGCCGGGGCGCTGAAACTCGAGGCGAAAACCGCGGCCGGCCGGGTGCTAACCCATCAATTCGACGTCGCCCCCGGAATCACCGAAACCTGGGTCCTGCAGACCGGCGAGTCACGACTGCTGGTCCGCAACCTGGTTGATGAGGTTGTGATCCTCTTCCTGGATGGACACCGCACCATCGAAATGGCCCGGGGGGCAACAGCCCATTTTGCCGTAACCACCGGCGCCCACACCCTCGCAGCCCACTGCCCGGCCACCGGCTTCGCTCAAAAGAAGTCCGTGATGGTCGCCGGCGGCAGTGTTGCGGAGGTCGCGTTCGGACCCCAGGGCGGGCGGCTCGCCATCGAAAACGGGACCCACAAACAGCTTTCCCTCTACCGCAACGGCCACCCCCTCGCCACCCTTGCAGCGGGCAAATCCATCGAGTTCGGTGCTCAGCCCCTGGGCACCAGCGTGGTGGAGGCACTCGACGAAAAACGGCGTCTAGTGCTGCGGCAGAAGATAACGCTCAAGCCCTCAGGGGATGGGCCCGCCAGACTTGTCATCGGAGATGTAACGGCCAAAGTGGTGGTTCAAAACCGCACCGGCGAGTCGGTCAAAGTAGACCCTGCGCTCAACTCACTGACCCCGGTCATCAAGCCCGGGGAAGACACAGTTGTCTTTCTGGTCGGCGAGATCACGGAGGTCAAGCTCAAGGGTGCAGACAGCGCCACCCGCTATGACCGCAAGGTGCACGTAAAACCGGGGGAAAGCAGAACCGTGGTGCTCCAGCCGGTGGTGGGCGGCATCGTGGTCGAAAACCTCTCCGGCAAAGAGGTGGCAATCCTGCTGGACAAAGTGGCAACCGCGACCCTCAAGCCGGGCGAAAAACACGTTGCCACCGGAGTCGCTCCTGGGCAGCACTACCTGGAGGCGCGGGAAGGAGAAAAACTGGTCAAGAAGACCTCCTGCGTGCTGGTTGCCGACTCCTGGTACGTCTGGAAGCTGACACCCGGCGGTGGACGCCTGAAGGTGAGCAACCGCACGACCGAGGATATCAAGGTCCTGGTCGGCGGTCAGACTGCCGGCGTCCTGCCTCCGGGCACCGAGACGGAACTCGACGATCTGCCCGCGGGGACTACTACCCTGACCGCAGTGGGAGTCGATAGCCTTCAGCACCACCGACTCACCGTCACCTCCGGCGCCCAGGACAATCCGGTCTGGAATGTACGTCCGGCCACCTCCGGCATCCGGGTATTCGGCCTCAAGGGGCAGGCTGCCCAGGTTTACGTTGACGGCCTGCCGGTGCGTGACATCCAGGAAGGGGAGCAAGAGCCGGTGCACGTCCCACTGGAAGCCGGCGAGCACACCGTCTGGCTCACCCTGCCCGATGGAACCGCCCGGGCCGCACTGATCAACGCGGCACAGAACGTGCTCACCGACTTCCGTACGTCCGGAGCCGAGCCTTCCGTGGAGGTGCGCAACCTCACCTCCGGCACTATCACCGTCTGGGTAGACGGCCGCCGCCTGCAGGAACTCGAGGCCGGCAAAAACGTGATGGTCGGATTCGACCTGCCGGGTATTCACACCGTCACCGCGGTGAATGCCGAAAAGAACCGCGAATGGCGCCTCCAGAACGTCTACTTCAGGGAGAGTGGGAAATTCGGTTGGAGCCTCAGAGACTGATACATGTTTCCCCTCCGAGATGAAATAAAGTCCCAGACCATTCCCTGGCTCAACTATCTCCTCATGGCTGCCAACGCCGCGGTGTTCGCGTACGAACTGTCCCTCGGAGATGCCATCAACGGCTTCATCTTCGAATACGGACTGGTGCCCTGGGAAATGACCAGAGGGATCGCGGAAAACGGCTTCGCCCCTCAAACCCACGTCTTCACCTGGTTCAGTTCCATGTTCCTCCATGGCGGCTGGCTCCACATCTTAGGCAACATGTGGTTCCTCCACATCTTTGGAGACAATGTGGAGGACCGCCTGGGGCGCACCCGTTTCATCGTGCTCTATCTTTCTGGAGGACTGGTGGCAGGTCTGGCCCAGGTCATCTCAAGTCCCGGATCCGCTATGCCCATGGTTGGCGCCAGTGGCGCCATCTCCGCGGTGGTCGGCGCCTATTTTGTGCTCTACCCCAAGGCCAAGGTACTCACCGTGGTGCCCATCTTCATCCTCTTTTACTTCATCCGGCTCCCCGCGTTCCTCTTCATCGGCGTCTGGTTCGCACTGCAGATGTTCAGCGGGTACGCGTCGCTCACCGAGGGTGGAGACGGAGGCGGAGTGGCCTGGTGGGCCCACATCGGCGGTTTCGCCGCCGGAGTAGTCCTCGCCCTGACCCTCAAATCCGGAACCACACCCCGCAAAGCCCGTCAATCCCGCACCGGAAGCTATAATGTGGTCCGCGGACCATGGAAGAAAGGCCAGTAGAGGCGGACAAGTCCGCGGGGCTATCAGCGGTCAGCGGTCAGCCATTGGCTGATCGCCGTTGGTCGTCCCCATAGTCAAACAGGCCTTTCTCGTCGAGCGCCTTTCCGCGGCCATTTCAGGGGCAGAGCAGCGCGTTTGTCGTCGAGGAAATGACGCAGTGCGGCGGTTTTGAACCGTCTTTCCGGGACAGAAACAGCCGGTGTGCGCGCGCGGCACAATCGGCCAAAAGTGCGCCGGGACCGCACACCCCCGCGCCGCCGAATCGGGCCCGCTCGACGACAGCGCTGTTTGCCCCACAGTATGTTCGGCCGGTGCAAAAAAAAAAAACTGCCGGTCATGATCCTCGGTCTTTACAAGGGATCCCGCATTCGCTAGTTATGCATTTGTGCGAGCGGAACGGGGCAAGCCATGACAAGAGTCGAACCAGCAACAACCACGTGGATACGTCCAAGCACAAGGGAGGACTGCCGGGGAGGAATCCGGCCCTGCCCGTGGGTGTCTTGTGCGTATCATCTCTACCTGGACGTCAACGCCACCACCGGGGAGATCAAGCTGAATTTTCCCGAACTGGAAATCTGGGAATTGGAGCACTGCTGCGCCCTTGATGTCATGGACAAACCGGTTCTCTAGCACGCGGAATCAATCCTGCCTCGGGCGGCGTCCTCGGCGCCGGATCACCGCGGGCTCAAAACCTTCAGGAAGCGGTGCCACACCCGATACCCTCACCTCGAACTCGTGACACTCACGAAGATCAAAGAGGAATAGAAAAGAACACTTCTCGGCCAGGCCGAGATCGCCCAAGGCCCAGTCAGATGCCGGCCGGGCGTCCTCAAGCCCCGACAGCGGGCTCATAAAGCCGGTATCGTCATCCCACGCCTTCCCGCTCAGGAAGAAACCGTACCCATGCTCCCCGGCATCCCATCTGAACGCCTCCATAATGAGGGTTTGCAGGTCATCCAGAGAGTTGTGTGAACCTGCCTCGATAAGGCAGGAGAATCGGGGGTCCTTCCTCAGTTTCACTCTAAACGAGTAGCATTGCGGAGTGGCGTCGGCCGGAATCTCCTGGCCGCAGTCGGCGAGCCCGAGGCGGGCCGCCAGCCGCGTCAGAAACTCCGGGTCCCCGGCCGCCACCGCAAAAATGGCGTCCACCAAACCCGGCGACGGGGCTTTGTCCCAAAGCCAGAAAGCCCTGACAAGCGCCCGCACAGCCTCCTCCCTCGCCTCGGGCCGGCCGCTGCCCATGAGCAGCAGCAGAGTCTCCAGCGCAGGCCGGCACTCCTGCACCACGGCCAGGCGAGCCAGGCCCGCGGCCGCAAACCGCCGCCGCCGGGAAGAATACTTGTCCCGGGGCCGCGTATACTCCATCATCTCCGCCCAGAATGCCGATGACGAGGTGTTGGCGGTGCGGCCAACCAGGTCCATCAGTACATCTTGCACCACGCCGCTCCCGGGCCCCCCTTTTTCGGCCACCAGCCGCACCAGCTCCTGAACTTCCTCCACTCCCTCATGGGGGAGCACATAACGATAGTCTGCCAGGTCGTAACCCACCCACTGGGATTCCGACGCGTTCATCTCCGGCGCGGTCCAGATCTGCTCGACCCGGTCCAACCGGTCCCGGAACTGCTCATACCTGCTATGTATTGTTTTCAAGCTGGCCCGACGAGGCTTTTCGTCGAACAGATACCAATCCACCAACGGGTCGCTGTCGGGATCGTGCGGCATGCTCCCCTCTATTTCCCCTTCTTCCACGGCCTCGGTACGATGGTGAGGCCTCGCTTGCCCACGAACATGCGGCACCGATTTTCATAAGATCCGGAACAAAGGCCCATCTTGTCCGGCGCCAGACTCCCCACGGTTTCGCCCATGAGCCGGACATCCAACCCGTCCATGGCCAGACGCATCGCCTCAGTGGGGGCGCCGGCCTTGTCCACCAGCCTCACGAACATGAAGTCCGAGGCCAACTGATCCAGCAGCGTATCCGCAGTGAAGAACTGGATGTTGAAACCGAGCGGCGTGGCCAGGCTCTGCCATTCCCCCTCGGTCAACTCTTCCGCCTTCACCCGGCGGTACTCGTGGTTGACGAATTCGATATACAGGTCGTTGGTGCCTTTGTGGAGGCGCAAGGAGCAGAGCACATCGTAGGCGCCGGTGCAAAGGGTCAACTCATCCCCCTTCATCTCGCCCACCTCATCCCCGTCGTAGAAGATCTCCGCACCCTGCACGTCCAGCTCCAACACTCCGGTCATGTTGTCGGTGTTACGGATGTATCCCCGCACAAGCTGCTTGCCTGTGGAAGGATCTTCGGCGCAGTCCGCCTGGTAGAAACGGCTGTCCGGCCCCAGCAACGAGCAGGAGGCCCAAACCGGCTCCACCGGGATCGGATCGGGCTCGGGGATCTCTTCTTCGTCCCCGTCGTCCAGGTCGTCCCAGTCTACCGTTTCGTCATCGTAAGTGTCCTCATCGAAGATGTCGGGAATCGGTTCAGGCTGGGTATCATCTTCGATGCTGGGCTGAAGGTCGTCTCGAATGAGCACATCGATGGCGATGGGCTGCTTCTCACCCGCATAGCCCCATTTCTCCATCCACGCCACGGTCTGGCAGGAATACCCGTTCACCGCCCAACCCGGGCCCCAGCTATTCTTCACGATGAAGCACATGCCCCCTTCCTCGGGCATGTCGGGAAGGGTGCGATAGCCCACGATAAGGTAGGCGTGGCCGCCGGAGTGCTGGTCGATATCGACGTAATTGCTCTCCGCCAGGGTGATGAGCCCTTCGTTGTAGTACCAGTTGTCGCTCAGCTTGCTGCCGTAGGGCACGGGCAGGCCGTCGTTCTCCAGCACGGCGAGGATATCTTCCGGGCTCCACACCTCCTTGATCTGGCCCACCTTCACAGCACCGGTATCGCAGCCGGCAGCCTGGGGGATCTGGACGTCGTTGGACCCGAACTCCGAGTTGTAGGGGCAATCTTTCTCCAGGGGAATATCGAAGGTGGAAGCGGCCACACTTGCGTCCATGCCGACTCCGTACCACGACCCTTCATCGAGCTTCGTGCATCCGCTGTCGTGGCAGTAGGGCTTGGACATGTAGTAAAACCGCTGCTCGCTGAGATCGATACTGTGGAGACCGGGCATCTCCCGCAACACCGAGAACTCGATGTGCCCGATGCCCGCAAAGGCCGCACATGTGCCTCTTCCGCCCTGGTTGCGCACCGGGACTGCGTTGAGGTGAGGCACCAGATAGTCCGCCTTCAGCGACGAAATATCGACGCTGGATCCCTGGCCGCCCCAGCCATCGCCGGCCCCGAACTCCTGGTGCTCGGTGAAGTCGTAGGTGATGAAGTTCTCCGACCGAATACTTTGC
The DNA here is from genome assembly GCA_964626565.1 of uncultured Myxococcales bacterium. Lineage (GTDB taxonomy): Bacteria > Myxococcota_A > UBA9042 > CAIXZC01 > CAIXZC01 > CAZVFX01. Next base: position 34,058 of record CAZVFX010000076.1, read on the forward strand.
CGAGCACGTGCTCCCCGAATGAGTTCCCCGACCACAGCCTCGCCCGGGTCAAAAGTATCCTCCGACTCGGTGCTGCTCTTGCCCGCCAGTTTCAGCGCACCTTTGAGCGCGTCGGGGTTCTGGCCCGACGACTTGCTCTTGTCGACTTTCAGGTAGACAAACGCGTTCTGCCCGGTCAGCGGCTCCTTGTCCGGCAGCCCCAACGCATCGTTGAGCGCTTCTTCCAGCATCTTGTTGCAGCCAAAGCCCGCAATCAGCAGCGCCGCAACCCCCAGTAACAAGTACAATCTGCCCTTCATCATCATTCACCTCGCACCAATTCCGCCCACAGTAAACCATGCCGATCGCCAAATGGCAATCCCCGATTGCCCAAGCCAGCCCCACAAGCCAACCCCACAAGCCAACCCCACAAGCCAACCCCACAAGCCAACCCCACAAGCCAACCC
>CAZVFX010000077.1:0-34180 GCA_964626565.1 uncultured Myxococcales bacterium
TGCCCCACCCGAACTATCGAGAGCACGCGGCCCTGTTCTGGGTGTTGAACCACGAAAAGACCCAGCCACCCGATTTTGAACGTCCGTGGACCCTCGATCGTGACTACGTCGGCTACTACCCCGATCCCGACGAGAAATGCTATGGGAGCTACATTCCCCTCGATGAGGACTACCTCACGGAAATTGATCTGCTGTATATCGCGGATGCATACGGCGTGTACACCCTGGACATGGTCGGATGCAGCGAACTCAAAGCCGCGCTCGACTACAGTAAAGTGATCAAGGGCGGGTTCACGCTCGATGAGGTCAAGGTAATTGAGGCCTTTGCGGAACGAGGAGGAATGGTTATTGGGGAGTTTAACACTTTCGCCTCCCCCACTCACGGTGAACCCCGGGAACGGCTGGAGAACCTCTTCGGCGTACGCTGGACCCGGTGGGCAGGACGATACTTCGAGGAGCTCAGCAGTATTGACGATGTGCCGGTCTGGGCAAGGCGCAATTGGTTGAAGCAGTACGGCGTGCCGTGGCGCTTCAAAGGCCCCGGCTTCCTGTTGGTACACGAGGACGAGCGGCTCTTTGTGCTTGAATCACCTTCCGAGGCTGCGGTTGAGGGGATGAAGATCCGCAATCTCGAGATGTTTGATCAAGTGTTGATGGGCACCAAGAACGACACTCCGTTTCTTTATTGGTTCGACATAGTGGAAGCCCTGCCCGAGACCGAGGTGCTGGCTGAATACGAGCTCGAAGTGACCGCCAAGGGATTGCGGGAGCTGCGCAAGTTCGGCGTGCCTGCCAGATTCCCTGCAGTATCGAGGGTGTCACGCAGCCCGCTCAGAGTCTATCTGGCCGGGGATATGTCCGACGCCCGCGTCCCGGTGGCGCCCTACTACTGGGCTGACTGGTTCAAGGCGGTGCGGACCGCGCTTATCAAGAGTGACGACGAGTACCAGCGTGTTTTTATGTGGGAGTATTACTTCCCTCTTGAGGCCAATCTTCTGGATATTGCCAGGGCTTCTTTGGGGTATTGATGAGGTTGTTGTGGGCAGGAAGGTTTTGGGTCTGGGCTGTGCTGGTGGTGTTGCCCGCGTGCTCACCTGCCTGGCACAGTCATTTTGCTGAGGATGCGATGAGGGAATGCGCACGGCAATGGGAGCAGGACGACATTCGACCTGCGGTGGTGAGCGCGGCTGCCAACGATTGGCTGGCCGTGGTCCCCTACCAGCCTGAGCAGGTCTCCGAAGACCCGCCGGCGCAGTTTTCGAGCCCCCTCGAACGGGTCCCGGGACGCGAATATCTGGCGCTCGTTTCTTTCCCCGATCCGGCCGCACCCGAGGCTCCCGGCAGGTGTTACCTGTACGACTCCGCCCTGGCCTTGCTGTGGTACGCATGGACCGGAGAGACCCGGCTCGCCCATGGGCTGGCTGAAACTCTCATCCTGCTGCAAGGCGAAGACGGCCGCTGGGGCTTCAGCTTCTCTTCGGGACCGGATGGCTACTATAACGCCGCCTATGTCCGGCATGGAGCAGTGGCTTGGGCCGGTTATGCGCTCTTCTATTTTGCCCTTCATTTCGATCATCCGCGTGCGCGCGAAGCCTCAGAGTTGGCGGCCGGCTATTTGTTGAACCACCGCGCGTCGGAAGAAGACAGCATGTATCCCGGCCTGGTGACCGGCGGCTATGGCCAGTGGAGCAACGACGGCGACCGATTCCGGGAAGGGTACGTTTTCCCCGCGGCGGTGACCGAGCATCAACTGGATACACACATGTTCCTGGCTCAAATGGGCGCGGTCGAGGCGTCGGAATTGGAGCTGAGAATCATGGAGGTGCTGTGGATGCCGCGAAGCGGCCGTTTCGCGGTGGCAGCATGGCCTGACTCCATCAACGAGGCCCGGGCTTTGGACGCTTCGGGAGCGCTGGGCGCCCTTTGGCTCAAATCCACCGGAAGGGATGATAGCGCACAACTCAGTCTCGCCTTTACCCTGGACCGTTTTGCGATAGAAGTGGACCATCTGTTGGGTTACCGCCCGTACCTCGACCCTGTGGATGCGGCCGGGGACGGTAAGGCGCCTGAGCTTATTTTTTCGGAAGGTAGTTTTGCCGTGGGGCTCGCCGCCCACCGGTTGGGCCGTCAAGACGTGGTGCAAAGATGCCTCCAATTGGGGGCTCGACTGGCCTGTCTGGGCGGACCGGGCATTCCGTACGCCAATCAGGATCGACCTCCGTTTACGGTGCGGTCCGCCGCTGCTTCGACACTTTGGTATCTGTTCCTGGAGAGGGAGATCCGGTTGGGTGAACCGGCTCCCTTGTTTCCCCTTTTCCCCTCGTCTTTGGGAGGTGCGGGATGACGCCCATTAAGACCGCATTGGTTGCCTTCGTCGTTTGTGCGGGACTGGTTTCGACGTCCAGCGCCGCGGCCAAGGATTGTCCGCGGGCACATAAATGGATGAAGAAGAATGACCTCGTCAAGGCAGAGAAGGAGGCTCGCCAGTGCCTGAAGATGCGACCCGGGCGCCCGGCCTACCACTTCCTCCTGGCCCGCATCCTCGCAGCGCAGAATAGGTACGACGAATCGCTGTCGTGGCTTGCTTCTGCCCACAAGCGCCTACCGCGCAACCACGAGATCAAAGCGTGGCAAGCACGTGTGCTGGCGTGGAAAGGGGAGTTGGACCTGGCCTGGAAGGGGCTGGAAGGACTGCCCAAGAAGGCCTATCGCAACCGCGATACGGCCCGGCTTGTTGCCGATATCGCCTATTGGCGCAAAGACTACGAAACCGCGGTGGCCAAGTACGACTACTACCTGCGACGGTGGCCGGACGAACCCACCGCGGTGAAGAACCGGGTCTTGAGCAGGTGGCAATTGGGCCAGAAGGAGCAGGCGGAAGAGGAACTCAGAGACATGTGCGCTCGATGGCCGGAGAAAGAGCGCTCCTGCGAACTCTGGCAGTCGGTGACCATGCTCAACAACCTGCAACTCACCGAGGACGAGTGGGCTTCCCTGGGCAACGTGGGCAAGCGTCCCGACATGGTGACTCTCGAATTCTTGCGAGCCCGCGTGGCCGCAGCGCAGAAAAAGTACGAGCTTGCCCTCGCCTGGCTGGATGAAGCCGAGGCCAGGGAACCAGAGAACTCCGAGGTGCTGGCATGGCGGGTGAGAGTTCTGGCGTGGCAGGGCAAACTTGGTGAGGCGTGGGAAAAGAGCAAGGACCTGCCCGCTGAAGAGAGCTGGGACTACGACCTGGCCCGGCTCATGGCCGACCTGGCCTACTGGACCGAGCATTACGAAATGGCCGTCGCACGCTACGATGCGGTTCTTGAAAAGGACCCGGACGATGTTGACGCCTTCAGCAATCGGGCCATGTCCCGCTGGCACCTCGGCCTGTTCGACCAGGCGGAAGCGGATTTCGAGGTGCTCAAAGTTGAGCCTCCCTGGAGGTCTGAACCTTGCGACCTGACCATCGCCAGGGAGCACCTCCACGCCGGGGATCCGGAAGACGCCGAGGCTGCCGCAATGCAATGCCTGGCGCAGCGCCCCGACCAGGTTTCAACCTGGTACCTTCTGTCCCGTATCTTCACCGAGTTGGAGCGCTACGATGAGGCGTTGGAGTGGGTGGACGCGTCCTTGAAACGTTATCCCGACGACCTGCAGTTGCAGGCCTGGCGGGTACGCATCATCGCGCGGCGGGGAGACCTGGACCAGGCGTGGCTGGAGTTGCGGGCCTTTCCGGCCCGGGCTTTCGACGACCAGGAGACCGCTCGCCTGGCCGGTGACCTGGCCTTCTGGCGCGGCGACTGGGAAGTCGCAATTCGACGGTACGATTCCTATCTTACCCGGTGGCCGGAGGACCTGGCTGCAGCCAAGAACCGCGCCCTGGCTTATGACGGGCAAGGGGATGGCTTGCGCGCCGAAACCGACCTGGAGTTGCTTTGCGGGCTGGAGATGGAGGCAGAAGGAGCGTGCCTCGCTCTCGGCCGGCTGAAGAGACGATCCAAGCAATACGCGCTGCTGTTGCAACCGGGCTACATGATGAACGGTACCGAAACCTACGGCTTCAACGAGCTCCTCCACCTGACCGGGCAGGCTACCGAAACAGTGGCGCTGGGCGGGGCCATCGATTTTCGCCACCGCAAACAGGAAACCGGCGTCGACACGGACGTGTACTTTGAAGGGTCCGGCAACAAGCAGATCGACGAGCATTGGTCGCTGTACGGATCTGCCGGTTTTACCGTTGCAGCAGACTTCTCTCCTGTCTGGGCAGTTCAGATTCAGCCGGCGTACCGGTTTGACAACGGACTTCAGTTGCGGCTGAAGTACTGGCGCATGCAATTCAAGGAGTTGGGCAGCAACATAATCAGTCCCAGGGCTTCCATGTACCTGGGGCCGTTCTTTTATGACCTGCGCTACTTCCTCACCATCGACGACAATGGAGATGTCGGCAACTCGGGCCTTGGCAAGGTGATGTACTTCTTCCACCAGTTCTCAGTTCACGTGGGCGCAGGCGTGGGCGACCGCACCGACTACATCTACCAGGAGCTCCCCGACGGAAATGTCGATCGTTTCTGGCTTGTCCTCGCAGGCGTCGGGTGGCAGTTCCATTGGCGGCATCGCATTGCGCTGGACTACTCCTACCGCAACGAGCGGGCCAGCTCGGCTGTAACCCAGGCAGACCCTACGGGGTCGTTGCCGTTTATCACGCCCGTCGAGGAGAGCTTGGTTGACCAGAAGCATCTCCACGAGTTCCTTCTAGGGTACAAGGTGAACTTCTGATGATTCGCGTGCCCAACACCGCACTCCTGCAAGGCCTCGCCGGCGCGGCCGTGCTGGTCGTATGTTGTGCATCTCTGGCCGGTTGCCAGTCTGCGGAAGGGACTCACGACACTACCCATTATCCGGGAGGCGCGGCCTTCCGCACTTATGGGGACTACTTCCAGATCAATGAAGGTGCCGGGTGGAAGACTTTTTACGCGAAGGGAGTGAACCTGGCGGTTGCCGTGCCTGGCAAATGGCCGGGGGACCTGGACCCGACACTTGACGACTATCTGCTGTGGTTCGAGTGGGTGGCCGGTGCCAATTGCAACGTGGTGCGTCTGTACACTCTCCACCGGCCACAGTTCTATCACGCGCTCGGTGAATGGAATTCATCAAACCCGGGCAAGCAGGTGTACCTGGTCCAGGGGATCTGGCTTGACGAACTTGATGAGGCCGATGAAGAGCTGGACTACATCACCCACGGCACCGCCCAACTGGACGAAGAGATCCGGTATGTTGTAGACGCCGTACACGGCCAGGCGTCCATTCCTCACCGCTTCGGCAAGGCGTACGGCAGCTACACCCACGACGTCTCCAACTACGTGATGTCGTGGCTTCCCGGCCACGAAATGAGCGGCAAGCTCGTCGAGAGGAGTAACCAGCGTTGGCAGGCGGCGACCTCCTGGGATGGGAAGTACATCAGCGTGCAGAATGGGCTGCCCATCGAAGCGTGGGTTGCCCGGTCCCTCGACTACATCACCTACTACGAACTCGACAAGTACGGGACTCAGCACCCGGTGGCGTGGAGCAACTGGCCTGCGCTGGATCCTATCCATCATCCTACTGAAACCGCACGTTTCGGCCAGGACGTCGTCGACGTTGACTTCGGTTCCTTCCAGACTCACTCGCCTTTCGAGGCCGGCATATACGTGTCGTTTCACGTATACCCCTTCAATCCGGAGTTCATCATCTACGACCCCGACTATGTCAAGGTAAAGGACAAGTACGGGGAAACCAACAGCTACCTGGGCTACTTGCTGGACCTCAAGGCCCATTTTCCCGGCATGCCCGTGTTTGTCACCGAATACGGCCTGCCATCCAGTATGGGCAACGCACACCGCAATCCCAACGCCTACGACCACGGCGGGTATAGCGAAACCCAACAGGCCCAGAACGTGGTGACGCTCTACAAGAACATCCAGGACAGCGGCGCGGCCGGCGCGGTGGTGTTCGAATTCATGGACGAGTGGTTCAAACGCTCCTGGATGACCAACCCGACAACCATCCCCGCTGAAAACGGCAACATCTGGTACGACCTGCTCAACCCGGAAGAAAGTTTCGGCATGATCTCCTACTACCCCATTCCGGGCCAGAGCATCCTGGTCGATGGAAATGCCCAGGATTGGCCTGGAGTTGGCAAGGAGTTGGTGGTCCAATCGGCCCAGGCCGTGGGCGGCGGCGACAGCGGCCGGACTCTCTCGGGACTGGCAGCCGCGGCAGATCCGGCCTTTGTGTATCTTCTGGTGGACACTGCGACCAGCGGCCTGCCCCAACTCGAAGATTCAGTATGGTTCATCGGCATCAGCAGCTACGGTGGTAATACCGGGGACAGCCGTTTTCCCGATGTTGACGCCGGAATCGCCGGAGGGCGTGGGTTTGAATCCATGGTCGTGCTTGACGGCGAGAAGCAGGAGTACCGCCTGTTGGTCGACGATCAATATGATCCCAGCGACAAGGTCAACTATAACAAGGGCGAAAGCGGAGTTCCGTACGCCAACGACAACGGCTCGTACAGCCTCTTCAAATACATGATCAACAACGATGAGCAGTACGCTTCCACCGATCTCGGCGTGACCAAGCAGTGGTATTATCCCGGCAAGCTGCAAAGAGGCAATGTGGCCGAGAATTCCCTCGCTCATTTCGAGACCGGCCCCGGTGGAGTGCTGGAAATCCGCCTTCCGTGGCATGCCTTGTGGGTCACCGATCCTTCCAGCCGGCAGGTGCTGTTCGACGATCACGATACCCTTGGGTGGGATAGTCAGGGTACTGACGGATTCAGGCTCGCCGTGGTCATTGCGAGCCGCGGTCAGGATGGTGCCTTAAAGATTGAGGATGTGCTGCCGAGAGATGGATTCAGCGGCGGCAGCTTTCAGGGGGAGGTCCTTCCTCTGTATACTTGGGAGACGTGGGGCGCGGTTTCATACGAGCCCCGCAAGAAGCCCCTTTTCTACGCACTCGGTGAGGTGCACGGAGAGACACCATGACAGGACACGCCACCATTGCACGGTCACTGGCAACGCTGACCCCACTGGCGCTTCTCTTGGCGCTGATGCTTCACGTCAGCCCATGTCTGGCCAATCTCGTTCCCAACTACTCTGCAGAAGATGTGAATCCGGAGGACGACTCATTGCCTCTCGGATGGATCAGCAGTGACTGGGGCGACTTTGAGGCGTCCTTCGAGTACCTGTCCGACGGTTTCTACGGTTTTCGGTCCCTGAAGGTGACGGGCAGCCAGTTCGGAACCGAAGGGGATGCGAAGTGGAAGTCATCGATGATCGAGGTGGACACGGGCGGGGGTGCGTACGTGCTCTCCGACTACTACCGTTCCGATGTGGAAACCGAACTTACCCTGCTCGCCGTCGGTGACGGGGGCTTGGAGCAATGGCTCACAGCCGAAAAGGTCCCCGCCTCCTCGGAGTGGGCGTTTGCCGAGGGGGAGGTAACCCTGCCGACCTGGACCACTCATGTCCAGGTAATGCACATCATTTCCGGGACCGGCTGGCTCATTACAGATGGGTACTCTCTGGAAAAGGGAGCCCTGGCCGATGATCCTGACGATCCGGATGACCCCGACGACCCTGATGACCCCGACCCTGTGACTCCCTCCGAGACCTCCGGGGCAAAGGTGAGCGTCGTAACCGACGACGGCTTCAACTCTTTTCACACCCATGCATTCCCCATCATGAAGAAGTACGACATCCGGGGAACCCACTTCATCCATACCGATTGGGTGGACAAGCCGGGCTGGAATGAGGGTCCCGACAACCACATGGACTCCACAAAACTGAAGGACCTCGCCAACGAAGGACACGAACTGGGGTCCCACGCCAAGGAACACCCGCCCGCAGGCGTCTTTGCCGACTACACCAATGCAGAGTTGGAAGACCAACTACAGGGGTCCAGGTCGCGCTTGGAAGGGTTTGGATTTGAGGTGGAGGGTTTTGCCCCTCCCGGCGGTTCCTTTGATGACGACGTGATCCAGATCGCCAAGCAGCATTACTCGTACCTGCGCACCATCGAACAAGGCATCAACCTGCCCGGCTTTGATGCTTATCGACTCAAGTGCTATCGCGTCGACAACACCACCACCATGGAACAACTGGACGGGTGGGTGAAAGAGGCCGCGGACAAGAAGGGTTGGGTAGTGCTTCTCTACCACAGATTCAGCGACGACCCGGAGGAGCTGCAAAGCTCTGCAATGACTTTTGTCAAACCCTCCGACTTCGACAAACAGATGTCCTATCTCGCCGACTCCGGCGCCACCGTAAAGCCCATGGGGGAGATTCTTGAAGTGTGGAGCCCCTCGGAAGTCAAGGAACCCGTTGACCCCGGCAATGGCAACGGCTGGGGGAACAACTCACTGCCGCCGCCTGCCACCATCGACGATACCGGTGACTCCTCCAGCACCGGCTCCGACGGTTGCTCAGCCGGAGGACGGGCGCTTCCGGGCGCGGCTGTGCTACTCGTCTTCCTGACCGTTATTGCGGCTTTGTTGCGCCGCTTTGGAGTAGCTCCCCGCGTGCCCTAGAGTCTGAAAGTCATAATCTCCTAAAGAACAGGTCTGCTTCTGCCGTCCATTGCAAGTTGGTGCCGCGCGAAGTTTCACAATCGGTTCGATGGAGGAAGTCGATGTCAAACACATCCGATGGTTTGCCGGGTCTGTCCCTCCGGCCCTCCCCCTGCCTTGCCTCGTTCACCCGACTGTTCCTCCTCGGGGCATTACTACTCCCACTCTCGTGCAGCCCGGGCTCCACGCAGAGCGTAGACCGCGACGCAGGCGTCGACACGTCAACGGTTGAGACAACGGTTGAGACCGAGATTTGGAAGGAGGTCCCCGATATCGAGGAGGACGGGCCCGGGGTGGAATTCTGCGCTCCCGACCTGTTTACCGCAGCAAAAAACGGCAGATGCTACCTTTGCAACGAAACCGGCGACGGTGTCACCGGTGCAGGCGAACCTATCGACGATGCCGACCTGTGTACTGATGATCTTTGCGACCCCGAGGACGGAGTAGTTCATACTCACAACCTCGCACCGTGCGACGACGGCGATCCCATGACCCTCGACGACGCATGTTTCGAAGGCGTGTGCCAGGGGCTGTCTGCCCAGGTCTGCACCCCGGGGGAGTACCAACTCAGCGAAGAGCTGTGCGTTGCTTGCAGTCCCGATGGGTTGGAGTGGGAGAGTGAAGGGCCTCAAGTCGACGACGACAACGTGTGCACCGACGACGGCTGCGACCCGGCTGTGGGCGCAGTTCATGCCCACAACACAGTCTCTTGTGACGACGGCGACCCGGACACCATCGATGATGTCTGTTTCGAGGGGGTATGTGGCGGAGTGCCCCTGGTTTGCCTCCCCGGAGAGCACTTCGAACAGGACGGCGGTTGTCTGCTCTGCAACGACAACGGGACCGCGCACGCCCAGGGGCAGATAGTGGACGACGGTAATCCGTGCACCGATGACCAATGCTCCCCCGACTCCGGAGTGGAACACCAGTTCAACAGCCTCCCGTGCGACGACGGCGCGGACGAAACGGTCAACGACACGTGCCAGGATGGCGACTGTATCGGCACCGTGGCCGCGTGCGTTGCCGGCGAGTACTTCGAGGCCGGAGGCCAATGCTTCTTGTGCAATGATGCGGGCACCGGCTCCGGCGACGGATTGGACTTGGACGACCTCGACCCGTGCACCGATGACGTTTGTCTTCCCGAAACGGGCGTTGCACACGGTTTCAACGAGGCCCCGTGTGATGACGCCGATCCTTCGACCAGTCTCGACAGTTGCTCACAAGGAGTCTGTTCCGGCAGCACGTTCTGCATCCCCGGGCGGCACTTTGAGGAGGAAGGGCTGTGCCAGTTGTGCACCGGCGACCCTGAAGGCGAATGGCTGTACGTCGACACCGTGGACGCTTCGACGGATTGGGTCCCGGCAAGCGCATCGGTAGACCTCCCTGCAGACGCGGTCATGGTTCGGGTAGCCCACATTCTTCCCGGCACAGGCTGGCTCGAAACCGACAGTTATTCCGTGATGCAACAGGCAGGAGGCGAAGGCTTCGGGAATCTGGTCCCTAATCCGTCCTTGGAGACCCCGAGCTTGGACGACCCGTCGCTTCCCGCTGGGTGGGAGAGCGAATCCTGGGGCACTGTTGTCGCGTCCTTCCAATACCCGGTTGCCGGTTTCGACGGCGATAAGGCGGTTCGAGTAGAGATCACCGGGGGTGATGAAGGAGACGGCAAGTGGTGGTCCGAGCCTTTTGCTGTCGTACCCGGGGGTGGTCCGTTCCTGCTGGAGAACCACTACCGTTCCGACTCTCAAACGGATCGACTTCTGCTCGTCTTCGACGGCGGCACCGGCACTGTAGGTCCGGGTACCGCCATCGATGACGCAAATCCCTGCACCAATGACGGCTGCAACTACTGGAGCGGCGTCTTCCATGACGCCAATTCAGCGGAATGCGACGACGGCGACCCGGACACGATCAACGACCAGTGCTCTGACGGCCTGTGTCTTGGCCAGGCTCCCCTTTGCCCCCCCGGCGAATGGGTGGCGGTGTCCGAAACCTGGTGTGTCCTTTGCGACGACCAGGGCACGGAGTGGGCAAACGAGGGAGTTCTGGTTGACGACGATGAACCGTGCACAGACGACCTCTGCCAGCCCGCAGAGGGTGTGGTGCACGTTCCAATTGCGGGCGATTGCTGGGACGATGACCTTTGCACCGAGAACGACATTTGTGCCGACGGGAAATGCGTGGGGGTTCCTATCTCCTGCGACGACTACAGCCCTTGCACTGCAGACACGTGCCAGCCCGACCAGGGCTGTTTGCACGAGGCCCTTACCGGCCCCTGCGACGACGGCATACCGCTTACACTCGACGACGTGTGCGTGGAAGGCGTCTGTATCGGCATTCTCGATCCCGACGCTGACGGGATTCCCAACCACGGTGCCGGGCCGCTGTGCAATGGGCCTGGACTTCTGGAAGATTGCATCGACAATTGCCCATACGATGCCAACCCTTCGCAAGTGGATGCCAACGACGACGGTACCGGCGATGCGTGCGCCTTGCCCCATTGGTGGGGCGCGGTCGAAACCACTGAAAAGGTCGTTGCTTTGACATTTGACGATGGCTGGCATGACGGGCGTCTGCGTTCAATACTGGAGACTTTGCACCAGCACAACGCATATGCCACCTTCTTCATCACGGGCGTCAACATTCAAGAGCAGAATACGGAACTGGAGACCATGTTTCTGGCACGTTCAGCCGGCCACCAGTTCGGCAACCACACTTTCAATCACTCGGTGGGAACGACAACTGCGGAGGCAGTGACCGAGATCAATCTAAACGAACAGTTTTACGTCGACCATGGTCTGGGGACCCTCAGGCCGCTTTTCAGGCTCCCGGCGCCGGACCTGGTGAATCCGCAACTTTGGGTCCAGATGGCCACCCAGCAGACCGGTTTCAGCGCTTCCGTCCTGGCCAACATCGATACCATCGACTGGATGGATCCTGAGCCTCCGGCCGACGGCATGGTGGCGTGTATTCTCGAACAGGTGGAACCCGGGGACATAATCTCCATGCACGCCGGCCCCGAAGTTACCGCGGTTGCACTTCCTCAAATCGTGGCGGGACTGAAAGGACTGGGTTACGAATTGGTTACCGTTCAACAGCTCGTTTCCTTCGGTGAAACGGCCGAGTTCATCCCGTTCCAGCCTGAGTCATACAAATCCTGCGCGGCTTACTACTGATCCGAACCTGGGTTTTTCCCTTCCTTCAACCTTGAATGACCGTCGGCGCCGTGTTACATTTTAACAGGCGAAAATTGAAGCAGATTTGCGCGGTTGGGAGCAGGTCTTGCTTTCCTGCCCCAGACGCACCGAACCGGCAGCCTGGAGGTCTAGATGCGAAGGGTCCTCATTCTCTTGCAAGTTCCCGTGGTGTTGGTTGCCGTTGCAACCCTTGTTTTGGGCGCCGGATGCGGCGACGAAACCGGCACGACCAATGCCGGTGGAACAACCTCGGATCCTGATACCAGTTTCTGGGGACAACCGAGCGCGGACAGTTGGACCAGCCCGCCGGAAAAGGACACCAGTTCGAGTACTCCTGAAGTGAAATCGCCTGACATTGTGGAAACTGCGGGCCCGTGCATGCCCGAGTGCAAGGCCAAGCTGTGCGGTCCCGACGGTTGCGGCGGAAGTTGCGGGTCCTGCGAGGGGCCTGCTGAATGTACGACGAGTATCTGCCAGGACGGCCTGTGCGTCATGACTGTTGAGGACGATTATTGCCTGTCCGAAGACGTGTGCGTCAAGGGCGGCGATCCGCAGCCTGGAAATCCATGCCTCATATGCGAGCCTGACGAATCTACCGGATCTTGGTCAACCCTCGGAGACGGTGAAGAATGTGCGGACGGCTGGGAGTGCTTCCAGGGGGATTGCTGCAATGTTGCTTTGCATTGTGCCGGCAAAACCTGCGGCGACGATCTGTGCGGCGGCAGTTGCGGCTCGTGCGCGTGTGGCAGCGTGTGCGTGGAGTCTCAATGCGTAGTCGGTGACGCATGTGCGCTCATGGAATGTGGTGATGACGGGTGCGGCAACTCCTGCGGCGACTGCACCGAGTTTGCCGGTTCCTTCTGCAACGGAGACGGAGTGTGCGACTGCGTGGCTGCCTGTGCGGCAAAAGACTGCGGCGCGGATGGGTGCGGCGCTTCCTGCGGCAGTTGTGACGAATCCGCAGGCCAGTTCTGCGGCGCCGATGGCCAGTGCGAATGCGCACCGGATTGTGACGGGGCCGAATGTGGCTCCGACGGGTGCGGCGGGAGTTGTGGCGCTTGCGGTCCCGACGAAGCGTGCCTTGACGGCACCTGTGGAGATCCCGCCTTGCTATGCGAGGGCAAGGAGTGCGGCGATGACGGCGCGGGAGGCAGTTGCGGAACCTGCCCTGAAGGGGAGAATTGCGTCAACGGCGGCTGCGTCGATCCGGGCCTTCTTTGCCAGGGGCTGGAGTGCGGTGATGACGGCGCCGGGGGTAGCTGCGGCACTTGCGGATGTGGCTTCATCTGCCTCGCCGGACTGTGCAAAGAGGAGGAGGTTTGTTTCGGCAAGGAGTGTGGAGACGACGGATGTGGCGGCAGTTGCGGCGAATGCAACGAATTCAGCGGTTCTGTTTGCAACAATGAGGGGCAGTGCGAGTGCATTTCCGCTTGCCCCGAGGTCGAATGCGGACCCGACGGGTGCGGTGGGGATTGCGGTCTTTGCGAGGTGGGGGAAACGTGTAGCAACGGTGTGTGTGTACTTCCCGGCATGCTCGCCATTCCGGCCGGTGTTTTACACATGGGATGCGCGGTTGATACGGATCTTCTATGCAGCAAATCCCTGGAACTGCCCGACCACGACGTGCAGGTAGGCGCGTTTGCCATTCACGTAGCCGAAGTAACCGTGGAGGCCTTTGCCGCGTGCGTAACCGCGGATGGCTGTGCGCCGCCGCCTGACCCGGCCACCGTGTCCAGCAAATGTACCTGGGAACAGGATGGCAAGGAAGACCATCCCATTAACTGCGTGACCTGGAGCCACGCCCACGATTATTGTGAGTGGAGCGGATATCGCCTCTGCTCCGAGGCTGAGTGGGAAATGGCGGCCCGGGGCACCGACGCTCCTGCCTACATCTACCCATGGGGCACCGAAGCACCGACCTGCACCACCGCGGTAATGAAAGACTGTGAGGTATCAGGGCCCGAGGAGGGGAAAAGCAAACCCGACGGAGCCAGCCCCTTCGGCGTCCAGGACATGGCCGGCAACGTTGCCGAGTGGGTACGCGATTGCTGGCACGATAACTACGAGGGAGCACCTTCCGACGGTTCAGCCTGGACTTCAAGCTGCGACGCTGAAGGCCACGTGGTGAGAGGCGGTTCGTTCGAGAACGGTTCTTTCCACCTGCGCACCTCGGCCCGCGCCCACGAAGAGGATGACAAGACCATCAAGACTATCGGCTTCAGGTGCTGCCAGACGTTGTAATCAATCCCGGACTTCAGACAACAGATGAGCGCGCCGCAGAAGCGCGAACTGACGCAATTCTTCCACCCTGACGGCCCAATCTTCGTTGGCCCCCCATTTCTGTGGGTCTGCCAGCACCGCATCTCGGATCAGGGTCTCGTAGTAGTCGATTCGTGCGATAACCCGCGCCCCGGTGAACTGCTGGTCCAGAGCGCTACAGATGCGGGTTCGAAAGTCAGCAAAATACTCTGGTGAGTTCAAGTACCGGTCGTACAGCACGTTGCCCCAGTTATCGTTGCCCTCACTGCCGGAGTAACTGCCGAAATCGATGCCCGTATCGGTTATGAGATTCAACACGAAGAAGCCTTCTATACCGCCCACTTTGCGGTCGTAGACCCGGCCCCAGGTCAAGTCGTGATCCCAGGGCACCACAAACCACTTTCCCGTGCTGAGGTGGTCGTGGTAGAGGAGGTAGTTCTTGTGCAGGTGGTCGGTCTGGTTGATCAGCACGTTGGCGACCATGAATCTTGCCATCGTCTCCTCATCCACCAGTTCGCCCAGCGCCTGATACGCCTGTGCGCCGGGCAGGTCGGCAAGGTCGTGTGCGAGTTTGTCCAGGTCGTCCCAAGGTTCATCTTCCTGGAGCTTCTTCTCGAACGGGCCGTCGTAGTCCGCAACCGAGGAGAGCGGTTTCAACTGACTTTCGTAGGCCTGGTACAGACCTCCTTTGTCGTTCAAACCGTGATGCTCGAAAAAGTCGGAGCGGGGATTCTCGACATCAACAAAAAGCCCCTGGTATTCATCGTTGACAACCAGCCGCGCAAAACGGGCGCGGGGCGCCATCATTCCCAGCTCCGCCATCAGATCATAGCTCAGCTTCTCGCGCATCAACGTGGGATCGGTGTACTCCGCGTTCAGATTGATTACCTTCCGGGAGTACCCCCAGTCCGGGTCGTTGAACTGGTTGTCCTTCGCAAATTTCACCTTCCAGCTTTTCTTGTCGAAGTTACGGGCGCTATGTCCTCGAAATCGCACAGTTGCATCTGCGAACGTTTCCCCGCCGATAGTCACCTGCGCATCGCGATATTTGCCGGACCACGGGTCTGCGTACAGCTTATCCAGACTCTCCTGGGCCATGGAGATTTCGTAGGTGGGAACAGAAGCTTGCACCATCAGTTCGGCTGATTGCGCCGCGTTGGCAGGGTCGCACATCTCGTTGGCACCGGTGGAGCCCTCATCCGCGGGTCCACACCGGCCGACCGCGATGACAACAACTAGAGCCAGCCCTAATCTGTTCATCAACAAAGGTCGCAGCACCTCAGTTCCTCCCGACCTGAATATGAGTTTCCACCATCATTATGACTGTAGCACAGCGTCGGGCGGTTTTCGAGGCTGTTGTCCGCTCCGCACCGCAAGTACGGCATCCCTTGGCCAAGCGCGACCAATGATGCTAGAATATAGCCACGCGGACGTTGGGAACGACGACCGTCGCACTAATCAACCAGGGGGAGTTGCTCGACATGAACGACATGGAACGGTGTGGCGAGCGAACGGGGAAGGTGGTATTCATGGTGCTGGTGCTGGCTTTCGCAGCATGCGCCAACTCCTGCGGAACCGAGTCGCCAATGCCTGCCTCCCTTGACGCGTCAAAGAGCGAGGCGCCGCGGCCGGCCGATGTAGAGGCGGAACAACCCACGCTCCTCGATGATGCAGCCGACGAAGTGGCCCCTGTTACCGAACTGGTTGTGCAGGATCTTAGCACCCACGATGAGGCCGGCCCCCTACCCGATATTTGCGTTCCCAAGTGCCAGGGCAAGTTCTGCGGAGACGACGGATGTGGCGCGACTTGCGGTCAGTGTCGTGACAATGAGGAGTGCCTGGCAGGCATGTGTATCTGCCAACCCCTGTGCGATACCATTGAGTGCGGCGTGGACGGATGCGGCGGCAGTTGTGGCGATTGCGCACCCACCGAGTCGTGCAAGGCCGGCAAGTGCGTGTGCGAGCCGACCTGCGGCCTCGCCAAATGCGGGGATGACGGTTGCGGCGGCAGTTGCGGCGAGTGCGGGGACGAGGAAACGTGCGAGGAAGGCTTCTGCAAATCCCTGTTCGGCGCCCTCGGGGACCCATGCGCCTACGGCGAAGAATGCGGGTCGGGCCTCTGCCTCTCCTCGGACCAGGGGAAGATTTGCACCGAACACTGTATCGGGCCGGAATGTCCGGGGGGCTTCTCGTGCCAGATTATCCCCATTGCCGGAGACGAAGAGTTGCAAGTGTGCATGCCGTGCACCGCCGATTGCGTCGGGAAACTGTGCGGGTCAGATGGGTGCGGAGGTATTTGCGGGGTGTGCGAGGTTGACGAGTATTGCAACATCGGCAAATGCGCTACCCTCGGGGGGAAATTCGGGGAGAACTGTGCCTACGGCTCCGACTGCGGCACCGGCCTGTGCATCGCGTATGACGAAGGCAAGATCTGCACCGTCGCCTGTGGTGACAGCGAGGACTGCCCGTTGGGCTATTGGTGCCAGATCATCGGCACCGGCGGCGGCGGCACGTTGAAAGTCTGCCTTCCCTGAATGAAGTTCCACTGGCGTACCCTGCTTCCAATACGTACAATGGGGAGAATCCAAGGTGTGTTGTGACCCTTTCTCGAGGAGACGACATGAGACTTGTTGCAATTGCATTTTTTGTTCTGACCCTGGTTCCCGCCACCGCCTTTGCGTACCAGGAATGTACCTCCGACATCGACTGCGATGAGGGGTGGGAGTGTTTGCCCTTGCCTTGCGGTTGCGCCTGCCCCGATTGTCCCCCGGGCGAGGATTGTCCTCCCTGCGAATGCGACGATTGCGGGGACCTGGGTGAGTGCATCCCTGCCGGGTTCGGCAAGGAGTGCGACTCCGACGAAGACTGTCCGGAAGGGTTCGAGTGTTGGGATGCACCGGGGCCTACCTGCGCTTGTCCCGGCTGCGAACCGGGTGAAGATTGCCCACCCTGCGATTGCCCCGAAGATGATGGCGACTATCCGGGCATGTGCGTGGAGGAAGAGGACCCCTTCGACGACATCGTCGGGAACGAATGCGACACTGATGAAGATTGTCCGGCCGACTTTGTGTGCGAGGAGATTGAATACGGATGCGGGACTGTGCCCGATTGTCCTCCCTGCGTTTGTGGGGGCGGTTGCGACCCGGACGACGAAGATTGCGCGGACGAGCCGGAGTGCGAATGCCCGGTGTGCCCGGAGCCTGAACCGTGCGACGAAGAGCTGGTGGGCATGTGCGTGTTTTCACCACCCGAGTGCGAAGTTGACGCCGACTGCGGCGAAGGCTACGAATGTGTGGAGATCGAGGAATGCTGGGGCAGCGGCTCGGGCGGCGACTGCTTGTGCACCGACTGCGTCTGTGCGGAATGCCCTGACGGTGAGGACTGCCCCCCTTGCGACTGTCCGGAAGAGCCCATTTGCGAATGCGATGAGGAAGAAGAGTGGGAGGAGGGTTGCGAGACAGTAATGGCCATCTGCCTTCCGCAGCAGATCGAGTGCGAAACCGACGACGACTGCCCCGTGGATTTTGTGTGCAACGAGTTTACTGATTACGGCGATTGCGAGTGCGTATGCGCGTGCCCGCCTTGCCCGGAAGGAGAAGAGTGCCCGGCTTGCGAATGCGACGACTGCGAGTGCGACGAAGAAACCACCGAGTCTTTCTGCCTCCCCGAAGGGTGGGACGAATCGATGTTCGGTGGTGACGGCGGAGGCTCCACCGCCATCGGCGAGGATGACCCCAACCCCCAGGACCCTGTCAACAGGGAAGAAGACAAGGAAGGCGAAGAGGGAACCGGCGACGACGTTGACCTGGACGGCGAGGGCCCCGAAGACGGTCCCGACGGCGACGGCCCCGCAGATGAGAACGACGACGACGGCGAGGGTGAAGGTGAAGGCGGGGCCGGCGAGGTAGGCTCCGACGACGGCGGTTCAGCCGGCTGCTCCGCAGGTGGTGCACCCGCGGCCGGCTTCCCGTTGCTTCTTGTCGCCTTTGCTGTGCTTGCCTTGCTCCCGGCCAGACGCAGGCGGAACACCCTCTAGTCCCAACGCTCCTGCTCCCTCAGCCGGACCTTATTTCACTTCGAGAACAAATTCCTGAATCGCGAATTTACCCTGGGCGTCTTCAACCTTGACTGCAACCTCCCACATTCCCATCTGTGCACAGGTGATGTACCACTGTATCAGCCCTGTATCCGCGTCGATGAACATGCCGTCGGGATGCTCAAGCAGCGACCACGCCAGGTCGTCCCCGGCGATGTCTATCGCCTCCGCCTGGTAGGTGTAGAGCACCGGCGGTTCCCCCGGCAGAACTACGCCCGAAATGGCCAGGCCGAAGGGACCAAACAGGTCCGGATCGTTGACGGTGATGTACTCCGCTCCGTCCGGGGTGAAGCGGAAAATGTCGGCTGATGCCGTGCCGCTTCCGTTTTCGTAGTCCGAGGTATAGATTCGACCCGAGTTGTCCACCGTCAGAGGCACCGGATACTTGTCGTTGGGAGCGTCGAACATGCCCAGCTTCTGCCCGCTTTCATAGTCATACCTGACGATGTCTCCCGCCGCGGCAAGTACCTCGCCGTTGGGCGCAATCTGCAGCCCCTCGAACTTCTTTGGGTTGTCCTGCCCATTGAGCGCCTTCACCCAGGAGAACTCGGTGAAGTCCCAGTTGAATTCGAAGACGTGGATACTGTCGTCCGTCTGGCTGGCCACAAACAGCCGATTGTAGAAATCAAAAGTGATGCCCGTCAGTTGGCCCGCTCCGGGCGGCATGTCGATGGTCATTTCGAAGGAGTAGTCCTCGGCCGAATACTTGTTGAGCTTGTCGGAACCGCCCGTCGACGTGGTAGTGTACATGTTCCCCAAACTGTCGAAGATGACGTTTTCGGTGGCCTCCGCGTCCATCTTTGGATAGATGGCGTATTCAACACCGTAGCTGCTGAACTCCACGAAGGTCGAGTATGCGGCGACGACGAGGTTTCTTCTCCCGTTAAAGGCCATGCCGTTGGGCCCATAGGCAAAACTCGGTGAGTCCACCTCGCTGAACAGCGGATGAGTAAACGACTGGAGGTATTCTAGGGTCTCCATGCTGTAGACCCGCACCTCGTCAGTTCTCGACGAAGAGATGAAAGCCTCATCCAGATTGAACTCACTTCCAAGTTCTTCGGACAACGAAATTGAAGTACCCGCCTCGGAGATGATCATGGGCGCGCCGCAGTCGTAGTCGCTCATCCCCTCGTCTACGCTGCCGTCGCAGTTGTTGTCCTTGCCGTCACACAACTCGGTCGCCCCAACATGCACGTCCGGATCCAGGGGGGCACAGTCGGAGCCGTCCAGTTGGCCATCGTTGTCGTCATCCTGGTCCATACAGTCCTTCTGACCGTCGCCGTCTGAATCCAGGAAGCCTTCGTCTACCGCATCGTCACAATCGTCGTCGATGCCGTTGCAGGTCTCTCCGGAAGGGTCTGGCACACACTCCCCCACCTCCTCCGCCTGCACGGCGTCTTGGCCCGGCGTGTCGGGTGCAACAATATCCTCACCGACAGTTTCCTCCCCAAGATCCGGAGGGTAAAAGTCAGCCGGCTGGCCATCCTCTTGGACGGCAAGCTCGGTGACTGAATCCTCCGGGCCCTGTCCGGACACCTCCGCATCGTTGGCACCGCGTCCCGGGGCATCATCGCCGGGCAGGCGCACCGACGTTTCCAACCCGGGAGCAGGGGTGTTTGCGCTGGAACATGCGGAAAACGCAAGCAAGAGAAGCGCCATGCCCAAGGTCACCGAGATCCTCTCGTACGTCATCTGGTCTTGCCCCCGTGTAAAACTCGATCCCCTGCGTCAGCCGTCGTCCGGAACCAGCGGGTCCGGGTCCACAGGATCGCACAGCAGGTCCCCATCGTCATCGAAATCGCAGACGTCGCCCATGCCGTCGCCATCAGTGTCCAGTTGATCGACGTTGGTCATGAACGGACACGAGTCGTCCCAACCTTCCACGCCGTCGCCGTCCGGGTCCAGTTCCATAACTGTAAGCAGCACCACATCCGTGTCCGCGTTGCCCACCGCGTCCGCGGCGTAAACTTGCACGGTGTGCAAGCCCACCTGCTGCAGCGGCACCGTCAGTGAGGCCCCCTGCCCCAACTCACCTTCCAGGTCAGAAGTCCACGAATAGGTCACCGGGTCAACTCCGTTGACTTGACTGGCTAGGAACTGCACCTCGTCCCCGGGGAATACCTTCTGCATCGGTTGGGGTGTGTCGACCTCAACGTGGAACCCGACGAGACCCTCGATGCTGGTGGTGATGGCTGGAGTGTTCACGTTGCCGCCGTACCAGGCGAGGCTGTACAGAATCTCGCCGTTGGGCTGGGGGCCGTAGGCAACACCACCGGTGGACGTGTCGTTCCACAACAACTCGATCTTATTGGGATACTTCATCAGCACGTTGTCTTCATCAAATGGCAGGAACCCACCGAAGCTGGAGAAGCAAGGATCATAGCCGATGAGATTCATCACGTGGTTGTACATGTAGTCGCAGAACTGATTGTGGTCGGTGCCGTACACCACCCCGCCGCCGCGTTCCTTAAGATTAATGTAGTAGTTCTCCATGACGTCGCTTTTTTCATGCGTCAGGCTCCCGGAGATGCGGCCATCGAGAATCACGTTCTTGGTTTTCATGGTTTTGTGATGGTCTGCGATAGCCTGGGCATCGATTGGGAAATTGTAGGCGCCATGTTGAATGTCGTAGAACCACACCTGGTCGTACTCGCCAGCCTCCAGAGCCGCCTTCACCGTTCCGTCGGGAGAATTGGTGTAGACATATACTGCGGTGACATCCGCACCGAAGCTTTCCAACTGAGTGACCAGCTCGTCGCACCAGTTGAGGTAGCTGAGATAGTACATGGCGACCAGAACCTTGTTGCCGCCGACACCCTCGCCGTGGCAGGTGGGGCTGCACCCGTCCCACGGTTCCAGGTTGCCATCGTCGCAATCCTCCCCCGGGTCGAGCACCTCGTTGCCGCAAACGGAGCACGTGTCGGTCTCCGGGTTGCATCCGTCCGGACAGGGGAGGTCCCCTTCCAGGTTGTCCACGATGCCGTCACAGTTGTCGTCTTCACCGTTGCACTTCTCTTCCGAGCTGCCGGCACAGCTCGGGTCGCACGGTTTCGGGTCGCTGTTGTCCCCCGCCATGTCGCAGTCACAGTCAGCCCACTCCATGGGATCAACGGGGAATACATCCTCCACATCAGGCACATCGTCGCCATCATCGTCCGGGTCCACGCAGTCCGCCACACCGTCGTCGTCGCTGTCGGCAAAACCTTCGTCGACCTTGTTGTTGCAGTCATTATCCAGACCATCGCACTGCTCAGGCGCCAGCCCTTCCAACGGATTACACACCTGCCATTCGCCCAGGGAGCAAAGGTCCACCGTGTGCAGGCATTCGCCCACGCCGCAAGTCTCGGAGCCGAATCCCTCGTCGACTTTGCCGTTGCAGTCGTTGTCCAAACCGTCGCACTCCTCCAACCCCTGCCCTGCCAGCGGATCGCACCACTGGAAAGCCCCATTCTCACAGAAGGGAACGGTGTGGTTGCAGACCCCGATGCCGCAGGTGATTTCGCCCAAGTCGTCATCCACCGCACCGTTGCAGTCATCATCCAAAGAGTTGCACGCTTCCACCGCGTCGTGATTGACGGCCGGGTCATGGGGACCGCAGTCGCTCACGTCCGGGTCGCCATCGTTGTCATCGTCAGGATCCTGGCAATCGGGAATGCCGTCCATATCGAAGTCGGGGTAGCCTTCATCTGTCTTGCCGTTGCAGTTGTCGTCGACCCCGTTGCACACCTCTTCCGCACCGGGGAAGATCGTTGGGTCGGCCGGCTCGCAGTCGGTCTCGTTGGGCTCTCCGTCGCCGTCAAGGTCAACGTCCACACAGTCCTTTTCGCCGTCCTCATCAATGTCGTCAAAACCCTCGTCAACCTCGCCGTTGCAATTGTCGTCAAAGCCGTTGCATAGCTCCGTCGCACCCGGATACACCGCCTGATTGAAAGGCTCGCAATCCACATCATCCGGTGACAGGTCATTGTCGTCATCCAGGTCGCACGCGTCGCCCTGTGCGTCCAAGTCGTAGTTCTCCTGCTCAGAGTTGGGTACGGAGACGCAGTTGTCCTGCAGGTCCGGCACACCGTCTCCGTCAATATCCACCTCCAGGCAATCGGTTATTCCGTCTTCGTCGGTGTCCGGAAAACCTTCGTCTACGCCGCCGTCACAGTCGTTATCCACCCCATCGCATGACTCGGGTGCAGGCTCCTCGGCTCCGCACGAGAGCGTACCGCCTACACAAGTGTATTGACCGGAGCATTCACCGTGGTCATTGGTCTTTTCGCAGGGAGGCAGATCCAGCTCTTCATCCACCGCACCATCGCAGTCGTCATCCACGTTGTTGCAAAGCTCTTCCAAGGGCGAGTCTGCATCGCACGGCACGAGTCCGTCTGCGGCGCACCACCGCTGCCCTTCACAGGCACCCCACTCGTTTTCATTGACGCAGTCAGTGAGTGCGCCTTCGTCAACAAAGTGCTGTGTGCATTCGCAGGCCAGATCTTCGGCGACGCAGCCGCTGAACAGCGCGCCCGACACATCCTTCTCCTCCAAACACGAGTACCCCTCGGGGCAGCCGGCGTCACTTGTGCAGGGAACAGCGCAGAAACTCCCCTGGGGACCGTAGGTCACGCACTTGGCCGAGACATCGGCTCCACCGGCCAGGCACTCGGAGCTCAACTTGCACGGTTTGCAAAGCGAAACGAACTGGGGCACGCAGATGTTAATCTGGTCAGGCAGGCTCGCAACAGACAGTACGCAGATCCAATCGAAAGGGCACTCCTCCTCACAAATCGACGTACACTGATAACCGTTGGGCGTGGGAATACAGAAACCTGACAGGCAGTCGGAGTCCGTCTGGCAGTCAGCGCCCGCCTCCCCCGGACCCGGCCCCAACAATTCCACCGTGCTCGCATCCCCGGAATCGGTGGTTTCTGGTTGTGGGGCGATCTCCGGCAAAACGAACAGATCCGGTTCGTCCGCGGTGGTGGCTTCCGGCACTGTGCCGTCCGCTGCCGTTCCAGTCTCATCGTCGGCCACGTCGATTACAATGGACCCGCTCTCCCCTGCTCCCCCGCACGCGCCCACAAAGAGCGCCACCGCACATATCAACCACCTTAGTGCCGTCATTTTCATCAGCCTCCCGAGTCGTCCCGACGGGTCCATGCTATCCCGCCGCCTACCCCGGCGTCAAGCAAGGGGGTGCGGGAGTAAGATCGCAGACAGTCGGCCGGCTTGCAGGCTGCGTTGTTCAGGATGCTGGCATCTTGGTGGTGAATTGCCGAGTCAGGCCTGTTCTCGGGCAGGCTCCACCAGTGGTTGCCGACCATCAACAAGTGCGGCTGCGACCACCGACAAGGCGCGCCAAGCCGCCGCAGTGTCCCGCCGCCATGTTGGGGTCAGTGCGTGCTCGTCGTCCGCCTCGAAGAACATCTCCACTGCGATGCTGTCCGCAACGAACGTGGAATCCTCCGAGACGGTCTTCTCGTCACCGGGCATTTGGTCCTCGGCACACCCGGCGATGGGTGCAACGGATGCCGGGGATTCGATCATTCTGGCGAGCAATCTCGCGGCATTCCTGGCCGCAATGCTATGCAACATGCGAGCGTCAAGGCTGGGCAGCATTTTCACGGCATATACTCCCAAGGGCAGGGGCGCCCCTATCCGGCCTTCGAAACTCAGCACGGGGCCGCTGGGCACTTCGCACTCGATGCGCACCGTTTCCCCTGAAACGAGCTCGAAAGGACACGCCAGAAGCAGGCACTTGTGGCGCAGCCAGCTAAGGTAAGCCCTGCCCAATTCGAATCGGTCCGACAAGTTAATCAGTACGCACTTCACAGCGCTTTTTCCCCCTCCCTAAACAGTATGCCTATCGAGGGTCCTTTTTGACACCCCCCCAACTGCAGAAAAGCTCTTGGCGTTTTGACATCAAAGTCTGTTATTATGGGAATCACTCCCCTTTTAGGTGAGCCAGTCTGCGAACGAGGTGCCCGTATGAAGCGGATAATGACTGCCTTTCTTCTGTTCTCCCTGGCCGGCTGCTCCGGAACCGGTGAGAGTATCCTGGATCTTGTCCAACTGCCCGACCCGGACCTGACGGCCGGGGCAGACGCGGTCGATGTGGCCGCAGTCCCGGACAACGGACCAACAAAGGACATCAAACCCACCACTCCTGACGTCGCGCCCGAGGACACCGGCTGGGAGCTTCCCTTTGTCGAGTGTGAGCCCGGCTCCGGTTGCTTCCTCGACCCGTGCACCACCAACAATGATTGCAAGTCCGGTTTCTGCGTGGAACACATGGGCGAAGCTGTCTGCACCACAACCTGCACCGAAGAGTGCCCGCCCGGCTGGGGCTGCAAGCTGGTCGCCGAGTCCGACCCGGATGTCCTGTACATCTGCGTCTCCGGCTATTCCAACCTGTGCAAACCGTGTTCTATCAGCAGCGACTGCAAGAGTTTCGGAGGCGCCAATGACACCTGCGTCAATTACGGTGCGGAAGGGAGTTTTTGCGGAGGGCCGTGTGAATACGATTCAGATTGTCCCTGGGGATTTGCGTGCAAGGAAGCAGTCTCCGTGGACGGGGTAGCCATGGATCAGTGTGTTGCCGAAGCCGGAGTCTGCCCCTGCACCGCATATTCAACCGAAAGGTCCTTGTTCACCCCGTGCCAGGTAACCAACGAGGCGGGCACCTGCACCGGCAAGAGGGTCTGCACCGACGAGGGGCTCACCGATTGTGACGCCGGCACCCCCGCGCCGGAAGAGTGCAACGGTCTTGATGACGATTGCGACGGAGAGGTGGACGAGCCAAGTCTGGTGGATGGGAAATACGTAGAGCACTGCGACGACGGAAACGACTGTACAGCCGACTCCTGCGCGGGGGAGGCGGGTTGCGCGTACGAAAACCAGAGTGAAGGAGAGTGTGTAGACAATGATGCCTGCACCATCGGCGACCACTGCGAAGCGGGCCAATGCGTCGGACTGCCTATTGCCTGCGACGACGGCAACGAGTGCACCGATGGACTCTGCGATGGCGTGGGCGGCTGCCAGGCGGTCTTCAATCACGTCGACTGTGACGACGGCAACCCTTGTACCGTGGCCGACTCGTGCAACCAGGGTGATTGTACCGGCTTTCCGGTGCAGTGCGACTGTGTCACCGACGATGATTGCAAGAACCTCGATGACGATGACGCTTGCAACGGAACACTCCACTGTGACACCAGCCAGGTGCCCTATGTGTGTGCAGTGGATGAACCAACGGTAGTGGTCTGCCCGGCACCTCAGGACGGGACCTCCATCTGCGTCAATGTGGGCTGCGACCCAGCCACGGGGGAGTGCTCAAGTCTCCCCGACAACGATGGCTACGCTTGCGACGACGGCGACCCCTGCTCCATCGGGGACAAGTGCCAGG
The DNA here is from genome assembly GCA_964626565.1 of uncultured Myxococcales bacterium. Taxonomy (GTDB): domain Bacteria; phylum Myxococcota_A; class UBA9042; order CAIXZC01; family CAIXZC01; genus CAZVFX01. The sequence continues at coordinate 25,533 of CAZVFX010000077.1, forward strand.
GCGGTGAGTGCCTCGCCGGCGTCCCCGCAACCTGCGATGACGCCAACGTCTGCACTACCGACGTCTGCATACCCGGCGACGGATGCCTTCACATGGACAATACTTCCGTGTGCAACGACGGCGACGTATGTACCGCCAACGATGTTTGTGCGGAAGGCTTGTGCGTACCGGGAACGCCCCTCGACTGCGCCGACTCCAATCTGTGTACTGACGATTTCTGCGACCCCGCGGTGGGGTGCGTGCACAGTAGTGCAGAGGGAGGCTGTGATGATGGCAATGCGTGCACCGCGGACGACTACTGCGCCAACGGCATATGCTTGCCCGGCGTGGGAGTGAAATGCGACGACGACAATCCATGCACCCATGACTCGTGCTCCATTGTGACCGGCTGCAGTTACATGGTCCATGCGGGGGTTTGTGACGACGGTGACCCTTGCACGCTGGGAGATAGCTGCGTCAACGGACTCTGCGTGCCCGGTCTGCAACTCAATTGTGAAGACAACAACCCGTGCACCGCGGACGCGTGCACAGGCGCAGGCCAGTGCGAACATATTTCGCTTGCTGGTGCGTGCGATGACGGCAACGCCTGCACCGAAGGGGAGCAGTGTTTGGGTGGCGCGTGCATCGGCGGGCTGGCGCTGCAATGCGATGACGCCAACGTCTGCACCACCGACTCCTGTGACCCCGCCGGAGGGTGCGTCCACTCCCTCAACACCGCCCCGTGCAGCGACGGGGACCCGTGCACCTTCAACGACAGTTGTGCGGCCGGCATCTGCTTCCCGGGACCGGAACTGGACTGCAATGACGGCAACCCGTGCACCTCGGATACCTGCACCCAGGCAGGCACTTGCGCCCACCCTTCCATCGAAGGGAATTGCAACGATGGCAACGCGTGCACCTTCGATGAGTATTGCCAGAACGGCCAATGCACCGGCGGACAACCTCAGGTGTGCGACGACGGCAACATCTGTACCACCGATTCATGTGACCCCGTGGCCGGCTGCAAGCACGTTCTCAATACCGCCCCCTGTGACGACGGCGACGTGTGCACGCTGAACGACCATTGCCACCTGGGGACGTGCATCTCTGCCGGTGAACTGTCGTGCCAGGACAGCAACCCATGCACCGACGACACATGTCACGCAGTAACAGGGTGCGTCTTTTCCCCCAACGCTCAGCCTTGCAATGACGGCAATGGATGCACCGAAAACGACAAGTGCAGCGGCGGCACGTGCACCGGGGGCGATACACCAGATTGCGACGACGGCAACCAGTGCACCGATGACGTGTGCGTCGCCGCGGTCGGCTGCGTGCACTTCGACAACAACGATCCGTGCAACGACCAGAACGCCTGTACCGCAAACGAGGTGTGCTTCGCAGGGGCCTGCGGCGGCGGCGGACCGATTCTGTGTGAGGACAACGACCCCTGCACCGACAATGAGTGCGACCCGGGTTCAGGTTGTGTCTATCCCATCAACAGCGGCCCGTGCAACGACGGCAACGCCTGTACTGCCGGCGACAAATGCTCAGACGGCGAGTGCCTGTCAGGCGGACCTATCGATTGCGACGATTCCGACCCGTGCACCGTCGACCAATGCGAACCCGAGGGTGGCTGCTTCCACGATCCGGCCGAGGAGGAAACAGGTTGCGGGGACGGAATGTGGTGCATTGGCGGAGAGTGTGTGACGATCCTGGATTGCCCCGCAGCCGAAGGGCATTCGAAGATCTTCACCAGTTCGGGACCCTGGCAGATTCCGGGGGACGTGGAGAATATCCGCATCATGGTTGTTGGCGGCGGTGGCGGTGGCGCCAAGGGCCACGGGAACGGCGCGGGCTCCGGCCACGTGCGAAAAGCCCAGTTCGAGGTCACACCGTGCGAACTCCTCCAAGTCTCCATCGGAGTGGGCGGCACCTACGATCATGCCGGCAACACCACTTCATTCGGCGCGCTGAAGTCTGCCAACGGGGGTTCCCCCGGTTTGCAGAGCACATCCGGCAGCGGAGCCGGAGGGTCGGGCGGCGGCGGTGCGGGTGCCGCAGGATGCGGCGGTAACGGCGGCACCGGCGGCTCGGCCGGCCAGGCCGGCTGCACCTACAGCGGTGGTGCGGGCGGCAACTTCGATGACGTGGTCACCGGCTATTTCAAATACACATCCATGAGCCATGCCGAAGGTGGTAACAAGGGAACCTCCTCCCATGCCGGCGGCGGCGGCGGAGGCGGCGTCTATATCGACGGCGTGGGCACTGGCGGCGGCGACGGCGCCCAATCATGGTCCGGCAAGGGCGGTAAGGGCTATGGAGGCGGCGGCGGAGGCGGAGGCTACCACACCGGCAACTACGCCAACGGCGGCAACGGCGGCAACGGGGTGGTATACGTAGAGTGGGACTAGACTCGCTTTCGCGTGCAAAGCTGCCTTTCCTTCTACAACCTCATGGCGCTTAGCGCCCCGAATCTGGTATGATGCTGTCACCCGTGAAGTCGGCTTGAGCCGGCATTTGAAAATGAGGTGGCTGCATGAGACTACTGACAATCGCGCTTCTCCTGACGTCCCTTGCCGCAGGCTGCTCCGGTAGTGGCGAGAATATCCTCGACCTGGTTCCGCTGCCCGACCCGGACTCTTCCAGCGCAGACAGCTCGGATACCGGTGTCCTGCCTGATTCCGGCCGCGGGATTGACGCCGTAGGAGGCGACGAGTTGCCTCCTTTCGACTCGGGGTCGGATGTCCCGTTCATCGAATGTGAGCCCGGCTCCGGCTGCTTCCTCGACCTGTGCGACGACAACACTGACTGCCAGTCCGGATTCTGTGTAGAGCATATGGGCGAAGCTGTGTGCAGCATCACCTGCACCGAGGAGTGCGCACCCGGGTGGACCTGCAAACTGGTCACTGAGTCCGACCCCGACGTGCTCTATATCTGCGTGTCAGACTACTCCAACCTGTGCAAGCCGTGCTCCATCAGCAGCGACTGCAAAAGCTACGGCGGCGCGGACGATGCATGCATCGACTATGGCGAGGAAGGCAGCTTCTGCGGTGGAAGTTGCGACTATGATTCCGACTGCCCCTGGGGGTTTGCCTGCAAGGAGGTCAACTCTGTTGACGGCGTGCCTCTCACCCAGTGCTTCGCGGAAGCGGGGGTCTGCCCCTGCACTGCCAAGTCTGCGGAAAAAGGGCTGTTCACACCCTGCGTGATGGCCAACGAGTCGGGTTCTTGCCAGGGCAAACGGGTATGCACCGAGGAAGGTCTTACCGAGTGCGATGCAGGCACGCCGGCCCAGGAACAGTGCAACGGGCTGGACGACGACTGCGACGGGGAAATAGATGAACCAGCGCTGGTGGACGGCAAATACGTCGACCAGTGCAACGACGACAATGACTGCACAGTTGATACCTGTGCCGGGGAGGCGGGGTGCGCCTACGAGAGCCTCAGCGAAGGCGAGTGCGTCGATGGCGATGCGTGCACTATCGCAGACCACTGCGAAGGGGGAGTTTGTATGGGGCTCCCCATCGCCTGCGACGACGGTAATCCATGCACTGACGACTTGTGCGACGGCATGGGCGGGTGCAAAGGAGAGTTCAATCACGCCGATTGCGACGATGAAGACCCGTGCACGGTGGCCGATTCCTGCGACCAGGGGGAATGCTCCGGCTTCGCAGTTGACTGTGACTGCCTCGCCGATGCGGACTGTGCAGAATTGGAAGATGACAACGTGTGCAACGGCACCCTGTTTTGCGACACCAGCCAGGTACCCTACAGTTGCGCAGTAGCGGAAGACTCCCTGGTGATTTGCCCCGAACCACAGGACGGAGGGTCCATTTGCGTCCAGGTGGGCTGCAATCCCGATTCCGGCGAGTGTACTCAGGTCCCCGCACATGAAGGCTTTGCCTGCGACGACAGCGATCCGTGCACCGTAGGAGATGTATGCGGCAACGGAGAATGTCTCCCCGGCGTGGCCGCGCTGTGTAACGATGTCAATCCCTGCACCACCGACATCTGCATGCCGGGGGAAGGGTGCGTGCACATGGACAGTAACGGGGCCTGCAGCGATGGGAACGTGTGCACCACTGACGATGCGTGTGAAGATGGCGAATGCACGGGAGGACCGCTTCTCGATTGTCAGGACGCCAATCCGTGCACCTCTGATTTTTGCGACCCGGACCTTGGCTGCATCCATGAGCCGGGTGCGGGCGATTGCGACGACGGCAACGCGTGTACCGAGGGAGACCATTGCGCCGGCGGGCTGTGCGTCGGCGGCGCCGGGGTTGAATGCGACGACGGCAACGTCTGCACCAAGGACTCATGCTCCCCGGTCACCGGCTGCACTTTCGTCATCCACGCAGGAGCGTGCGACGATGGGGATGCGTGTACCATCAACGATTCCTGCATAAACGGTGTGTGCACCCCCGGGATGCAGCTCGATTGCAACGACGGGAATCCGTGCACGGCTGACAGTTGTTCAGATTCGGGAACATGCCTGCACTCACCCATGGCCGGCGCCTGCGACGACGGCAATGAGTGCACCATCGGCGAGCAGTGCGAGGGGGGCCAATGTGTCGCCGCGGAATCGTTGGACTGCGATGACGGCAATGAATGCACCACCGATGCTTGCGACCCGCTGGGCGGTTGCGTGCACTCGCTCAATACCGCGCCCTGCGACGACAACGACCCGTGCACCTTCAACGACAGTTGCGTCAACGGCGCTTGCGCACCCGGTCCGCAGTTGGATTGCGACGACGGCAACCCCTGCACCGCGGACAGTTGCCTCGATGCCGGGGCGTGTGACCATGCCCCGGTGGATGGGGCGTGCGACGACGGCAACGAGTGCACCATCGGCGAGCAGTGCGACGCGGGGAAGTGTGCCGGCGGGGAAGCAATGCTCTGCGATGACGGCAACGTCTGCACCACCGACTCCTGCGACCCGGTGGAAGGTTGTCTTTTCTCCACCAACACCAACCCCTGCGATGACGGTGACGTCTGCACATTATCGGACCACTGCCATTTGGGCGAGTGCATTTCCTCGGCCACGTTAACCTGCAATGACAATAACTTATGTACTGATGATGCATGTAAGCCGTTAACCGGTTGCGAGTTTGCGCCCAACAACGCACCCTGCGATGACGGTAACGTCTGCACAGAGGTCGACACATGCTCCGGCGGCTTCTGCTCCGGCGGCGCACCTTCCCCGTGCGACGACTCGAACATCTGTACCGATGACCTTTGCGATGTCAGCCAGGGTTGCATGCATTTCCCCAACAACGAGATTTGCAACGACTTCGATGCCTGCACGGCCAACGAGTTCTGCTCCGGCGGTGAATGCGGCGGCGGAGTGCCCATCGTCTGCGACGATCAGAACATGTGCACCGACAATAGCTGTGACCCTGATTCCGGCTGTATCTATCCCGCGAACAGCGTCCCATGCAATGACGGAGACGAATGTACTGACGGAGACCAGTGCTCCGGCGGCGAATGCGCGTCCGGCGCGCCCGTGGATTGTGATGATAGCAACGTCTGCACCACCGATTCATGCGAGGTGGCTGATGGCTGCCACTACGTTCCGGTTGCGGACGATACCCCCTGCGGAGTTGAGTTGTGGTGTAAGGCGGGCCAGTGTGTCCCCACCTTGCAATGCCCGGCGGCCGTGGGTAACAAGAAGGTCTTCACCAGTTCCACTTCCTGGGAGATTCCCGGTGATGTCGACCATGTTCGCATCGTGGTGGTAGGCGGTGGCGGCGGCGGCGCCAAAGGTCACGGCAACGGTGCCGGCTCCGGTCACGTGCGCAAAGGCGAGTACGATGTAGCCCCGTGTGACACCATCCAGATTACTGTCGGCTCCGGCGGCACCTACGAGCATAGCGGGGCCACTTCCTCCTTCGGAGGTCTGAAGACCGCCACCGGCGGCAGCCCCGGATACCAGAACAGTTCGGGCAGCGGCGCCGGCGGCTCCGGCGGCGGCGGAGCAGGCAATGCCGGCTGCGGCGGAGACGGCGGCACTGGCGGTTCCAACGGTCAAAACGGCTGCACATACAGCGCCGGGGCCGGGGGCAACTTCGACAATGTGTTAGGTGGATTCTTCGTGCACGCGTCAATGAGTCACGGCCAGGGCGGCGCCAAAGGCACCTCGTCTCATGCGGGCGGCGGCGGTGGCGGCGGCCTGCTCATCGATGGACAGGGCACAGGCGGCGGCGACGGAGCCTACTCGTGGTCCGCCAAGGGTGGCAAGGGCTATGGTGGTGGCGGCGGCGGCGGTGGCTACAACGGGCCATACGCCGACGGAGGCACCGGTGGCAAAGGTGTCGTTTACGTGGAGTGGGACTAGAGAGACGATCTACGCTCTATACATTTTCAGGCAGCTTGGGCCAGTGAATATCCGGCCGCACCCCAGGCGACAACTCCGCCGCCCAGAACCGACGTGTTCCAGTAGCCTCTCTGCCTGTATTCCGCTACCCGACCGGCAGCGCTTCCTTCGCCCAGTCAGGCGCAATAGAAGATGATCTCCTGGTCTGTGCTCAAAGCGGGAGTTATCGATTCGAAATCAGCGAGAGAAATGGCGCCCGTCAGAGCCACCCTCCGGAACTTCTCATCGCTGTCGTAGGCGCATACCAGAAGCGCACCCTCGGTGGTCACCTTATTGTGCGTTTCTCTGGCCGAAACTCTTTCTATGTCCTTCATTGTTTTGTCCTCCAGGTCAGTGTTTGTCAGCAACTACCCGGCCACCCTGAGGCGCACCGGCGTCAACGCATATTGGTCGCATTAGGCGGCGTATTCTTACAGGCCCAGTGCCTGGCAACAGCAACAGTGCAATGAGTTACCGGTAGCCCTTGGCGCAGTTCTTGCTTCGTAAACAGGTGTCAAACAACGTTCGTTCTGGGGGAGAGCCATGTGTCCCACGTCACGCCCGTCACATACTCGCCGGCATGACCTGTGGGGCGGCAGCACTCCAGTTGGATGAACAGTACTCTGAGGTACAGGGAGGGGGAAACCATGAAAGAACTGATTTTCACTGCCGCAAAATGGGTGGCGGCCATCGGTATTCTCACCGTGATCGGCGTTATGATGATCATGCGCTTGGGACGTAAACGTGGGACTCGTTCGTGCCGGTGCCGGGTTGCCATGTGGGGGGTTGTGGTCTCGCTCGTCGGGACCGCACTCTCCGGCACGTCGTGCGTGCCGCTTTTCGTCGATACGGAATCTTGCTACGGTTTCTGCCCCGCCGACGACATCTCCGACAAATACCTCGACGTGGAGGATGCCTTGCTGACAGTGCCTTCTGAGAAGAAAGCGGACATCGGCTACCCGCCCAAACCTGCAGATGGGCCGCAGGCTGAACCTTGAGTCCGGCATCAGGCCCTTTCCGGTCGACACAGGTTCTTCTCCCGGTCTTCCTTTGTCAGAGTGTTCCTGCTACTATGAAATTGAACGCGGCAAATGTTGTTGGAACGAGGACGGAATGAAGAGGACCCTGCTGGGGATCTTGTTGGGATTGCTTCTTCTTGCATACCCGACCGCGGATCTCTTCGCCCAAAGCACCTACTTTGTGGACCGACGTCAGAAAGATGATGCCGCGGTGGATCGGAACATCCTGTTCCCAACTGCGGAGACCATCGGCGCAGGTAGAGTTGCCGTCAGCGACTACGACATTCTGTTGCTAGGTCTTACAATCGGCACCACCGAGTCCAGCCAGTTCACGGTGAATTTCTTCCTGCCGGGGTTGCTGCTCAACAGCTTCTCAGCAATGGGGAGCATCAAGCTGCAAGTTCACCGCAGCGAGCGCCTGCTCGTGGCCGTCCAGCCGCTCTTCGGCGTGGTCGCCGGCCGTCACGACAACGGCTTCTGGTTCAATGGAGCGGTGATCGTCGACTATCTCGTTCATCCCAACGGCTCCGTGCTACTCACCGGCGGAGCAGGGTTGGGTTATGGCACCAGTGACAACGAATATGAAGATGAGAGTGCGAACCTCCTGCATTTGCACGGCGGACTCCAGTTTCGGCTCGGGCCCTATGCCAGGTTCCTCACCGAAGTGTGGTTTCCGGCCACCTACCTGGTGGACCGCGAGGAGGCCGGTTTTGTGGAGGAGTTTGTGTGGTTCAACTGGGGGCTTCGACTGTGCGGAGCCCATGTCGCGCTGGACATCACGTTCATTCGGCCGCTAACTGACGAGCTTGTCGAATCGGACGGCGTTCAGACGGTTGGCTTCCCGTGGATAAACTTGACGGGCCGGTGGTAGAAATGGAGGCAACATTGAAAGAAACACTCTTGCTCGCTGCAAAATGGACGGCCGCCCTCGCAGTTCTATCTGTCATCGGACTGATGCTGGTCCTTCGACTGGGCCGCAAACGCGGCACCCGATCATGCCGGTGCCGCGTCGTGATGTGGGGAGTAGTTGTCGCACTGGTGGGGACCGCTTTGACAGGTAGTTCCTGCGTCTCCCTCTTCGATGATGACGATGGGGAATCATGCTACGGGTTCTGCCCCTCCAACGACATCTCCTACAAGTACATGGATGATCATGACGTCGTACTGGGAGTCCCTGCGGAGAAATCACAGGACGTTCCGGCGCCGACGCCACCCGAATCGTTACCTCCCGACGATTCCCACCCCTAGACTGAGTTCTGCCTTTGGCTGACACTTGGGTCTATCCCCACATACGGCAC
>CAZVFX010000078.1:0-33483 GCA_964626565.1 uncultured Myxococcales bacterium
GGAACTCGAGGCGGAACCGGAACCCGAGCCTGAGCCGGAACCCGAGGCGGAGCCGGAACTCGAGGCGGAACCGGAACCCGAGCCTGAGCCGGAACCCGAGGCGGAGCCGAAACTCGAGGCGGAACCCGAGCCTGAGCCGGAACTCGAGGCGGAACCTGAGCCGGAACCTGAGCCGGAACCCGAGATTGCCGAGGACGATTCTGCGGAGAAGGCCCGGGAGTTGATGTCTCGCGCTTCTCGTGTCCAGGAGCAGACCGACGAAGTGTTGGGCGTGCAGAAGGACGAAGAAGATGATGATGATTCCCACGGCGGTCTGTTCGACGATTTCGACTCGTCTCCCGAGCCGGGAGCCCTCGAGGACGATGCCGAGGTTTCGGGTGATGAGATGCTGCACACCCGTCGGGAAACGTCGGTTCTTTTCTCCCTTGACGAAATCGTGCAGAAGGATACCGATGAGACCGGTGCTCCCGCGGTTGCCGACGATTCGGGACTGATCGATATCAGGCAGATCGCTCTGGCCCAGGAGCAGGAAGATCTTTTTGCGGCGTTTGCGCAGGAAGGTGGTGCGCAGCAGGCCGCACCTCAGACATCCAGCCTTGCCATGCCGCTGCTGAAGAAGAAGCGGCGGTGGCCGCTGGCCGTAGCTGCGTCGTTCGGCGGTCTCCTGGCGCTTGCGGCTCTGGCATACGGTGCGATGACAGTTATCGGCAGCGGCAGTGTGGAAGAGCTGCGTCATGCCATGGCTTCCGCTTCCGAGCGAGCATTCAAGGAGCGTACCGACCGGATTGGTAAGGTCCACGCCGAGTTCCAGTCGCGCTTGGACGAAGCGCGCAAGACGACTGGCGAGAAACGCGAGAAGGCGGAAGAGGAGCGCGAGATGGTTCTCGCGGCGGCCAAGTCGGAAAAGGAGAAGGAGTTGGCCGAATACAAGAGCTCGTCGGAGAAAGAACTTGCCGATCTGGAAGCCAAGGTGGCCAAGGCGAGGAAGCAGGCGGAAGACCGCCGGGTGAAACTTGCCGCCAAGAAGGCGGCTGCCGAGGCCGCGGTTACCCCGGGTGGCGAAGCTGGGGCAACTGGCGGAGCCGCTGCCGAGGGCGCCAAGGCGCCAGGCGATGTGGCCGCGGTGAGCAAGAAGAAGGAATCGAAGAAGAAGAAGAAGGAATCGAAGAAGAAGAAGAAGGAATCGAAGAAGAAGAAGGAATCGGCAAAGAAGAAGAAGGAGAAGAAAAAGGAAGAGAAGAAAGAGGTGGCCAAGAAGGAAGAAAAGAAAGAGGTCGCCAAGACAGAAGAGAAGAAGGAGGAGCCCAAGGATGCAGCCGCGCTGCTGAAAGCGATCGACAGTGGCGGTTCCAGCGATGGAAGCTCCGATGCAGCCGCGGCCAAGCCGAAGAAGAAGACCCTCACTACCACTGACATCATGCGGGTTGTGAAGAAGAAGAAGTCGGCCATGAAGACCTGCTTCAAGAAATATGGAGCCGGCCTCGAAAGCGCCACCATCCGCACCAAGCTCTCCATCAAGGGCGCGGACGGGTCGGTGACCGGAGTGACGATCTCATCCATGGAATTTGCTGGGACGGCGCTGGGCAACTGCGTCCGCAACGTCCAGAAGAAGATGAAGTTCCCGGCGTTCAATAAACCTTCACTCAGCAAGACCATTTCGGTCAGATTGCCGTAGCTTCTTTTTACTCCGGCTGCGCTGTCACCTTGGAGTCCCAGTTGGCCCGAACAGAGTTCGTAAAACTTCACGGCACCGGAAACGACTTCATCTTCCTTGACCTGAGAGATCATCCTGAAGGTCTGGCTCCCGGCGTTGCGGCCAGCCTGTGCGACCGGCGCTTCGGCATCGGCGCCGACGGTGTACTCGCATTGGTGGAGACGGGGGGTTCGGGTCCGCGCATGCGTATCTACAACTCGGACGGCTCCATCCCCGAGATGTGCGGCAACGGGCTGAGATGCTTCGTGAAGGTGCTACTCGATGTATGTGATTTCGATGACAACCCCATGGTCGTCCAGACCGATGCCGGGCCCAAGCAGTGCTCCTGGGCCGGCGCCGGGGATGATTTCCAGGTGAGCATCTCAATGGGGGAAATCCGGACCTTGGACGGCTCATCGCTGTTGGGCGGGGAGCCGACTCCGGAATCGGTTGAGGTGGAAGGTAGGACCGTCGAATTGTACACTGCGTCTACAGGCAATCCCCACGCAGTGATGATCGGAGAATTCTCCGACGATGAGAGGGCCTGGCTCGGCCCGCGCCTCTCCGTTCATCCTCACTTTCCTCAAGGGGTGAACGTTGGATTCCTTACTCCCCGCTCTCCGTTGCAAATGGACCTGCTGGTGCATGAGCGAGGAGCTGGATTCACCCTGGCCTGCGGCACGGGTGCGGTGGCTGCGACCGGAGTGGCTGTCGCTCTGGGCCTCAGTCCGGCCGACGAGTTGATTGGACTGAATCTCCCCGGCGGCCGACTGTACGTCTCCGTGGGCGCCGAATTCACCGATTCGACCCTTGAGGGGCCGGCCGTGGAAGTGTTCCGCGGCGACCTCGACGCCTCCTGTTTCGTGACCGGGTAACGCCATGGCCGGAAGAAAGAGACCGGGCCGGCGACGGACCGGAAGACCTGAGCGTTTGCCGGTGTGCAAGTTCAGTTCGTTTGATCGAGAGATGAGGGACTACTGGGGGGTTTCCATCCCCCGGCCGATTCGCGTCGGCAGGCTGGTCGCAGCGCTCGGCGACTTGCTGTATGGCTCTGAAGAGGGCGCCTCCTATCTGGCCGCACTGGGACGGGCCGCAGGCTTTGCAGGAGAGAAGATCCGCAAGGTCAAGTACCAGCTCATACAGGAAGGTACGTACCAGTGGATCCTGCAGGTAAGAGCTACCACCGGGCCCCGGCGCCGCACCATGTGCATGGTAGTTGCCAAGGACACCCGGGCCTTCTCCAAGACCGCAGCCCGGGAGTTCGAGTTGCTCGGGGTTTTGAGGAATCGCAACCCGGAGAAAGTGGTCAAGGATCTCGGGTCCCATTCCATTCCCATCGAGGCGGGCGGAAAGCCGGGCCGGCTGTTTGTGTACTGGACGGGCTGGCTGGCGGGCTTCATGGAGTTGGGCATGGATGAGAAGCACCGGTTCGCGCTCATCGGCGCCGAGGACGTGAAGATGCTTACGCGTAAGCAGGGCGAGGCGGTGCGGGGGGAATTGCTGGAAGTGCTGGCCTCGCTCTACGAACCGGATGGGCGCTCAGCTCTCATCGACGTGCAGGTGAACTCCGGCGACTTCATGCTCCGTCTGGATTCAGGGCGCCCACAGTCCATGCTCATCGCCTGCCGGTTGCTGCGGTCAGGCCTGTCTCCCACCGGATTGTTGCGCGGATTGCTGCGCGACAAGGGGGAGATTGGCGACAAGCCGGTGCTGCTTCAGCCTTCAAGTCCCGCGGAAACCGTGAAACACCTGGTCAATGGACTAGCTATTCCCCTCGATGGTGAGGAGTCGGCCAGACGCTTCGTGAAGAAGGCGATCAAAACCGCAATCCGCACCAGCGAACAAGCGCCTGCCGGTCCTTTTGAATGGGAAGATCTGTTGAAGTACGTCTAGAGTGAGCAGTAGGCTAGCTGCGCTTCCACTTCTTCTTGGAGTTGCGAATGGTCAGGAGGGAATTCCTGTGGCCGGGGATTGCTCCCTTGATGAGGATGAGGTTGTCTTCGGGAACGATCTTGACGATTTCCAGATTCTGGATGGTCTGGTTGGTGTTGCCGTACTGCCCCGGCATTTTCTTGCCCTTGAAGATTCTTCCGGGCCAGGCGGAGCAACCAACCGCGCCGGGGCCGCGGAACGATTCGTGGGTACCGTGGGAAGCCTTGTGACCGCTGAAGTTCCAGCGTTTCATCACACCGGCAAAGCCGCGGCCCTTGCTCTTTCCGGTAACCGTTACGATGTCACCTTCAGCAAACACAGTAGCATCGAGCTTGCCGCCAACTTCGAATTCGCCGAGCTGTTCTTCCGGAATCCTGATCTCACGCACGGTACGAACCGGCTCAGTTTCGAGCTTGGTGAAGTATCCCTGAAGCGGCTTGGTGATACCCTTGAACTCACGATCTTCGGGTTTTTCCGCGCCCTTGTTGCGTTCCTTGGCAGGTTCGAAGCCCACCTTGATGGCGCTGTAGCCATCCTTACCCGCAGCGCTTTTCTTCTCGAGAATCGTACACGGACCGGCCTTGACCACCGACACCGGGATCGCTTCCCCGCCCTCGGAGAAAAGCTGAGTCATACCTATTTTTTTTCCTAGTACCGCTCTTACTTTCATTTTCCGAACCCTCCGCAGATGCCGGATTGGCTTTCACTCCCTTGACTACACAAGGGTTGAAGAGGTTTACCAGAGTTCCCCTGGGGCGTCAATCTTTTTTTAGCGTCCGCAACCGTCAGCCGCGCGTGAGCTTTCGGTCCAGATGGAAAAGAAATACTCGGTGAGCTTGTTTACTGCGTCCTCATTCGTCGTGACTCCGCCCACTTCGTGGTACAGGTGCAGACCGCCATGGCCCCAGTTGTTCGAACCAACGACGGCAGTCTCGTCCACCAGCAGCAGCTTGGCATGGGAAATCTGATCGAGAGGTTCGAAGCGCACCTGCACACAGTTTTCACCTAAGAAGTCGGCGGTGGCCTGGTTCATGCCGTTGAGCGTCTCGTTATAGTCCGACACCTCCAGGATCACTTTCACCTCGACGCCCCGCTGGTGTGCGGCAACCAGCGCATTCACCAGTTTGTGCACGTCTCCATCGGGATAACTAGGGTTCATGTGGATCGCGTATACCAGCAGGTGCACCCGTTCGGTGGCCCCCTCGATGAGCGGAAAGGCGGTGTTGAAGTAGTCACCGTCATGGAGGGTGCTCACGAGCTGGATGGACGGAACAGAAACGGGAGATAGGACCGGGGTAGCGACCGGGTCGAACCACAGCGCGTTGGCATAATCCTGATAGTAGCTACCGACTTCTTCGCTGACTATGTGCAGGTTGGTCTCGTTGTTGTACTTCACCGACATGTACGAGAAATTGGTGGACCCGAACAGTACCTCAACACCGTCCACCACAACAAGTTTGGCGTGGGTGTAACGTTCCTCGGAATCGAGCTTGGCCGCGACCCCGTACTGCTCCAGTTCGTCCACCCGTGCGGCGTTGAAGTCAACGTCTCCTTCCAGCAGCACCTGCACCTTGACGCCCCTGTCGGCGGCTGCGATTAGCCGGTCCACGTAGACATCGATGGTGGTATCGTTGTGACATTCGAAGTGCACCACGTAGATGGATTCGGTGGCGCGATCGAGCATATCAACGAGTACCGGGTCGTACTCCTGGTTGACCACCACGGTCAGTGCGGGTTCAACGCCTCTCCTCACTTCGGTTGCACCGGAGTCTCCGCCCACGGGAGGGTCGGGTGTCGCCATGCTGATGCCGTCAACAGGCGCCGGCCGGGTAGTGCAGCAGGAGAACGCTACTACAAGAACAAGGAGAAGACCGGGTTTTAGTCGCAAGGTGTCGCGCTCCGGGAAAGGTAGCTGGCCGGCGGCCACTCAGAAATGACGGCTAGTTGCAGTTGCCTTCGCACTTGGTGAGATCCACCGGGACCTGAAGGTCCTGGCCGATTCGGACTTCCATGGACTGGATACCGGAGTACACCTTGTCGCCGGCCTCGTCTCGTCCGTAGACGATGAGGTCGATCATCCCTTCCGGTATGTCGGAGATCACGACAAAGCCGTTTTCCACCGGTGCGGGGAGGGCCTCGAGGTCCACGGCATCAGCATCCAGATTGCAGGGGAAGTCTCCGGCGAAGATCACGTAGTCGTTATCGGTCTGAGACACGGTGATGTCGATGTGGTCCACCCCGATTGCGGAGCAGGATACGATGCCCGGATGCTCCGGGAAAGCCCAGATGATCCGCACGATGCCTCGGCGTTTTTCCAACTCGAGGATAGTCGGCAGAGTGGAAGGTTCCGAGCCTTCCTTCACTTCAAGGCCCTCACCGAGTCCTTCGTAGATCGCCAGACCGTCCTCGTCGAATCCGATGACGCGCACTTCGTATTCGCCTGCGGGCACGTTGCTCAACAGCAGTTGGGCATCGGCACAGGTTGCGTCTTCGGTGAGCAAGGGCTCTCCGCCCTGCTCCAGAGTAACTTGCACCTTTACCACGCCGGCAAGTTCACAGGTTTTTCCTTTTATTTCCCACTTGATGAGCGCCCGTCCCGGTCCTTCTGCTTCCTCACCGCACATGGTGAGGAACATGGTTCCAAGGGTGAGCACCGCAATAAGAGTGGCGCTGCGTTTCATATCCAACCTCCATGATTTCAAGATTCGGCTGAGCTAAGACGCCCGCAAATCCTAAATATTCCAACTAACTTGACCGTCTTTCAAACGCGCGTAACATGATAACTGGTAAGGAGTGGAGCGTCAAATCATGAACGACGAAAAGAGAGTTCGACCAAACGGCATGCCTATGGTCCTTCGGCGCGTCCTCCTCCTCGCACTCCTTATCATGGTGGTTGTGGGGTGTGGTCTCGACGTGACGCGTCCCGAGATGGAGTACTACTTCACGCACCCTGTGCTCAACGAAGAGTGGAAGCCCGACTTGTGGCGCACATCGTCTCGTCGCCGCGTGGTGGCAAAGCTGAAGAAGAAGAAGAAGAAGCGGAAGCGCAAGCGCAGGTCGAGTTCTAAGAAGAAGCAGAAGAAGGCCGTAGCCGCCAAGAAGAAGGCGGTTACGCCGGTGGTCAAGCACCATCAGCCCTTGCGGGGCAACGAAGTAGAGGTGGTGCGCCGGGAGATGGTGCTCTCCGCAACTCGCCTCATCGGGGTCAAGGACTCGTTCGACCAGGACAGTTTTGCCAAGCACCTGATGGTGGTGAACAATCTGGGGCTGGGCAAGATCCCATCGAAAGACACCTTGAGTTGGCTCTACAAGCGGCAGGGTAAGGGCACCAGAGTGATTAAAGAGGTGCGGCCGGGCGACCTTCTGTTCCTCGGGGACGGGGAACCCGAATACGTGGTGGTAGTTGAGAAAGTGGATGACGCCGGCGGAGTTACGTTCGTCGGCTGCATCTCCAACGAGGTTCGACGGGGCGTACTATCGTTGAAACAGCGTCAGGCCAGGCGTGATGAGCGTTCAGGAAAGGTATTGAACTCATTCGTGGGGAAATCAAAACTGGCCGGCAGCCTGCTCATGGGCAGTTTCAGCATGGCTACCCACAGCAACAGCCTGGCCAGTCAGAAGTAGGGGGAGGGAAACATATGAATTGCCCCAAATGTGGATTTCAGCAGCCCACGGGGCCAGAATGTATGGACTGCGGACTCATCTTTTCGAAGTTCAAGACCGAAGAGATGCGCCAGCAGCACATGACGCCGCCGATTAGCGAAGCCCCCCGGGCTCCCGAGCCTACCGCGGTGGAATTCGGTGCTCCCGATCCACTGCAGATGCCCATTCGTCCTTTGCTTCGTGTAGTGCGTACCTTTGCCGGCGTCATGGCCATCATGTTCGGTATCTGGTTGTTCTTCATCGGTGAGAGCTACAATCTCGAGCCCTACCACGTGCTTCTGCTCATCGCATACGCCTGCGTCGGACTGTTCTGGGTGATGTCCACCCCGCTGAAGGTCTCGGTGAAACAGTTTGCCATCGAGATGCTGGTCTTCGTTTTTGCCACAGTGTTGCTCAAGGTTGCTCTACCCGAGGTGTTTGAGTTGGGCAAACTGTCCAACCGGGAGTCGGGTCCCCTGATAGGCGACAGCGGAAGTTCCTCGGAGCAGAAAGCGCTGACGGAAAAGGACTTTGCTGCCAAGGTCGAAGATCTGCTTGAGGAAGCCAGAGAGGTACTGGATGACCCGTCGGACAAGAAGCTGACGGAGGCATGGCTGGAAAGGTCGGCAACGACCCGGAAGCTCTTCCGCAAGATGTCCAAAGACGAGCGCAAGAAAGCGGAGGCCCTCTACAAGGGGGCGGTGGCGCTGGAAGAGAAGATGGAAGGAGTGATCGTGACTGCCGGCAAGCGGGGCGTCGACGACGCGTTCAACGCGCTGGAGGATCTCGATCGTGTAGTCGTATCGGTGTTGAAGTAGCCCGTCGAGTCTAGAGCTGGAAAGTCGCTTCCAGCCCGAATCCGAAGAAGTAGCCGTCGGTTTTCACCAATCCCATGGCGTGGTATCCGGCGACTGAGTCCTCAAGCCCCACCCGCTGATAGCGCGGCTGCAGGATGGATACCAGGAAGTGGACGTCGATAAGCACCGGCAACTCCATATAGCCCAGGGGATCGGCCAACGCCATTCCGAGTCCGCTACTCACCGTATGGTAAGAGTTGTCGAGCAGGAGATTGCCGAATTGCTGGTCGGGTTCCAGCGCCGAGGGGGTGTAGGACCACCCCAGCCGCAGGCGGGTATAGCCCCGCATCAGCGCATACTCTGCACCCAGCCGAGGCACAATAATATCCCGGGCCTTGATGTGAGGAGGCGGGAGTTGGCGAACCCGAAAATCGCCGTACTCCTCCATGGTTGTGAGCCCCCCGATGTCGTTTACTACCTCCGGGTCCACGTCAAAATCCGAAATATTGATGTTGTCCGCGACCCCGGACCAGAAGACCCAGTCGACCTGTCCGGTGAGGAGAAGACGGTCCCCGAGAGTGGCGCCGATTCCGATGCCGGTGCTTGCCGGGACGTAGAAGAAGTTGCTCTCCAGCGTATAGGGCATTTGCGACTCAAGAGGGAACCCCATGTCCACGGCAACCCCGGCGTCGACTGCGAACTGTAGCCCCAGCCGCTGTGCGAAGCGGTAGTAAGCCCCGATGCGAAGTTCGTCGAGGGGCCTCACAAGCGCTCCAAGAACGGGTGTAGCGGACGTACCGAGGTCCTGGGAGAAGGTGGCCTTGGAAGGCCCCGGCTGCTTGTCCCCTGGATTGTCGGCATCAAAGGTAGAAATTGGGGTCAGGGAGCCCACGTTGCCGCTCATGTCGGCCAGAATCGAAACTGCCGCACCGATGGAGAGAAGATCTTCCAGAATTTCGATACCCACCCCGAGCAGCACATGCAGCCGCTGGCTGCGACTGCCGAATACGGGATAGAAGGGCTGGTCCGACGTGTGAGCGTTGACTTTGACCACGCAGGAGCCGGCGCAGGGAGCAAAGATCATGGCCCCAAAACCGACGCGAATCGGGAATTTCGGGATCATCCGCTTCAGCGGCAGAAGCAGCTGCACGTTGAAGCCGTCCAGGGTGTCCGGCTCCGCATCCGCTGAAAACAGCTTGTCGATTCTCAGCCGGGTTTTGGAGTAGCTCAGGTTCCCGTTGGCGTCATGAGCCTGCATGTACGGGATGAAACCGAGGGACCCGTACTGCTCCACCTTCGCGTTGGTCCGCGGAAACAGTGCGGAGTATTGCAGGGAGAACTTAAACTCGTTGCTAACGGTCAGAAGCGCGGGATTGTACCATGCGGCGTTGCCGCTCTCGCAGTTGGAGACCATGGCTCCGCCGAGCGCCGCGGCCCGACTTCCGGGAGGCATGATATCGTGGGCCGCAGCAGACCCGGAGAGTCCGGTAGCCAGATATAGCGAGGCGATGAGAGCGGGAGCAATCCGTAGCATGTTGGCCATCAAACTTCCTGCCTAATATCCGACGAGGGGATCCACGATGTGACCGACAAAAAGAACGGAAGGTATGACCTTGCCTCCCACCGAAACGAACTTCTCTGTTGAAAATGTAGGACCGGAGACTCCTTTGACGTTGTTGGGATCATCTGGATCGGGGTGGGAATCCCCTGAACTGTTGCAGCCGAAATACCTGATGCCGATAATCTCGTCATCCTGCTTCACCCATGAGACAAAGATCACCGAATGGCCGGTACCGTCGGTGCGAGACAAGTTGACGAAATCGCCGGGGAGAGCATCTTCCCAAGACTCCGGTAGGATGTGATGGCCCATCTCCTCCGCCACGAAAGCATCGGCGGCGCTCGAAGAGGTGGTGACGCCGTACCCTTGCCAGTACTGGTAGAACTCACCCCCATCCACCGATTCCACGCTTAGGAAGTGCAGTGGGTCAATGGGATCCATGCCGTTGGCTCCCTGCCATCTTCGCACTGCATCGAACAGCACTTCGAGGGTGAATCCGGTGCAGAAGCAGCTTTCTTCTCCCGGCCAGAGCAGCACGTCGAGGTAGGTGACATCGTGGATTACTCCCATGGAATCGGGGCACTCTTTCCAGCAATAAGGAAAAACGCCGTTCCTGGGGTAAACGGTCCAATCGTTGATTGCTCTCACCACGTATGCGTTGAATCCGGGAGGCTCGGGGATGTAACCTTCCGAGGGGATGAAACTCAGTTGATCGCTGCCTGCCAGGATACCGTCCTCGCCATACCCTTCCAGCACCAGATGCCTGAGTACGTTCACTCCCTTGAAGTCGTAGGTGAATTCACCGACGGTAGCATCCAGCGCCTGGGATTGAAGTGGAAAATCGTCCACAAAGAACGCTACTTTGACCACTCCATTTCCTGCCGCGAACTTGAACAGCACCGGGTTGTGCGCCACTTCGCCGTCGAGGGGGGAGAGGATGGTCACGAAGGGCTCGCTCGTATCGGGAGAGTAGGCGTCAACCGGGGGTGCGGAGATGTCCCCGGCCGTTACATCCTCCGATCCTCCGGAGTCTGCGGCCACGATCTCCTCTTCGACGCCGCGCTTGTCCGCCCGCGGCTTGGTGTCCGGCGTGCCTTTCTTCTTGCCGTTGCTGCACGCCCCGAGGGCAATGACGGCGCTGATGGTCAGACACAGGCAGAGCTTCTGCATCACCCCTTCCTCCTCTGCAGACAACCATAACCAAATTCCTTTGAAAAAGGAAGGTGCCTTTGGTATTGCTCATCCGTGACCTAAGGGAGGAGAACATGATCAACCTGGAATTGCCCGAGCAGCATACCATCCTGAAGCAGGCAGTGAGAGAGTTCGCCGAGACGGTCATCGAACCCGCCGCAATTGAGTTGGACGAAAAGGAACAGTTCAGCGTAGAGATTGCTAAACAGATGGGCGAGATGGGGTTGTTTGGAATCTTCGTATCCGAGCAATACGGCGGTTCGGCGTTGGACTATCTGGCCTACATCATGGCCGTGGAGGAAGTCGCCCGGGTGGACGGCTCCCATGCCGCGACCGTCGCCGCGGGCAATTCGCTGGGGATCGGGCCCATCTACTACTTCGGCAGCGAGGAGCAGAAGAGCCGCTGGCTGCCAGACCTTTGCACCGGCGCGGCCATGGCCAGCTTCGGCCTCACCGAACCGGACGCCGGCTCCGACGCGGGCGGCACCAAAACCACGGCCGTGCGTGATGGTGACCACTGGGTGTTGAACGGTTCAAAGATCTTCATCACCAACGCGACCAATCCGCTGGCGAAAGTGGCGGTGGTGCAGGCGGTGACGGGCAAACTTCCGGACGGCAAGCGGCAGTACACCTGCTTCCTGGTTCCCCACGGCACGCCTGGATTCTCCACGGTGACCATGCACGGCAAGATGATGTGGCGCTCTTCCGACACCGGCGAGTTGTATTTTGACGACTGCCGGGTGCCGAACGAGGCTATCCTGGGTAGCGAGGGAGAAGGATTCCACCAGATGTTGTCGACCCTGGATCGCGGCCGGCTGGCCATCGCGGCCATGGGGTTGGGCGGCGCTCAGGGTGCGTTCGAAAAAGCGGTGGCTTACTCGAAAGAGCGGCGGCAGTTCGGCCGCCCCATCTCTGATTTCCAGGCCATCGGGTTCAAGCTTGCGGACATGGCCACCGAGATTGAAGCCGCCCGGGCGCTGCTCTACCGCGCCTGCTGGCTCATCGATGCGGGCAAGCCGTTCGGCAAAGAAGCGGCCATGGCCAAACTGTATTGCTCCGAGGTGATGGGGCGGGTAGTCGACGCCGCGGTCCAGATTCACGGCGGCTACGGCCTCATGAAAGAGTACCACGTCGAGAGATTCTATCGGGACCAGAAGCTGCTGACTATCGGCGAGGGTACCAGCGAGATTCAGCGCATGGTCATTTCGCGGCATGTGTTGAGAGGATAGGCTGTAGGCGGTAGGGAAAACCTGAAACCTGAAACCGATTCAGACGAGCGCCAGCAATTCGTTGATGGCGTTGTCTATTCCTTCGTACAACTCGGCTACGTTCTGAGCCAGCATGTAGGCTGGGCCGGTGACCAGTTTGTGGTCGGGGTCGACCACGGCGTCGGTGGCTGAGGCTGCGACGTGGGTCTGGCCCAAGGCCTCGATCGCGGCCGCGGTGCCCGGATCGTTGCCGATGGTGAGTTTTGCTCCCTGTATTCCTTCGGACTGCATGAGCTTGGCCAGAATGGGCGGAGCGATGCACAAAGCGCACAGCGGTTTTCCCGCACCATATGCCGCAGACAGCACCGGCTGAAGCTCCCGGTGGATCTCCATGTCGGCCCCGGCGGTGGCGAAGTTGGAGAGATTCAGCGCGGCTCCGAATCCGCCGGGAATGACCACGGCATCCAGCTCATGGACATTGGCCTCGGCGAGGGTGGAGATGTCGCCCCGGGCGATTCGTGCGGCTTCCGCCAGCATGTCTCTGGATTCATCCATGGGGGTTCCCGCCGCATGGTTCATCACCCGCGTCTGCGGGCCGGTGGGCGCGAGGCAAACCGCTTTGGCTCCCTTCCGGGCCAACGCCAGAAGCACGCTCACCGCCTCATGGATCTCGGAACCATCCTGCACGCCACATCCGCCTAAGACCACACCAACTCTCTTCATTTCGCACCTCCGGCCTTACGCCGCTTCTTGGCACAAATGGACACCACCAGTTCTTCGAGCAGAACCCTTGAGGGGAGGCGTGTCGACTTGAGCCTTTTGTCCACCTCCCTTATCCCGGACAAGGCCGCGGCGATCTCCCCTGTGGAGAATTTCCGGGCGTTACCAAGCATCTTCTTGGCCACAAACTCGCTCACCGGGGCAGGGGCCTTCTTTCCCGCTTTGGCCCGCCGCAGCGCCAGGCGTCGGGAAAGCTCGCCAATATCCCGCGAATCGGTGAACCCCTTGGCCACGGCCATGCTCCAGAACTCCCCTTCCAGAAAGGAGAGGAGTATCAGCGGAAGACCGGCCGCAGACACCTTCTTCCGGGCCTCCACCAGGTTGTTGTACATGCGATCGAGGACGGTCAACGCAACCGCACCGTTGCGCTGGGCTACGGCTTGGCTGAACTCGTAGAATTGATGCCCCCTGAGGCGCCCCACCATTTCCTTGGCGTCATCGACGGTGACAAGGCCGACTTCCCGGCCATATTCGGTGAGTTTTTCCACCTCGGTGACGATGGCGTCGGTGGAGGTGCCCAGCGCGTCGGCCAGGTAGGAAACGGCCCCGGCGTCCACCATGATCCCCCGTTTCTTGAACAGGTCCCGGATAAAGGTCTGGATGCTGCCGCCCTTGGCTTGCAACTTGAACCTGAAAACCGCGTTCAACTCGTCCAGGGTCTTGGTGACCGGGGAGCCCGCCTCCACAGTGCGGGCCACCAGGACAATGGAGCCCCGGGCCTTCCCGCCGCCGGTGGCGAACGCGGTGAGCGCCTCGATTTCCTCCGGATTCGATTTGGCCGTGTCCCTGCGCAGCCACTGGTCCGCGTCACTTACCTGGACCACCCGGCGACTGGCCAACATGGGCGCGGTTCGAGCGGTCATAAGCCACCCGGCGGGGCCGGTGGATTTGCCGTCAACGACGTGGAAATTCAGCCCCTTGTCGCCCTTGCGAAAAGCGTGGTTCACCAGGATATCGACCGCGGTGCGGACAAAGGTGTCGGAATCGGAGCAGAGCAGTGACACCGGGGGCAGCGTGTTCCCTTTGACCCTGTCCCGCCAGGTCGAGATTGTTTCACGAATCAGGTCGCCCATGTTCACTCCCAGCCCGGCTCGAGCAAACCGGATTATGGCACCAATCGATGGTGAAAACAAGGCATTGCCAAGCGTGGTTTCATGGGTTAACAATGGAGTGTCGAACACAGGAGGCAACCGGATGACTGAAGCAAAGGGAGTGAGCGGCTGGGCCAAGGCGTCGGTGGCTGTGAGGAACATCTTTTCGTCGGGAATCAACCGCGACTTGGTCGACTTCTCGGTGGAGAAAGAGCCTTTCGAGTTGACCCACGGCGACACCCTGGCGTATGCCCTGGCCTGCAACGATAGCAACCCGAGCTACTTTGAAAAGGACGGCGGCCTGGCGCCGCCCCTGTTCGTGAGCCGGGTGTTCATGGTGGTGGCCGAGGGGATCCTGCTGCATCCCAAGCTCAAGCTCAACGTGCTGAAGATGGTTCACGCCGAACAGTCCATCGAGTTTCTCACTCCGTTGAGGGTGGGTATGAAGATCGTACCCCGGGCGCGGATCGCCGCGGTGAGGGAAGCCTCGTCCGGAGAGATGGTGGATGTGGAGATCGAGTGCCTTCATGACGGCGCCGTCGCGGTAAAAGGCGTGGCCACCATGTTCGTGAGAGGAAAGAGAAGAGGCGCAGGCGGAAGCAAGGGCAACGCTGCTGACGAGCCATCGTTCGAGGCGGCGGACAGTTTTTCCGTGGACCCGGGCCAGCCCGCGAAGTACGCCGCTGCTTCCGGAGACTACAACCCGATCCATCGCAAGATGCTGGCTGCCAGGCTGGCCGGATTCAAGGCGCCCATCGCCCACGGCCTGTGCGTACTCGCGATGACCGCGGCCAGCCTGGTCAAGCTGTACGGCGACAACGACCCCGCACGCTTGAAAAGCCTCTCAGTCCGCTTCTCCAAGCCAGTCTTTCCCGGCCAGGAGTTGACGCTGAAGACCGCCCTGGTTGACGGCGTTTACAGGTTCGTTTTGGAGAATCCAAAAGGAAAGCCCGTTCTAAAGAACGGAAGCGCGACTTTCAGGGCGGTTAGCCGTTAGCAGTTGCCCAAGCCCCAAGCCTGCCTTTCTAGAAATTGGTTGCGCCGTCCGCGCCCGGCTGGCCGGGTTGGCCCGGGTCGCCAATGGACTTGCCGCCGGTGCCGCCGGAGCCTGGTGCGCCCGAGAGCATGAACTCGTTTTCGTTGGCGTAGGCCTGGGCCAGTTCCGGGGCCGCACCCCACAAGAACACTCCAAGAGACGGGCCTCCGCAACCACCGCCACCGCCGCCGCCGTGGCCGCCCCTTCCGCCGGTACCGCCATGGCCACCTGCGTCCGCGCACCAGGCGTTGCCCAACGACTCGCCGCTGGGGCCTCCCGGTTTGCCGGAGCCGCCATCGCCCCCTACCCCGCCGGAGCCGCCGTCACCGCCGTCACCGCCGAAGCCGGTGAGGAAGGTGTTGCCCGTAAGTACCGGCAAAGCCGCCACCTGGTCGTCGGCAACGAGAATCAGCCCAAAAGAACCGCCGCCCGGCTTGCCTGCCTCTCCACCGTCGCCCGCACAACCGCCGGAGCCGCCGCCACCACCGCTGCCGCCCAGGTCTGTGTATTCCCACAGCGGCTTACCGCCGCAGCCGATGGTTTCCACGCCACCGCCAGCACCTCCTCCGCCACCACCGGAGCCGTTGTTGCCTTTGCCGCCGCCCGAACCTCCGGACCCGGTCCACAACCCATTTACTACTGAGCCGGCCGCAGTCCCACAGCCGCCGCCGTTCGCGCCGTTGGTGCCGTCCGCACCCCCTTTGCCATCCTCACCCAGACTCTGGATGAACTGGCTGCCGTCGGGGGTCTTAGGCACGCTGCAAATGGAGCAGTTGGTTTCCGCTTCCCAAATGAGGCCGTCGTAGCCCGGTTCGCCGCCGCCGCCGGGAGCCGGGCCGGCCCCGGAGCCGCCCCATTCCGCCTGCTGGTGGGACTGGTCATAAGGCAGGCTCTTGGGCTGGCCGCCCGATTCGTCGTAGTCGGGGCAGACACCATCGCCGCCGTCGCCGCCAGCCACGCTCTGCCCGTTGCAGCTCATCTGCCCGCCGTTACCGCCGGTGGACCAGTGCGCACCCGTGCAATCCGCGGCGGTGATGAACTTGGCGCCCAGACCCGGCGCGCCATCGTCACCGTCGTCGCCGTCGGCGCCGTCAGCACCGTGGGTGCCGTCCCTTCCGTTGCCTGCGACTACCCAGTTATTCACCAGGCGCAGACTGTCGTTGGCGTTACGGATATAAACCGCGTAGCTCGAACCACCCTCGGCCGTCGCGTCCACACCAAACACATGGAAGCCGGAGAGCACGGTGGGAATGTCGAGAATGTCGATACCGTTTACCGCACCCGGCATCGCTTCCGAGGCGGGATCACCCATGATTGCAGTCTGGTTGAGGCCAGGGTCCCGGGAGACAAAATCAGCGCTATAGCCGCCATAGGTTGCAACCCCGGGCAGGAGGGAGATGGACTCCATGTACACGCCCGTGGCCACGTACACGTTGGGCTTGCCAACGCTCTGAGCCATGTCGATGCCGGCCTGCACGGTGAGCAACGGTTGCGACCAGGTGCCTGCGCTGGCGTCGGAGCCGTCCTTGGCCACAAAAACACCATCGGCAACCACACCGTCGATGCCGTCGCAGTTGGCATCTCCGGGCACGTCGGGGTCGTCGGCCGCGGCGAGATACTCGCACTCACAGCCGTCGTTGGGATTCACGTTGACATCGTGGAAGCCGTCGTCGCACTGCCATTTGCAGACGGGCAGCGTGCCGGCGGTGTCGCAGT
Organism: uncultured Myxococcales bacterium; assembly: GCA_964626565.1. Classification (GTDB taxonomy): domain Bacteria; phylum Myxococcota_A; class UBA9042; order CAIXZC01; family CAIXZC01; genus CAZVFX01. Next base: position 16,645 of record CAZVFX010000078.1, read on the forward strand.
AACCGGTAGCGTGGGGAGCATCCATCAGGACACAACTGTTGTTGCACACGCCGCAATGCTCGTTCGAATCGTAAATGCCCGTGGTAGGATTCAGCATGCCGTCGTCCACGGTGCCGTTGCAGTCGTTATCCTTACCGTCGCAGATTTCATCGGGGAGATCGCAGGAACTCCACCCGGTCTCGGTGCAGAACTGGACTCCGTAGCAAACGGTGGTGCCCGCCTTGGCTTTACACGCTTTTTCGAGTCCGATGCTCTCCGCCACACATTCGCAGGTTGCCGAATCGGGAACACAAAGCTCGTATCCCACGCTCTCCATATGCACGTTCTGACAACTGTACCCTTCCTTACACCCCTTCTCGCAAGGGGCCAGGCAGTACTGGTCCGGGCCGAAGTGCACGCACTTGCCGCCTGAGCACTGAAGGTCAGCGGAGCACGGTTCACAGCTTCTGTCCAGTGGCGGAGCGCAAATGAAGATCACGTCGGAGCCGACGTGAACGCCCACACACTCGTACCCTTCGGGGCAGTCCTCCACACACAACATGGTGCAGATGTAGCCATCGATCCCCTCGATGCAGAACCCGCTGTCGCAATCCGCGTTGTCGGTACACGGTGCGCCAAACGCACCCGGCTCCGGCGGCGGAGTGTACATGTCGACGCCCTTCCAATCGATGGTTTGGAGGTCGGGGCTGGTGTCACCACCGATCCATCCTTTGATGTCTTCGTTTCCGGTCCCCTCGCCGTCCTTATCCACTGTGGCTGCGGACGAGCAAGCCGACACGAGCAATACCAAAAACAGAGCCAGGACTCTCTTCATGCCCCTTTCCTCCCTAGGAAATCGTGCAGTTCCACTCTACTGCAAAGGTGCGGTTTCGGCAACCAGATCGGCGAGTCTCGTGCGCTGATCGGGCTGGCCGCTTTCAGCAATGTCCAGCCGATGAGTAATGGAAAGCAAGGTATTCAGCGTGGTGAGGTTCAGGACGGTCTCAGACGGCAGTTTCTCTACCACGCGGTTGCGAAAGTTGTGCTGACATACGGTGTGCTTTCCCCCTTCAAGCAGCAGCGGCAAACCCTGGGAGCGACAGATGATCGGTCGTTCCTGATAGACTGCGCACCCACCGTCCAGCAGGAAGACGCAGTTGTCGCCCCGTGCGGCGCGCTCGCGAAGACGCGCCCGGGTAGCCTCCGGCAGTTGGCGGAACGCGGCCAGCACCGCGTCCGCTTCCACGGGAAAGACCGAAATATCGGTAAGGCAGCAGTCGGTGCAACCCCTGGCGCACACCACGTCGTCCGCATAGGCTGAAAGCACGCGGTCGGTGAAGCTGTCCACTTTCGCCCTCAGTTCCGCGAGATTCTTATTGATCATGGAGAACCTACTCGATCCAGATGTCCATGTTGAACGGTCCGGCCAGGGGCGAGCCGCCGCTGACGTATGTATCCGCGATGACGAAGTATCTGCCCGGCGGAATCCAGTGGGTAAACGCGATGTTGTCCCTGGCCAGGCATGAATCGGGATCGTCGGCATCCAGTAGATGGACGTCGATGTCCGGCCCTCCTCCCGGATCATCATCAACGGCCACCCCGATGGTCGCGTCGTAGTCGATGGTGAGCAGGTAGACGAATTCGGCGCCGCCTTCGTCCGCGGTGGAGCAGTTGTACTGGTCGAATTCGCTCACTCCTCCGGTCCCGGTATTGCCCGCGGCGGAAAACGGAAGCTGGTCGATGGGGAAGGGGCATTGGTGGGAGCCGTCAGGTTCGCAGGGCCACCACACGGAAGGGTCCACGTCTCTGGCGTCTACCAGGAAATAGTCCACTTCGTCCCCTGAACCGGTCCAGGCGTTGGTGATGAATTCAGTCCAACTCGCCATGCCGGGGATGGTCTGGCATCCTGCGGACCACTTGTTTACCTTTGCTGTTTTGAGGGGGCCGTTGACACTGGCGACGTGGATATTGTGCCCGCTGCCGGTGCGATCGTGGTCTTCCGCTCCCTCGGGCGGCAGCCAGCCGTTGCGGTCGCTGTCCCAGTGTGCGTTCTTATTGGTGTCATCCCTCACCTGGTAGTCCCACTCCACGATCTTCAGCGCGTTGTAGTCCTTGTGCCACCCGTTGATGTAGCGATAGCGACGGTTGGGGCGAAGTGAAGAGCTGGAGTGCCAGCCGAAGTCGTGGGCGCCGGTGTCGGTGTGAGCCGCGAATTCCCGCACTCGTTTTGCGCCCGCCTCGTCGACCCACAGCAGGACGAGGGTGTCGTTGAAGCGATTGGGCCCATTGCCGTTCCAGGCAAACGTGCCGGGGTACGCCCCTCTGATGCCGACAACGGATCGCACCTCCGGGCTGGTCTTGACTGACACGCCGGTGGTGAGTTCAGCGATGTCCCGGTAGAGGTCGTAAGCCTCCGCCTCGGACAGGAGTTCAACTCCCAGGGGAGTCTCGTAGCAACGCTCCTCACCGTTCCACTCCCTTCCCCCATCGAACAACGGCATATCGTCATCGAAACCCGGCATGACGATGTCGTCCCGAGCCCCTTCCAGTTTGAAGGTATAGAGGGGGTCGGGGTCGAGCCAGGCGATGAAGTCGGGGCCCGGGGTGTCGGGCCCCGCGGGCGTCGCAGGTGGGACGAAGGTGGGTGCGAAAGGCGGGAACTCGTATTCGAAGCCACAACTCGACGGCGTGGGAACGTCGTCGTTGTGCGAAGTGTCCTCGGGGGCCACTTCGGGCCAGGACGGCGAGTCCTGTGCGGCCGGCAGGTCGGGAACCTGCGGGAGGTCGGCAGGCGCGTCGGCGCCGGCCGTGTCCGGGACGTGACGCACGTCCCCGGCCACCAGCCCCTGGGCTGGAGAGTCGTCGCCGCAGGCGGCGAGTAGTAGTAGCGTCAGAATGACTGCCGGGTGTTTCATGCTGCTCCTATCGCAGCAGGTATTGTATGCCCGTGCGGGCTGGTTTTCCAGTCCTGTGGACTGATGCGCGGCGATTCGCTAGAATCGGTGCAGTAACCAATGGAGGCTCCATTGAAGCAAACAGTGCTGGCGCTGTTTCTTGTGATGTCCGCCTGTGGCGGGAGTACCACCGACACGTCGGTGGACGTGACGGCCGATGCCGACGACTGGGTAGCGGCGGACCGGGTAGCGGACGAGGTCCGCCCGGACCTGGCCGACTCGGTTGACTTGATCGACCCGGTAGACCTGGCCGACTCGGTGGACCTGACCGATTCGGTAGACCTGGCCGACTCGGTGGACCTGACCGATTCGGTAGACCTGGCCGATTCGGCGGACCTGGTCGACTCCGCGAGCACGGTCGATTCGGTGGAGCTTGTCGACTCGGTGGACGTCCAGCCGGATATTCAGCCCGACGTACCGGAGCCGCCGCCGGTTCTTTTCGACTTGGGTATGATCTCAGACCCGACCTCCGCAGCGTGCTCCTTCACCGACCACCACGTAGTGTTGAAAGGGACGACGTTGGTGGATGCCTGGAAGGTGAGCTACTACTCCTGGGAGTCCATCGACGGGGAGTTGCAGCCGATCCTCATCAAGGCTTTTGCGGCCCGGCCGGTGGGGTTGAGTAACGCGCCGGGGGTGGTCCAGGCCCACGGGTTGGGCGGTTTCGCGACTGAAGATCACGCTACCGGAACAGCCGCCCTGTTGAACATGTTCGTGCTGGCCAACACCGGTCCCGGAGGCGGGGACTCGCCCAACAACACGTCGGAGGGGCTGGGGGCCGACCACGAGGACGGATACCGTCTGTTCGACACGCTGGAGGACGCCCGGGGTTCCTGGTTCTGGGGGCATGCAGTAGCTGCCATGCGGGGGCTCACCTGCCTGGAAAACCACCCCGACGTTGACCCGGAAAGGCTGGGAATGGTGGGCTACTCGGCAGGGGCGGTGGCCACTCTGATTTCGTCCAGCGTGGACGACAGAATCAAGGCGGCAGTGCCCGTGGGCGGCACCCTGGCCTGGGATGTGGCGGTGGAATCGCCAAAGGCCTGGCAGAACAACCTGCTGGCCCTGGCGGGACTCGACTACACCGCCCCTGAGTGGGTCAAACTGATGGACGAGATCGTCTCGGCGGATGCGTTGCTGCCGGGGAATCAGTCGAAAGTGCTCATGGTCAACGGCTCTACCGATGAGTTCTTTCCACTCACTGCGCACATGGCATGTTTCGATACACTGGCCGATCCTGACAAACGCACCTCCATTGCGGCCAACTTCGACCACGGCTGCTATGCACTCACCGGCATCGAAAACGCGGGCGACATCGAGGAACGGGCGTTGATACGTACGGAGGGCGGCCAGCGCATGTGGCTGAGGCACTGGTTCGGCACCGATGACAATTATCAGTACGTCCCTGCTCCGCCGCAGATCCAGGTGGAACCCTTGGGCGCGATCTCGATGGTGACGGCCCTGGTTGACGGCGGCGGCGGCAAATTGGATGTGGAAAATGTGAAGCTGTGGTGGAGTAACGATGATTCGTTTTTCTACGTGTCCGCCGAACTGGACGACAACGGCAACGGTCTCTATTCGTTGCTGGCGCCCATGACTGTGCAAGCCAACACGGTGTACTTCGTTGACGTGCAGTACAAGACCAAATCCCTCCTCTTCCCGGAACGTTTCTCCATAACATCTCCGCCGATTGTTCCAGCGGATCTCATTCCCCAAATCCGGGATATGACAAGCTGCCTCTAGATATGCTAATCTGAAGTCATCGGAGGTGTTTCATGAAACCAGGGCCCGGGAAAAAGAGAGAGTCCGCGAAACGCGGCCGAAAGCCGGGTCCCAAACCGCGGCCGCTGGAAGACCGGGCTGCAAAGATCCTTAAAGATCTGAAGGAGCTCAGCCGGGAAATGGGGGAGGAGCACGGCCTGATTCGGGCAGAGGCTTTTCCGGTGAAGTCCATCGTGCTTCCCGTGACTCTCGCTATGGATGGAAGGCCCATGACGAGTGTCACCCATGCAGAGTCGGCGCGCCTGGTGCGTGACCTCAATTCCCGCGTCACGGAGGCGGTGAAAGCGCTCACTGCGTTTCGCCAGGGTTGCGTCTACTGTTTTCAGTGCGACGCGCCCGATTGTTCCCACGCTCTTCCCGACGACCCGGACAAGACTTTTTCCGGTTACACGGCCACGGGCAAACCGGTGTGGAGAACGTTCCTCAACCTGTGCATGGAGTGGAAAGACCCCCGGGTGGAGAAGCTGTACGGTGACGCGCCGGAGGTTTTTGCGGTTGTGCAGAAGGCCCGCGAACTGAAGGGAGAACTGCTGCCTGCTTTTGGCAAGGGCAGCCTGGCCTTCAACGTACTGGGGCAGGTGATTGCGGGCCTGGTCCCACGCAGCATGCGCATTCCGGCACGGGAGGAAGACCGGTTCGCTTTGACGGTACAGTTTGTCGAGACCCGCAGCGGTACGGAAAAACGGCGGTTGCGTCTCAACATCCTGGGCGTCGCCCCGGACGAAATTGCCGAGGCCGACGAACAGGGCGGGGCGCGCAATCGGGCCGGTCGGCTACGCCACACGATCCGCATCACGCGACAGCGCTTGAACTCCGTGGGAAGGGAGTTGGCCCGGGCGGAACAGGGTGGGCACAGTTTTGACCTGGAAGGGAAGGTCAACCCGTTGCTGCAGCGATTGCGCTCCGACCTGGATCGAATCTTCCGTTTGGACCGGCGGCGCACCGAACATGCAGCCGAGCGGCACAAGGAGCGTGAGCGCCCCACGGGCGTGGCTGTGAAGGATGCGAAAAAAGCTCCGGTGGAAAAACTGTTGCTGGACGTGCGCAAGAACACGGTTGTGGCCTTGGGTCCCAAGCAGCGCGCCCACGTCTTCTCCCGGGTCGGCATGCACGTCACCAGCCTGCAACTCGACCCGGGCGAGTTGGACCGCAAGGTAGGCAAGAAACGCTGGCGACCCTTGACGGAAGAGGAGGTCGCAGAATTCCGCAACGCGTTGGAGGGGGATTCCTGATCTTCTCAAACTCCAAAATCCGAATCAGGCCCCGGAGGGCACGCTGGCCAATAGCCCCGGCCGGAAGCCCGGGGAATTGCGGATGTGCCGACTCGAAGCCCCAAAAATGCCGGGCGCCGGCCCGGCTTGTTTCTGCGATGTCACATCTCCACCCCGGGCTGGCGGCCGGGGCTATTGGCTCTTGCTCCTTTGGAGCTGCTGTTTGGATTGGGGTGTTAACGGCGAAAGGCGGACCTTCATAGGAAGGGAGGAACGATGAGAACGATCGTATTGGTGTTGACGGCAGGCCTCCTGGCCGCGTGCAGCGGGCACGACGCGAAGAGCATCTTCACCGATGTAGTGGAGTGCGTGCCGGACTGCAAGGACCGGGTGTGTGGTGACGACGGGTGCGGGGGTTCCTGCGGGAAGTGCGGGGAAGGTGAGGTCTGTCTTCAAGATGGCGTCTGCTACTGCCAGCCGGTTTGTGAGGACAAGGAGTGCGGAGACGACGGATGTGGGGGGAATTGCGGGGGTTGCCCCGATGGGTTCGGCTGCGACGCGACCACCTGCGTGCCCGACGAATGCCTTCCTGACTGCGAGGGTAAGGAGTGTGGGCCGGACGGTTGCGGTAACGTTTGTGGGGAGTGCCCGGAAGGGCATTTGTGCCTGGTGCAGGGCACCTGTTTGTGCGTACCTGCCTGCGACGAAAAGGAGTGCGGCGACGACGGCTGCGGCGGGGAGTGCGGGGGGTGCCCCGACGGGTATATCTGTAGCGATTTCCATTGTGAGCCCGGGCCGTGCGAACCCGACTGTGCGGACATGGCGTGCGGTGATGACGGATGCGGTGGCACGTGCGGAGAATGCGAGGAGAGCTACCTTTGTGAGGAGGGGGCGTGTGTCTGCCCCGGGCCGGTGTGCAAGGAGGTGTGCTGTCCTGAACACGCGGTGTGCAACGCCCACGACCTGTGCTGTCTGACCGTGTGCGGGGAAAACGAGTGCGGGCCGGATGGTTGCGGCGGGATTTGCGGGGAGTGCGGGGAGGGCGAAGAGTGCCTTGACGGCACCTGCTGCGCGCTCGACTGCGAGGGTAAAGAATGTGGCCCAGATGGTTGCGGCGGACAGTGCGGCCTCTGCCTCGAGCCCAACGTCTGCCTCGACGACGGCAGTTGCATTTGCTTCCCCGACTGCCTGGGGAAGGAGTGCGGCCCCGACGGCTGCGGGGACGTGTGCGGCGAGTGCGCAGGGGACAACGGCCTGTGCTTGATCGACGGCTCTTGCGTCTGCTTCGGCAACTGCGAGGGTAAAGAATGCGGGGATGATGGGTGCGGGGAAAGTTGCGGGGATTGTGGGGAGGGGGATGTTTGTGAGGAAGGGGCGTGCGTGCCGCCGCCCCCGCCGACGATTGTTCTTCCGTACTTGCAGCAGCTGCCCCTAGGGCCGTGGGAACCTTTCAGTGTGGACTTCGAGGTCTCAGGCTGGGAGCTTGATTCCGATGAAGGGGATTCCATCGTCTGCTACGTCGATGGCGAGGAGGCCGGCACCTTCCTCGAATCGCCATTCACTTCCGACGGAGTATCTCCTGGCTGGCATGACGTCTGTTGCGCTCTTATGCACGACGGAGCGCCGCTTCCGTTCTGCAGCGCGGCGGACTGCAGGTCGATACGTGCGGTACAGCCGTGCCTTGGGGCCAACGACACCACTACCTGTGACGACAACAGCCCCTTTTCCGTCGACGCCTGCCACGCGATCGGCGGCGGCCAGTTCGAGTGCAACTACGGCCCGGCGCCGGGAGATTGGTGCCACATGGATTTCGAGTGCGATTGTGAAGACGGCGTCTGGGAGACGTGCGACGTGGATACGCTTACGTGCGGCGGCTAGCCGTTTGCCGTTGGCCTCCATCACTTTCTCACCCACCATTCTGTCATCCTGAAGCTCCCGACGCACCCACTTTCGCACTTGGCAAGGACTTCCCAGAGGAAGCTGAAGGACCTCCCCCATGGTTCAGCAACTTTCGCCGCAAACCGATTCCCGGGCCGGCGGCCCGAACGTTGTTGACGACGCTGACGATAGCATCCCGACATGGGAGGGGTCCTTCCATCTCCTCCGGTGGGGCTAATCCGAGTGCGAAGGTGGGTGCGTCGGGGATGTCAGGATGACATTTCGGAACAACGGCGGTATGAACTCAAATCAGAACCACTGATTCAACAGATGCGCGAGCAGCGCAATCAAAAACAGGCCGCCCAGACCGTAGAAAATCCATTTGGGATGGATGCCCGGGCCGGTGTAGAGGGGGCGGCCCGGTTTGGCTGCCGGGGCTTTGGCGCCCCGTTTGCGTTTGGGTTTCTGGCCCACGGTGGACATCCACTTTTCGAAATCGTGGACGTCGTAGGATGGGCTGTAGGACGCCAGCAGGGTGCGGGCTTCCTTGGCTACATCCAAAGCTGATGCGGGGCGGTCCTTGGGATTTTCGGCCACGATGCGGCCCACCAACTCGCTTACTTCCTTGGGCAGCTTCGCCCTGCGGGCGAGTTTTGCCGGATCCAGCCCGGTGCGGGCCCGGGCCATGATCTCGCCCGTGTCCCCATCGCCGTGAGGCCTGGCGCCGGAAACTATGCGCAGAAATGCGATGCCCAGTGAGTAGATGTCGCTGGGCTGGCCCAACGCCTTGCCTGCAGCCTGCTCAGGAGACATGTACCGGCATTTCCCTTTTACGATGCCGGTGCGGGTCTGCTCCGTCGGGTCTTTTCGCTTCACTATGCCGAAGTCGATGAGTTTGACGCGCCCGTCGGTGCCCACCAGCACGTTGTGGGGGCTGACATCGCGGTGCACCAGTTCCAGTTTTTTGCCTTCCAGATCTTTCGCTTCGTGCAGGGCGTGGAGGGCCTCCGCGGTCTCGGCAAGGCAGAACAGTGCCTCGTTGAGCGGCACCTTCTTCACCTTACCTACCAACTGTTCAAGGGATAGCGATGGAAAATACTCGGTCACGATGTAGGAGACACCTTCTTCCTCACCGTAGTCCAGCACGTTGAGCAGGCACCTGTGCTGCAACATGGCGCCGATGCGGGCCTCTTCCAGAAACATCTTCTGGAACTCCCGCTCCCTGGCCAGGTGGGAGTGAAGGACTTTCACCGCGACCACGCTACGCACGTCGCCGTGGCCGGTCTGCACCGCGCGGTACACCGTGGCCATACCGCCCGACGCGATCTCTTCCTTCATTTCGTAACGGCCGATTTTAAGGAGCGGCCCCGTTTTCATGTGCAACCCCGCTTCTTCGACTCTTCACGTAATTGTAAGCCAGAAGCAGAGCCAGGACAAAAAGCAGGACCGCGATCGCGGCCAGGACGTAGTTGCCGCCTGCGGCGAAGCCTTTGATCTGCATCAATAGTGCGGCCAGGGTGACCACGAACATGAACACCATGGGGATGACGGTGTAAATGGTCTTTCGCCCCGAGGCCGCCAACCACACTGTAACCGCCATCAATGCCATTGCCGCCAGCAACTGGTTGGACGCGCCGAACAGCCGCCACAAGGTCATGGTCTTCCCCGAAACCAGCAGCAACGCGGCCACCGACACGGTTAGTGCGGTAGCTACAAAACGGTTGCCCGAGATTATGTTTCCGCCCTTCTTCGCCCCTCGCTTCATGAACAGTTCCTGCAGCGAAAAACGACCCAACCGGGTTGCGGTGTCCAACGAGGTGAGTGCGAACGCGGAGACTGCGAGGCCGGCAAAGCCAATACCCAGCGCCTCGGGAATAGAGAGGTTGGACAAGAGGGAAGCGATGCCGTGATTGAACACGTTCACGGGATTTGCCTTCGCCGCCCCATCAGGTTTGAGGAGTGAAAAATATTCCTGCTTGCTCACCATGACTGCTGTGATGAGGGCGAGGACCGCGAGGAGCGACTCGATGAGCATCGCGCCGTAGCCAACCGCGCGGGCGTCAGACTCTCGGTCGAGCTGTTTCGCGGTAGTTCCCGAAGCCACCATTGAGTGGAATCCGGATATGGCCCCACATGCGACCGTCACGAACAACAGCGGGAAGAGGGGGCCCATCCCTTCCGGAGCAAAGGAGGTGAACCGGGCCCCTTCGAGCATGGGCGGGGCGACCAACAGAGCCACCAGCGACAGGAGGAGGATGCCATACAAAAGGAACGAGTTAAGGTAGTCCCGGGGCTGGAGCAGGATGTTCACCGGAGTCACCGACGCGATGAAGATATAGACCACCAGCACCAACTGCCAGAAGAGCAGCATCGGATCATTGCCGTCAGCGCCCATGGGAAAGAGCCGTGGGAAGGGATACAGCACACCCAGGTAGAGGAAGGCTCCCAGCAGGATCACCCCCACCACCGAAGCGGCGATGAAGTTGACGTGGTACCGGTAGACTGCCACGCCGAACCCGATGGCCAGAATCATGAACAGGATCGACGCCGTGGCCACCGCCGGGGTCCGCACAAAGGTGGCCGAGACCACCAGGGTGAAAACAGCAATCACCAACACCAGCGTGGCCCAGGCAAAGATCAAGAAAAGCACCTTGCCCGTGTTCCCCAAATAACGTTCGATGATGACACCAATGGAACGCCCTTCGTGGCGCACCGACGCCACCAGCGAGGTGAAGTCGTGGACCGCACCTAAGAAAACGCCGCCCAGGAGCACCCAGATGAACACCGGCAGCCAGCCGTACTGAGCCGCCAGCACCGGGCCGATAATGGGCGCAGCCCCTGCGATGGACGCAAAGTGATGGCCCATGAGGATCGGCTTTTTGGCCGGCACGTAATCCACGCCATCCCGCATGGTGTGGGCCGGGGTGTCTTGAGTACTCTTCAGCCCCAGCATTCCCGCGATGATTTTCGAGTAGAAAACGTACCCCAGGCCCAACACCACCAGGCCGATAACAAGCAGTACCAGTGCGTTCATGTTCCCTTCCAGCCTCCCGGAGGGAATATAGCCCAAGAGCGCGGTCGACGCCAGCCCCGGCGGTCAAGACAGAAAGACCTTGACATCACGGGCCTGCCCCGGTCCACTGATGTTGGCGCCCCTGAGGCAAGGAGGACATCGATGTGCCACGACCGACACCACCGACATCACGGACATAACGACTGCTGCGACGACGGCCATCACCGGCGGCGCAAGCGCCGCCACCGCGACGATTGTGGCGACGGTCATCGCGGCCATCGCGGCCATCGCAGCCATCGCGGCCATCACGACCACCACGGCCATGAGGGACACCGCGGCCGCCGCGGCCACCACGATCATCACGCCGAATGCTGCCCGCCCGATCAGTTCCATCACCGCTACCACGGCAACCACGGCCACCACGGTTTCCTGCACTGCGACTGCTCGCTGGAGGAGAAGTTGGTACACCTTCAGCACATGCTGGCGTGCAAGAAGGCGGACGTGGAGGCTCTGGAAGCGATCCTTGAAGTGCTGAAGGAAAGCCTGGTGGAGGAGCCGGAGCAAGCAGGACCGGAAGAAGAGGCGGAAGAAGAACCCACCGAGGAAGCCGGGGAGTAGGTCCCCGGACTGGGTTGCCCTACTGGAGGGAGCGACAGCAGCGAGCGCCGTAGGTGGCGAAACCGACACCACAATCCTCGCCGGGAGGGTACGAACCGTCGTAACGGTCATATGTCGTCAGGTAATACGAGCCAAAGGAATCCCAGGCCCCGCCCCGAATAACTGGACCGGTGCCGTCATCAGGTCCCGGTGGGTTTTCCGCCGGAGAGACCTCGTAGTACTTTTCATCGTACCAGTCGGCCACCCACTCCCAGACGTTCCCCGACATATCCAAGACCCCGTACGGGCTTGCGCCTGCGGGGTAGGAGCCCACAGCCTCGGCGCCGTAACTGCAACCCCAGGCGACTTCCGAAGCCACCAACTTGTCGCACGACGGCGGTTCATCACCCCAGGGATACTTGCGGCCGTCATCCCCCCGGGCTGCCTTTTCCCACTCAGCCTCGGTACACAATCGCTTCCCGGCCGACTTGCAGAAGTCGGCCGCGCCGTACCAGGTTACCGCTGCGGCGGGGTAGTCTTCGAGGCCATCGCTCACCTGCCAGAAACCACCGTGATAGTGGACCTGGACGTGGTAGTTGTCCCAGCCCCAGAAGAAGGGAGGGAAGTCACCATCATACGTTTCGCCTTTCATATTCAGGTAGTGAGCGACCGCCTCGTTGGTGACTTCGGTCCGATCGATGGCGTACTCGTCCAGATGAACTTCGTGGTATGGCTGATTGTCCCAGTCGCACCAACCGGTCTCGCTGCCTTCGTCGCAGCCCATCCAAAACGGCCCTGCCTCCACCCTCACCATGTCCCCACATTCTCCCGTGCAACCATCTTTGCAAGGCCCGTTGCGACAACCATCCAGATAGCCGAACTTCCCGCAATCGGTGGCCCGCTCGGCATACTCGCAAGTGGCGTGCCCTTCGCTGTCGGTGCAAACGCCGACAAGAGCGTACAGAATCAGGGTCGAGCCGTCAGCCAGACACACCGGGGGAGGCGGCTTAGTGCATGGATTGGGTATGCATGGTCCGAGGTAGGTGTCCGCGCCTACTGCGTCAGACGACCCGGTGTCTGCCCGGCCGAGATCGTCGGCCTGCTGTATGTCGAGAGAAGCGCCACCGTCTGCTGCCCGGGAGGCGTCCGCGTCGGAGGCCCCGTCCGCACCGTCGTTGCAGGCCAGCAAGAACAAGAAAGGAAACCACCACAAGCTTCTGTTCATCGTCATCCCTGTCTACATCCGATAGCCACATGATACCTGTTCAACCTGCCCGCGTCCACAGCGAACAGCGACTGCGCCGGCGCAGGACACAGACAGAAACGTGGGGCTGATGACGTCGACCCGGCTCAGTTTCCCACACTTGCGGGCCTCTTATAGGGCGCACGCGATTAACAGTCGGTTTACCTGCCGCGGTCTTCCCGCTACAATGTGGTGTTGCATTGGAGGTAACAATGACTTTCAGATTTTCTGCCTGCCTTCTCTCCGTCGCTCTGCTGTGCGCCTGCTCAACGTCGGCCGAAAACATCGGCTTGGACCTGGCCCCTGGAGTCGAGGACACGAGCGACGCTGCCTCGGTCCCGGACCTGGCCCCAGATGTGGCCGGACCCGACCTCACCCAACCGGACACAACCCTGCCGGACTTCCAGATCGAGCCCGACCTGACGGTCGACACGGCCCCCGAAATCCCCACCCCCCAGTGCGACCCGGGGGAAGGGTGCTTCCTGGACAAATGCGAGGAGAATTCCCAATGCGAGTCGGGATGGTGCGTGGAGCACATGGGGGAAGGTGTGTGTTCGAGCCTATGCGAAGACGAGTGCCCTTCCGGATGGAGCTGCAAGCAGGTGGGCGCGGGCGGGCCCGACGTAATCTACATCTGCGTCTCCGACTTCAGCAACCTGTGCAAACCCTGCACCACCACTGAGGGGTGCAAGGCGGTCGGTGGGGCCGAGGACGTCTGCATCGACTACGGGGCGGAAGGCAGCTTCTGCGGGGGTGCGTGTGACGCGGGTACGGGGGCGGGAGAAGAATGCCCCTGGGGGTTCTCCTGCGCAGACGTACTGACAGTCGAAGGTGTCGAACTGTCCCAGTGCATTGCAGATGCGGGGGTCTGTCCCTGTACCGGCAAATCCATTGACCTGGCACTCACTACTCCTTGCCAGATCTCCAATGAATTCGGGTCGTGCGACGGCAAACGAGTCTGCACCGAAGGCGGCCTTTCTCACTGCGACGCGCTGGTGCCTGAAAGCGAAACGTGCAACGGCATTGACGACAACTGTGACGGCGACGTGGACGAGCCCGACGAGGTCGCCGGCGACTACATCAACCTGTGCTTCGACGACAACGACTGCTCCCAGGACCTGTGCAACGGTGAGGCGGGGTGTGAGTACCTGCCCCTGGACGGCGACGAGTGCAAGGACGGCGACCCGTGCACTGCCGCGGACCTGTGCGTGCAGGGCGTGTGTGTGGGAGACCCGGTGGTGTGTGAAGACGGCAACCCCTGCACCGACGATGTGTGCACGGAAAACGGCGGCTGCGACCACCTCCCCAACCAGGAAGACTGCGACGACGGCGACCCGTGCACCCTCGGGGACGCGTGCAAAAACAGCGTGTGCTCAGGCGTCCAGGTGCCCTGCGACTGCCAGGCTGACGCAGATTGCGCCGACCTGGAAGACGACGACGCGTGCAACGGTAGCCTGGTGTGCGACCTGTCCGCCCTTCCCTACCAGTGTGCAGTGGACCCCGATAGCGTGATTGTCTGCCCGCCGCCCCTGGGCGTCGACGCGTTCTGCCTGACACCCCAGTGCGACCCCGCCACCGGCGGCTGCTCCATGGCTCCCGACAACGAAGGGTTATTGTGCGACAACGGCGACGCATGCACCGCAAACGACAAGTGCGCAGGCGGCGCCTGCTCAGCCGGATCCGGCGTCAATTGCAACGACGGCAACGTCTGCACCGACGACTCCTGCGACCCTAACTCGGGGTGCCAGTACGACGCCAACTCCATGGCCTGCAGCGACGGGAATGTGTGCACCACCGAAGACACTTGTGCCGGGGGAGCGTGCGTCGGCGGGCAGGGCCTCATCTGTGACGACGACAACGCCTGCAACGGAATCGAAACATGCGACTCGGACGCCGGCTGCCTCGCCGGAGAGCCGCTGGCTTGCGACGACGGCGACGTGTGCAACGGGCAGGAAACCTGCGCTCCGGGTCAGGGTTGCCAGTCGGGAACACCGCTGAATTGTGACGACAACAACCCTTGCACTCTCGACCAGTGCAACCCGCAGACCGGCTGCCAGAATGTGGCTCAGCCCGGCAACTGTGACGACGGCAACGCGTGTACAACGGGGGACCACTGCGTGGACGGCGATTGCGTCTACGAAGAGCTCGAAGAATGCGACGACGAGAACCTGTGCACCGACGACTACTGCGACCCGGCTGTGGGGTGCATCACAACCCTCAACGATGCCCCCTGCGACGACGGCAATGCGTGCACCACCGGTGACCAGTGCCAGCTCGGTGGCTGTGCGGGCGGCGATGAGATCGTTTGTGACGACGGCAACATCTGCACCGACGATTCCTGTGACCCGCTGGCCGGATGCCAGTTCGCACCCAACAACGACGAGTGCGACGACGACAATGAATGCACAGCCAACGACAAATGCAAAGCCGGCTGGTGCGCCCCCGGCGAACAGCAAGAGTGCGACGACGGTAACGTGTGCACCGACGATAGCTGCGACCCCGTCCTCGGCTGTGTTTTCCAAACCAACGCGGTACCCTGTGACGACGGCAATACGTGTACCACCGGGGACCATTGCGAACTGGGTTCGTGTGTTTCTTCCGACAGCCTGACCTGCAATGACGGCAACATCTGCACTGACGATTCGTGTGACCCCGATGCCGGCTGCCAGTTTGACGCCAACAACGCACCGTGCGACGACGGCAACCCCTGCACCACCGGCGACAGTTGCCAGGCGGCCTGGTGCTCACCCGGCCAGCCCATGACTTGCGACGACGGCAATTCGTGTACCGAGGAATCGTGTAATCCGGCCACCGGCTGTGTATTCGACGACCTGCCTGACGGGGCTCCGTGTCTGGATGGAGGGGTGGAAAAAGTGTGCGTCGACGGCCAGTGCGTGTGCAACCCGGACTGCGTCGGCAAGGAGTGCGGCCCCGACGGGTGTGGCGGCCTTTGTGGCACCTGTGACGACGACGACCTGTGCACCTTGAACGAGGAGTGCGTGGCGGGGTCGTGCGTAAAGGATGCGAAGACGTGTGACGACGGCGAACTGTGCACCGACGATTCGTGTAACCCGGCCACTGGCTGCGTGTTCCAGCACAACGCCGCCCCTTGCGACGATCAAAACCCGTGCACCATCAACGACGCCTGCTCCGCAGGGGCCTGCTCGGGCGACCCGGTGCCGAACCTTGCGCCGTGGCAGTTCTCAAACGCCGGCGCCGGCGGACGGTACGGCCCCTCCCAGGGCAACGCGGACACGGCCTATGCCGGCACAACCCTGGCCAACAGCGTGACCGTGAGCGGGGGCATCCAATCGTGGCAGGTTCCCTCCACCGGCACCTACACCATCGAGGCCGCGGGCGCGAAGGGCGGCGACGGCCCCGGCGACGGCGGTCACCCGGGAACCGCACCCGGCAAGGGGGCAAAGATCTCGGGCGAGTTCGAACTCCAGGCCGGAACGACGCTGAAGATCGTAGTTGGCCAGATGGGCTCGCTGTCCAAGCAGGGCGGCTGGCAAAGTGCGGGCTGCAGCGGCGGAGGCGGAGGTTCCTACGTCTACTCCGATGCAATGTCGGAGACGCCCCTGTTGGCTGCGGCAGGCGGCGGCGGTCAGGCCGAAGACGGTGCGGGCGGCCACGGGTCGGCCAATACGTCGACGACGTCGGCGACCGCGGGCAGCGGCGCCTCCGGATCAGGCGGCAACAGCGGCAACGGCGGCGACCACGGACCGACGCCGTGCAACTACTCTCCCGGCGCGGGCGGCGCAGGATGGAAGAGCAACGGCACCACCGCACCCACTATCCGCAATACCGGCGGCAAAGGGGGCGAGGCGCCGCGCAACGGTGCGGAAGGCGGCTACGGATATCATCCCAACTATGGAGCTGAGCACTGCTCCGGCGGGTTCGGCGGCGGTGGCGGCGGCTCCGACAACACCGGGGCCGGCGGTGGCGGCGGCGGGTACAACGGCGGCGGCGGCGGCCGCAACTACTGCGGCAGCAGTTGGGGTGCGGGCGGCGGCGGCGGGTCCTACAACAGCGGCGCAGACCAGTCCGGCCAGACCGGCGCCAACGACAATCACGGCTATGTAACCATCACCTACGCTTGCAACTAGTCCTCAATCAAGCGCAAACCAAGGCGCTCTTTGCTTGAAGTAACCCGAAAAGCCCGATATTATTAGGTTTGCA
>CAZVFX010000079.1:0-33428 GCA_964626565.1 uncultured Myxococcales bacterium
ATCAGGAACACCAGCTGCAGGTGGCGGTGTGATTTTACCTGTTCGCTTCTCTAGACCACGTACTTCTCAAGCTCAATCACTTTGGCCGCGACCTGGTCCTTCAGCGCGATGATATCCATGGGCGCGGCAAAGGTCAGCTTGTCGGCCACCGCATAGTGTCCGGCCACCGCGTCGGCATCCCCTTCCGAGATACCCATGATGATAGTGTCCAACTCGGCCTTTATCTGCGCCATGTAGTCGTAGCAGATGATATGGGCCATGGCCGAAGCCTGGGACGCTTTCTCCTCGCCCCTGTTCGCGATGAGCTGGCCCGCGCGGATTACCACTGAATCCATGGCAAAGCCGGCCATGAGCATGTTGGCGAGTTTTTCGAAGAAGTACTCCCCCTTGCCCAGGAAGAATGCTCCCCCTTCGTCACGGAACTCACGCATGTACTTGCGCAAGGTGCTGCCGAACGCATACAAGGTCAGCGTCCGGGCGCTCTCCGACATCTTGGCCAGGTGCGCCAGGGTCCCGTCGAACTCGCCCAGCACCCCTTCCGGGTCGGCTTTCACCGCGTTGAGCAGCTTCATATACTCCGGCATCAGCGGCAGACGGCCCGTCATGGAGCGTTTCAGCATCGTGCCGGGCATGAGCAACCGGTTCACTTCGTTGGTCCCCTCGAAGATGCGGTTGATCCGTTCGTCGCGGTATCCACGGGCTACTTCGTATTCTTCGATGTATCCGTAGCCGCCGTGAATCTGCAACCCGTGGTCGATCACCCGGCCCATGGTCTCGGAACCCATCACCTTGATGATCGCACACTCGATGTCGTACTCCTCGAACACCTTGCCCACCTTGGTGATGTACTCGGGGTCAGCAGAGTCGAGCTCGTGGATAGCGTCCTCAATGAGTCCCGCGGTCCGGTAGCCCATGGACTCAACCGCGAACACCTCGGCCGCCATGTCCGCAAACTTCCGGCGGATCATGCCGAAGTTGGAGATCGGCTGCTGGAACTGCCGTCGCTCATTCGCGTAGGTGGCCGAACCGGCAATGGTCCGCTTCGCCGCGCCCATTACCGCAATGCCCAACTTGAAGCGGCCGATGTCAAGCACTCCCAGCGCCGACTTGTGACCCTTGCCGATGTCGCCCAGCAGGTTCTCCGCCGGTACCACGGCATCTTCGAACAGGATCGACGTGGTGGACGACCCCTTGATGCCCAGCTTGTGCTCCTCCGGGCCGATCGATACGCCCGGATAGTCCTTCTCCACGATGAACGCGCTGAAATGCTCGCCGTCGATCTTTGCGTACACGGTGAACACGTCTGCGAAACCGCCGTTGGTGATAAAGATCTTCTCTCCGTTGAGGATGTAGTTCTTGCCGTCGTCGGACAGCACCGCCTTGGTCTTGGCGCCCAACGCGTCGGAGCCGTAGTTGGCCTCGGTGAGTGCATATGCGGCCAGCCACTCGCCGGTCCCCAGCATGGGCAGGTACTTCTCTTTCTGCTCCGCGTTGCCGAAAAACAGGATGGGCAGAGTGCCGATGCCGCTGTGACACATCATCGAGACGGTGAAGGCGCCGTACTGCGCCACCCGTTCAGAGACGTAGGTCGTGGCCGTCATGCCCATGCCGAGCCCGCCGTATTCCTCCGGGATCTCAATCATGAGCAGCCCCTGCTCTCCTGCCTCCTTCATCAACTCGATGTTGGCCGCGATCTTGGTTTCCGAGGCTTCGAACTCGTCGATGCGGGGGATGATGGCGCTTTCGATAAACTCGTACGCCGCCTGCCCCATTGCAATTACGTCCTCGGGAAGGTCTTCCGGAAGAAAGACCTTACGTTGACACGCCTTCTCCACCATGAATCCGCCGCCTTTGGGTCTGCCAGTGCCGTCGCTCATGCGTCACCTCCCGCTCGATGTGTACAGGTAATTGAAAATTGGCAATTGAGAATTGAATTTATCATTCTTCCGGGTCCGGATGTGCCTTTGTCGCCGCTTTGAGGAAGTCGGCAATCACCTCGGTCACCTTGCCCGCTTCCAGGTCCAGGAGCATTTCGTGGCCCGACTCCTCGAACCACACCATCCGCTTCTGCTTTGAGCTGATCTTGTCGTGGATCGTGTGCGCCGCCTTGGGATGGATGATCTGGTCCTTCTTCGACCCGATGATAAGCGCGTCGGCGGAAACAAAGCTCAGGTTGTGCTCCACCTTCTTGGAGTATTTGTATAGTTCCGCAAAGGCCCCGGTTGGGAATTTGGGGTAGTTGCGGTTGCGCTCTTTTTCCAACTGCCGGTCCACAAAGGCCCGGGGGCTTGGCCACGATTTCACCACCTTGGCCATCACCGGCGAAAAACCGGCCAGGGGGTCTTTGAACTTCAGCGCCGCGGCCACGGTTACGATGGAGTGCACTGACTTGCGGTGATGGGCGGCCAGGTCGAGAGTCACCAGTCCGCCCATGGAGAGCCCCACAATCACCACCTTGCGGCACTCGGTGAGCAGATCGAGGAGGCTGTTCTCCGCATCCTCGTACCAGTCCGCGGCGGTCACGCCCTTGAGGTCCTGCCATTCTCCGCCATGGCCGCGCAAAACGGGAATGCGGTAGGGCAACCCCAACTCCTGCACCGGGAAACGCAGATCGGAGACGCACCCCACGTGGGACGTAAACCCGTGGAGAATGAGAACGCCGAACCGTTTCTTGTCCTTCACGGGCTTGTTTTTGTACGGTATCTTAGGCAGTGGACCCGGTTTGGTCTTGGGTTCCATCGGTATCGTCATCGGTATTACCCCCTTCGTATGATCAACCAGCCGGGAGATGCCCTGCATGACCTTGTCGGTCATCCCCCGCAACTGCTCGTAACCCAACTCCTCACCGGCACGGCTTTTGAACCAGAGCGGCTCCCCGAAGCGCACCTCGATGGGCTCCGGCCTCACCATGGGCAGCTCCTGCATCCGGGGGTAGGCTTCCGGCGGGAACGCCTTGCCGGTGCCGGTCAGCCCCACCGGTACAATGGGGACCCCGGCCGCCACGGCCAGGCGGACCACGCCGCTCTTGCCTCTGAGCAGGCCCGTCTCCGGCTCTACATCCCAGCGCGGGATGTCCTCTTCCCCCGGGATGGTGCCCTCCGGGAAAATGCCGATGCAAGCCCCTTCCTTGAGCCGGGTCACCACGCTGCCCAGCATGTCGTCGTCACCCCCACGGCGGATGTAGATGCCGTCAGCTAGTTCGATGAGGTGGTGCAGCAGAGGCCAATTCACAAACTCCGACTTGGCCAGGAAGCACACCTTGCGGGGGCTGCTGGCAGCCAGCACCTGGGCGTCGAGCCAACTCTGGTGGTTGAGCGCCAGCAACACGCCCCCTTCCGTGGGCACGTTTTCCGTGCCGTACACCTTCAACCGGTGGTTGAGTTTGAACTGGGCCGCCAGCGCGGAGGTGAGACCCTTGTGGAGTGCCGTCTTGAACGGTTCATAGAGGTTGGCCTTCCGCAGTGCGGAAAGGGACAGGTCCAGCGCCTTGTCCAGCGGCTTTAGCGTGTGGTTCAGCAGTTCGTGTTTTTCCATCTAGCTTCCTCGTGTCGTGTGTTCAGCCGTCTGCCATCAGGCGTGCGCCGGCACCCTGCCCGCCCCGGCGGTCACCTGCTTTTCGTTTGGAAGTATATCCATACCGAGGTTATTGCGCAACGCGTTATTTTGTCCGCCCCAAAGAAATTACCTTGACCACTGAACAAATGTTCAGTATGATGATTTCAGGTGCCGGGGGAGTCACGGCTGGAACGGAGAGAGATCGACGTGAGTAATGGGTTAGACAGCTTGGGCGAGCAGTTGGTGTTGGCGGAAAAAAAGTTAACGCCTGCGTCCCCCGCTCCGCGTCAGGAGGCTGGTCCCATGGGGTACCTGTTGGCCTCCCGCAAGGTGACCCGGGGCAGCCGCGTGGAGTATCGCCGGCATAGTTTGAGCACTGGTTTCGAGGTGCTTGATGATTTCCTCCCCGGCCGCGGTTACGAGCGGGGCGGTATTACCGAGATTATCGGGGAAGGTGTCCAGCATGTTCTGGCGGCCCGGGCGCTGGCTGCGGCCAGCGGCCGGGAGTGGGTAGCCACGCTGTCCCCCGCAGGAAAGATCAACCCGTTTATCCTGGCCCGCGCCGGGGTCGACCTGGAGCGCTGCTTTTTCCTGGTGGAGCAGCATCCTGCCCGTCTGTTCAGGGCCGCAGCCCAGGTGCTGGCCAGCGGTCTGTTTCCCTTAGTCGCGCTTCACGCCGGCCGTTGGGATACGGGCGAGTTGCTCCTCGACCCGGTCTCGGGCCGTCGCCTCCTCGGCCTGACCCAGAAGCATCGCATCGCGCTCCTTTTGCTGTTGGACATCCACCCATCTTTGGGGACCATCGCGCGCCCGTGCCGCATGCGCCTGCAGGTCACACGCGGGCAAATCGAAATAATGAAGTGCGCTGGTCATCCCCCCGGCGCCCGCCTCCCCATCTCCGACCTGCATGGAGGGCACCAACAGTACCCGGAGAGCGAGCGACAGGCCTGCCCTGCATCGG
Organism: uncultured Myxococcales bacterium; assembly: GCA_964626565.1. Taxonomy (GTDB): domain Bacteria; phylum Myxococcota_A; class UBA9042; order CAIXZC01; family CAIXZC01; genus CAZVFX01. The sequence goes on from CAZVFX010000079.1 coordinate 4,517, forward strand.
AACGGTCAACATGAAGCGCTACTGCTACATATGGCTGGAGAATTATCACATCCAGCTCCTTTGCCACCGCCGTCCGGAACTCAAGGGCGCCCCCCTGGCGGTCTACGACTCCCGGCAGCAGGTGGTGGAGTGCAACGCGGCGGCCGAAGGACAGGGTGTGAAAGTGGGCATGCGGGTAAAGGAGGCGGCTTCGCTGCTCACCGCGCTCGGGCTGTTCGAGGTGCCCGAAAGGGGCGAGGAGGAGCTTGTCGAGTTGGGTAGAAAGCTCCTCGCCATTTCGCCCGGGGTCGCACTTTTTGAAGAGCGTGACCTGGTGGTGGAGCTTGCGTCTGCCGCCCACCTGTTCGGCGGCGAGGAGAAAATGGTCCGGACGATCCACGCAATGATGGCGGAGCAGGGCTTTGGCGGGCGTATCGGCGTGGCCGATTCCCTGGCCGACGCCCACCTCGCGGCCCGCTTTGGCGAGACCCCGCCCACGGTTTTTGTGCGGGGCAGGGAGATCAGCATGCTCCCCATGGAGTGTTTTTTCGCGCTTCCGGGGGTCTCGCCGTCAAAGTCAGACCGCAAGCTGTTCGCCTTTCTGGGACTGAAAACCCTGGGCGATGTGGCGCGCGCCGCTACCCGCATCTCCTGGAATCTGCTCTCCCGCCAGACTCGGGACATACTCCTGTATGCCGCCCGTGACCAACATCTTAGTCGCCGCCTTGCCTTTATCAGGGAAGAGGCCCGGTTTGAAGACTGCATCCATTTCTCTCCCCCTGTCTCCCGGGTCTCTCCCCTGGTCTTTCTGCTCAAGAATGCTCTCGAACGTATCCTCACCGAGGGACTGGCCCCGAAACGGCTTCTGGCCGCGGGGCTGCGGCTTGTCCTCGTCACCGAGACGGAGGAGGAGCAACAGTTGGAAATTCTTCCGGCCCGGCCGACCCGGTCGCCCGGACTGCTCCTGGAACTCGCTCGCCTCAAACTCGCGCGCATCTCCCTTACCCGTCCCCTGGCCCGCTGCCACCTGGTGGTGGACCGGTGCGCCGAAGAAGTGGAAGTGACCCCCGACCTCCTTGCGAAAACCGTGCGCAGCGAAGGCTCCCTCGCCGCGCTCATGAGCAAACTGGACGCCATGCTCAATCGCCCCAACGCCCTCTTCCGCATGGCCCCACACCCGGCCCTCCTCCCTGAGCAGCGATATACACAGCACCCTGAGCGTCAGCGACGGGCCTTCCCTGCCCCGGCACAAACGTCATCCACTCTCCCACTCCTCAAAGACCACCCCGTGGTCGTCTTCCACAACTCCGGCCGCGTCCGGCCCACTGCCCTCGAATCCGCCTACGAGTTCGAGTTCTACGATACCGATCGCCACACCGTGGTGAAGCACGAATATTTCCGCGCAACAACCGGCAACCACCGTCGCCTGCTCATGAAGAGGGTAGGGGAAGGCGACCTGCAGCCGGTAGGCCTATTGGTAATTGAAAATTGAAAATTGGTAATTGATGTTCAAAAAAACCTACGTTCCGTTGACGGTCATCTCCAACTACACCTTCCTGGAAGGAGCCTCCTTCCCCGAAGAGTTTGTGGCGCAGGCCGCAGCCTATGATTTGCCCGGCATCGCGATTACCGATCGTGACGGCATGTATGGCATCATCAGGGCTCACGTCGCAGCCAGAGAGGCGGGCATGAAGCTCATTGCCGGCTCGGTGATCTCCCGTACCGACGGTCCGCCACTTACCCTGCTGGCCATGAACAAAAGCGGCTACGCCGCGATATGCCGTCTCATCTCCGCGGGGCGGGCCCATCGGGAAAAGGGTGAGAGCGCGGTTGACACCGAGCAGATCGCCAACTACTGCGGTCGCCACGTGGTGGCGATCCACCACGCGTTGCACGAGGAGCTTGATCCCGGTGCGCTCCAATCGGTTTTCCGCGATCGCTTCTACGCGGCCCTGGCTCGCTACATGCTGCCCGGGGACGACTCCCGCATGGCCGCCATCGCCTATCGGGCGGAACAGTTGGGTGTTACCCCGGTGGTCGCGCCTACCGTCAGCTTTCACACCCGCCGGCGCAAGGCGCTCAGCGATGTCCTCTCCGCCATCAGAAGCCGTACCACCGTGGACTCCATCGGGGAGTTGCAGACGGCCAACAGCAACTACACCCTCTTTCCGCCCGGCGTTATGCAGCGCCTCTACCACGACTTTCCTGCGGCCCTGGTGACCACCATGGATATCGCAGAGCGATGCCGCTTCTCCCTGGACGAGCTCAAATATCACTACCCCGCCGAGGTGGTTCCCCAGGGTGAGACCCCCGACAGTTATCTGTCAAAGTTGACTCGCAGAAAGGCCCGGGAGCGCTACCCCGGGGGTGTCCCCGCGGATGTCAGGGCTCAACTTCGGCGGGAACTGAACCTCATCAATGAACTCAACTACCCCAACTATTTTCTCACCATGTACGACATTGTTCGGTTTGCGCGGGAGCGGGAGATTCTCTGTCAGGGCCGGGGTTCGGCCGCCAATTCGGCGGTGTGCTACGTGTTGGGGATCACCGCCATTGACCCGGTGCGCTCCGGCCTCCTGTTCGAGCGTTTCATCTCCCGGGAGCGCAACGAGCCTCCCGACATCGATGTAGACTTCGAGCACGAGCGCCGGGAGGAGGTGATCCAGTACATCTACGAGCGTTTCGGGCGTAACCGCGCCGCGATGGTGGCCGAGTTCATTCGCTATCGCACCCGCAGCGCGATCAGGGACGTGGGCAAAGCGCTGGGCTTTTCACTCCCCCAGGTTGAACGTCTGTCCAATCTCGCCTCCTCTTATCGCAGAGACCATGAGGACTGGTGGGAACGTACCGTCACTGCGGCCGGCTTCCCGGCGGACCACCCGCGCATGGGCGCGTTCAAGGAGTTGGTGCGGTCCATCAAGGCCTTTCCCCGCCACCTCTCCATCCACGTAGGCGGATTCGTCATCTCCAACCTTCCCATCTATCGACTCGTGCCCATCGAGCCGGCCCGCATGGAAGACCGCACCGTGATCCAATGGGACAAGGAGGATGTTGAAGACGCCGGACTCCTCAAGATCGATGTGCTCTCCTTAGGCATGCTCACCTGCCTCAGGCGCACTTTCAACATCCTCCGGAAGAACCGTATCGCCGAACTCGACCTGTACTCTGTTCCCGACGGCGATCCTGAAACGTACAAGATGATTTGCAAAGCCGACACCGTGGGCACCTTTCAAATCGAATCGCGGGCCCAGATGAGTATGCTGCCGCGGCTGAAGCCCAAAGAGTTCTACGACCTGGTGGTAGAGGTCGCCATCGTCCGTCCGGGGCCCATTCAGGGAAAGATGGTCCATCCGTATCTTCGGCGTCGCCACGGTCTGGAGCCTGTTACCTATCCCCTTCCGGAGCTCGAGCCGGTGCTGGGAAGAACCTATGGCGTGCCGTTGTTCCAGGAGCAGGTTATGAAGCTGGCCATGGTGGCGGGCGGGTTCAGCGCGGGGGAGGCTGACCAGCTCAGAAGAGCTATGGGGACCTGGCGCTCTGCGGGCAGATTGGAAGGGATACTGGATAAGCTGGTGCGGCAGATGGAGTTGCGTGGACTGGAGCATCGCTATGCGTTGCAGATAGCGGATCAGATCAAGGGTTTTGGGGAGTACGGTTTTCCCGAATCCCACGCGGCCTCGTTTGCACTTCTCGCGTATGCCTCCGCGTACCTGAAATGCCATCATCCGGCCGCGTTTACCGCGGCGCTGCTCAACTCCCAGCCAATGGGGTTCTATTCTCCTGCCACGCTGGTTGAAGACGCCAGGAGGCACGACGTACCGATTCTCGCAGTTTGCGTTAATCATAGCGACTGGGAAACCGTTCTGGAATCCCATCGCCCCTCCGCCACATCTTCCCACCGTAGTGTTTTGGCCCAACACGTCTCACCACTCGCCATTACGTGGGGCCTGCGGCTCGGCTTTGCTCTGGTGCGGGGTTTCTCGCAGGAGTTGGCCGAACGAGTGGAAAAGGTCCGGCACGAGGGCGGGCTGTTCCGGTCGCTTGGGGATCTTCTCAAGCGTACCGGACTTCCTGCCCATGCCTTGCTCAAGCTCGCCCTCGCCGGCGCCTTTTCCACCTTCAAACTAGAAAGAAGAGAGGCTCTCTGGGAAGTGCTGAAAACCTGCGTGGATCGAACCTCCCTGTTCTACGGGGTTAAGGGGCGCCAGGCCGGTGCGCGGCCGGCTCCCATGTCCGCGTTCGAGGTGGTTCTCGCAGACATCGACGCAACTAGAACCTATCTCTCCATGCATCCCTTTGAACTTGTCTATCCGCGCCTCAAAGGTCGGCGAAACTACGTCACTGCAAAACAACTCGAAAAGACCCGCAACGGCAGGCGGGTCGTGGTCGGCGGTCTGTCTATCGTCAAGCAGCGCCCGCCGACGGCAGGAGGAATCCTGTTCCTCACCCTTGAAGACCATTCCGGTTTCATAAACCTCGTAGTCTCCCCGACCGTCATGCGGCGTTGCCGTATCGCGCTCCTGGAAGAGCCCCTTCTACTGGTGGACGGAGTGGTGGAAAAAGCGGACGGAGTGATCAATCTCAGAGCTCTGCAAGTAACCGGCATCCACCTGGTGGAAAAGGAACAAGGCAAGCGCTTCCAGAAGCGCGACTTCAGGTAGACTGCGCCGTTCCCCACGCCTCCACGCCTCCACGCCTCCACGCCCGCCTTACTGGCACTGCCCCCCGGAACACTCAGCCGGGGAATAAAGGCCCTGGCAATCGGACAAGTACTCGCAGCACGCCTTGGTCTCGCCGGCACCGAGGTCGATGACCTGGACGTCGTCTACGTTCCAGCCCGAAACGGTGAACACACCGCCAGACCCGATCATGAAACCAAATCGCACCTGGAAGTTGGCGTTGGCGTGCGCGGTTACGTCGAAGTTCTGATACGTCCACGCATCATCCTGCATGCCCGGAGCAGAACCCGACGCCCACACCTGGGTCCAACTGCCCGCACCTTTTACCTCCACGACGTTCTGCATGTACGGCGTGTAATCGCTGTTGAGCCAGCGCCAGAAGATGAGCCGCAGGTTGCTTGCCCCGCCCGTGTTGATCACCGGCGAAGTGAGGTAATAATAGCCGTGCAGGGAGGTCGATGCCGTGCCGCCGATAACCACCCCGGCAACGTAGTTGTCATCGGACGAGGTATGGTCGTTGGCTGGGTCAGGGCTGCCGTAACCGGTGCCGCCCGACGAGGTGGGTCCTCTGCCCCACTCAGGGCCGTAGTCCCAACCCAGATCCTCGGAGAAATCGTCTTTGAACAGCGGGGAAAGACAACAGCCGTCCACCCCGGTGGGCGAGTATACGCATGCGCCCCCGACGCAAGCATCATCGGTACATACGTCGTCGCCGTCGTCACAATCCTCCTGGGCAAAACAACAGGTGTTGACAAAGAAGCAGGTGTTGTCCTCGCACTTGTCGATGGTACACGAATCGTTGTCGTTGCAGGCCTCGTCCTCGGTGCAGCATCCCGGGGCTGTGGAAGGCGGGTGCAGGCAGATGCCCGACTCATCGCAGATGTCGTCGGTGCAGTCGTTGCCGTCATCGCAATCGGCCGGTACATAGCAGCAGTAGGGAGGCGCAATCTCAATGACGTCGCAAATGTTGTTCTTACACGACTCGATGGTGCAGGGGTCGTCGTCGGCGCAGTCGCCGGAGTTGAGGCAGCAGCCGTTCATTATGTCGTACGTGCAGTTACCCTCGATGCAGTGCCCCAGGGTACAGGGCAGCATGTCGTTGCAGTCCACCTTGGTAACGCAGTCCTCTTTGGGGCACTTTTCGTAGAGCCGGAAGGAATCGATGTATACGCCCTCGTAGTAGTTGTCGCTTTCATCAAGGGAATCGAACACAAGTCGGAACCTCACCTCCTGACCGGCGAAAGCCTGGAGGTCGAGCACAACTTCGAACCATTTCTTCATCTGGGTGGTCTGTTTCTTAGCGAACAAGGGCACCAGGTCGCCGTTGGTCTCGACAAAAAGACTCAGCGTGTCGTAGTTAACAACCTTTTCAACGTCGAGCCAGAGCCAGAAATGAAGCTCTGTGTCCGATTCAGACGTCAGCGAAATCAGTGGGGTCTCAACGTAGCTTCGTACTCTGCCGCCCACATCGTAGTTTGACTGCTCGAGGTTGCCGAAGTAGAGGCTGGCTGCTCCGTCGTGGAACCGGGCAGTGCTCACTTGCCAGGTGGCTTCCCCGCCTTCCGCAGTGACTTCGTCCTCAACGGTCCACCCCTCAGGGAAGACCTCGAACCCCTCTTCCGAAATCAACGTACCGGGGCAACAGCCCTCAATGGGGATATGATCACAGCCTGTGGTAGGCATGCAGGTATCGAGGGTGCAAGTGTTGCCGTCGTCGCACTCCAACTGGGGGTTCTGACACTGTCCCGTCGCCGGGTCGCACGAATCGTCGGTGCACTTGTTGCCGTCGTAGCAGTCTTTGCCCTGATTCAGGCACAACCCGTCGATGCAGGTGTCGCTGGTGCAATAGTCTCCATCGTCACATTCACCGTCCTCCTGGCACGGCGGCTCGAGGTCCGGCTCAATATCGTCCGTCACCTCGACCTCTCCCACCTCGGTTGAATCGTCGAACAGGTCAGGCAACTCAGGCGCAACATCGTCACAACAGGAGTCTGGCGGCACGTCGGGAGTCGTTTCCGCCCCGGTTTCCACCGGTGTGTCCCCGGGCGACAGGTCAAGTGAAGTCTCCCCGGTGACGATATCTCCCGGGGCTGCGTCGCCGTTGCCGCCATCGCTGCCGGAACAAGCGGACAGATGCAGAGCCAGCAACGCGACCATCACAAACAAGTGGGCATTATTCATCTCAACTCCTCGATTTCCCAGCGGGGGTCCGGGCCTTCAGTTTCATTGTGACCAGAAACCGTTCTGCCGATCCTGGTTCACACTCCGTACAGTTCGAGGTAGAGGCAAGCCGGGTTGGTACACCGCCAGGCTCTCAATCGCAGGGTGTTCTTCGGGGTCACCATAATCTCGGTTCTGCTGCCAAAACCGGGAATATCGGCGCCGTCCAACAGCGCGTATTGACCGTCCAGTTCTTTCATCGGCTCACTGCACTTCGGGCATTTCCTGACCATTTCTCGAACCTCAACTTAACAAAAACCGTAAAGAAAACCCACGCCCGCGTCAATTGATTAAGGCCGTAGCAGGGGATAGGCGGTAAGTGGCAGGAGAACCTGAAGCCTGAAACCTCCAGGCATGTAACCTCACCCTTTGAGCCGCCAATTTGCCACCTTCGTACTCCACCTGGAGTAACTCTACTCCAATTTCCAGCAGGGTGCGGTAGCGCACTGATCACGTCGCCCCCGTCGGGACACGCCCAATCGGGCGCACCTGGCACGAAAAGTGCTTTTGAAATACGCCACCTTGGAGGAGGTAGGATGAGTGCAACCGTAAGGAGAGTGGTTCAACTTGCACCCAACCGTGTCGCCATGACTTTCGGCGCCATGTGGGCGGTGATGTTGGCCAGCATGTGGTACCTGGGCTAGCTTAATTCCGGTTCCATTCGAGTTTTTTCAATGCCAAAGTGAAAGCGTTATCCTGCCTTCCAATCATCCCTAAATATATCCTTTAAAGCATTCGGAGTTTTCCCTTGACACGAGGTCGGCGATACGTACAATACGTTTACTTTTGATTTGAAGGACGAAATTTATGGGTCGGTCAAACTCGTTTTTTGGCCAAATCTAGTTTTCAAAAGGAGTGAGGCGATGAAGAAATTTTTGGGACTGCTTTCAATCTTGGCTTTGTCTTTTGGCCTGGTCATTGCGGCTTGCGGCGGCGACGACGGTGGTAGCGAAGGTGAAAAGGACACAGTAGAACAGCCTGGCGAAGATGCTGAGGCACCGGGTGAAGATGCGGAAACCCCGGGCGAAGACGGTGGTGGCTGCACCCCCGCTTGCACCGACAAGGAATGCGGCGACGACACCTGCGGCGGAAGCTGCGGACAGTGTTTGCCCGGAATCGCTTGTCTCGACACCGGTCTGTGCGACGTACCGCCGGCCGATTGTGAAGGCAAGGAATGTGGCCCCGATGGCATCGGCGGCAGCTGCGGCACCTGCGGCGAAGGCTTTGTCTGTAATGAAATTGCGGGCCTGTGCGAGGCCGATATCGATCCGTGCGAAGGCAAGCAGTGTGGTAACTGGGACGGCCAGTGGTGCGGCGATTGCCCCTGCGCCGATTGCCCCGAGACGTTCGATGAGTGCAACCTCGACACCGGAATGTGCGAAGAAGGCGCCCCTGAAAAGGCCGGCTGCCCCGCCATTTTCGATTGTATGAACGGGTGCCCGGAAGGCGACCAGGGATGCCAGCAGAACTGCATCAACTCCGCCTCCATCGACGACCAGATGGCATTCAACAACCTGTACCAGTGCTGGGTTGACGTTGACCTGTGGGGTTGCTGGGACCTGTGCCCCGAGGGCACCGAGTATGCCGACTGCCCCCCCGATTTCCACGAATGCATGGATGAGAAGGATGCCCTTTGCGAGGACGAGTACTTCGAGTGCTTCGTTCCCGGCGACCTCACCTGCGAAGAGATCTTCGACTGCTTCAACACCTGCCCTGATGACGACACCCCCTGCATGCAGGCCTGTTACCAGAGCGGTTCTCAGGAAGCGCAGCAGGCAGCTTCTGCCATGTGGGACTGCTACGAAGAAGAAGGCGTCTACGACTGTTGGGACCTGTGCCCGGAAGACGCTCAGTCCACCAACGACTGCCCGCCCGAAGGCCAGGAGTGCTTCGAGGTTGCCCTCGAGAAGTGCCAGGAAATTACCTACGCTTGCTTCCCTCCGGGAACCATGAACTGCTTCGATATGTCCCTGTGCGTCTACACTTGCCCCGAAGGCAACGATGACTGCGTCCAGGACTGCTTCGGCGAAGGCTCCGTAGAAGCCGCCGACGGTTGGAACGCCATCATCAACTGCCTCGAGGACAACGGCTACTTCGAGTGCCCCGAGAACGACACCGAGTGCATCGAAACCGCCTACGGCGCCTGCAGCGAGGAAGTCTACGCCTGCCGTAGCGGCGAGGCCACCTGCAAGGAAGTCTGGGACTGCCTGGACACCTGCGGCCCGATGGACGAAGTGTGCACCCTCGAGTGTATCTGGAACGGCACCGGCGAAGCGCAGGATGGCTACAACGCCGTCATCGACTGCGTCATCGAAATGTGTGGCCAGGAAGCCGACCAGGAGTGCATGAACAACGCACTCGCCGGCGACTGCTCCAGCAGCTACAACGAGTGCCTCGCACTGTAGTAGCTCACCCCCTCCCTGGTTCATGACCCCCCTCAACTCATGACGCAATCTCTGGCCCAACGCCTGGATTCTATCCTGGCACGGTTGAAGTCCGCTCTGGCCGCGACCGGCAGGCCGTCTGACGACGCCACCCTGGTAGCAGTCTCGAAGCGGCATCCTGCGGCACTCATCAAAGAAGCGAGGGCTGCAGGACAACTTGCCTTTGGTGAGAACTATGCCCAGGAGATGGTGGCCAAAATGGAGGAACTGTCCGACGTAGACGGTCTGGCTTTCCACTATATCGGCCGCCTCCAGTCCAACAAAGCCAGAATTGTTACCGGCAACGCGGTGCTTATCCATGCCGTTGATCGGCCCAAAGTACTTAGGGCCATATCCAGGATTGCAGTGGAGAAAGGTGTGCTTCAGCAGTTGCTGTTCGAAGTTCACCTCTCCCATGAAGAGTCCAAGGCGGGCTGTAATCCGGACGAACTGCCCGCACTGGTGGAGTCAGCGCTGGAGTTGCCGGGAATCCGTCCTCGGGGCCTCATGACCATGCCACCCTTTCTCAGCGACCCGGAACTGTCGCGACCCTACTTTTCAAAACTGAGGTCGCTGCGGGACGATGTGCGCACCAAGTTCGGTCTCACCGATTTCGACCAGCTCTCCATGGGCATGAGCCACGATTTTGAAGTGGCCATAGCCGAAGGGGCAACCCTGGTGCGGGTCGGCACCGCCATCTTTGGACCCAGAAGCTGAGCATCCCCGTCGCCGGGCAGTTTGCAAAGCTCCGGCACACCCTGTAGGCTAAATTTCATGTCCCTGCGCACTAATTGCCTTTAATGGACGGGCGATTATCCAATGGGAAGCATGGTTAATGGGGAGGTAGGGTATGAGGAAATCGGGAATTATCATCATCGCATTGATTGCAACCGCGGCTTTTTGCGCTTGCGGAACCACCACCGAAACGTCGGGGTTCGACGTGAAGGACGGAGTCGTGTTGCCGGACAAGGATATTGCGGCTGACGGCCCGGTGGCCGAAACCGTTCTCCCCGGTTGCGAGGGGAAGGAATGTGGCTCGGATGGGGCCGGAGGGTCTTGCGGGACGTGCGACCCCGGCGCCGAGTGCACGGACGACGGCAAATGCTCGTGCACACCCCAGTGTGAAGGCAAGGAGTGCGGCGCGGATGGGTGTGGCGACACCTGTGGCGACTGCGGTGACGGGTTCGAATGTGACGCCGTCTCCGGCGCGTGTATGACCGACCCGTGCGCGGACAAACAGTGCGGGGTGTGGGAAGGGAAGTTCTGTGGAACCTGCCCCTGCGGCGACTGCGACGAAACAGCCGACTTCTGCGAGCCCACTACCGGACAATGTGTGGTTACCGAGGTCAACGAGTGCGAGGAGATCTGGAAGTGCATGGCGGCCTGCCCGGTAGAGCAGGAAGCCTGTCCTGACAACTGCGTCAACGACGCTCCCCTGGAATCTCAGATATTGTTCAACGACCTTTACCAGTGCTACGACGATACCGGGTATTGGTTGTGCTGGGACCTGTGCCCGGAAGAGGCTGAAACCGTGAGTGACTGTCCCCCGGAAGGCGTTGATTGCTTCGAGCAGAAGGGGCTGCTGTGTGAAGACGACTATTACGGGTGCTTCCCTCCGGGAGACCTCCCCTGCGACGAGATGTGGCTGTGTACGCAGGGGTGCGAAGCCGACGAGCCGGACTGCCCGTCCGAATGCGTCAACAAGGGCACCATCGAGGCGCAGAAGATGTGGCAGGAGTTCGTGGGCTGCCTCGACGGCAACGGCTATTTTGCCTGCTTCGACTTGCCGGAGAATGAGCAGGAAGCATGTATCGACCCGTTGTGGACTGAATGCGCGCCGCAACTGGAGGTGTGCCTGCTCAGCAGTCCGGGCGAGTTGACTTGTCTTGAAATGTACCTCTGCCTCCAGGGGTGCCCTGAAAGTAGCGACCTGTGCGGTGAAGAGTGCCTGCTTGAAGGCACGGCCGAGGCCTACGGCCTGTGGGACACCTTCATCGACTGCCTCGACTATAGCGGCTACTTCGCCTGCACCGACAATGAGTGCCGGGCCGAGGCCTGGGCCAACTGTTCTGTCGAATTCCAGGCGTGCGCACATGGCGATGACAGTTGTGCGGACGTACTCGACTGCATGGGCCTGTGCCCGCCGGGGGACGACATGTGCGCGCTCGAGTGTCTGCTCAACGGCACCACCGAAGCCCAGGACGGCTACGACGCCATCCTGGCGTGCATTGAAGAAGAGTGCGGCGCCAGTCCTTCGGCCGATTGCCAGAACGAAGCTTTGAACGACAAGTGCAAGGAAACCTTCGACACCTGTGCCGGAGGGTAGGGGGCGCCAAACCGCGCCGGGGTTAGCCTTCGAGGCAGCTCACCGCCTCGAAGCAGTACGGGGGATGCCATGAGGCATGCACTGAAAGCCGTTGGCCTTGCAGTTCTTCTCTTCGCTTGCGGTGGGGTAGGGCGGGTGCCTTACGAATCCGATGGGGCTGCCCCGGAGACGGCCGGTGAGTTGGACGCCTACGATCCGCTGGACAACGCTGAATCGCCCTCAGAAACGGTAGGGGTACCCGAGATCTGCGTCCCCAACTGTGCAGGAAGAGAATGCGGCGATGATGGCTGCGGGAACGTCTGCGGCATGTGCCTTCCCGGCGTTTCCTGTCTGGCCGATGGAACCTGTGAACCGTGCATCCCCGATTGCCAGGGCAAGTGGTGCGGCTCCGACGAATGCGGGGGTAGCTGCGGCGAGTGCCCGCAGGACCAGAAGTGCACTGTGAGTGGCATGTGCAGCTTCGTCGAAGACCCGTGTCTCGATAAGGAGTGCGGAAACTGGGACGGAGTGTGGTGCGGTGACTGCCCTTGCCTTGGCTGCCACCCGGGTTTTTGCGAGTGCAACCTTGACACCGGCCTCTGCGAAGAGTGTGGGGACCATGATGGCCAGGGATGTGCGGCCATCTTCGACTGCCTGAACGGCTGCCCCGACGGGGACACGGGGTGCCAGCAGAACTGCATCGACTCCGCTTCCATCGACGACCAGATGGCCTTCAATAATCTGTATCAATGCTGGATCGACGTCGGCCTGTGGATTTGCTGGGACCTGTGCCCGGAAGACGCCGAAAGCAGGTACGACTGCCCCCCCGAAGGGCAGGAGTGCATTGAGGAAGCCCTGGCTATGTGCCAGGCCGAAACCGACGCCTGTTTCCCGTCGGGAACGGACTAAAGGCAGTATAGGTCCAATAGGTCGTATTAGACTTATAGGTCCTATGCACCACCGCCATAGGCAGAATGGAGAATGCCATGAGGCATGTAGTGAAAGCCGTTTGCCTGGTCGCACTGCTCGCCGCTTGCGGCGGGACAGGGAAGCCTGATGGCGGTGACACCGCGGCCGACGCCGGAAGACCGGTGGAAATGCTGGCCGAGGGAACGGTTCTGGAGGTCCCCTGCATTCCTCAATGCGAGGGCAGGGAATGCGGCCCCAACGGGTGCGGCGCCATCTGTGGCTCGTGCCTTCCGGGCATCGGGTGTATGCCGGACGGTACCTGCGAGCTCTGTGTACCCGATTGTGAGGGTAAGGAGTGCGGCCCCGACGGTTGCGGGGGCGTGTGCGGCGGGTGCGACGACTGGGATTGCTCACGAATCGGCTGCGCTCCGTATGACCCTTGCGAGGGCAAACAGTGCGGCAACTGGGACGGCGAGTGGTGCGGCGATTGCCCATGCGAAGACTGTGAGCCGGAGGAATTGGATTGCGATCTGGAGACGGGCAAATGCCTCGAAGAACCGGGGCACTGCGGGTGTTCCTGCATATTTGACCGCCAGGATGCGTGTCCGGAAAAGGACGAGGAGTGCCGGATGGACTGTGTCACTTCGGCCTCCATCAATGACCAGATGGGGTACAACAACGTAATGCAGTGTTGGGAGGACGTTGACTTGTTGGGCTGTTGGGACTTGTGCCCCGAGGGCCGCGACTCCGTGGACTGCCCCGACGAGTTCCACCACTGCATGGATGAGAAGAAGGCCTTGTGCGAAGTCGAGTATTTCGAATGCTACATCCCCGGTGACCTGGCATGCAATGAGATCTTCATCTGCTTCGACGGGTGCCCCATCGACGACACTCCGTGCATGCAGGACTGCTACCAGGCGGGCACCAAGACTGCCCAGAAGACCGCTTCCGCAATGTGGGACTGCTACGAAAACGCCGGCGTTTACGATTGCTGGGACCTGTGCCCGGAGGATGCCGGAAGCACAGAAGACTGCCCGCCGGAAGGGCAGGAGTGTTTCGACGAAACTCTGCCCCAGTGCCAGGACGAGACCGACGCTTGCTTCCCCCCGGGGTTCTTGAGTTGCTCCGACCTCGTAGTGTGCATTGACACGTGCCCCGCAGACCCCCCCGGTTGCCCCGAGGCCTGCCTCGACGCGGGCACTGAGCCGGGCCTGGCCGCCTACTGGGATTTGCAGGATTGCATCGAGTCGGAATGCGGAACAGAACCGGCAGCCGCCTGCCGGGAGCAGTCGGTCGGTGGTGCCTGCAGCGAGGCCTTCAGCGCTTGCGCTGAGGGATTATGAGAACAATGGACTCACTCCGAATTGTCATCCTGAGGCTCCCGACGCACCGATCATCGTACTTGGAAATGCCCTTTTAGAGGAAGCTGAAGGACCTGAGCATGGCTTGGATGCTCTCGACAACAAAATCAACAACCCTGTCGGCCCGGGCCGACAGCAGGTGACGAGAGTTGCTGAACCATGCCGGGGTCCTTCCATCTCCTCCAGAGAAGCCGTTCCAAGTACGATGATCGGTGCGTCGGGGATGTCAGGATGACAGTTCGGTTGGGTGATGATCTTGATGAAAGGCATCCACCTGCGAAGGTGGGTGCGTCGGGGGAAAGGAGTGCCTCGACGAAATCCTGGCTTTGTGCCAGAATGAAACCGCAGCAAAGGAGGACGCCATGAGGCTTGCCGTTCCGCTGTTCTGCTTGCTCGTTCTGCTCACCGCCTGCGTCGCCGAGGACGTTTCTCCCGACACGGTAGCCGAGAATTGTGTGCCCGCGTGCGACGGAAAATTCTGCGGCAGCGACGGATGCGGGGGAAAGTGCGGCGAATGCACCGGCTTTCAACTCGTGTGTGTTGAAGGCTTCTGCAAGTGTATCCCGAGTTGCGTGGACAAGAAGGCGGGGGAAGACGATGGGTGTTGCGGCATCTGCCCGGAGGGATCCCCCGGCTATGCCGATATCTGTTCCCTGCCGAACTGAGACCTCAGCCCTTCTCCTGCAGAACCAGGTTGTCGGTCCGGGGCTGGACGTGGACTACCGTCAGCAGCACGGAAGCGCCGGGTTCAGGTACGGTGCTGGTGGGGAAGAACCGGCCGGTGACGCCGAATTCGTCCAACTTCACGAAGACCCGGTTTCGCTGCACCGAAAGTACGGTGGCGGGAGTTGTTGTACCTTGTATGGACTCCAGGGCCACCAGCTTCCAGTAGCGCTCTGATTCCGACACCGCCTTGCGGATGAGCCTCGAGGACTGCTCAGCCATGGCCATCGCCTCCAGCAATTCTCCTTCGCTGTAGGCCGGTACGCCGGTAGTGAGCACCGAGTGTATCTGACGCTGCATCAGCAGGTCCCCGTACCGCCTGAGAGGGCTGGTGATCTGGCAATATGACTCCAGCCCCAGGCCCGCGTGGCGCCCCGGCTGCAAAGTCACTTCAGCTTTCCGCATCTTGCGGATGGTGTTGTTCACGAACACCGGGTCCCGGGCCAACTCCAGATCCCAGTGGATATCATCGTCGGGCGCGGCCTGATTCCGGAAGATCATCGGCACCCGTTTCTCGAACAGCAATGTGCCCGTGCGTTCCCCTGCGTTGACCATGAACTCGGCCACGAGTCGGCGCGAAGTGGAAAAAGTATCGAGGCGCTTGAGGCTGACCTCCCCATCGTCAACTCGGACCTTGAATTCCACCGGAAAGAAGGTAATGGCGCCCCTTCGCACCCTGGACTCAAACAGGTGTTCAGCCACCTCCCACAACGCGTGCACGGTGTCCCCTTCCGGGCCATCGGGAGCGGCTTCGAGGAGAGCATCAGCCTCCTCGTATGTCAGTCGGCGGTCGACGGTGACTACACATGGTGTCACCTTGTAATCAAAAAGCGACAACCGGCTGTCGAAAGAGAACCGATGATCAAGGGCCGGCCGTCTCTTCCCTTCCAGCAGGCTGAACGCGTCGGCGGACAACTCGTACGGCAACATGGGCACCCGTCCACCGGGATGATAGATAGTCGACGCACGCCGCGCAGCTTCCGCGTCCAGGGCCGACCCTCGACGGACTCCTGAGGCCGCGTCTGCGATAAACACGTGCACGTCCACACCAGCCGCAGTCTTCTCAACGGCCAAGGCGTCATCGACCTCCACAGTATCGTCATCGTCGATCGCGATGGTAAAGAGCCGGCTCAGGTCGGGCCGATCCGCCAGCGTCTGCTCAAGCCCTTTGCGAACCAGCTCAGCCTCTACCTGCGCCTCGTCGGTAAACTCGTCGGCGACATCCAACTTCAGCAGATTCAAGTCTTCGTGTTCGTGCCAGACTCCCAGGCGGACCATCAGTTCAAAAGCGAGCAAGGGGTAGGGTTTGGAGTCCCCGGCGCACAGTTCCCCAAGCAGGCTCGTCCCGGAGGGCGGGGGTGCCAGAGGCTCAATGGCCACCTGGCGGATGGTGGCGAGCGCGGCTCGAGTCTGCGGGGATTCGTCTCCAACTGCCACTGCCCCTTCCAAAAGCTGCTTCAACTCGTTGAGCACCTGGTCCCGGGCGTTCTGTTTCTCCTGCACCCTTCGTAGCTGGAGTTCCTTTTCTTCCACCACCTTGCGCGAAAGCGGGGCCCACAGATCGCCCTTCTTCTTGAAGCGGCTACCCGGCCGGTGGAGCGCAATGGAGACGGCGTGCGCGGTCAGGTCATCCTGGCCGCTATCCGCCAGTTCCACGATGTCGCCGATGGGGAGAGTCTCGATTCCCTCTTCCAGAATGAGCTCCCAAACGATGCCGAGGTCGAGGTTCGCCTCCGCACGCAGGATCTCTTCCGCCCGGGCGAAAGCCTGACCCTCGCCGCCCTGGACTTGAGCAACCGCGATGAGGTCTCGAAAATCCACCCGCTTGCGCGCACCTTCAGAAGTGGAGACCACGACACCTTTGCGCGTTGTCTCGAGCCCTGCGCCGGACGATATGTCGCCGTCCGCCCGGTAGAAGACCAGGTTGCCCGGAGCTTTTGCCGCCAGCTTATCCGACATTGTCATACTCGACGGATCGCTTGATTCGTTCGCTGAGGCGGGTGTAGCGCTTGCGCGTGGAGTCCTTTCTGATTGCGGTGTCCACTGCCCGGCGGGTGCCCACCAGCACCACCAGTTCCTTGCCCCTGGTGACTGCAGTATACAGCAGATTGCGCCTCAGCATGACGAAGTGCTGGGTGTGCATGGCGAGGACTACCACCGGATACTCGGAGCCCTGGGATTTGTGCACGGTAACTGCGTAGGCCAGCACCAGCTCGTCCAGGTCGCTGTCGCCGTACATCACCTTGCGGCCGTCGGTGAGCCTCACGGTGAGCCCTTCCGGTCCAACCTGGGATACGAATCCGATATCCCCGTTGAAGACCTCACGGTCGTAATCGTTCTTCGTCTGCATCACGCGGTCGCCCGGCCTGAACACCCGGTCGCCTTTCTTCAGTTCGGCGCCGGTGGGGTTCAACTTCTCCTGTAGCGCGGCGTTGAGATTCTGCGCTCCGAGCAACCCTTTGTACATCGGCGTGATCACCTGTACATCACGAATGGGATCACGTCCGAACCGGGAGGGAATTCGCTTTGCGACCATTTCCAGAATGGTGTCCACCGCGGCCTCGGGATTTGCCTTCTCCATAAAGAAGAAGTCGGTTTTGCCACCTTGCACCGGCTCGTGTCTCAGGCCACGGCCGTTGAGGATGCGGTGAGAATTCACCACCACCAGGCTCAACTCCGCTTGCCGGTGAATCTGGGTGAGGGTTGCACAGGGTATGTGGGCCGACGCGATACAATCCCGCAGCACTGCACCCGGGCCTACCGATTCAAGCTGGTCCTTGTCTCCCACCAGGACCAATCGGGAGCCGGGGGCCAGAGCGTCCAGCATGAAGCCCATCAGTTCGATGTCGATCATGGAGACTTCATCTACCACGACTGCCGCCGCCTTGAGCGGATTGTCCCGATCCCTGTTGAACGAGTTGTTGGACGGATTGTATTCCAGCAAGCGGTGGATGGTCTTGGCGTCCACCCCGGTGGTCTCGGTCATGCGTTTGGCGGCCCGCCCGGTGGGGGCGCACAGGACAAACTCCAGGTTCAGCGACCTGAAACCGCTGATTATGGCCTTGATGACCGTGGTCTTCCCGGTGCCTGGGCCTCCGGTGATAATGACGCACCGGTTGCGCAGCGCTCCGTAGATCGCTTCCACCTGCTCCATGGTAAGGTCCACGTTGCTTGAGCGAACGCCGAATTCCAGGGCGGCTCTGACACTGTGGGAATCCGCGGTGGGCTTGGTTCCTGCCAGTTCGGCAAGTGCGCGGGCCGCGGCACTTTCGGAGTTGTAGAGTCGGGGCAGGTACAGGTCGTCTTCTCCCCAGCGGCTGTCCACCCTGAGCAGGCCCAGATCAATGACCTGCTTGAGCACCGGCTCCACGTCCATCACTTCCAACTCCAGGAACTCGGCAACTTCCGTGACCAGCCGTTCCGCGGGGTAGAAACAGTGACCTTCTGATGCCTGACTATCGAGGAAATAGACTATCGCTGCCTCGATACGAAAAGGGGAGTCCTTGTCAATGCCGACGCTCCTGGCGAGCCGGTCCGCAGTGAGAAAACCAACTCCTCGTACTTCTCTGGCCAGCCGGTAGGGATTCTCTTTGAGCGTCTGGACCGCACGGTCTCCGTATATGTTGATCAACTTTGTTGCCAGCGCGGTTCCTACTCCCAGCCCGTACAGCAGCACCAGCAGCCGACGGGCTTGCACCCGCTCTTTCCAGGTGCTGGTGATCGCTTCCGCCTTCTTCTTGCCTACGCCGGGGCACTCGGTGAGACGCTTGGGCTCATCGTCGAGGATGGCCACCAGCTCTTCGCCGAAATGCTCGGCGAGACGGGCTGCGGTCACTTTGCCCACGCCCGGCGCCACACCAGAGGCCAGGTACCGCTCCACTCCGTACAGCGTGCTGGGAAGCACCGGCTCCACGAACTCGGCTTTCACCTGTCTTCCGTACTTCCGGTCCTGGACCGTAACTCCCTTAACCCGCACCAGGTCCCCTTCCGTGAGCGCGGGCATGACCCCGACTACGACCTCGTAGTTATCGCTGTCATCGGCCACAAAATGAACTACCGTGTAGCCGTTGAGAGGGTTGGTGAAAACGACCCGGCTGATGCGCCCGGATTTCTCGAACTCCGCCATGAGGCTGAACATTGCACAGCGTCGGTGGCCTGTCAAGCCGGGTAGCAACCAGAGCGCCTTTGTGGTAATCTTGCCGGCGATGGGACTTGCCCCAAGGAGACAGGCGTCATGTCCACAACGCCCCGGATGGTCTACGCAGATTCGACAGGTCAGATATTCGACCATCCAAAGCTCAGGATGGGGGTGTGGGACGGGGCTAGCATCAGGGAGCCTCTGCCCGAGGAATTGATCCCGCTGCCGGAGGGAAGCGACCTTTTTCTCCTTCCGGGGCGCTTGCCTCTCGGCTTTTCCGGCAAGCGGTCTCATCTGATTGAGTTCGACGGTGGCGAAGAGGAGGAGTTGAGCGCGGTGAGCGCATTTCTCGCGCCCGCGTACCTGCGCCTGCATCATCCGGCCTATCGCACGCTGGCGCACGGTCCGATGTTGCCGCTGTTCGCGTACTCGCCCGTTGGCTGGGCTGATGGGGTCTTCTGGACCACCGGCCTTCGCATCGACCCCGAGAAGCGTCAGGACCCGCCGCTGTTCGACATGAAGCGTATCCGGCGGGGTGTTGACCGGGACCTGGGTAAATACCCTCGAAACCGGCTGCTTCGACACCTCAGGCGTTGTGCACTGGAGTACGGATGCCGGGCGGCCCAGAACTTCTTTCTCGCCCGTTGGGAGTGCCCGCTGCCTACCGCGTCCTCCTGCAACGCACAGTGTATCGGATGTATTTCCCATCAAGACGGCGACATCCCCGTGACCCAGGAGCGTATCGACTTTGCTCCTTCGGCCAAGGAGATTGCCCAGGTGACCTGCCTCCACTTCGGCAGAGTGGAGCGGCCCATTGCCAGCTTCGGGCAGGGTTGCGAAGGTGAGCCCCTCACCAGGGGAGACCTGCTGGTTGACGCGGTCTCCCTCGTCAGAGAGCGGTGTGCGGAAGGCACCTTGAATCTCAACACCAACGCGTCCCGACCGGATGTCGTAGAGCGTCTGTTCTCAGCAGGCCTCAGCAGCATACGGGTCAGCCTGGCCAGTCCCCGCAAGGAGGCCTACGACGCGTACCATCGGCCTTCCGGCTACTCTTTCGCTGATGTGCTGGAGTCCATGAGAGTGGCCAAGGGGCACAACGGTTTTATCTCCTTGAATCTACTGGTGTTCCCCGGTTTTACCGACCGGGCCGAAGAGGTTGAGGCGCTCAAAGGCATGGTGCGGGAATTCGACGTCGACATGATCCAGTGGCGCAACCTCAACCTCGACCCGGAGTACTACGGCCAAACCGTGGGTCAAGCCGGTTCGGTCTCCGGCTTGCGTCAAATGGTGCTCGGGATGAAAGATGAGTTTCCCGACTTGAAACACGGCTATTTTAATCCCTTTTTGGGGTGAGTGAGACGATATGCGAACAATCTGTGTCTGCTGCACGCTACTCCTGGTCTTCGCCTGCTCCGGCCGCGGCAAATCAGCGGATGTTGTGCCCGCACCTGATACCAGGCCTGCTGTCGATAGTGCGGATCTGTCGCAAGACCTTCCGCAATCAGAGACCACGGATGTAGAAGCCGACGGTTATCCCGACGCGCAGGACGGGGTGGCGGATGAGACCTCCGGCCCCGACCTCATCGCTCTTCCCGACCTTCAGCCCGAGCTGGCCGAAGCTGACGCGGAGTTGGTTGATGAAGATACCTCGGATGTGCCGCCGCCGGTGGATGAGCTGGTGGTCAACTGGCCCTTTGGCGAGATCCAGAAGCAGTGCGGCAAGGGCCTGTTGGGAAAGATACCTTCCCCTTCGGGAGACATCTCCATCATGGTGTTGAGAGGCAGCCATTACGATATGGGCTATCAGGCGGGTTGCCTGGTTGGCGACCGCACCGGCCAGTTTTTCGACAACTTCATGTCCTATTTCCTCGTTGAAATCGAAGGTGCGGCCGAGGAAATCGGTATCGACCCGGAACAGGCCAGCGGCCTGCTCTATACCATGGTCAACAGCGTCTGGCAGCACGTTGACCCGTATGTCCACGAAAAATACAAGCTGGAGATGAAGGGTTTTCACGACGCGGTAATGGGAGACCCTCAGATTGCTGCGTATTGGACTGAAACGGAGCCGGAGTGGGGTCTGAAAACGTTGCTGCTGCTTTCCAATATCTCGGACCTCAACTGGTCGGGCAGCATCGAGGACGTGCTGGACAAACTGGCCAACGGTTTTTCCCCTTCTTTGAAATCCTACTACGATGAGGACACGGCCGCGTTGTTGCTCGAGCGTCTCGTCGCATACGCGAAACCGAAAGGGCCGGTGCTGCCGCTGCGTACCTCATGCAGCTTCTTTGCCGCCTGGGGTCCGCGGACCGCGGAAGGGCACCTCTTTGGCTCGCGCAACCTGGACTGGTCGACGGACACCGGGATTTCCGAGTTGAAAGGGATTACCGTGTTTGCACCGGAAGGGGAGTATGCCCATGCGTCCATCGGCTATCTCGGTTTCCCGGGTGCGTTGGCGGGTATGAGCGAGAAGGGGATCGTGTTGTCGGAGGTGGGCAGCGAGTCGGCCATGGAGCGCTTGAAGGGCCAGCCCTGGACCCTCAAATTCAGAGACATCATGGAATCGGGCGGTGATCTGGACAGTGCGACCGAAATTGCGCTGGGCACCTATGAAGACGGCCAGGCCAGACCCGTCACCATCGGCTACAACTGGATGGTGGCCTTTGGCGACCCTCCTTCGGGCGCGGAATCCGCGGTTGCCGCGTTGGAAACCAACGGCCTCGTGGCCGGCATGCACAGGCGTTCCCCGGACTGTGAAGCTTCGTCTATGCTGGTCTACTACGACCTGGAAGGAAAGGTGGTGCAGACGGTTACCAACGACCAGGATCCTTCCATGGCCAATCTTGAAGAGGATGCAGTGGAGATCAACGCGGAAGGCGAACCCCGGCTGTTTGCGGTGGATGCGGAAGGGCAATTCGTTCTGGACGGCAACGGGTACCCTGTGCCCGACCCTGCGGCAGGCCAGCCATATCCGGTGGCCAGGACTCTTGACTGCGCCATCTATCGTGGCGACGAGGCGCTCATGCACGGCGTGCGCAGGTGGCAGACCGCGGCCAACGGCCCTCAGGGCGGGGACAAGCTGATCGTCGCGTCGGGAAGCTACCGGCATCGCTATGCCGTGATGCACGATATTCTCAAAGCGTGGGAGACCGGAGATTCGTATACTCTTGATGGTGAGACCCTTGTCGAAGAGACTGGTCAACCCACTCCCGTCGGTCTGTTGGAGGCGGAGAAAGTTGCGCGGGCTGCGGCCATGGGTTCTAATGTTCTGGCGGTCGCGTACGACGCAACTGCGCTCAAAATCCGGGTATCCTATGAGATCGGCACCGGGGACACCTGGCAAGGGGCGCACAAACACGATTTCGTCGAGATCGACCTCAAGTCGGTCTTCGACCTGCTGTAGGGGGACGGGATGAAACGCAGGTTCCTTTTTGGCCTCTTATTGTTGCTCGCCTGCGCGGGCTGCAGTTCCGATGGGGGCAGCCTGCCGCCGCCACCGGAAGATATCACTTCCGAAAAGATCGGTTTTGGGGAGACCCGGGTGGAAGACACGTCCAGCGGGCTGACTTGCGAGATCCCGTATAGCATGCAGCTACCCACGGGCGGGGCGGGGACGCACCTGGCGCTGGGGGAAGGCGGAGTTGTGCATGTCACCGGGTCGGGCAAGTTGTACACCCTGCGCGCGGACAAGACCGGCACCTACCACTGGATCTGGCCGGACAACGATACTCAGGGTGCGGTGGAACCGATCGACGCGCAGCTCTTTACCCCCGTTGTGGGCAGCAACGGAACCATCTATATGGGCACCGGCGATGAGCGCTTGTTGGCCGTGAATAAGGGCGGCGAGGGAAGGTGGGTGTTCGAACTGGACGGCCAGTTCTCCGGCGCGCCCGCGGTGTTCAAAGGGGCCGAAAAGAAGAACAAGATCTTTGTTGTCACAGACAAAGGTTCGCTTTACTACATAAAGGACATCGGGCAGGAGTTCCCTTATGACCCCTGGAAGAAGCAGGGCGACCAGGGGATAAAGAACCCGAAGCCGGGGGAACAGCCGATTATCGGGCCCAAGTTCGGCGGCGGCGATGACGAGCAGACTATCTGGGTGCTGTCCTTGAGCGGCATGCAGTGCTTTGACTCGACCGGCTACCCGATGTGGGAGTACGAACTGCCGGCCGAATATACGGCCACCAGCAACGCGGTGATGAATGGTGAGGGTCACGCCTTTTTTGTTGCCGGCAAAGACCCCACGGGGGACTACTATCATGAGCACTACCTCATGGAGGTCAACCAGGCGGGCGAAGACGGAGAGGGAAGCAATGTCTTCATCGATTTGCCCGGCATAACAACCGAGGTCGTCAGCCTGTCCATCGGCAACAACGACCGGCTGCTCATGGGCACCTCCAACGCGGGCCTCATCATCTTCAATCAGCAGACCGGGAAGGTGTACAAGCACATGGTTGCGGACGAAGAGAACTTCCTCAAAGTGGCGCAGCCGGTGCAGGCGAAGAACGGGTTTATTTACATGGGCGTATTTCCCACCTGGATTTATGTTCTGGGCATGGACGGAGAGGTGCTGTGGAAGCTCGACCTGGACGCGTTCGACCCTTCCATCAAGGCGCAGCTTCAGCCCTCGTCACCGCTGATTCTCTCCGACGGCATGGTCCTGTTCCACAGCGGGCAATGGGTGACCGCCATCGAATGCTCAGACTCAGGCCCCTCAGAATCTCCCTGGCCGCGATTTGGGGGCAACGACAGGAATAGCGGCAACATTCACGACAGCGTCGAGTTGGAGTAAGGAGTAGATAGAGATGACGCGAGACTTTCTGGCCCTCCTGGAAAAGCGGAGGGTGCTGCTGTTTGACGGCGGCATGGGAACACTTCTTTACGCCAAGGGCGTGTACATCAACCGCTGTTTCGACGAGCTGAATATCTCGGCGCCGGACCTGGTCGCCGAATGTCACCGCGGCTACGTAGAAGCGGGCTGCGACGTGGTGGAGACCAACACCTTCGGCGCCAACCGGCCAAAACTCAAAGGGCACGGACTTGAAGACAGCCTGGAAGAGATCAACCGGAAGGGCGCCGAACTGGCGCGGCAGGCAGCCGGCGACAGCCTCTTCGTAGCCGGTTCCGTCGGCCCGCTGGGGATTAAGATCGAGCCGTGGGGCCCCACCTCAACCGACGAAGCCCGGGAGCTGTTTGCAGAGCAGATCACCGCGCTTGTAGCCGGCGGTGCGGATCTCATCGTCCTCGAAACATTCGGCGACCTCAACGAGGTCCACCAGGCGCTCATCGCGGCGCGCCAGGTAACCGACCTTCCGGTGGTCGCGCAAATGACCCTTCAGGAGGACGGAAACTCGCTGTACGGCACCGCACCCGAGCTGTTCGCACGCCGCCTTCACGAATGGGGAGCCGACGTTATCGGCGTAAACTGCAGCGTCGGTCCGGAGGTGGCGCTGCAGGCGGTGGAACGCATCGTCAAGGTCACAGATAAGCCGGTCTCGGTGCAACCCAACGCGGGCGTGCCCCGCAACGTCGAAGGCCGCAACATCTACCTGGCTTCTCCCGAGTACTTCGAAGAGTACGCCAAGCGGTTCATTCTGGTAGGCGCGCGGGTTGTGGGCGGGTGTTGCGGAACCACGCCCGGACATATTCGGGAGATGCGCAAAGCGGTTTACGCGGTAGCTCCGGAATCGCGCAGCAAGGTGGAGATCTCTACGGTCGCTGCGGAGCAGCTCAACGGCCAGGAAGTAGCCGAGGAAACTCCCCTGGAGAAGCGGTCGAACCTGGGCGCCAAGATCGCCGGAGGTGAGTTCATTACCAGCGTTGAGCTGGTGCCGCCCCGGGGGCACACCGTGGCCCGGATTATGAAGCGCGCACGGCGGATCAAGGAAGCGGGCGTTGACCTCATCAACATCCCCGACGGACCCCGCGCCTCGGCCCGCATGAGCCCGCTGGCCCTGGCC
This sequence comes from uncultured Myxococcales bacterium, assembly GCA_964626565.1. Classification (GTDB taxonomy): domain Bacteria; phylum Myxococcota_A; class UBA9042; order CAIXZC01; family CAIXZC01; genus CAZVFX01. The sequence goes on from CAZVFX010000079.1 coordinate 29,211, forward strand.
GTGCTGATTCAGAACGAGGTGGGCATAGAGCCGTTGTTGCACTACACCTGCAGGGACCGGAATCTGCTGGGAATGCAGTCCGACCTGCTGGGCGCGTTTGCCCTGGGCGTGCGCAACCTCCTCGTTGTTACCGGAGACCCGCCCAAGATGGGGGACTACCCCGACGCCACCGCCGTATTTGACGTGGATGCCATCGGACTTACCAACGTGGTTACGCGGCTCAATTGTGGCCTGGATATCGGCGGTCATCACCTGACCCGGCCTACCGAATTTGTGGTGACCGTGGGAGCTAACCCCGGGGCCATCAACCTGGAGCACGAGCTGAACCGTTTCCACTGGAAGGTGGACGCAGGCGCGCAGTTGGCTATCACCCAGCCCGTATTCGACTTGGGACTGCTGGAAGACTTCATCAACACTCTGGTCCAGAAGAAGATGCACATCCCGGTGGTTGCCGGAATCTGGCCGCTGCTCAGCCTCCGGAACGCGCAGTTCATGAACAACGAGGTGCCCGGCGCCACCGTTCCGGACGACGTCATGAAGCGTATGGCGGAAGCTCAGGCGGTCTCCGGCGACAAGGCCCGTGAAGTGGGCGTTCAGATCGCGCAAGAGGTGTTTGAGAAGGTGAAGCCGTTAGTCGCCGGCGTGCAAGTCTCACCGCCCATGGGAAGGGTTGAACTGGCTCTTCAGGTGATCGGGCTCGGCTAGGGTCTTTTACGTTTCTTCAGATACTTCACCAGGCTGTCGACATAAGATGGAAACGGAGGACACAGGATCTCCGTGTTGTTGAGCACTTCCGCCGTGTTCATGGAGTTGTACAGGACGAGCTGGTTGAGGCATTCCACGAACAGTCTCGGTGACCGCCACTGTTTCTCCAAACCCGGCATCTTCATAAGCGCGGTGGCCAGATTGGAAGGGATGCTGCCCCGGGGCGGCTTCTTGTTTGCGGCCAGGCAGATAAGCTCGAACACTTTGCGTGAAGGCAGTGGATTCAGGTCTACGAGATGGAAGGTCTTTCCGGCCGCGTCCGGGTGCTCTGCAATGAGCAGCATTGAATCCACCACGAAGTCCACCGGCACCAGGTTGAGCGGGAAAGCGCCTTTACCCAGCAGGGGTAAGCCGATGTTCACAGGAAGGTTTATCAGCACATGCATGAAGAAGTGAGGCCCGTCGAGCTGATCTATTTCCCCGGTAGTGGAATCGCCCACGATAAGGGAAGGCCGCACAACCGAAATGGGCAGATCGGCCATGGCCTCCCGTGCGATTCGCTCCGCGATAAACTTGGTTTGCTCGAAAGCGTTGCGGAACTTGGGAGGGCGGATCAACTCGTCCTCCATAATCACGCCTTGTCGGCTTCCCGCTACAAAGGCGGTGGAATAGTGCATAAAACGCTTCAGGTTCGGCAACTCGGTGGCAAACACAAGGGTGTTGCGGGTACCCTCGATGTTCACCGACTCCATTTCGGTTTCACTGCTGCCCAGGTAGTAGCGTCCGGCCAGGTGGAAGACCGTGGATACGTTGGCCCTCAACTCCTTGACCTCGTCACCTGAGAGTCCCAGGTCCATGGCTACCACGTCGCCGCCCACTACCGTCACCAGTGGACCCAGTCCGGAGCAGTCCTTCTTCGCTTCCTTTTCGTAACTCGCTTTGCACAGCAGGTATACCCGCCGCCCTTGCGCGACCAGTTTCTCCACAAGTCTCTTCACAACAAAGTTGGGATATCCTGTTACGAGTGCCGCGTCCGCCTTCATTTTTCCTGTTCCCCGCTCATCTTGGCCAGCCAACCCTTGTTGAGGGAGTCGATGAGCCCCTCGACCTGAGCCACCAGGTGCTGCAAAGTTCCGTTGTTGTCCAGCACGAAGTCCGCCCGGTCCAGCCGCTCCTTCCGGCTCGCCTGGGCAGCCATTCTCGCCTGGGCCTGTTTGGCCGACTCATCGGTGCGCGACATGTGTCGTTCTACCTGGGAGTCTTCGTCGCAGTCAACCACCACCACGCAATCCACGAACCGGTCCCAGCCCGCTTCCACCAGCAACGGTACCTCGAGCACGGCAATTCGTTCTCCCGCCGCGGCCGCCTCCAGCAACTGCCTCGCCACCTCTTTCTCGACCGCGGGGTGGAGGATCTTCTCCAGCGCTTTTCGCTTGCTCGGGGCTTTGAAAACTGCGTCCGCCAGTTTTTCCCGTTCCACCCGGCCCCAGCGGTCCAGCACAGCCTTGCCGAACCGCTTGACAACCGCGGCATAGGCGGTCCCCTTACGATCCGCGAGCAGGTCGTGCGCGACCTGGTCCGTATCGATGACCGGAAGGCAGGCCTCTCGCAGCAACGTCCCAGCCGTGGTCTTGCCACTCCCAAGCCCGCCTGTGAGGCCCACCAGATAGATCTGCTCAAAACCGCTGCGGTCCACCAGCACTCCTCCATTCCGGCCCCATACTACAATGAATCGTTTGGCATTGGAAGCCGCGGTTGACGTTGCGAGAGCCGCGGTGATAACCTCTTCCTCAGGCTCGGAACGCGCCGAACAGGAGACAACTTGCAGAACAAGTTGCTCAGAGAGTTGGTCATCGCATCCACGGCAGCCTTGCTGCTGGCGACCCTCGATCTGGTGGGGGTGTTTGTGCTTGTGCCGGGACCATTCGGCAGCTTTGCCACCGCGGCCCACTTCTGGTTGTGTGCAACCGGGGCCCTTGCCACCTTGTTTCTGGTGTGGCAGGCGTTGTGCGCGTCACTTTCGCCCGTGGCCGCAAAGCTGCGCGCCAAGGGCGTAGCGCCGGAGTGGGCCTGGGTTCCCGGCACGGTGGCCGTGGCCGCGCTCCTGAACAGTTCGTATGCCGGCACCAGGACACTTTTCTACGTCGGCCTGCTGCTGCTCGCCGCCGTATTCGGCGCAGCCATGGCCTGGACGCTGTCGGCGGTGCGCAGTCGGGTACCGCGGAAAGCCGTTGCCGGGGGCTGGCTTGCGGCCGCTGTGGTGTTGTTCGCGTTGGACGCCGCGAACTTCCGGGGACTCTACCTCAGCCAGCACCTCACTGTCGGCCTTCTCACCTGGGCCGCGGCCCAGGCAGGTGTGCGCCTGGCGCTGCCGCAAGGCAGACCCGGACCGGGACTGCTGGCCCCGGCCGTGCCGGCCCTGCTTTCTGTCGTGGTGCTCTGGGCCACTCCCGAAGATGCGGTGAGCCAGAACCTCAAACACATGGTGTATTCGGCCAGCACCAGCAGCAAAGAGGCCCTCCACCTCCTGTCGTCGGTGGCCGACGCGGACAGAGATGGGTACTCCGGTCTACTGGGCGGCGGGGACTGTGCCCCGCTGGACGGTGACATTCATCCCGGAGCAAGGGAGGTGCCGGGCGACGGCGTCGATGGGAACTGCCTGGGCGGGGACCCGACGGAACAACCGTCAGAGTCTACTTTCGCAGTGCTGCCGGCCGCAAAATCGTTCAGGTTTCGCAACGTATTGCTCATTACCGTGGACGCGTTGCGCTACGACCGGGTAGGCGGGCCCGGTGGCGACCCGGTGCTGACCGAGTTGTGGGGAACCGGTGCGGCCTTTTCCTACGCTTACTGCCCCTTTCCGGGCACCATCCTGTCCCTCTACTCCACCATGGCGTCCGTCTGGCCCGGACGGGTGCAGCTTACTCCCTTCAGAAATTTTCACGTTCCGTCCTCCGACCCGGGGATTAACCTGTTCGAAGTGCTCGCCCGGGCCGGTGTGGAAGCCCGGGCAGTTGTGTATCACCAGACGCTGGAACCCCGCTTCGGGATTACCAGAGGCGCGGCCTCGGTGTGGACAGCAGGCAGTTCGGGCACCGAAATAGTCGCGGGCGCAACCACCGACAAGGCTCTCGAACATCTGGATTCGTTGGCGCCCGGGCGTTTCTTCCTGTGGGTGCACTACTACGATCCTCATGCGCCCTTTGTGCGAGACGACGGCACCAATACCGGGCCGGCGGAGGAGCGGTACGATGTGGAAGTCGCCCGGGCGGGGAAGGAGGTGAGCCGTCTGTTGGCCGGCCTGGAGAGCAAGGGGCTGGACCGATCTACCGCGGTGATCGTCACTGCGGACCATGGCGAGGAGTTTGGTGATCACGGGGCCTTCTTTCACGGGCAGGCGGTGTACGATGAGTCGGCCAGAGTGCCGTTCCTGGTGCGGGCCCCGGGCATCGCTCCAACGACGGTAGCCACGCCGGTCTCGCTCCTGGACCTGGCCCCCACCGTACTAGACCT
>CAZVFX010000080.1:0-33150 GCA_964626565.1 uncultured Myxococcales bacterium
CCGCCAGGCACCGGGCGATCATGGAAGAGATTGAAGGGGGTGAACGGTTACGAATAAATTATACTCAGTGCCGGAAGGTGGTCAAAAAGGGGGCCAAACGAGCGCTATTTCACGCCGAGGCACCTGCGGCCGATAAGGATCGGCGGATCGGGAAACCACGCAGGGTAGGGTAGAAATCAAGTATGGACATATAGGGAACGCCCGCATAGAATGACCGCGCGATTTGATTTGTGGGCCGTACTTGTCACCCCCTGAAGCGAGGGTTAGCGATGAAGAATGCTGGGAGTTCGCTGGTAGTAGTTGCTGGTTTTTGCAGGTTGGCGGTTGTGGCCGTGGTTTTTACCGGTTTCCTGGCTGCGGGAACAGGGACAGCGCTGGCCGAATCCGAGGAGTGCCTGGAGTGCCACTCGGACAAGGACTCACTTGAGCCGGTTACGCCGGGGGTGACCGCCGATCTCCTCCTTGTTGGGAAGGACGAGCTCGCCGGCAGCGTCCACGAGGATCTGGAGTGCACTGACTGCCACGGATTGGCTGACGATGAGGAGGACTCGCCCCACTACGAGGAGGGCGGGGCCGCACCGAAATTGGGCTGTGCCGATTGCCATGAAACGGCGATGAATGACTATCTCACGACCGACATCCATGGCAAGCGCTGGGCCGCCAAAGACCCCCACGCTCCGTGGTGCAGCGATTGCCACGGCGGGCACCGGATCGTGCCCCTTGAGTCAGAAGAATCGCCCCTGTCACATGTCAATCAACCGGACTTGTGCGGAAAGTGCCACGGAACGGATGAGCTTACCAATGCCGAGTGGATCACCAAGCGGCAACTGGTAGCCAGGTACAAGACCTCCGTGCACTGGCTGAATGTGCAGCAGGGCAAGCCGGCGGCGACCTGTGCCGATTGCCACGGGAACCACACGGTGCTGCCGTCGTCGGATACCGGTTCGAGGGTTACCCGCTTGAATCTTCTCAACACTTGCTCCAAGTGCCACCCCCGGCAGGTCCATGACTATGCGGACGGCTCTCACGGGCGTACGCTGCTGCACGGAAACCTGGATGTTCCCACCTGCACCACCTGCCACGGGGATCACGATATCCTGTCGTTGAAGATCCAGCCCGGGGGGACGCGGGATTTTGCCGCGACCAAGGTGTGCATGTGGTGCCACGGCAACGAGCGCATGATGGCCCGCTACGCGCTGGACACCTCCCCGGTTGACAGCTATATGCGTGATTTCCACGGCAAGGCCCACCGGGGTTCGGCGGGAATTGTGGCTACCTGCGCCGACTGCCATGACGCCCACCGCTCGTTGCCCCAGTCCCACCCGCAGTCGCGTATGCACTTGTCCAACCGCGGGGCTGCGTGCGGTAAGTGCCACGGCACCAATACCGACTCCTTCGCCATGAGCTTCACCCACAAGCGCCGCACCGAGGAGCCGGGGTCGCAAGTGAAGCACTGGGTCGCAGTTGTGTACGTGATTCTAATCATCGTCACCATTGGCGGCATGCTGCTCCACAACTTCGTTATCTGGTTGTTCTTCGCGCGCAAGAAGACCCGCTACCAGCGTAAGCACGGCAAGGTCGAGCGGATGTCCACCGCGGAGAAGATATGGCACTGGGCTATGCTGGTCTCGTTCGCAATCCTCACGGTGAGCGGTTTTGCGCTGAGTTTCTCAGAAACAGTGATGTTCCGCTGGATATACGAGTTTGGTTTCTCGGAGAAGGCCCGTGCCTGGCTCCATCGCGCCTTCGCCATAATAATGATCGTGGACATGATCTTCTTCATGGCATACACCGTGTTTACCCGCCGCGGCCGTCGACTGTGGTGGGTGGAGATGTTCCCCCGATGGAGAGACGTAAAAGAGTTCTTCGCCACCATGGGTTACTACCTGTTTGTTCGTCGGGAACGTCCTCGGTACGGCGTCTTCAACTATGCTGAGAAGGCGGAATACTGGGCGTTGATGTGGGGGACGGCTGTGATGGTGCTGTCCGGGTTTGTTCTGTGGTTCTCCAACTATCTTCCTCCTGACTACCCGCCGTGGGTGTACGCAGTTGCACAACTGGTTCACTTCTACGAAGCGGTGCTGGCCGGTCTGTCCATCGTGGTATGGCACCTGTTCCACACCATCCTGCACCCCGAAGAATATCCTCTGGGCACCAGCTTCATCACCGGAAAGCTCACCGATCACGAGGCGGAAGAGCGGTTCACGGATGAAGCAATTCGCAAGCAGATGCCTACTGAGCAGATCGGTTCGGATGAGCCTCCGACGAAGCACAAGTGGCTGGAGTAGAATTCCTACTGCACTTTTGTAACCTGAATTACAGCTTCTACGAAACCGGCGCTGGTGTCATGGGTCTCAACGCGTACAGAAAATCCTTTTGCCGCGGTGATACCGGCCACGCGCAGGTCCTGTCGTATTCCATCCGGCGTATAGAAATGTTGAATCTGGGTGGCTTCGGGGCGAGCGGGAACCAACTGTGAAATCGTGACCGTGACCTTGCCGTCCCCTTGCACTGCGGTGACGTTTCCGTACTGCAGCAGGGACTCGAACCGTTCCCCCGCAGCCAAATGGACTGCGGCGTAAAGCTTGCCCCCAACCTTCAGCCAGGCAGATATCTCCTTTAGCAGCAACTCCCTCTCCGCACCGGCGAGATATTCAAGGAGGTGGCTGGCCACCACCGCGCTGGCCGTACCGGGTGTGTGTCGGTATGTGGCGGCATTTCCCAACACCGGGCTTAGCGGTCCTCCGCGGGGATGTGGCCCCAACCGCAGGGCCATCTCGTGGATCCGCTCCACGGCTAGTTGGGAATGGTCGATCGCCACCACCCGGGAGAACCGGTCTGCGGCCGCAGCAACCCTGGGTTCGGCGCCGTCTCCGCAGCCCAGCAGCACAGCGTCCCCGCTGGGGAGGTCGATGTCGGCAAGGAAAGAGGCGAGTTGGGGGCTGACCGGGGCCAGGGAAAGAGGGAGATTAAGCGCGGCGGCCAACTCATCGGCTTCCGCGGCATGTTGCCCAGCCGTGGACCAGGCCGGGAAGGGGGGGCCTGGGCCTGCCAGCGGGAAACCGCTGGCTGCCGCACCCGGGAGTTTCAATAGATGCCGGAGCACCGTGTGCGGGAAAAGGCGGCAGGTGCGGCCACCAAGAAACGCACCAAATAACACTGTCAGCCGAGGGGAAGGTGGGGCGGCCTTGAGAGCATCAGCGAGGGCAGGACTCTTGCGCACCACTGGCGTCACTTGCGTCACATTGGCTCTCATGGTGCTCAACTGCTGCTCCAGGACGGTGACCGGTTCATCTACGTCCCGCCAGCCTGCCAGCACGAAGCGGCTGAAAGTGTTGAGCAACAGGATTGCGGCCACGTCTCCGGTCGCCACCGGCGTCGAAAATGTGTCCTCCGCGGCAAATAGCATGCGTTGGGCGTCCCGCCACTTGCCAAGACTGGCTAGGAACTCTGCGCTGCGGGTGAGAGACAGCGCGAGCCAGGGGGCGTAGTTCACCGCGGCAGAGCGATCCTGCCACTTCACAATCTGCTCGAAGGCAGGATAGCTGAGGCGGTACTGGTCTTCGAGATTGGCGTCGTAGTCAGCCCACGCCGACCAGAGTGTGGGCGCGCTTCTCATGTGGGCCAGAAGCAGGTCCATCTGCCAGGCTCGAAGGTACATAGATTCCACCCTGCGCCTGAACGTTCTGTCGGTGTAGGCCTTGAACAAGGTGGAGACGTCCCGGTCCGGGGGCACGGTTTGGCCGCCGTTAATGAGAATCAGAAAGGCCCGGTAGGATTCTTCGCCGGCGTCGATGAAGCCGGAATCGCCCAGTGGGTCCAGGCCGGCAATGGCGCCCACTTCCGACGTCAAGTTGGCAGGATAGGAAGAAGGGTCTGTCCCCTCGAGGCATGCCAGGGGAGCTTTTTCGAGCAGGCATGCCAGGGGCGGAGAATCCTCTGCAGCCCCCAGTGCCGGAGTAGGCAGTAGGAGCGCGGGCAGGAGCGCCAGCACTGCCCCAATTGCGAGGTTTCTGCCAATAGCCGGTGCGATGCCCATAACGACAACCTCCAGGTCAGCGGAGAGTATACAGCGCGTCGCCAAGCCGGTCAAAAGCCCGGGAGAAGTTGAGGGAGCAGAGAAAGGTGGCTCTTGGGGAGAGGTAAAACTACTTATGGCATTCTTTGCACTTGACTGGAACTACGCCCTTCTTGGTCTCGTCCTTCTTCACCACTTTCTTATGGCATCCTTTGCATTGCTTGTGGAATGCCTTTTTGGACGGAATCGGATCTCCTTCTACCGTGTCCTTCTTCTTTTTGTGGCAGGCAAGGCACTTGACGTGTTTTTTGCCGTCTTTTTCCTTGTGATGGCAGGTCTTGCACGCGTCCGCCTTGTGTTTGCTGTGGTCGAAAGTGACGGTGCCTTTGCCAGTCCAGGTGATACCGTCTTTCGGGGCGTCCGCCAACGCCGTTGCCTGGTACGCCACGACGGCCAGGCCCAGGAACGCGACTGCTGCTACGAGTGTAAGAATGGTGTTTCTGCTCATCGTTTACCTCCGTTCCGGTCAAATGCCCCGCCGACGGCCCTTCCGCCGGGGAGCGCCTACGTTTCAATGCCCGCACAATGACGCTCGGCAGGCAGTACAATTCAAAATAACTACGGGGATTATACTTTTCGGTGCGCCGCAAGCAAGGTATTAATTACCTACTGCAAAAATTGGCTGACTTGGCACTGCTGGGGGGGGTGAAGATTCAAATTGTATGGGGCCGACGCCGGGTTACCGGCGCGAAGATGAAGCTCAAACTACTTCTTGTGGCATTCCTTGCACTTGGTGGGAGCCTTGTCCTTGAGCGCCGGGTCCTTCTTTATGGCGTCCTTGTGGCAGCCCTTGCACTTGTCGTGGAAAGCCTTCTTCGATTTGATGGCGTCGCCCTGCTTTTCCTTGCCGTGGCAGGTGCGGCACGCGACTTCGCTCTTGCCGTCCTTCTCTTTGTGGTGGCAAGTCTTGCACTCGGCATTGCCCTTGTGCTTGGAGTGGTTGAAAGTGACGGTGCCTTTGCTCGCTTCGAGGGCGATGCCGTCCTTGGGTTCCTCCGCAGAGACCGAACCCTGGGCAGCGAAAAGAACCCCGGCGAATGCGAGTGCAGCGAGAAGGGAAAGTACTTTGAGATGTTTCATTTTCTACCTCCGCAATTGGTTATACAAAACCCCAGAATCGGACCCCTCAGACGAGGGCTACCCCATCCAATTCAACAAAAGACATAGACTTCATTGGCCAATGGATACCTCCTACGGAGGATGGTGTCAAGTGCAAATGCCCGCATTCGTGTCCAAACCAGCATCACCAGTGGCTTGAGGGGAACTACCTGTATCTTCCCGGCGGGCGCGCAAATGCTTGACTCCGATAGGTTAAGTTCCTAAAGATCAAAGACCTATGGATCTGTGGGCGTCCAAAGCCTCAGCGGAGACAGGAGCCGTGTAAATGGTGGACAAGGGTGGAATTTCTGGTGACGGGGCGGCCGATCCGAGGGCGGAGACGCAAAGTGCGGGTAAGGGGGCGCGAAATTCGTTCCTGATCGCCATCGGCGTGTTGCTCGCGGGGACGCTGGTGGTGATCGTGCTTATCGGGCACGTTTCGGATCTGGCGCGGGATGAAGCCGTGCGGTCGGTTACCGGGCGTCGGACCGGCAGTCTCGGAATGGCGAGGGACGGAGGTTCCTTGACCGGCTCTCCCGCAAGAACGGAGACACTGCGTCTGGCGGTGACGCCGGTTCTTTCTCCAGAGGCCTCCCTCCCGCTGTACGAGGGGATCGTCGCTTACGTAGCCGACGAACTGGGCATGTCCAGCAAGCTCATCCTGCGCGCCAACTATTCGGAGGTGCAGGCCGTCATCAGGGATAGCCGTTGCGACTTCGCCTTTGTATGCACTTATCCCATGGTGCGGGCAAAACGGGAGTTCGGCGCCGAAGTGCTCGTGGTGCCGGTGGTTGACGGAGTTGTTTCGTATAACTCGTACATAATTGTCCGGCGGGACAACCCGGCCGAGAATCTCCTTGCGCTGCGCGGGAAGCGCTTTGCCGCCAGTGACACGATGTCGACGTCCGGCTGGCTCTATCCTGCGGTCTGGTTGCTCGACCGTGGCGAAGTTCCCGAGACCTTCTTTTCCAAGATCACGTATGCCGGCAGCCACGACCGGGCGGTGATGGCGGTGGTGGAGGGCGATGCGGACGGGGCCGCGGTACATAGCACTATCTATGAGCAAATGTCGGAAGAGGTCCGGGCTGCCACGAGGGTGATCGACACCTCTCCTCCCTACGGCAGCCCTCCGGTGGTGGCGCCCCCTGGTTTGGACCCCGGGCTCAGCTCCCGGGTGAAGAGTATACTGTTGGGCATGCACGAGGACGAACGGGGCCGGGCGGTGCTGGCGAAGCTGGAAATTGACCGTTTCGTGTTGCCCAAGGTCGGCCTTTATGACAACGTTGAGAAACTGGCCAACCGGTGGGAGGAGTCCAGGTGAGCCGTCTTCACCGGATACGCCGGCGCGCCCTGGGGTGGTTTTCGCCGTTCATGTCCGCACCAGTCTACCTCAAGATCAGCGGCATCGGTGGCACAGTTGCACTGCTATTCGGGACCATTGCCAACTACCAGATACACACAGTTGCAGCCCGTTCGCTATACGAGAATCTGCAAAGGAGCAGCCAGGCTTCCGCCGACCTGTTGAGCAGTAGCCTTGAGCGGCCGCTGGTGGTTGAGGATCTGACCACCGTGCGGCAGATCATCCGCCGCATGGTGCGCAAGTCCACGGAGGTACGCTACGTTGCGGTGCACGACGGCAGCGGCGCCATCGTTGCGCACACGTTTGGGGAGGCGATGCCGGAAGCGCTGGTCGCCGTGGGAGGCGATCTGCCCCTTGCCGGGACGTATGTAGATACGTTCAGTTGGAGGGACGAAGTGATCGTTGAAGCGGGCGCGCCGGTGCTGAAGGGCCGGGCAGGGCGGGTTCGCGTCGGTTTGACGGACCGTGAGGTAAGAATTGCCTTGTCGTCCATGAATAGTTCCTTTTTGTGGACGCTGGTGTTGTGCATGATCCTGGGCCAGGCGTTGGCGTTGATCTTAGCCTGGCTGCTGACGCGGCCGATCCATCACCTGGTGAAGGCATCCCGGGCCCTGCGAGGGGGGGACTTCGGGCGTCGTGCGCGAGTGTATTCCAGCGACGAGATCGGGCGTCTGGCGCAGGCATTCAACGACATGGCTGAGAGCCTGGAGAGTTACGACCGGGAGGTGCGCGACAAGGAAGCTACGCGGCGTTCGTTGATGAAGAGGTTGGTCAGCAGCCAGGAAGATGAGCGGCGGCGCGTGGCGCGGGAGCTTCATGATGAGCTGGGGCAGTCGCTCTCCTCAATGCGAATGATGCTCGGGTCATCCCGCCAGGGCGGCGCGCATGCCTCGTCGACGCTGCAGGCGGTTCAGGACCGCATCGACGAACTGATCCAGGACGTGCGTCGCATGGCGTTTCTGTTGCGGCCTTCCATCCTCGATGACTACGGGCTGGACGTGGCTTTGAAACGATATGTGGAAACGGTCGCGGAGAAGGCGCCCTTCGACCTGGACTATCAGCACCTGTCGGCTCCTGAGTTTCAGCGGCTACCGCCCGATGTCGAGGTGGCGCTTTACCGCATCACGCAGGAAGCGGTGACCAACATCGTACGCCATTCCAAAGCGACGAGCGCCAGCGTCGTGTTGATGAACGCGAAGGAAGAAGTGACCCTGCTCGTGGAGGACAACGGGATCGGTTTCGAACCCGGCCCGGAAGGGAACTCGTCCAAAGCGGGCTTGGGGTTGGCCGGCATGCGGGAGCGGGCCACGCTCCTGGCCGGCGAGATAGTAGTGGAATCAGGTCCTGAACACGGGACCGTTCTAAGAACAAGGATACCGTTGACGGAGGTAGAGGATGACGACAAGAATACACATCGCGGATGACCACACCATGTTTCGGGCTGGTTTGCAGGCACTGCTTCAGGAGTGTGCCGACATCGAGATAGTCGGTGAGACCGGTGATGGCTCGGAAACCCTCGAGTGGCTGGAGGGGAACGACACCGACGTGTTGTTGCTGGATATCAACATGCCGGGAATGTCGGGTGCGGATGTTGCGCGCGAGCTGGCGAATCGCGACGATGGCCCGCGCATCCTCGTGCTGACCATGCACGATGACGAGCATTACCTGCGCGAGTTTCTCGAATTGGGCTGCCGGGGATTCATCCTGAAGTCATCTGCGGGGGAAGAGCTACTCAGAGCTATCCGCATGGTCGATGAAGGGCAGTCCTACGTTGACCCGGCCATGTCCAAGTACCTGCTTTCCTCCTATGTCGGTGGCGATGCCGGTGAGGAGAGTCCGGCCGACGTGCTCACCAAGCGGGAGCAGGAGGTTTGCCAGTTTCTGGCCATGGGCCACACCAACGAAGAGGTTGCCGGGGCGTTGTGCATTTCCCGGCGCACCGTTGAGGCCCATCGGGCCGCCATCATGAGCAAGCTCGGTATTTCGAGCCGCGCTGAATTGGTGCGGTTTGCAGTAGAAAACGGTTTGTTCTCGCTTTAGGCCAGCCGCGGTTCAAGCAGCAATCTCACGCTCAAAGAAAATGCACGGGCGCGTGCGCTTACCGCCATCGAAGCTGAGGGGATTAGAGCCGCAGCACTCGGCGAGGGCCCGCTCAACGCCCAGGCAGCCGGTTGGGCACGCTTCTACGCACACCGGTCTGGCGCCGGTTTTCAGGCGGTCCAGGCAGAAGTCGCACTTGTGCATCTTCCCATCAACGGGGTCAAGCTGGGGGATGCCGTGGGGGCAGGCCTCCAGGCAGAAGCCGCAGCCGGTGCACTCGTTAGGTGAGCCGGGCTTGTTGGCCACTGTTACTGCGCCCACCTGACTGTCCCTGGTTATGGCGCCGGAAGGGCACAGGTCCATGCAGGCCGGTGCGTCACAATGGTAGCAGGCCGTCGACAGGCGGCGGAGCTCCGCGCCGAAGGCCCTCTCCAGGAGGTGAGTTCGCCACCCCCTGTGTCCAGGTGTTTCCGAGTTCACATCCGCGTGCTTGCACGCAGAAACACAAGATCCGCACCGGGTACAGGACTCAGGTCTGACCGTCCACCCAAACCGTCGCATGATTCCCCTCATTCGACCTGCGGGTTACCGGGGGCGAGCAGTTGTCGCACGCCCGGTTGATGCTATGTCAATTGTACTCCCCAATTGGCCGTGGGCAATCCGCAGCATATACCAGTTTTGTGCACGGCCGCTCACGGAAAACTACCGACGCCGGAGCGCTGCGAGCGCGCCCAAAGTTGTAGTTGACGCCCATTCCGTCGGGTGCTAGACTTCCGCCGATGACAGTTAGGGCAGCGTTTGGCGTCAATAAGTTCTCGAATGAGGGGTGCGTTCCATGGTCAGGGTCTGGGTAGTACGACTTGTTGCGGTTGCGGCGGTATCTTTCTCGTTGCCACCCGTTGCAGCGGAAGAGGGCGGCGGCGACTCCGGTGAGGCTTCCGCTGAGTCGGGGGGCAGCGGCCCTTCGCTGGGGCCGGCTTGGCTCCACGTGCTGGAGGAGTACCGGAGTCGATTCTCCACGGGAACGTATGACACCGGCGACGAGCCGGGCCTTAGTGCCATTTCTCAGGAGGACGAGTCGGATCACGACTTGCGCCTGTTTCTTGAAGGGGGCGTATATGACCCCCAGGGCCGGTACAGCGCCGAGTTGTCGTTGGGAGCCTGGTACGACCTTGATGGCGACGTGCCCCAGAACGAATTCAGCACCTTCTCTTCCATGCGGGACTCATCCGACAGCTACTGGGTAGATGTCTACGCACTGTCAGCCGCCTATCATACGCGGGGCGTCCTCAAAGAAGTACGGGGCGGGCGCCAGACCGCGCCCCACGGTCTGCCCACGGCTTTTGACGGTCTCACCCTGGAGTTGGAGCCGGTGCACCGCCTCCTCGAGGTGGCGGTCTTCGGGGGACGGACGGCCCACTTCTTTGAGAAAGATGCCGACACTTTTGAAGATTGGCTGGCTTCGCTGGGAGTGGCTTTGCACCCGGCCGACAACTTGAAGATCGAAGTGGACTACATATTCGCCGCGGAAGATACCGAACTTGAAGAAGGGCTCGTGGAGCACGAGTACGGCGCCACTGTGTGGTACCGGGGAACCGACTGGCTGTACCTCAAGGGTTACGGGCGGGCGATCGGCTCGGTGTTCAGTCACACCGGATTCGCCACCCGCGCACTCTACGTGCCCGCGGACCTCGGTTTCGACCTGAGCTTTGATGCTCAGACGGCCACCTTGAAGGAGGTTAACGAAGCGCTCAACCCCTACTTCGCCATTCTGGGGAAGAGCTTGCCCCACGCCAGGTGGAAGGCGGACCTATGGAAGAACTTCGCCACCCCCGCGGGCGATTACGCGATTCATGCCGGCTGGAACGGAAGGGTACTGCTGGAAGGAGATGAAGAGGCGTTCAACCGCGAGTTCGGGAAACTCTACCTCTCGTTGCACGCCGCCGACATCGGAATCAAGGGGCCGTTTGCGACCCTTTCGTTGGACAGCCATTTCGCCAGCTTGGCTCCTGAGTTTGGCGGAGATGAGGGGATGTGGACGGTGGGAGGCGCCGCCGGCTATGAACGTTGCTGCTACAAGGCGGAGGTAGGAACGTACTACCAGCGGTTCAAGTACAACTACTACCGGGACGTGGAAGAGATCACCGACGTCAGGACCTATTTCGGGGCCGTGAGCTACAAGCCTTTGGATTGGCTGAGGCTCAATGCCAGATACCAGTTCGAGCAGTTCGACTGGAATGTCCATACGGTGATTTTCTCTCTTAGCCAGACACTTTGAGGGCGGGACGATGAATACAAAAGCGAAGAGACGATTTGTTGCGGTTGCGGTGGCCCTGGGGTGCCTGGCGCTTTCGTCGCCCTTCATCGCATCTGAACTGGTGTTGTTCTCCCATTCGATGCACATCGATGAGGACGCGGAGTGTAGCCAGTGTCACGTTGAGACTGAAGACGGCTCCGCACCTTCTGTGAACAAGGAATACTGTACCGAGTGCCACGATGATGGCGTGCCGTCCTATCGGCTGCCCGCTCGAGCGGTCAAGATGGGCGGTGGTTTCCCCCACGGCACGCATGTTGATGCAGCCGAGTGCAAGGATTGTCACGAGGCGACCATCACCGAAACTCAGAAAGCCGGCGCCCTGATCGTGCCACAGGAGAAGTGCACCGCTTGCCACAAGGCCAAGAACGTGAAGGTCAGCAGCGCCAATTGCGGCGCCTGCCACCCCCGTGGCCGGCGTCAGAAGCCTCCCTCCGATCACGAAGGGAACTGGTTGCTCAAGCACGGGGCTGAGTCACGCTGGAGCGCGGTGTCGGGGCACACCAAGGATTGCTCCAGTTGTCACCGGCGCGACGCTTGTGCTACCTGTCACCGCACCAAGCGGCCTCAAAGCCATACCGGGTTGTGGCGTCTGCGAGGGCATGGATTGGCCGCGGGCTGGGACCGGAACTCCTGCCGGACATGTCACGAAACCGGGGCGTGTATCAGTTGCCACAAGACCAACCGGCCGCTCAACCACTCAGGCGCGTGGAGCACGTACCATTCTCTGGCCGCTGAGGTGGAAGGGAACTCACACTGCGCGGTGTGCCACAGCCCGGGATATTGTATCTCCTGCCATAAGGGAAAGTAGGGTCCCAATCGGATTCTCCGACCACAGTAATCTCCAGCTTCAAACGGGTTTCCCCTTGACATGCAGCGTGAGTTGCATTCAAATGAATCCTATAGATTAGGTTTCATTCTTCCTGAGGAGACAAGTGAACAAGACGAAAACAAAAGCCGCAATTCTGACGCTATCCGGCGTGGTCTTGGTGGCTGTGTTCGGCCTGCTGGTACTGCGCGGGTCCGACCGGCCTGTGGCAGTGACCAGCACCACGGTGTTGGTGGTGCTCGGTGCGCTTGCCTTTACTTTGCTGACGGTGGGAGTGAGCATGCTGGTCAGCGCGCGCAAGGCCGCGGCCGGCGAGCTGGTGCCAACCAGAGACTACAGCCACACATATCTGCTGTTCGCCCTAGTTGCGCTGGGGTTGCTGGCCGCAGTGAGTGTCAGGGAGTTCATGGTGCCGGACAGTTGGGGCCAGTACGGTCAGTACCGGGGTAGCGCGGTGGAGGAAGCCATGGCCCGCGAGCCCCGGCACATGGGAGAAGCGAACTGCGTCGGCTGCCACAAGGAGGAAGTCAGACTCCATGACAAGGATGTCCACGCAACGGTTGAGTGCGAGGTGTGTCACGGGCCTGCCGGGGACCACGTCAAGGACCCCACTGCTTCGGTGCAGATTCCTTCCGGCAAGGAGCCGTGCCTCGGGTGCCACCAGGCGCTAGCGGCCAGGCCGGGCTCCTTTCCCCAAATCGACTGGCGCAAGCACTATGAGTTCGTAGGTGTCAAGGACGACAACCTCGACTGCACCAAGTGTCACTCAGGACACGAACCGCTCTATTTGGACAGAGACCTGCGCAACGCCAGGCTGCACCCGTTGGTTCACCGGTGCGGAGATTGCCACGTGGGACGAACCGACGACAGCCTGGAGCGCCCCGAGGGGCACCCGGAGATTTTCGAATGCTCCTATTGCCACCGTGAGTTGGTGGAGGATTTTGAAGACCGCGAGCATGCAGAAGTTGGCTGCACCACCTGTCACCTGTTTATCAAGCAGACGTCGTTTTCGGGACGTATTATCCGTGACGCCGATCCCAGGTTCTGCCTCCTGTGCCACCGCGAAGCGGAGTTCAGGAGTGACAGCGCCCCACCGGGGATCCCATGGCCGGAACACCTCGAAGATGTGATGGAGGAGGAGGAGGATCGGAACAAGAGATGTATCGATTGCCATCGCGATCGGATCCACCCGCCGGCAGAGGGAGGCGACAATGAGTAAGAACCGAATCAACAGAAGGCAGGTCTTGAGGCTCCTGGCTGCCGCCCCGGGGCTCTATCTCTTCGGGTGCGGGGGTGCGGACAAGAAGGCTGTTCCGGGGGAAGCCGAGAAATATGATTGGAACGACCATTTCTGGGGCTACGCCATCGATACGACCCGGTGCATCGGGTGCTGTGCGTGCATGCGAGGCTGCCGTGCGGAAAACGACGTTCCCGAAGGGAGTTTCAGGACCTGGGTGGAGCGCTACCGGGTGGACTCCAAAGGAGAAGTAGCGGTGGACGTTGCTTCGGCCGGCGACCACGTCTTCAGCCCTCTTGAGGGCGACGTTCAAAAGGCGTTCTTCGTGCCCAAGATTTGTAACCACTGCGAGAAGTCGGTGTGCAGCCAGGTTTGTCCGGTAGGTGCTTCCTACACTACCCGGGACGGTGTGGTGCTGGTTGACAAGGAACGGTGCATCGGCTGCGGCTATTGCGTTCAGGCCTGCCCCTACGGCACGAGGTTCATCAGCCCGGGCAACCACCTGGCCGACAAGTGCACTCTTTGCTATCACCGTATCACTCGAGGCTACGAGCCTGCTTGCGTTCTGTCGTGCCCCAAAGAGGCGCGCATCTTCGGCGACTTGAAAGACCCCGGCAGCAAGCTGTCGGTAATCCTCCGGCAGGGCCGATTCAGGCTGCTCAGGCCGGAAATGGGAACTCATCCGAAGTGCTACTACCTGGGCCTTGACAAGGAGGTGGTGTAGTGAACTTCGTATTCCCCAACGAAACCAACGTCACCTGGACCGTGATGATCGTCCTTTACCCATACATCACCGGGTTGGTGGCTGGTGCATTTATCGTATCCTCGTTGTACCACGTTTTCGGGCGCAAAGACTTGAAGCCGGTGGCGCGTTTTTCATTGGCCTCAGCATTTGTCTTCCTGCTCTTTGCTACGCTGCCGCTGCTGATCCACCTCGGTCATCCCGAGCGCTCGTTCAACATCATGATTACTCCCAACTTCACTTCCGCCATGGCCGGATTCGGGTTCATCTATTCGGCCTACCTCCTGCTCGTGGTGCTGGAGATCTGGTTTGTGTTGCGAGGGGATTTTATCCAACGTGCGCAAGGGAAGGGACCCGCGGCGCTGCTTTGCCGCCTGATCCTTCTTGGCAACTTGCGTGAGAGTGAGGCGACGCGCAAGGCGGACGAGAAGATCGCACGTTTTCTGGCCGGCCTGGGGATACCCATGGCTTGCGTGCTTCACGGCTACGTGGGGTTCCTCTTCGGCTCGCTGAAAGCAAACCCCTGGTGGTCCACGCCTCTCATGTTCGTCATCTTCATCTTCTCAGCCATCGTGTCCGGGATTTCCGTTCTCATCTTCCACTACTTCGTGGTCTCTTTCATCAACCGGTGGAAGGTCGACCAACCGTGCGTCAAGGCCATGGGCAAGTATTTGTGGGGGTTCATGATCATTGCGGTCTCCCTGGAACTGCTGGAGCTTCTATCCATCGCTTACAAGCAGACCGAAGAATGGGAAGTGCTTTCGGAACTGGTCGGGTCCAAGCTGCTGGTTTCGTATGTAATCCTCCAGTTCTTCGTCTTCTCGTTGATACCCTTCCTCATGCTGGGGGTGGCCAGTCTGTTCCGGCTCAAAGACAGGGCGGTGAACGTCCTGGTGTGGGTGGCGGCTACCATGTTGCTGGTGCAGGTTCTGCTCATGCGCTGGAACGTGGTTGTGGGCGGTCAGCTACTCTCCAAATCCATGAGGGGTTTCACTAGCTATTTCCCTGGCCTCTTCGAGAAGGAGGGGCTGGTTGTGGCTGCGATTATCTTCACCTTGCCCTTTGGTATCCTGTACGTCTTCCATCGCATAATCCACCTGTTCCCCGGCGCTGAAAAGAAGCCGGGTCGTTCATAGGGGTAGCTATTCACTGGGAGAAGACCGACGATGGGGCCTGACGACTTAAGTCGCCGACTTGCTGAGTTGGCCGACTCTGTTGAGCGGCTCGCAGCGCGGGTCGAAAGTCTGGAATCCATCGAAACCAGAGTAGCCGGTTTGGAGCGGCGCGCACCTTCGGATACCTTGGCCGACGACGCCGCGGTTTCAACCGCGGACGAGCTGGAATTGACCTCCGGTTACTCCAATTTCTTTACCCACGTTGCAGTCGTCTGTTTCGCTCTTGTCGGAGCGCTGGTTCTGCGCGTAGCCACTCAGCAGGAGTTCATCGCCCCGGCGGTGGGTACCGGATTGGGGCTGGCTTACTGCGCCCTGCTGCTGGGCGGCTTTCTGCTGCCGGGTGGTGCGGGCAGGGCGGCCCGCCGTTTCCCCGCGCTGCAATTGTGCAGCGTACTCCTGGCCCCAGTCATGGTGTTGGAGACTTTTCATCTGTTCGACATGATGGGTCCGGCCGTCGCAGCGGTGTCGCTGGGCGTTACGGGACTTGCCGGCGCCGGTGCTGGAGCGTTGACCGGAAGGAAGTCGCTGTCCGGCACCGCCCTGTTCGCCGCGTCTTGTGGCACCGCCGGGCTGGGAGTCGGGCTGGAAGGGTTTGAATGGAGAATAGCGGGCCTCGGTGCGCTGGCAGTGGCCGGTATGTTCGTGGCCGGCCGTCGCAACTGGGGGGTGCTGCGCGCAGCAGTGTTGATACCCGTCTCCGGCGCCTTGGCGGGTGCGGTGCTGTACGTTGCGTACCGACCGGAATATGCCGGCGTCGTTCCGGTGGCGCTGGGAGGCGTCGCCGCAGTCTGGGCCGCCGTGGCCGTTAGCCAATGGAGGCGTTCGGCTAGCGCGTCCATTGGGGAATCGGTCTGGTTTCCATTGGTGTCGCTGTGGGCCCTCGGCCTGGTTCTCTACGGGGCGCCAACGGTGGCTGTCTGGTGTGGATTGTTCGCCGCTCTGCTGTTGTTTATCGGTGTGGCGGTGCGTACGGGCGCAGAAGGGTGGAGTCCCGGACTAGCCAGCCTGGCGGCCGGTGCGGGGGGGGTGAGCGCCTTGAGTTTGCCCTGGTTGCCTGGCGGGGGGCCGGCGCTGGTTCTGGCCGCCCTTGTCCTGCTGCAACTGGCGCTGCGCGCTGACAGCAGCTTCGTGGTCGCCCTGTCAGCCGTGCTGGCGCTCGTCGCCACCGGAGTCACCGTGTTGGCGTCTGACTCCGCGTTGCTGATTGCAGGGGCTGCCGCATCAACAATCTTCTGGGGCGCTGCAGGGGGAGGAGTGCTGCTTGTGCACTATCGGTTGGGCCGGCGGGCGGACGAGAGTAATCCCGGAGGGAAATTGGCGAATTCGCTGGCCCTTGTGTCCCTCTTCCTGGGGGTTGTGTTGTGCTACCTGGTGCTGAGGCAGATTGCGTTCCTGGCCGCGGGGCCCGGGGTCTCTTTCCAGGTTGCCCAGACTGTGCTGCTGGCCATTACCTGCGTCGCACTCTTGCTGGCCAGTTTCCTGCTTCGGATTCCCGACTTGTATTCGCTGGGTTTGGTGGCGGTGGTCTTCCTGGGCGGAAAGGTAGTGCTTCTGGACCTCTTCTCCCTGCAGGGAGTCGGCCTTCTCGTTTCAGTGCTTTCGTTGGGGTTGGCGTCTGCCGTGGCTTCCCTGGCGATCAGGAAGTGCGCGAAGCAGCAGGGTGACCGGCCGGGGGGACCTACTACTCCTTAGTGGGGCCCAGGAACAGCGACTGAAGCGACTCGGGAAGATCCTCCGGCGCTTCTTCTTCCACCAGCAACTCATGGCACAAGTCGCAATCCATACTCAGGGTCTTTCCATCCGCGGTCTCGTGCTCATCGTTGTGGCACCTGAAGCAGCCTCTCTTGTCCTGTTCCTCGCCGCGATGGCCCAGGTGATTGGGATGCGCCTCCCATCCCAGTTTCATGTCCGGATAGACGTTGCGCCGGTAAAGCGAGCCCAAGGCCGCGGCGCTCTTCTCAATTTGCTCTGCGGCCGGCTTGTCGTCCGGATGCTCAGCGTCATAGAATTTGCCCAGTGCGCCGGCGAAATAGGCGTCAGCGTCGTCGTGGGCCAACTCGACCCCGCCATTCTCCAGGGCACTGACAGCCGCGGCGTGCAAGTAGGGTACTGAGATTTCCAGAAGTCCTTCGGAAAAAGCTCGGTCCACGGCCAGGCGCGGGGTCTGGTCAAATACGTGGGTTGGGCGGTTGTGGCAGTCGACACAGTCCACGGAGCGGGTCTCCAGAACCTCCGCATCGGCGCCTTCGGGGGGGAGATACTCGTCCACAAGTTCGCCGTCCTTGAAAACCGATATCTTGCCCACCTTTTCGCGCCGCGCATCCAGTGAATCGTATCTCACCTCGGTGTCGCGGCGGACATGCCAGTGCACGCCGTGGTATTCTCCGGTGCGGGGGTTCTTGCCGCCCACTTTGATCAGCAACGCGGTGACCTCGGCGCTGTTCTCCTCGTCGTCGCCGTAGTGCGTCACGAACTTCACGCGGTTACCATGGAACTTGTCGGGCCAGTGACACTGTTCACAGGTGTCCCGGGCCGGCCGCAAGGCGTGCACCGGCGATGGAATGGGGGTGTCGTAGGTTCCGGTGAGTACTCCCCACACCTGCTTCAAACCGTCCACCTTGGATTTCACCGCCCAGGAGGCTCCCGGCCCGATGTGGCACTGAACACACTTTACGCGGGAGTGCGGCGATTCGAGGAAGCTCTCGTACTCCGGCTGCATCACAGTGTGGCAAAGCTTGCCGCAGAAGGTGGGCGAGTCCATGAAATCGAGGGCCGCATGTCCCGCGGCCCCAACAATGGCGATGTTAATGAAGGTGGCCGCGCACACGAACACGATCAATCGTCGAGATCGCCTGTCCTGGGCCGCTGCGACGAAGGCCTTCTGGATCGGGTCTTGAGTCGCCGATGCCCCGCGGCGGAACCGGTCCCAGCCGAAACCGACCGCGATGAGCACCAGGCCGAAAACGAATACAGCCGGCATGACCAGAAAGGTGAGGGCCGCAGTGTAAGGCTTCACGGACGGTGTCACCAACGCTGCCGCAAGAGCGAGCACGATGGTGGATCCGGAAACGGTTGTGATAGCCGCCCCCAGCAGGGTCAGCCAGTTTGTCCAGAAACGGGGGAGGAAGGAAAGGATTTTGCGCAGCATACTGATTCTCCGTCGATTGCTACCTACAAATACTACCTACAAATGCTACCTGTAAATGACGAACATAGCGTATACGATGAGGCCTACCAGAGTCAAGCCGATGAGCAACATGGAGAGGCCGAAGATGTGGGCCGCACGCAGCAGCTTCTTGGTCGGCGGGTCGACCATCATCGAGTCGAGTTCGCCTGATTGTACGGCAAGGCGGTATTCCCGGGGGCGCTCCTCTTTGAATTCGGAGAGGGGCAGCGAACCGGTGAAAATGACCGGGTCCAGGGGGAATCGCTCAGGCCTGAAGTGAGTGTTGAAGAAGTGAACCGTGAAGATGAAGCCTGAGGCGAGCAGCGCCTCGTCGCTGTGCACGATGGTCGCGACGTTGAGCATCCAGCCCGGGAGGACCAGGGTGAAACCTTCGGAGAACCAGAGCATCAGGCCGCTGAGGCCGATGATGGCAACCCCCCAGAAGACCGCAAAATAGTCGAACTTCTCCCAATAAGTGTAGCGGCCGTAATCGGGACGCTCTCCCCCGCCGAAGAACCATCGGAGGGTCTGGAAGAACTCCTTGATGTCCCTTAAATTGGGCACCAGCGACTCCGGGTGAAAAATGAAACTGAGCCAGGAAACGCCTTCGTTCCGCTTCACCTGGAACAAGTGGAACAGGTGCATGCCGAAGTAGACGAAGGTCAAAATCGCGCAGAGCCTGTGAATCATGCCTGCTGATTCGAAGCCCCCCAGGAAGGCGGAAAGGGCCTGAGCCCAGCCGGCATAAGAGAACTTCAACATCATGCCTGTAATGGCGAGGCCGAAGAAGCTGACTATGACGAGCAGGTGGGTCGCCCGGTGGTACCCTATGAACCGGCGTACGTGGGGTTCCGCAGGGTCGTGCCCGCGCTTGCGGCGGTCGAGGGCTACCTTCAGGGAGCGCGGCAACCACAGGATTGTGTGCAGCGTGAAGAAAGCCAGGGTGCCGACCAAGAGGATGGTCATGAACCAGAAAGTATAGTACAGGACCGGGTACTTCTCCGGGTCCTTGTGAGTGGCGTGGGTGAGGTAGCCGGCGAAGCGGCGGTGCGAGCCGGGATGGCACTTGCCGCAGGTGCCCACGATCTTATCGCGGCTCAAGGTGGATCTGGGATCGGTGGGCGGAAGTATGCTGTGAGCCGAATGGCAATCGGCGCACTTGGCCGTTCGTTCCTCCCCAAGTAGCGTGACCTTGCCGTGGTACGTGTCGAAGTAGGCTGCCGTGAGTTTCTCGTGACACTTGCCACAACGGTCCATGATGCCGGTGCGGAAGTCTACCGCGTCGACGCGGCCGATGGTGTGAGCCGAATGGCAATCGTTGCAAACCGGCAGCTTCTTGTCTGTCTTAGTCACCGTCGGACTGTGAACCGATTCTGCGAACTTCTCAGCTATGCCCGCATGACACGAGCCGCAGGTGTGGCCTATGTTCTCCCTGGCAACAGACGACTTGCTGTCACTGGCCGGGAGTTCGCCGTGGGATGTGTGGCAACTGGTGCACACCGCGGTTACCACCAGCCCGCTTTCCATCAGGCCCTTGCCGTGGATCGACACGTGGTAGCTCTCGATAATCTCATGCTGCTCCCCCTCGTACTGAAGGGCTGCGGCTTCCCCTTCCCGGTGGCATTTGCCGCACAACCGCGGGATATTCCGGATGTTGATGGGGGCAGTAACATCGGAGCGCCGCTGCACATCATGCGAACCGTGGCAGGTAGTGCATTTCGGGGCAACCTCGTTGCCCTGCTGCACCAGCTTGCCGTGGATACTCTCCACAAAAGCCGAAGATGCCGAGGCATGGCACTTGCCGCAATCCACTTCCCCTACGTGTTTGCAGGGCGGGTTTTCATAGCGGAAGACGTTGGAGTGGCACATGGCGCAGGTCAGCTTTTCGTGCGCGGATCCAAAAAGAACGGAACGATCGGTGAAGAGAGATTGCTCCGCGCCGTCGACGACCCGCTTCATTTCCCGATCGTCGTGGCAGGCCATGCAGTCCGCGTCGGTCAACCCTCGCTTGGCCTGAAGCTGGCGCACCTTGTGAGGCTTGTGGCAATCTACGCAGGCCGGTATCTGGTGGGGCTGCTCCTGCCACAAATGCTCCTGAACAACCTGCACGTGGACCTGCTCGATCTCACCGTGACACATCATGCAGGTCTTAGCGACGTTGTCGTGGTGGATAAGCGACTTGGGGTCCTCGTGGGGCAGGACGTTATGGGAACCGTGGCAATCGGTGCAGACGGCCGCGACTGTGAGACCACGCTTGAAGACGCCTTCGCCGTGGATGGACATGGAGTATGTCTCGACCACCCGGCGTTCTCCGATCTCGTGGCGATCCGCCAACCCGCTGGCCTCCGAGTGGCACTTGCTGCATACCCCCGGAATGTTGATTTTGTACGTCAAGGAGCGCCGGTCGTCGGGCGGGAGGATCCCGTGCTTGCCGTGGCAACTGGAGCAGTTCGGGGCGTCAGGGTCTCCGCCGGCGAGCGCGCGCCCGTGAAGACTGCCCTTGTAGGTCTCTGCTTGCTCCTCGTGGCATTCCGTGCAATCTACCGCACCGAGATCCTTCTTGTGCTCATCGTCCGTCAGTTCGGCGTCCTGGTGGCAGTCGGTGCAGTCCATGTCGGCGTGTACCGAAATGCCGTAGAATTTCTCGTCTACCCATAGGCTGCCCTCGGGGCCGTCCTCCCGCTCCAGGTCCTTGTCTTCGTGACACTCGAAGCAGGCGCTGTTGTCGGCCGCGGCCTGACTCCGGGGGAGTGTCAGAACCATGAGCACGATAACCAGCCGGCAGAAGTAGCGAAAAAGGGACACGGGCGCGGCGAAACGAATTGCGGGCCTATCGTCGAGAAGTTGAAGTCGCATGCGGTACTCCGGTAGAAGTAGTTTCAAAGGGAAGGCGACTCCCGTCCTACGTGTGGCGGCCGCTATGGTATGCAAAGGAAACCGCAACAGTCAAGTATATTTCCCAATGTGAATAGTATTGGTTGCCTAAGGCGTCCGGCCAGAAGACCTATTCGGGGGGAGGGCAGGAGCCGACGCTCTGCATGTTTAAGACGCCGTCGATGTGAAGGTATGCGCCCTCGGCCCGAATAGTGGCCGCATCAACGGAGACACAACTGTGGCACATGGCGCACTTTTCCATCGGCGCGTGCTGCACCGTTGGCGGCAAGCCGTGACAGGTCCCGCAGGCCGCCTGAGTTCCGTCGACGACGTTCCAGGCTGGAGCAAGGGCGTCCTCGTCGGCGGCATTGAGACCGCCGCCGTGACAGTACACATTGGTGCAGGTCTCACCATCCCAAGTCGGTTCCGCTCCCGATTGGGTGGCTGCTTCGCCAAACTCGATATCCACGCTGCCGTTGACGTGCCCCGGGGTGAGCACACCCGCAGGCATGGGGTGGCAATCGTTGCACGTAATCACCAGGCCGTGCCAGGTGGAGTCGCCGGCAAGATGCTTTGCGTGGGCTCCCACACCCGCGGCGGCCGTGTCGGTTTCGCCCGCCACATTGGGGGGCGGGGCCGGACTGCCGGTGGCGTCGTCGCCGTGGCAGAATGTACAATCACTTTGCCAGTCGGCGTGGCACTTGTCGCATGACAGCTTGGAACTGCCGCCGGACAGATCCTCTCCGTGGCACTTGCTGCAAGCTGCCACTCCCGCGGCGTTGAACTCGGCCCCGTGCTGGTCGGGGGCAGCGTAGCCTTCGTTGTGGCCACCCGCAGCCTCCACCTCTCCGTTCATATGCAGACCACCTTCCTTCAGCGCGCCGTCCTCGCCAACGCTGTCGGGGTGGCACTGGTTGCACTGGTCCGCGTCCGGGTGAGGCGAGTCGGGCGGGTTACCGTGGCACGCGTCGCACGTCCCCAGCTCAACGTCAACAGAGCCATCAAAGTGCGAGCCGCCGGTCTTCAACTCGCCGGCTTCGGTAACTGCACCTGGATGGCACAGGAAGCAATTGGTTTCTTCCGGATGAGGTTCTCCCGGCGGATTGCCGTGGCACGCGTCACAGGCGCTAATGGCGAAGTCTACGGCGCCGTTGGCGTGCAGGCCTCCCTGCTCATCGATCTTGTCGTCTTCGGTGACGGTCTGAGCGTGGCAAGGGAAGCAGTTGTCCGCGGCCGGATGCGGCGCCGCGGGTGGGTCTCCGTGGCACTCGTCGCAGTCAGCACTTTCGGGGAGACCGTCCCCGAGTTTCACGCCGTCGCAAGCCGTCAGAGCAAATGAAATCAACACCACCAGCAGCAGCCCGACTGGGGTGCACAACACTGAATCAAGTTTTCTGGGGATCATGTTCGCTACCTTACTATTAATTAATAACCTGCCCTTCATTAACCAACAGCGAGTATGGTATCAGAGGGTATACGAATGTAAAGCTTCTTGTGCGGCGGGGAGGTAGTTGACGCCGAGGTAGGTGAACATGACGGCAAGAAAACCTGCGATGGCAATCCAGGCCAGCGCCTTTTTGCTGGCCCCCACGTATCTCAGATGCAGGTAGGCGCCGTAGACCAGCCAGGTAATGAGCGCCCAGTTTTCCTTGGGGTCCCAGGTCCACCAGTCGCCCCAGGCGAACTTGGCCCACAGGGCGCCGAGGATGAGACCGGCGGAGATCATGGCGTAACCGAACAGTATCGCCTTGTAGGTGAACATTCCGAAATCGAGGCGATCCAGCCCCAAAGTGCCGGCGAACGCAAGTTTCTTGGGGTTGGGGAAGATCAAGTAGAGAATCGACGTTGCGAACGATACGAAGAGGGCGGAATATCCCAGAAAATAGACAACCACGTGGGGAATGAACCAAGCGCTCTGCAGGGCCGGAGGAAGCTGCACCAACGCAGTGTCCCGCCGGACGAAAGCGTATCCGAGGATGGCGACGATAAACGCCGCGGTGGCCAACCCCAGCAGGGGGAGGCTGCGCGCCGAAAAAAGAAATACCAGCGCGGTGGTGACTGAGAAGAAGATCAGGCACTGGAAGAGCGTCTGGAACGGGGGCTGGCCGGTTTCCACCCAGGCAAAGGTCATCATCCCGATGCCCAGGGCCATGCCGGCCACAATTAGGAAAAGACCGCCCGCACTCAGAATCTTCATAGGCGCAGACTTGCCGAGTATGCCGAGCACTACGCCCAGGCCGTAGAGAGCAGTTGAGACGGCAAACAATGTGAAGAGGATGTTCAGTAGCATGGAATTACCTCTCGGCCTGGCCGCCGCGGCCGATGCGTACCTTGGCGAGGGTTCCTAGAACCAGAATGATCAAGCCCAGAAAGATGAGGGGCAACCCGGGGTCGCGCACCATATGAATGCCGGAGTAGCGGCGGTTCTTCGGGTCCCAGTTGCTCTGGTAGAACCAATAGCCGCCCTGGCGCAACGGATCGTTGACCACCACTTTCTGAGATTGCACCTCGTTTCCTGAACCGTCCAGGACGGTCAGGGTGCTCTGGTAGACCTTCGGCTCTCCTTCCCTCAAGTGGAACATGATGGCCAGTCCGTCTACGAGAACGTGTTTCCCGGCGAACAGGCCGGTGGCCTTGCCATTGGCCTCGAATTGGGCGACCTGAACTTGCACAGGCGGGTGTCCCGGAACGGGGACCACGTCCTGCTCACCCAGCCCGATAGCCTTGACCGTGACGCCGTCTACCGTGGTCTGCTCTCCCTTCTTCAACTGGAGGGAGCCCACCGGCTGGTCCTTGCCCTTCACAAAGAAATAGAGCATGGGAACGGGGTCGTAGAATTCCACGTCGAATTTGTCCATGCGCACATGGAACGGCAGCTTCCCCTTTTCCTTGGTCTGCTGCCCGTCCTTCATGATAAAGAATTCATCAACGACCTGTCCTTCCAGGATGTGGATGAACCCCTCCTCCTTGGCGTAGTGCGTGACCACGGAGCCTGCCAACACCACAAGCACCGAGCAATGCACCATCAGGTAGGAGATCTTCTTGCGCGCAGGCAAGTTGAAGACGAGACACAGGAGCGAACTGGCGCCCATGAGTCCCAGAATGGAGATGAACCAGGGTGCGGCGAAGACTCCTCCAGTAGTCCACAGTGTGCCCACGAGGGTCGCGATTGCGATCTCCAACATGAGCACCACTGAGAATTCATGGGAGAGCATCACCCTCCGACTCGTTCCCCAGATCGCCAGGACCGCCGTCGGAGCGAGGAACAACCAGCGACAATTGATGTACTGGCCTGCCCCGCCGATGGCGGAAACTACTGCGATCAACCCGATACTTAGCAGTATATTCTTCGTTCTTTCACTCATAGCAGGCTGAATATTAGGGAGGAGGAAATCCGCTGTCAAGCGGAAAGGCCGCGATCCGTCCCGTACACTTGTCTGGCGAGAACTTTCTTCCTACTTAATACCTGTTGTTGGTATACTGCTATTCCACTCGGTGGCTCGCACCATTTGAGAGGCGATTGTCTCCGGCGTGAACGTTTGTCAGGGAGGAAGTGCACGGTGTTCAAATTGAAATTCGATTACGGCGTGGGGCGGCAGATTGCGCTGGCGTTGACGTTGGCGGTTTCCGCCTCGCTCTTGCAGCCGGTCGCAAGGCCCGTTGCCCACGAGAAATACAACGACGGTTTAGGGAAAGGTTGTGTCGAGTGCCACGGCGCTTTCAGGCACGAACTGGCGGGAGGGGCAACCATGCCCTACGAATCTCCCAAGGGAGACGTTTGGGCAGAGGACCTGCACAACACGCACCGGAAGCCCTACAACATGGGCACCGACTGCAATCTGTGCCACTTCTCGGGTCCTAGCGTGTGGACTTACAAGTCTGCCGGGGAGCTCGGCGAAATGGGGTTCAGTTGTTCCGGCTGTCACGGCCACCTGGAGGGCGACACTCCCAAGGGTTACGGATTGCGGGCCCACCACCTGCAGGCCGGGGAGGACTCGTGTCTCGAATGTCATGACGACGATGGCGAGCCGGTGCCCGAAGATGTTCTGCCTCCATATTACGGAGTAGTAAAGACAAAAGCCGCGGCAAGCTGCAATAACGATGAAGCAACCACTGAAGACTGGAGCGGCAACGGCATCGGGCTCGACAACGACGGTGACGGCCTGTACGACATGCTGGACTCCGACTGTATCCCCTGTCCCGATGCCGACGGCGACGGCTTCCAGAATTACGAAGTCTTCTGCAACACCACTATTCCCGAATTGGGAGGAGATTGTGACGATTCGTCGCCGACGGTTTACCCCGGGGCACCTGAAACATGCAACGCGATCGATGACGACTGCGACGGCCTCACTGACGAAGAGAGCGACTATTCATGTGACGACGGGGTGGATTGCACCCTTGATACGTGCTTCGCGAGCGAATGTCAGAACGCTACTCAGGATGATCTTTGTGACGACGACATCTCTTGCACGGTGGACAGTTGCAGCGCGGCCGGTTGCCTGAACAACCCGGATGACGACTTGTGCGTAGACGGCGTGCCATGCACCATCGATACCTGCATCGATACGGGCTGTGATCACTTCGCCGATCACCTGGGCTGCGACGATGAAGACCCGTGCACTGAAGATCTCTGTGTACCGCCCGATGGTTGCACCTATCCAGCCGCGGAGGATGAAACTCTCTGTGACGACGGAGATCCTTGTTCAGGGGACGACATGTGCACGGCGGGCGCGTGCGCTGGGCACACTCCGGCTTGCGGCGAGTGCTTGGGCGACTGGGATTGCATCCCATTCGATGACGGCAACCCCTGCAACGGCAAGCCGGTCTGCAAGCAGGAAGGTGATTCCTTCTATTGCAAGACCGACCCTGACACCGTCATTAGCTGTCCGGAAGATAACCTGCCTCCATGTGTGAAGATCGGCTGCAACCCGGAGACGGGCCTGTGCCAGCTATCGCCGACAGGCGAGGATCTCTTGTGCGATCTGGGCAGCCAGTGTGTGTCCGAGTCCCGTTGCAAAGACGGGGTCTGCGAGCCGGTGGGGTTTGTCTCCTGCGACGACGGCAATCCGTGCACTGACGATTCGTGCGATTGGGCCGGCGGTTGCGCGAATGAACCCAACGAACTGCCGTGTGATGATGACAATCCGTGCACCGAACTGGATTTCTGTGCGGAAGGAACTTGCGCGGGCGAGTGGGTTGCCGGTTGCTGTCTTGTGGACAGCGACTGCGAAATCGGGACCTGCGAAAACGGCCTCTGCGTGGCCCCGCCCGAGCCCGACCCGGAGCCTGTGCCGGAGCTGATGCCGGAGGCGGCCGAGGTGGTTCCGGAGATGATTGCCGAAGTGCTGGAAACCACGGGCGGCGATTTGACGTCCGGGGAGAAGGACGGCGGGATTCCTCTGCCCCAACCTCGGAAGCTATGCCCGCCCAAGGGTAGCTGCTCCGCCGCGGATGTTCCCGGGGACCCGGCATCGGGTGCTCTGCTGATGTTGCTGGTGCTTCTGGTGGCGGGGTTGCTTAGAGTTCGGGAAGTTTGATGATCAGCTTCTCCCCTTTGATCGCGGTAGGGAAGCGCTCAAGGGGCTCGGTGGCAGGTCCGCCGAGAGGCTTTCCCTTGAGATTGAAGGAGGATTTGTGGCAGTGACAGTCAAATTGCTTCCGCTCGGGAGTGTAGGAGACGATGCACTTCTTCTCGTGAGAGCAGATCGCGGAATAGGCGCCAACCTTCTTCTTGCTCAGCCGCACGAGATAGACGGCCCGGCCCTTGAGTTCAAGGACCATGTGGCCTTCGATCTTGGCTATCTTCTCGAGGCTGGACATGGGCAGCGCCACCAGCTTGCCCTTGGCCGGCCCCGCCTCGAGCAATCGAATCGGGCACACGGCAAGGCCAACGGCAGCAACCGAAGCGACGCCCAGGAACTTCCGCCTCTCCTCATTCTTGGTCTTCACGGTTCGTCCTCCACAACCAATGTAGGCTTATTAACGATAGGTATATAGGATGCTAAACACAAGAATTGCTTTGTTTCTCGTTCTCTCTACTGGGGCTGGCGCGGGAGTTATCGCGTGCGGCGACAAGGACGACCCCGTCGCTGAGTATTGCGGCGGCGGCGAGGGCGCTGCCGTCACATACCAGGAGCTGCTTCCCCTGCTGGGCAAGCATTGTATCTGGTGTCACGCCACCACCCTTACCGGGGATGACAGGGAAGGAGCTCCGCTGGGGCAGGACTACGACACTTGCGAGGCGGCCAGGGCCTTCGGAATCGAGGGCAACCAGACTGTTCAAGCGGGCACCATGCCGGAGGATTACGAGCTCTCCGTCGCTGAGAAACTGCAGTTCCAGGCCTGGATAGATAGCGGTATGCCCTGTGGCAACGAGCAGCCGCTAACGGAAGAGGAGGCCCGATGAGGAAGTTGACGCTACTCTTGTCTGTTCTTGCTCTGCTGACAGCTCCTGCGTCTGTGCTGGCGCAGGGAGTTCCTGACGAAGACGATGACCTGTCCCTCGACCTGGGCGACCTGGACGATGTGGAGGTTGCGGAAGTGACCGAGGTCGAGGAGCCCGCGCTGCTGCCGGTGTTGTGCCGGGGGCTCACGGTCCCGCTCCACAACATGGGGAGACAAGGTGCCTTGCAGTTCACCATCGATCACCGGGCAATGCAGAAGTTCGATGAAGACCCCGCGCACGATTTCCTCGGTCTCGACTCCGGCGGGCTGAAGATCGGTTTTGCGTTGCGCTACTCCCCTCTGGACATTGTGGATGTGCTCGCCGCACGCCAGAACAACACGTCGGAAACCTTCGACACTTATGAATTGGCCGCGCGGGTGGCGCCGCTATCACACGAAAAACACTACGTTGACCTTGTTCTCGGGGGTGGGGCCTCGGTGTTCGTCCACCCGGGCGAGGAGGATGCCGTGGGTTGGAACGGCCAACTCCTGGTGGGCCGACCGCTACCCGCCGGTTTCGATTTCACCTTAGGTGTGCTGGCCGCAACCGAATCCAGCACGCCTGCCAAGAGCAACGCTGATTACAACTACTCCGCGGGCGCAGGCGGCGAGTTGTCCTGGGGAATGGGCGTTCACCCCCACGTCCGCCTTCACGTTGAGGCGGTGGCGCCTTTCGTCGGCTACGATGCGGGCCATCCCGCAGTCGCGGCAGGGGTCAATATTCTCACCTTCCGGCACGGTTTTGCGTTTCTGGTCTCCAACAGCCAGATGTTGACGCTGGACGCTCTCCCCGCCGGTTCCTACAGGACCGTGGACGACCTGGTGGTGGGGTTCTCAATCCTTCGGCAGTGGGATCTGTAGCGCCTTTTCAGGGTGAATCAACACAAAGAACAAATGCCATACGGTAATGGCCAGCACCGAGAGCAGAGCCTCGTAGAAGTGCACCGCACCGGCCACGCTCTCCCACCAGGCAGCCGATTCCACGGGCAGCAACTCTTTGAACCAGAGAGCCAAACCGGTCACTCCCATGATCACTGTCCCCCACAGCAACGCCCAGTATTCCGCCTTTTCGGCATAGTTGAAGTGGGGATGGGCAGGTGGCGAGTCTCTAAGACCGGCATGATAGGAGATGGTTGCGGCCAGTTCCTTGAGGTCGCCGAAACCGGGCCACATGCGGCGCCACCAATTAAGGCGCCCGGTGCGGGTGGTTATTGAATAGACGAGGAAGACTGCGAGGTCGGCCAACAGTAGTACTGCGAACACCCGGTGGGCCAGCGCACGTGCGTCAGTGAGACCTGCGTCGTAGATCCATTTGAAGATGAACAGGTCCGAATAGGGCAGCGCAAAACCGGTGTAAGCAAGGCCGGCGAAGGAGAAGATTAGCACCACATGCATCAACATCTCCACCGGTGCAAACCGGCTGCGCCCCGTCTTCCTTCCGTCCCTGATCTTCTTGATTACGAACGAGAACCAGATGAGCAGATTGTGGAGGAGCATAGCGCCGATTAGAATGACAATCAGGAAGGTGTAGATGGTGCGCACAACGCCCGCAGCACCAGCGCCGGGGTCGGCCATCTTTACCGCCTCTTCCTCAGTCAGAACGACCACGGTTGTTTCCGCGATCTCCTCGATGTCCTCGTCCTCCAGAGTCAGCTCTTCCAACTCCATGTCATCCATGACAAATTCATCTACGTCTTCGGCGCTTGACCAGACTGGCGCCATCGCAGCCAACACAAGCGCAGCAACAAATATGACTCTCCTCATTTCTTCCCCCCGCACTCCACCACAATGGTAACGGTTGAGCTTTCGCGCAAGACCTTGAGAGTGGGGGCCCCGGGTGCGGCGGCCGTAAACGCGGGCAGACCGCGCAGATGATACTCACGCCGGATCGGAACGCCATCGGCCTCGAGGATCACGTCGCCGGGTTTCAGATTGGTGCACGGGGCCGCACCGGTCACCAACACTCCCTTGGTGCCGGCCTGCAGCTTCCGCACTGCCCCTCGCTCCAGGGTAGGGTAGCGGTACGTTATGCGAGCGCGGATCACCGCATCCCGTTCCAGGTCGTCCTTTTTCTCCAGCGTCTTCCGCAGCGGCGGCAGCGTCTGATACTGGTAGTCCAGCGACTCCAAAGGGTTTTCCGCCAGCCCAAGCTTCACGGCGGAGCCGGCACGGGACCGCACCTTGAGCTTGCTTTGCAGGGCCTGGATGAGACCGTTGTAGTTGCGAAGTGCGAACGAGGTAATCTCGGGCCTCGGATCCGCCTCGTCGGGCTCATCATACACGGTACCTGAAACTCCGTCGGCGTACGTGAGCAGTGGCTGGCTCGTTCCGACGTGATAGACATCGGCCGTGAACTTCATCTCGCTTTCGAATTCAGCCCGGCTGGCCCGCTTCTTGTCCTTCTTGGTGACCACCTTCTGGACTTCCTGCCACGACTCAACCAGCATGAGGCGCAACGCAATGGTATTCTCCACTTTTAGGCCGTAGGGCTTGAGCACCGTGGCCAGGTCTGTCTCGTATGCCAGATTGGTGACCATTCCGTCGGTAAGGGTGGTGTACTCATCGGGTGCGATCACGACGACGCCGGTGCGCTTCGTAAGCCGGTGTGCGAGGTCCATCCATTTCTCGTAAACCTGGTGCGATTCCATGCCGCGGAAATAGAAATCGGGGTGGAGAATGACGATCGCGTCGACGGGCGGAGCCTCCTTGCAAAAGGTGTACTCCTTGACCTTGAGGGCCCCACCGCAAGCTGTTGAGACCAGAGCTAACAGGACCACAAAACTCGAAACTGAACGCATGTGCCGACATCCTCCCAGAGGCTCGCGTCGCGGGCGGCCGCTACAGAAATTTTCTTGACTTCACTGCCCAAAACCCTATATGAACTATAGCACCTTTTCAAGGAGGCGATTATGGCCCGAGTAACCGTTGAAGATTGCCTGGACCAGATAGAGAACCGTTTTGCCCTGGTACTCATGGCCGCGAAGCGTTGCCGGCAGTTGAAGGATGGCGCTGAGCCGATGGTGAAGCACCTCAAGAACAAAGAAGCGGTTACCGCGCTCAGAGAGGTCGCGGCGGCCCGCATCCAGCATGAACCGGAACTCAAAGAGCTGTTCAAGGTCAAGGCTCCTATATGAGATTCGGGGTTCTTCTCTCCCTGTTTTCCCTGACCTGTTGCTGTGGTACTCACCCGCTACCAGACCCCCTCATAACCAACCCGGCCGACATGGTCGCCAACGTGCAGCCCGCGAATGACAGCGGCCCGGAAGACACTCTCTTTGCAGTAGCTCGAATCGAGTACTACGGGGAGGGCAAGGCGCGCAAAGCCAAAGTGGAGATTATGGGCGCACGCCCTGACCGGATGCGCATGAACGTGCTCTCGTTTACCGACGACCTCATCTCGGTGCTTACTGCCGACGGCGAAGGATTCACCTTCTTCGAGCGGGGCAAGCCTTACTGCTATACCGGGCCCACCTGTGCCGCACCGGTGGTTTCCCGGGTGCCCATGGTCTCAAACCCCGCGGCCTTGCTGGTATTGCTCGAAGGTCGCGTCCCACTTCTGAAAGAGCCGGATGACCAGCAGTTGACGTTCTCCAGAAAGCAGGGCGTGTATCTGCTGGTCTTGACCAGGGAGGACCTCAAGCAGACTCTGCGTGTCGCTCCCGACGGCCGGACCCTTGTCGGGGCGGCCATGAAGCAAGGGGGCGACAAGCTGTTCGACATTACCTTCGAAGGAAAGAAGAAGGCGGGGGCGCACACTGTGCCCGAACGTCTCCGACTGGTCTCCGGCAAGCCGGAAGCGGACCTCTCCATCGAGTATCGTGAGGTGGAGTTCGGGCTTCAGTTCCACGGCGATCCTTTTTCGTTTCCCTGTCCGGTAGGAACCGAGGTAAGATACCTTTCATGTGATACGGAGGAGGCGGGTGAGTAAGCGGGGCAAGTTCATCGTTCTGGAAGGAATAGACGGCGCCGGAACCACCACCCAGGCGGGGCTGCTGCACGACTGGGTGCGTGGGCAGGGGATCCCGGCAGTGACCACCAGGGAACCGTCGGATGGGCCCATCGGCGCACTGATTCGAAATGCACTTAAGGGGCGCATTCGGCTGCCCGGATCCGCCGGGCCGCTGCCGGCCGAAGCCATCGCATTGCTGTTCGCTGCGGACCGTATCGACCATCTCCATGCTGAAATTGAGCCCGCGCTCGAGAAAGGTGCGTGGGTCATCTCGGACCGCTACCTGGATTCCTCGGTCGCGTACCAGGGCACCCTCATCGACAACGCCTGGGTGCAAGAAATTAATCGTTACGCGGTCACGCCCGATCTCACCTTCTTCCTCAAAGTGGATGTTGACGTCGCGTTGGCCCGGATATCGGGTACGCGGGTTTCCAAAGACCTGTTCGAAACTCGTGATCTGCTAACTCGAATTGCGGCGGGATACGACCGGCTCTACGCCACCCACCCCGGCCGCGCTGATATTCTCGACTCCTCCCTTCCCCTCGGGGAAGTCCATGACAAGATGGTGGTTGCCGTGAAGGCGGCGTTTCCCCGGGATCCCTAATGACCACACCCTGGCATGAGAGACTCATCGTCAGGCTGTTTGTACCGGTAGCGTTTGTAGTCCTGCTTTCAATCTGCGCATCACTGACCTGGGTCTACTACATCGAAAGCAATCGCCTCGTGGATCGCGCCCGCACCGAGGCGGCACTGATAAACGAGGTGGTCCATTCCGGCCTGCACGACCATATGCTGCGCAATGACGCCGAGGGGCTTCAGACCGCCATTGAACGGGTCAAGAAGAGCGGCGGGTTACGGCGTGTTTCCATAGTGAATAATGAGGGGAAGGTGACCTTCTGCACCAGCGAATTGGAGCGTGGAACCACCCTGGAATTCGAGGATCGCATCTGTCAGACTTGTCATGCCACCTCCCCCCCCGGCACTGAGACTGTAGTCGATATTTCAGGGGAGGGCGGCCATATCGTCAGCGCAGTGAGTTCTATCCCCAACGAGGAAGCTTGCCACAAATGCCATGACACCGATGACAAGCACCTCGGAGTTCTTCTCGTGACCAGCGATTTTCGCCCCCACGAAGAGGCGATGAAGAGTATCCAGAAGACCCTGGTCGCCATTGGGGCCTCGACCATCGCCCTCCTCGCCCTCCTCGCATTGCTGGTTATGCACCTGTTCGTGCAGAGGCCTGTGGACTTGCTGCTGGAAGGGGTGAGGCGGTTTCAGGGCGGTGAACTGGACCGTGCCATCGAAATCGGCAGTGGCGGCGAACTGGGAGAGGTGGGGGAGGCCGTCAACGACCTTTCCGCGAGCGTTAGCGGTCAGATGGAGCGAATCCGTGAGCAGAACTTCGAGTTGTCGGTTCTATACGCGGTGGTAGGCCGGCTTAGCACGACCATCAACCTGCTGGAGTTGAGGGGCGTGATACTGGACCTCATTGTGGAGGTTTTCGAAGGGGTGGAGTGCGCCGCGTTCGCTTTCCGCCCCTTGTCCGACGGAGTTATCGAGATGTCTCGCCGGATAGCACCGTTCGACGGGCCGGATGAAAGCTCGGTTCTGGAGATGCGAGGGGGAAACGTAGTCCCGTGCGCCGAGTTTCCGGGACTTGCCCAGTGGGCGAGGGGCGGATACGACGAGCCTGCATCGGTGGAAACCGAGTGGGATCGCCTCATTCCGTTGGAAGTGAACGGCAAGCGCATCGGAGCGTTGTTCGTCCGCAAGCAAAAAACATCGTATGTAACCGTTCACCTGGGGTGAGAATGTCGGCCGTGTTTCAGGCAGCGAGTGCG
>CAZVFX010000081.1:0-33103 GCA_964626565.1 uncultured Myxococcales bacterium
GCAGGTCGTCGCCGCGGAGTCCCGAGCACCTGACAGTCAAGGCCCCGGTTCCTAGCTAGGAACCGGGGCAGGCAACCGCTGGTCACTCTTTAGTACCCCATCTGAGCCGAGGTCTGCTCTCGGCTGTGTCTGAGGCGTTCTTCTAGCGAACGTCAGGGCAGGCGCGGAGCAAGGAAAGCTGCGTCTCACGAAATCTGACTTCAGTGTGGCGATAGGGAAGCTACGAATTGGCGATTTCGTGGCCATGAGAGGCCCTCAGAACGGTTCAAAAACCGCCCCCCGTCCCCGTCGTTTTCAGGCAGAAAATCGCCCCCCGTCCCCGTCGTTTCAGACCGAGGGGTCGGCGAGGTCGGCGTCGGCGAAGCCTCTTTGGCGCAGGACGCAGGATTCGCAGGCTCCGCAGGGGTGGCCTGCGGGGGTGGGTTGATAGCAGCTTACGGTGAGGGAGTAGTCTACGCCGAGGCGCATTCCTTCTTTGATAATCTGGGCCTTGGACATGTGCATAAGCGGTGCTTCTACGGTGACGGGGCGGCCGCCGCCGGCTCCTTGGGCAGTGGCGAGGGCTGCGAGGCGATTAAACGCTTCGAGGTACTCAGGGCGGCAGTCGGGGTAGCCGCTGTAGTCAAGTGAGTTGGCGCCGATGAAGATGGAGTATGCGCCCAGCACCTCTGCCCAGCCGAGGGCGATGGCGAGGAATACGGTGTTGCGTGCCGGGACGTATGTTTCAGGGATACCGAAGTTCAGCGCGGCTTGGCCGGCTGCGGGGACGGGTCGGTCTTCGGTAAGGGCAGAGCCACCGATTTTGTCGAGGGACAAAGGGAGCACTTTGTGCTCGGCTCCGGCGGCCCGGGCGAGTCTTGCCGCGGCTTGCAGCTCGGTTTGACAATGCTGGCCATAGTCGAAAGTCAGCGTGTAGACGGCATGTCCCCGGTCGACCGCGATGGCCAGTACAGTGGCGGAGTCGAGACCTCCGCTCAACAGGACCACGGCTCGTTCCCGGGGTGAGGGGGGGGTCAAGAGGAGCCCGAAGTGGATTTGCCGGCGCCTTTCTTCTCTTTGCCGTCGGAGGTCGGGGTGTCTTTCTTTTTTTCTTCGGTCTTCTTGGTCACTGCGGCGTCTTTTTCGGCAGCAACGGACGATGTGCCGTTGTCGCTGCCGGTGCCGCCGGGGCGGCCTTCTTTACGTGCGTAGTCGGTAACGTACCAGCCGGTTCCCTTGAGGTGGAACGAGCTTAGTGAAACGAGGCGGTGTACGTTGGACGATTCACACTCCTTGCAGTCGGGAGTGGTTTCATCGGTGATCTTACGCATTTCATCGAAGCGGGCGCCACAATCATCGCACTGGTATTCGTATATTGGCATTATCTACCTCTCCCCGCCAAGACAGCACGAGGTTAAATATATGCCGAGAGGCCAGATGTCAAGTCGCGCCGAAGGCTACCGACTGTCGGGGGTGAGCAGGTAGTTGCGAGTTGAGAGACGTTTCAGGTTGGCTATGGAGCCGGCGGGGTCGATATCTTTGGGGCATGCTTCGGAGCAGTTGAACACCGTGTGGCAGCGCCACACGCCCTTCTCATCAGACACGATAGCCAGTCGTTGCCCCAGGGCGTCATCCCGGGAGTCTACCGCAAAGCGGTTTGCCTTCACCAGCGCGGCGGGGCCGATGTAATCTTCATGAGACGCGGTCATCGGGCAGGATGAGTGGCAGGAGGCACACAATATGCAATCCACGACCACGTCAAGTTTGAGGCGCTCTGACGCGGTTTGGATGCGCTCCTTTTCCGGCGGCGGTTCACCGGGCAGCAGGTAGGGGACAATCCGCTTGTACTGCTTCCAGAACGGTTCCATATCCACTACGAGATCCCGAATAATGGGTAGGTGAGCGAGCGGACGTATAGTGACCCGCTTGCTGAGGCCGAGGCTTGCTTGAGTTTCACACGCTAACTGGTATTTGCCGTCAATGTGCAACGCACAGGAACCGCATACGGCCGCGCGGCAGGCGAACCTGAACGCGATGGAGGGGTCCATGTGGTCCTGGATATAGAACAGGACGTCCAGGATGGTCATGCCGTCTGAATAGGGGACGTCCACATTGTCGAACCGGGGTGCCTTGTCCGATTCCGGGTCGAACCTGAAGATCTTAAACTTCGCAGTTTTGGACATCAGATTTGCCTCCTAGTACTTGCGTTCTTTGGGTTCCCAAATTCCCAGTTCTACGGCGCGGTAGGCCAGCTTCATCTTCTCGTCATCAGCCGACCACCGGGCAATGGTGTGCATGAGGTGCGACTCGTCATTCCGCGTGGGGAAATCGAGACGAAAATGCGAGCCCCGGCTTTCCTTGCGAGACAACGCCCCGGCCACCACGATTTCAGCAATGGCCAGATTCCCTTCCAACTCCAGGAACCACATGAGGGACTGGTTGAACCGTTTTCCGGCCCACCCGGCTTTGGCCTTTTTGAATCGATTCTGGAGCATCTTCACCTTCTTCCATCCCTCGGTGATGTCCTCCTCGGTACGGAAGATGCCCACCTTGTCGACCATCAGCGCGCCCAATTCATCGCGAATATCGGCGGGGTTCTCCGAACCGG
Organism: uncultured Myxococcales bacterium; assembly: GCA_964626565.1. GTDB lineage: Bacteria > Myxococcota_A > UBA9042 > CAIXZC01 > CAIXZC01 > CAZVFX01. Next base: position 2,588 of record CAZVFX010000081.1, read on the forward strand.
CGCCACTGGTCAACTCCCGGTGCTTTGCCTCTTCTTCTGAGGCTGCTTGTTTGATGGCCGATTCGCCCTGCTTCGACAGCGCCTTGGCTTGCACGTAGTCCGCGGCACACTCCCCTGCGATTTTGCCAAACACGAGGGTTTCGAGCAGGGAGTTTCCGCCGAGCCGGTTGGCGCCGTGGACACTTACCGCCGCGCATTCCCCGGCAGCGTAGAAACCTTTGACCTCGGTTTCGCCGTTGGCGTTGGTATCAATTCCGCCCATTGTGTAGTGCTGCCCGGGGCGAACGGGAATCGGTTCCTTGATGGGGTCGACGCCCACGAAGTTAATGGCCAGGTCGCGAATGCCCGGGAGTCGGGTCATGATCTTCTCGGCGCCCAGGTGCGTCAGGTCGAGATTTATGTGCTTGCCGCCAGCCCCCCGTCCCTCGATTATTTCCCGCTGCATGTTGCGGGCTACGATGTCGCGGGGGGCGATTTCCATGGCTTTGGCCGAGTCGGAGTAGTTGGCCAGGAATCGTTCGCCGCTGGCGTTGGTGAGGTAGCCACCTTCCCCCCTGCACCCCTCGGTCATGAGGATGCCGCTGCCCAGCAGTGTAGTGGGGTGGAACTGGATGAACTCCATGTCCTTGATGGGCACTCCGGCCCAGTAGGGTATGGCCACTGCCAGGCCGGTGGAGATGAGAGCATTGGTGCTGGGAATGTAGACCCTGCCCGAGCCGCCGGTGGCGAAGATCACTGCTTCAGCCATGAAGGCTTCCAGCTCGCCGGTGGCGAAGTTCATGGCGATGACGCCCCTGCATTCTCCGTCCTCCACGACGAGGCGGGTGACCATGAACTCTTCGTAGATCTGGAAGTTCTGGCGCTCCGAGGCGTGCTCAAAGCGAACCGCCTGTTCGTACAGTGTGTGGAGCAGGACGTGACCGGTCTTATCGGTGGCGTAGCAGGTGCGTGGGAAGCCGGCGCCGCCGAAGGGTCGCTGTGCTATTTTGCCATCGGGAGTTCTGGAGAACGGGCAGCCCCAGTGCTCCATTTCGTAAATGATCCCCGGTGCGGCCTCGGTGAAGCTGAGAACTGCAGGCTGGTCCGCCAGATAGTCACTGCCTTTGACCGTATCAAAGGCGTGTTTCTCGGGCGAATCGAAGCCGCCTCTCGGGTTGTTGCCGAGGGCTGCGTTGATACCGCCCTGGGCGGCCACCGAGTGGGAGCGAATGGGGTGTACTTTGGTCAGCACAGCCACATTGACGTTCTTCTGGTTCACTGCGATGGCGGCCCTGAGTCCGGCCAGGCCGGCCCCGACAACGATCACGTCATGGTATCTCATTGGCTACCTCCACATGAAGAAGAAGGGGACGCTGGCCAGAACAACGGCGGCCGTCGCCACCGCTGAAACCCAGAACATCCCTCGTTGCAGCCGGGTGATACCGAACCAGTCAGCGATAATGATGCGGACGCCGTTGAACATGTGGAACATCACCGCGGCCAGCAGCAGCCACTCGAACACGTGAAAGATGAACGTGTTGTACGATTCCATCATCTCTTTGAAGCTGTCGCCGCTGCTTATGACCGAACTAAGGCTCAAGATGTGCAGGAACAGGTACAATGCGAGGGCCAGACCGGTAATCCGCTGGGCCACGAACGATATCATCCCCGCATGCCAGTTCATCGAAGTTTCTTCAACGTAATTCAGTTTCTTGATGCTCATTACTCTCCTCCCTGCCCGGCTCAGGCTGTCATGGCAAAGCCGACGAACTTGCCGATAAGGATGAAGCCGAGGCCAAACGCGGCCAGGCCAACGGCCCACAAGACCCAGGCGAAGGTCCTTTTGAAACGCTGCCCCGGGTTGTAGTCCATGACCATGTTGTAGATGCCATTGAGTGCGTGATAGAGGGCGCACCCGAGGAGCAGAGTGTCGAAGACCACCCAGAAGAAGGTGGAGTCGCCTCCGAACCGCTTGGCTGTACTTGATGCCGCAGGCATAACATTGCCTCCGGGCAACTTGCCGTAGTGGAGAACCAGGAAATGGAGGGCGAGGCCGAACGCCAGGAATAGCGCAGAAACGCGCTGCATCACCCAGTGCCAGCCTGGAACTCTGGATTTGTCGAGCATGCCTTTCTCCCTAAACATTTTCAATTGGGTACACTGACTAGCGGGAGGTACTCTAGAACTAAAAGTCTTTCGTTTCAAGAGTAAATTGCCTTTTGTTTCCAAGTGGAAATTGGGTACACTGCGCCGAAGGAGATGCCGTATGATACCCCGACTCATTTTTGCCCTGATGGTTCTTTCGTACATGCCGACCCTGTCTGCAGAAGAACTGACGTTTGAGGTGGATGCCGGAGCCTTTCCTGCGGCAAGCCAGGACTCGGCATTTCGCTGGAACCGTCTTCAGCAGATGGCTGGAACGGGGCCTGTTCTGCCGGTGACGGTGTTGCTTCCGCCCGATGTGTCCGGCATCGATTCCATCGAGGTGTTCCGGCGTGACTGCGAGGGTCCGCCGGTGGCCTCCGGTACTGCGAGGACCCTCATTTCCCTGCAGGATGGTGCGGTGATGAAGCCCCATTTTCCGGCTTCTGCGGGCCTGGTCCGGGGCTACGAAGCCCGACCGATAATGGCGGAAGGGGACGGCCGGATGCTGCCGCTGCTACTGTTCCCCCTGGAGGTAAATCCAGAAGACGGGGCGACACGTTTCTGTCGTCATCTCGTCGTGAAAGTTGACTACTCCCGCACTCATCGACTGGCGCCGGCCCGCGGTCATTACCTTCCGGGCCGCTACACCGGGCACGTGCTCAACCCTGAATCGTTGGATGAGTGGTACGAAGAATGGCGGGAAGAGGGCCCCACATACGACTACGTTATCGTGGCAAGGGAGTCGTACATCAACGATAGTTTCAAACTTCCGGCATTTGTGGAGTTCAAGGCATCCCAGGGGTTCAGCCCGCTGCTGATTTCATTGGAGGAGATTGAGGCTGAGCTTGCCGACCCCACCTTGGAGCGGCCCGAACTGTTGCGCGGCTGGCTGCAGGCTCACTACAAGGACTACGGCATCAAGTACCTGATGATAATCGGGGGCAGCGACCCGAGTGAAGACAATGCCATTCCCATGAAGACCTGCTGGCCATCGGAGGGCTGGGAGGAAGGGGATGCCTCGGTTCCTACGGACATGTACTACGCCGATCTTACCGGCAACTGGAACCTCGATGGCGACGAGCACTACTGCGAGCTGGAAGACTATGTAGAGGTGCTGGAGGAGGGTGAGGAGCCAACTCCGGGAGGCCTCGTGGGCGGGGTCGATCTGACTCCGGAGATCCTGGTGGGCCGGATCCCCCACTATGGTGCGCTGACCTTCTATGCGGACGGAATCCTGAAGCGTCTCATGATCTATGAGCAGTCGCCTCCCGCCAAGTGGCACAACAGGGTGCTATTTCCCTCGCCCATGGTTGCGTTTCCCGATGGGAACTACGTGGACGGCAGCCTGGTGTCCGAATACGTGGTGGAGAAATCTCTGGGCGCTAACGGCTATGGCCACACGATATTGGGGGAATGGATCGGCAATCTCACCACCGCCAATCCGGGCGTTGCGGCGCTGAACCTGGACTCCATGATCGAGTACTGGAACGAAGGCTACGGCGCTGTTTTCTGGTGTGCACACGGCAACTCCGAAGGAGCGTACCGCAACACCTGGTTCATCGATACCAACAAAGACGGGTTGCCCCAGCAGGAGGAATGCCAAGGCCCGGCATTTGTCAAAGACTACTCCCACCAGGAGATGGTGGATGATTTCCCGCCGCTGGTGTTCCATGCTTCCTGCCTCAACGCCCAGCCCGAGGAACACGGCAACCTGGCGCACACGTTGTTGCGTCACGCTTCGGTGGCCAACGTGGCATCCACGCGCATCACCATGGGGTTGGCCGCGGGCGACACCGAGTGGGCGCCTTCCCCGTTTTCTCCCGGAGGTTTCACCCTGGGCGTCTATTTCATTCACGCTGCGGTGGTCCAGCGCACCAGTGTGGCGGAGGCGTTCTACAACGCCCAGAACGCGTTGGCTTTCGGAGTGCAACCCTGGACGTTTAAGGTCCGTCTGGAGTTCAACCTTTTCTCGGATCCCTCCCTGACCCTGCCGGGCTGCGACTCCGATGACTTGTGCGACGACGGCGATTGGTGCAACGGCACCGAGATTTGCGTGGACGGCGGATGCCAGTCCGGACAGCCGGTTGTCTGCGAGACTGAGGTGGAGTTGGGCCCGTGCCAGAAGGTTGCCTGCATTGGCGAGGACGGTTGCGTAGTTACGGAGCTTGACAACTATGTTGACTGCGACGACGACAATAAGTGCACCAAAGGCAGCTACTGTTTGTACGGCGAGTGCCTCACCGGCACACCGGTGCAGTGCTCGACGCCTTCGGCGCCGTGTTACACGAGTGAATGCAACCCGGCCACAGGACAGTGCCTGAACGAACCGGTAGCTGACGGTGAGGCCTGCCTTGAAGTTGGTCAGCCGGGCGAGTGCGAGGCGGGCGAATGCGTGCCGCTCGAGGAGACAGTCGCCGAACAACCTTCGCCGGAGGTTGTGGAAGAGGTGGTCTCTTCGGAGGCGAACGTAGCAGAAGCCGAGCCTTCCCCTCAGCCCGGCGGCGGTTGCTCCACCGGTGCTTCGTCAAGCCCCCTTGCCCAGGCGTTGCTTCTACTTCTGCTCCTTTCCGTTTTACACCCGATCCGCGCTGTGCTAAGATGCAATGCACGCGAAGTGAGGGGCCACTCATGGACAAGAAGCTCTACAAAAAACTCCTGACGCTGGTTCCCCTTTTCAAGAATCTGAAGCCGGAAGAATTGGAAGCGATCGTTCGGATTTCCAAGCTGCTGAAGGTTCGCAAAGGGGTAACGGTGATCGAGGAGGACGACGAAGGCGCCGCCATGTACATTCTGGTGGAAGGTAAGGCAGAGGTAGTCAAGCGCCTTCCGGGGGGGGACACCACGCGGTTGGCGGAACTGGAAGCGCCAACAGTATTCGGCGAGATGGCCCTCATCGACAAGTTCCCCCGGAGCGCGTCGGTAGTCACCCAAACCGACACAATGCTGTTTCAGATCAATCTGCAGGCTTTCAACGATTTGAGGTCTTCGTTGCATCCTTCTGCGTTCAAGGTGCTGCGGGAGATCGCCCCGACGCTATGCACAAGGCTGAGGCAGATCAACGATCGAATCGGCGAGTTTTTCAAAAACCCCGAGGCCAATCTGGCCGAACTGGAAGAGCAGTTCATGGCCCGTTCCCTGGGTTCCGGGGGCCCGGGCCAGCAGCGTTAGCCGGGGCGGCACGCAGGAGGAAGGAGTATGAGAGAAGACCCGCTACCCTACATGCAGCAGGTAAGCTTGTTCGAGGGGTTTGCTCTACCTGAGTTGTCGACCCTGGCCACCGCATTCCAGGTGAGACGACTGAAGCCTGGGGAGACCCTGTGCCGGGAAGGGGAACCGGCGCCGTCGTTCTTCATTGTGGTGACGGGGATCATTTCCGTATTCAAGGAAGTCTCGGACGAGGTCCGGCAGCGTCTCGCCACCATCGGGCGCAACTGCATGCTCGGCCAGGTCGCCCTTATCGACGGCGGCCGCCGTTCGGCGACCATGCAGGCGGGCTCGCCTGCCATTCTGCTGGAGTGCGGACGTCAGGAGTTCGAACTGTTGCTGAACGCCAACAACCCGTTTGCCTACAAGGTGTTGGATTTTACGGTCACCGATCTTTCGAAGCGCTTGCGCCAGGCAAACCGGCGGCTGGAGGAGATGCTGGCAGACCCGGGCCGTACCATTTCAATGATCTACGACGCATTCGTCGAGGTTGGCAAAGCCGTCCACGAGACCGGGGAGTTCAAGGCCACTGCGTTCAGGTAGGACGCGGTCCTGGGCCTGGGGTGACGCAAGCCCCTCGCTCGCACTCAGGGTACTGTTGAATTCGGGATGGAGTGGAGACATGACAAGGTTCCTGCTCATACTGGTTGCGAGTCTGTCACTCGCCTGTTCTGGAGGGTCATCCGGAAGCGAGGAGGACTCGATTCCGGCGGACGACGCGGCCTTAGAGGAGTCGACCAGCGGCTGCGAAGAGGGTTTGGCCTGTGATGATGGCGATCCGTGCACCTCTGACGACAAATGCGTAGCAGGCGCTTGCGCCGGTGGGGCTCCCGTTCTTTGTGAACACTTCGAGTGTTTCGAGGGCGGGGGCTGTGACGGGGCCGGGGGATGCGACATGGGCACCCTCATGGAAGGTTGGTGTTTCATCGGTGGATTATGCGCGGAGGCGGGTGATTCCGACCCGGAAGACCCGTGCTTCGCCTGCGATCCCGAGCAGTCTACTGACGGGTGGTCGGAGGCTCCCACGGGCACGAGTTGTGAAGACGGCAATCCGTGTACAATCGATGATTTCTGCGACCATGGCGACTGTCTCAACGGCTCGCCGCCCTCGTGTGCGGACGGCATCATGTGCACCGACGACGAGTGCGACCCGGTTGAAGGCTGTCAACACGCGTTCAACCATGACCAGTGCAACGATGACAACCCGTGCACCAAGGACGAGTGCTCTTACGAAGGGGCGGAGACCACCGGTTGCCTGTCTTCTCCCGATGATTCGCTGGTGTGTGGCGACGGCAACGTCTGCACCTTGAACGATCGTTGTGAAGAGGGCTCTTGCGTGAGTGATGCGGAGCCGATGGATTGTGATGACGACAACCCCTGCACCGACGACAGTTGTCACGAGGCGTTCGGCTGCCTTTACGTGTTCAACGAGAATGCGTGCGACGACGGCGCCGACTGCACTATGGAAGACGTCTGCTACTACGGCAAGTGCGTCGGCGAGGAGGACTGGTGGAATGCCTGCCCACCCTGCACCGTGGAGTTCAGCGAGCAGATCGCCAAGGTCTTCAAGCTGAGGGTGGGAGACGGCGGCTGGGTAGGGGAAGCGGTGAACGTGGACAACGACTTGAAAACCTGCTCTCCCAACGATACCTGCGAGCAAGGACTGGACAACATGCTGGCCTTTGCCGGCCCGATGTTGAATTCGACTATTGAGGAGAATCTCCAGGCTAACACGCCGGCCAGCCCCCTCATCTTCGTGGCGGAGTTCGTGGCCCCGACGTTCGACGGTGCGGCTTTCACGGTGAACATCCTCTATTGCGGGTTATCCGACAGCAACCCGGACTGTGATTTCATGACCCAGACGTGCACGTACCAGGCGTCGTCCATGAACTTCGACGACCTTTGCAAACCCAACGTTTCGTTCAACAACGTCACCATCACTGATGGGCACGTGAGCGGCGGGGGTTCCGGGTACATCTTCCCGTTCAACATGACCTTTGTTGGGGGCGCCACTGCGGAGACGGTCTTATACAGCGCCCGCATCGAGGCGGAGGTGGAGACCGATGACGACGGGAACATTGTAACCCTGAAGGGCGCTTTGGGTGGTGCGGTGACGAAGACAAACTTGAAGGAACTGGTCGTCGCCATTCCCGATGAATACATGCCCGTGCCCAAAGAGGCGGTGCTGGACCTCATAGACGCACCGCAGATAAAGCCCGACATCGACTTGAACGGTGACGGAGAAGCCGACGCGTTGTCGGTCGGGCTGGCGTTTGAGACGCTGCCCGGCGTCGTCGTTCCCTACAACCAATAACGAGCCCCGCCACATGTCCCGGTCCGCTGTCCTCAGAGAGTTGCTCGCCACGTTGAGCCACTCCGGCCGCTTGCAAGTGCATGTGCAGGATGTTGAGTCAGGCGCGCTCCACTTCCTTGCCGCGCTGCTGGCGGAACAGACCGGCCGCCGGGTGGCAATGGTCACCAGGAACTCAGGCCGGGCGAACCGTGTGTACGAGGAACTGAAGCACCTCCTGGCTCAAGGCCTGGAATGTGCGGAAGTGTTGCTCCTGCCTCCTCCCAGCGTTTCGCCCTACATCGAGGTATCGGTTGATACCCGACGGCAGCAGCAAGGTCTCGGCACCCTGGCGCGGCTTGCTTCGGGAAGGGGCGGAAGAGTGCTGGTACTGCCCGCGACGGAACTCGGCGGCCGCTTCGTACCGCCGGGCGCCCTGGCGGCTGCAGTTGGCACTCTGGAAGTGGGTGAGGAAGTCGACCGTCAGGAGTTCATCGAGTCGCTGCTGAACGCCGGGTACGTTCGTGTCTCGTCGGTTGTTGAGTCCGGCACATTCGCAGTTCGGGGCAGCCTGATGGACCTGTTCAGCCCGGGTGAGCGGGAGCCGGTTCGAATCGACTTCTTCGGGGACGAGGTTGAATCGATAGCCAGGTTCGTTCCCGAGACTCAGGTCACAAGCCGCAAAGTATCGGCGGCTCACATCTACCCGGCGTCGCCGGCGGTTGAGTTGGGCGGTCTCCACTCCCGAGCCCGTGAGGGGTTGATGGACCTCGCCGACGAGTTGAACCTGCCGTCGTCGCGGTTAGGGGATTTTATGGAGTCTTTGCGCCAGAAGGAGCTGCCCGCAGGCTCCGAGGCGCTGCTGCCGCTTCTCACGGGCGGCGGCGTACCGCTGACCGCGTATCTGCCGCCCGGCGACTGGCTGTTCGTATTCGAGGATCTGGCCGAAGTGCTGAAGGTGGTGCAATCCCGCCTTGAGGCGGCGGAAGCCCGCTACGAAGCGTGCCGAGAGCGCGGGAGGTTGGCGCTGCCCCCTGCCGGCCTCTTTCTTTCGGCCGCGGAGTTGGAGAAAGAGCTCAAGCCCTTCTGCCGGGTCAACGCGGGGCCTCTCGATACGGTTGCGAACTACCGCTACTCCTTGCCTATGTGCCGTCCCCTGAAGGAGCCTCCCGAGGGTGGCTCGCGCCTGTCTGCGTTCGGCCGGAAGGCTGCTGAACTGGCGCGCTCCGGGTACCACGTTCACCTCACCGCCCCGGATGAGCGAGAGGCGCGACGGGCGGCCGCACTGGTTAAAGGGCACGGCGTGCCGGTACGGCTGCGCCGGAAGGATCTTGCCTTCCGTGACCTGGTCGGCGGCGAAGCCGCGGGAGCTATCCGAGCCTATCTGTCGGGGTTGGAGGCGGGAGTTGAATGCGCCGACCTGGGGCTTTATCTGGTCACCACCAACGACCTGTTCGGCAAGGAACGCAGCCTGCGCACCACCGACGCTAAGCCGGTGAACGAGGAGAGGCTGTTCCAGCTTGAGGAAGGGGACCACGTCGTACACCGGGACTACGGGATCGGCAGGTTTGTCGGGGTGGAGCGAAAGAAGATGGGGGCGGGGGAGTATACCTGTCTGAAGATCGTCTACGCCAAACAGGACGCACTTTACGTACCTGTACACAATGCAGGAGTAGTGCAAAGGTACGTGGGCAGCGGGCAGGCTTCACCCCGGCTGGATCGGCTGGGTGGAGCGTCGTGGAACAAGCGAGTCCAGAAGGTCAAAAAGGAGGCCCGCAAGCTGGCGATTGACCTTCTCAAGCTATATGCCAAGCGGCAGGCGGTGTCCGGATTCGCGTTTTCACCTGAAGACGACTACTTCGCCGAATTCGAAGCCTCGTTTCCCTATCAGGAGACCCCCGACCAGGCCAGGGCCGCCGAAGAGGTGCTGGCAGACATGGAGAAGGCCAGCCCCATGGACCGGCTGGTGTGCGGCGACGTTGGTTTTGGCAAGACCGAGGTGGCGATTCGGGCTGCGTTCAAGACGGTGCTGGACGGCAGGCAGGTTGCGGTGCTGGTGCCGACCACGGTGCTCGCTGAGCAACATCGACTCACCTTTGCCGAACGACTGAAGACCTACCCGGTCACGGTGGAGAGCGTCAGCCGGTTCAAAAGCAAGGCGGCCCAGAACGAGGTACTCAAGAGACTGAAGGCGGGGCGGGTCGACATAATCGTGGGAACCCACAGGTTGTTGAGCGGCGACGTGGATTTCAAGGAGCTGGGCTTGATGGTGGTTGACGAGGAGCACCGCTTCGGGGTCGGGCACAAGGAGAAGCTCAAGGCTCTCAGGGCCGAGGTTGACGTGCTGTCAATGACCGCCACCCCGATCCCCCGTACCCTCCACATGGCTATGTCGGGAATTCGGGATCTGTCGGTGATCAAGACTCCGCCTCCGGGGCGACTCGCCATCGAGACGCACCTGGTGCACTTCGACCCGGCAGTGCTGCAGAACGCGATCAGCACGGAATTGGAGCGCGGCGGGCAGCTCTTTTTCCTTCACAACCGGGTCCAGGACATCCTCACTGTCAAGGAGCAACTTGAAGCGCTGAATCCGGGGGTCCGTATCGGGGTAGCCCACGGACAGATGCGAGAGACGCAGCTGGAAAAGGCGATGATCAAGTTCATGGAGGGCGAATACGACCTGCTGTTGTGTACGACCATAATCGAGTCGGGTCTGGATCTGCCAAACGTGAACACTCTTATCGTCAACAACGCGCATATGTTCGGACTCGCCCAGCTCTATCAGATCCGGGGACGGGTCGGCCGCAGCAGCCGCCAGGCCTATGCCTACTTCATCGTGCCGCCCACTGAGTCCATGGCCACCGACGCCCGGTCGCGCCTGGCCACACTGGCGAAGTTCACCGCAGTGGGTTCCGGTTTCCAGGTTGCGGCCATAGATATGGAATTGAGGGGTGCGGGAGATCTGCTGGGCGCATCGCAGTCGGGCCACATCGCGGCGGTGGGCTTCGACATGTACGTCCACCTCCTCCACGAAGAGGTGGATATTCTGAAGAGTGAGCACGAGGTGGCCGCCCCGGTGGAGTGCCAGGTTGAGCTCCCCGTGGAAGTGCACTTGCCCGAGGAATACGTCCCTGATCGTCACCAGCGGCTGGTCTTCTACCGAATGGCTGCGTCGGCCGCGGACTTACCCGCGCTGGAGCGCCTGCGTTTCGAGATGCGTGACCGGTTCGGACCGTTTCCAAAGCCTGTAAGTCAGTTGCTGGCAGTGGCGGAATTGCGGGTGAGGGGCGCCAGCCTGGGCGTCAGCCGGATAGAGGTGAAGGGCAGCCGGGTGCGGCTGAATCTATCCAACTGCCCCGACCGGGTGTTGGACGGAGTGCTCGAGCTGGTCAAGAAACAACCGGCGCCGATCAAGGTGCTGCCGGAGAACGTGCTGTCGGCTGACCTGGCCCGACACGGGGCGCCTGACCCCGTGGCCAGGGTGCGACGGGTCCTCAACTACATTGAGCGGGCCGTAGACGGAAGGTAGCCCCGCCCCAGGAGTGTGTAAGATGCGAACAATGTCCCTCATCGTCGCCATGATGCTGGCATCGTCTTTGTCGCTGGCGGAATCCAAGGCGCCAAAGCCGGGCAAACTGAAGCGTAAGCTCCCCAACCTGTTGAAGCAGTTGAAGAAGGAACGGTATGACGGGATCGCAACCTCCCCGTCAGATTTCGGTCTCTCCGGAGGAAGCAAGCTGGACAACCCCTTTTCATCGCGGTTTAGAGTGTCTGTATCTCCCAACTCTCCCCACTTCGCCCGGCAGCCGGCGGTGCAGGACGAAAAGGAGTTCCAACCCTACATCATCGAGCCCGCAGATGACGACGGGTGGTTTATCTTCTCCCGCTTTAATCCGGGCAGAGGACATGACTACACGGGAACGCAGTACCTGGTGCGCCGGTTCACCGAGACCTTCGAGGAGAAGTTCAAGATTCTTCTCAACCGCCATCTGCTCTACCGCAATACTGAAGTGCAGGACGCACGTTTCCTGAACGGCAAAGTCTACTACAATGAGGCCTGCGGCTCCTATTCATCGGGCTACAAGGGCAAGTGCTCACACCTGGCGTGCCTGGACCCGGTGTCGGACGTGGTTGTGTGGCGAACGCCCAATCTGGTATCCAACAACATCTTCATTTTCAAGGATGACGACACAATCATCGCCGGTTACGGATTCACCGACGAGCCGGACCACCTCTTTCTGATAAGTGCGGTGGATGGAAAAGTGCTCAGCCGAACCAAGCTGGATTCTGCGCATACGTACCTGGAACTCAAGGGTGGCAAACTCCACGTGTTCACCCATAAGTCCCACTACGTTTTCGGGTTCAGGAAGTTGCCGGCGGCCCGAGCTTTTCCCACAGCTTCTTGCGGTGATAGACCACGAACACGGTGACGAGAATCGAGGCCACGAGGGTCATGTAGATTGAAAAGACGAAGCCGGTACGGACCGCGTTTTTCCATCTGTTGTGGAGGGAGAGCAACACCTGACGGTCTTTGCTGACGATGGGCACTGCACCATCGACCTTCAGCTCGATGAAGGCGGGTATGTAGTAGGCGATGCGGTGGCTCAAGCGGCGCGTGTCTCTTTCGGAGTAGTCGCGTCCCTTGGCCATGAGCATTTTGACCTGCTCGAACGTGGTGGCCCCTTTGGGCGTGCCGAAGCCGTGATAGGGTTCATAGCCGGCGAAGATGTGGGGCGTCTCCATGAGGCGCACAGCCTCGGGGAGCTGGTCGTCGGCGCCGCTGTTGAGTATTACTTCAGCGGGCTGGATGACGAAGTAGCGGCCGTAGAGGTTATAAGCCCACATGGCGATGCAGATGAAGGCCGCCAGTGCGGCCAGGCCGAGAAGAAAGCGGTCGAGCCACTCGGGTGCATAGAGCGGCTGTTGTGGTTGGTCCGAACACATGTTGCGTATGATAGAGGCGGGCGAGAGAAAAATCCACTGGAAAAAAATCTATTAAGACGGTACTAATATGCGGGCCAATTGATTACTGGCATAAGCTTACTTGGAGGCACAACATGACGAAGTGGAAAGTTTTGAGCATTCTGGCCGCGACCCTGTTTGCGTTGGTCGTGGGATGCGGCCGGGCCGAGCAGCCGCCCGCCGGAGAACAGCAGAAGGGACAGGCGGTAGAGAAGAAGGCTGCGGCCGGTGAGGCTTCGACGCCCGCGACCATGCCGGCCGAGGAGAAGAAAGCGACGGCAACGCCGCCGGTGGAGGCGGCAAAGGAAGCCGCTAAGCCAGTGGCTGAAGCCAAGCCTGCTGTCGAAGCAAAACCTGCTGTCGAAGCAAAACCTGCTGTCGAAGCAAAGCCTGCGGTTGAAGCGAAGCCTGCAGTTGAAGCGAAACCGCTAGCAGAGCGCAAAGTTGTCACCGAGGCAGGCAAGACAGCCCCCACCGTCGACGCTACCCGCCCGGCAGTGGAAAAGAAGGTCGCGGCCCCGGTGGAGACCCTTCCTCCCGGAGAAGAGGAGTTGGTCATCCCCGAATTGGAGAGGGTGGAAATCCCCCAGTTCACCTACCCCGAGTTCAAGGGCAAGCGCATCGCACTTATCCACACAGGAAATGTGATCGGTGAACTTGAACCATGCGGGTGAGGCAAGCGTCTTGGCGGTCTGGCCAAGAGAACAACATGCCTCGATGCAAACAAGAACAAGTGGGACGAGTACGTGCTTCTGGATTCAGGCGACCTCTTCCACTCCCGCAACTCGGTCTCGGAAGGAGACCGGGAATCAGTGAAGGCTAAGGCTGGTCTGTATTTCACGGCCTACGGCAAGATGGGTTACGCAGGACTGGGGCTGGGCGACCGCGACCTGGGGACTTTGGGTGTTGAAGCACTTAAGGAACTGGCGGCGAAAGCCACCTTCCCCCTGCTTAACGCCAACGTGGTGGACCAGGAAGGCAAGGCGGTGTTTACGCCGTTCACCATAGTAACTGCAGGCGGATTCAAGCTCGGCTTGTTCAGCCTGGTTACCGGCGGTTCGCAGATCTCGGGTGACGAAGCGGCCAAATACAAGGTGCTGCCCCCGGCTGATGCGACCAAGGCCGCGGTGGACGGGTTGGTTCAGCAGAACGTGGACGCAGTGATCCTCCTTTCCCACATGGACAAGCGCGAGTTGAAGAAAGTGCTCGAAGCGACCGACGGCATCGACCTGGTTCTCGGCGGTCAGTCCCCGGGCACCTCCCGGTCCATCGACGACGTGGGTAACACCTGGGCCGTTGAGACAGGCCAGAAAGGGCAGAATCTCGGCATGATCATCCTCAACATGCCGGAGGGTGCCAAGCGGCCCTTCGTGGTGCGTGAAGCGAGCGAGAAGCTCACCCAGGAACTGGCCACGATTGACCAGCGCATCAAGCGCTACCAGAAGATGCTCGAAGGCCCGGAGCGGCCGGGTACGCGCACGCAGAACAAGTCAAGATTCAAGAGCATCGTGCAGACCATGCTCAAGCAGCGTGAAGAGTTGGTGTCCAGGGCCCGGAAGTTGGAGAAGGCCCGGGATGATGCCCCGTTCCTGTCGTTTGAGATGCTCCCGGTGAAGAAGGAACTGGCTGACGATCCGGCGTTGAGCAAGCTGGTGGAAGAGTACAAGGCCAAGCACCCTGCGAAGCCGCACTCCCGTCCCAATGTGAAGCGCAACGCGCCGGAAAAGATGCGCCGCATCGACCCGAAGACTCTGAAGAACCTCCGCCCCATCACTCCCGGAACCACTACTGCCCCCCCGCCGGCTGGACACTAGCCGGGAAAGAGCCTGAAGAGGCCTTCGTAAGGGATTACCCCTTTTAGATAGTAGAACGCTGCTGCGAAGAAGATCACCGAGAACAACACCGTGATGAACTCGCTCCAGGCCCCCATCTTGAGGCGGGAACGAACGGTCTGCGAGAAGAACGCCAGGACGAAGAAGAGAACACCCATTCCCAGAGCGAAGGTGGACATCAGCAGCACGCCGAGCAGTTTGTCACCTTCCGCGGCGATGTAGGTCAGGATACCGATTAGAATCGGGCCGACGCAGGGGGCGACGATCAAGCCCATGACAAGGCCAAAGACGAAGGCCCACAGCAGGTTGCTCTTGCCCTTTGAATGCAACGCGCTCTTGATGCCTTGAAATTCCATTTGCGGAAGCACCGAGAGGCTGGAGGCACCCATGAGGATGAAGAGCACTGCGATGCCGCCCATGACATAGGGGTTGGTCATAACCCTTCCCACCGCGCCGCCGCCAAACGCCGCGATCAGGCCTGCCGCAGAGTAGCTGGCCCCCATGCCCAACACGATGGCCGCGGCCAGAAGAGCCCGTGCGGCGGGCCCGGTCTTGTCGTCTGCTCCAGAGCCGGAGAAGAACCCGAAGATGAGCAGATAGGATGGGTATGCGCAAGGTGTGAGGCTAGCAAGAATGCCGGCCAGAAACACCAGCAGCAGCGTGAAGGCCAGCCCCTTCTTCTTCAGCCATGATGCGATATCGTCCTGCTCTACGCTGGCCGCGGTGAGGCGGGCGGCGAATTTTTCGGGCGGTTCAAAATCGGGCAGCATCCACCGGGGCTTCTCCCGTTCTCCCGGTTCGAACACCGCGACCCATGGAAGTCCCTTGATCGAATATGTGTCCCACACCCACTCGTTTTCAGGCAGGTCCATATCCAGGGCTACGGTGACAAATTTCTCCAGCTCCTTTTTCACTTTCGGGTCGGTGAAGGTCTCCTTCTTCAGCTTGATGCAGCTTGTGCACCACACCGCCCAACCGTCCACCAGCAACGGCTTGTTCTGCTCTTCGGCCAGCTTGAAGCCTTCTCGCAGGTCAGTGAGCCAGCCGGCTGACTCTTCAGCGCCGCCGATCTTTTTCAGCACCCTGTCAAGGACGGGGGCGAACTTCTCGGGAGAAGAGAACGGCTCGGCGCCCGACTCAGCGTTGAGCACTTCCTCCTTCAGCAGCTTTCCGTCGGAGGAGAAGAAGCCGACCCAGGGAAGGTCGTCGCCGATTTCATGCTTCTCTACGAACTCCTCGTTGGCTTCGTCATCGGTGTTCATCTTGACCAGGACGAAGCGCCCCATTCGAGAGCGCAGCGAGTCGTGGGTTAACACGTTCTTGAACAGCTTCTTGCACGGCTTGCACCACGCCGCCCAGCAGTCCACCAACATCGGCTTGCCGCTCTCTTTCGCAGCCTTCCGGGCTTCAGCGAAGTCCTCTATCCACACCAGGTCGGGGACCGCATCCGGAGCGGTCTGGGCGGCCCCTTTGGCGGTCGGCTCACCAACTTCTTTTTCGACGGGCAAGTAGAAGAACGCCCCGACCATGAGAAACAGGGAGAAACCGGCCACCAACCCGATGAGAAATTTAAGTGCCTTTTGCCCCTTGCTCTGCAAGAAGGCGTGGCCCAGCAGAAGTTTGCGGCCAAAACCGAAACAGGCAGCCAGAGCTACTGCCGAAAGAACGATGCAGATAATGCGTGACGTCATCCAAACCCTCCCAACACAGAACCAAGGTAGGGTGACGAGGACAAGAATGCAACGTTTTTGCGACTACGTGGGGGGGGGTTGACATTGGGTGACGGAAATTCGGATAATGTTCATGGAACCAGCCCCACCAGTAGAGGTCCCCATGATGCGGAAAGGACTTATCAGTTCTTGCGCCTTCCTTCTGTCCGTAGTGATCCTATCCTGCCCCGGGTCCCAAACGACAAGAACAGACGCCTCCGGTGAAGCGAAGGAGACTGTTCTCGAAGAGCTCTCAGCAGAGTCTCTGGAGGTTGAGGAGGGAAAGCCTGAACTGCCGTCGGAAGTCGTAGTCGATTTGGAGCCGGCCCACCCGCCGAAACTGCCTTCCGAGGTCTTCATCAAGGCGCTGTACCTGGTTCACAAATACGAGGATGACGACTATGGTGATCCGGTCCCGGACCTCAACTGCGGTATGCACTTCAATGGCGACACCGACAACCTCGAGAAATTCATCGACTTGTACGTGGAAGCGAGCCATGAGCCGGCAGAGTTGTGGGGTGGGCCGATGGGCATTGGTTCCCTCAGTGTCTGGAATGCGGAACTGTCGGTGATGCTCGGCAAATTCAAGCTGCTCAAGGAGGAGGGAGGTGACGAAGAAGGCTCTGATGAGTATGGCTACTGGGTTGCCAAGGTCCAGTGCATGGCCCTGCTCAAACAGTTCATGAAGGAGGGCGTGCTTGTGGACGGCAAGAGATTCCTGCGTATCGAAGCAGAAACGAAGACGGGGCCGGGGGGAGTGCCGGAGATCCGGTCTATTGCCGTGCCAGTCGTACTTGACGCTTCCTGGCCCCAACTGGTTCGCCTCTCCCCTCCCCCCGGGGAAAGGGCGCCGGGCGAACCACTCCAGGTGACAGGCCTGCTGCCGCTGGCCTACAAGGTGAAAGACCCGGGAAACTACGGCAGCGGGGTGGTCCGGCTGGAGGTACTCATCGCCGAGGGATACGATGAGTACCCCTTCTTCGGCATTGACGACCCTGCCGAGGAATTCTCTGTGGAGCTCAACTTGAGCCTTCTTGAGGACGGGGAGTACGACATCGTGGTCCGGGCCACTGATTGCGTGGGCAACGTCGACTGGGACACGTTTCCCGTCATCGTGGCCAACCGGGCCCGATAGCACTTTGCCCCCGCGTGTACAGGTCGTAAACTTGACTTGCCTTAACTTCCAACGGAGAATCTAATTGTGGTATTTTTGCGCGCATTTTTCGTGCTGCGTGTGTGGAGGTTCAAATGACTCTCAAGCGCTTGACTCTTTTGCTGCTGGTGTTGTCGTGTTGCGGACTGGTTTCCTGCAGCACCAGTCCCGGGGAGGACCCGGACACCAAGGTCACACCCGACGGTTCGGTGGACCCGGACACCATGGATCTGCTGTCCGATGCGCCGACGGACGCGGACGCGATGGAGACGGTGGAAATCATCCAGGAACAAGCTAAGCTGAAGGTCACTCCGCTCTATATTCTCCATCAGTACGAAGAGGTGGATGGTGTAACAAAGCCCGACTCCCAGTGCGGCATGTTCTTCAACGGTTCGGGCGACCTGGACACCTACGTAGAGGTGTATGTTGAGGCGAGTCTGACACCTGTCCTCAAGGACCAGGACGGCAACGACGAGGACGGCGCCCTGGGTATTAAGAAGCTGAAGCTCTGGGAGCCGGATGGGGACAAGAAGCTCGGCGACTTCGAGTTGATAAAGGAGGAGATGGAAGGGGGGGGAGACTACTACTACTGGAAAGCGCAGGTGCAGGCGTCCAAACTCAGGGACTTGTACATCGACAAGTCTGTCGGCGAGATTCTTGATGGCAAGGAGTATCTGCGGGTCACCGCGGAACCGGACGAGAGTCTGGGAACCGGCACGGATGCTCTCATCACTGCCGTCAAGGTGACTCTTGACCAGACGTGGCCGGCCATGCTTCGAAAACGTCCTCCGCCGGAAATCACTTTGGGCAACCCGATCCTGGTGCAGGGCTTCCTGACCATCGAATATGATCTGCAGGAAGACGGGGAGTTCGCCAGCGGCCCGGGCCGGCTTGAGGTATTCATCGGAGATGACCTTGAACCGGCCAAGGTCATCGAAAACCCTCCCGACAATGTTGTTTCCGTCGTGGACATGAGCGGTTACGACAGTGGGGAATATATGATTACGGTCGTGGCTACCGACTGCGTGGGCAACAGTGAAGACGATAAGTTCCCCGCTATCAATGTGGCCGAGCCCGACTTCAAGCATCCCGGCCAATTAAAATCGCCGGACCAGGTGGGCACGCTGCACACCCTGCATACGATCGTTGAAACCGAGCCGAACGCTGACGATGCGCTGGCGCCCGGTTCCGGGGCGTTGAGCAGACCGGACCTGCTGGCCATCGGCACCACCGGGTTGGCCTGGGCCCCTGCCAACGAAGACGATGAGGGCGACACCCTGGGGGCTCTTCGGCCGTTGGGCCTCAAGTGCCCCGAGCCCCCGGTGGAAGGTGAGGAAGAAGAACCGCCGCCCGAGGGGGAGGATGAGGTCCTGCCTGAGCAATATGTTTGGGACGGACTGACGGTCGTCGACGCGTATCTCGATGACGTGACCGGGGATGGCTATTTCGACATTGTGGCCCTAGTTGAGAATGGGGACGCTAAAGAGGTGGTAGTTGCACGTAAAAACGTCACGCCGCGTGAAGATGTCGAGGATAACAAGCCGGAAGAAGGTTGCCCGATCTACCACAACTGGAACGGCGAGGAGTGCGTGTACGAGTACGATGTCTGCTACCACCTTGTGGTAGCTCTGAACATCGCCAATTCTCAAGGGGTGAACATTGCCGATGCCAACCAGTTGAGGCTTGCTCACCTGAATGACGACGACGGCGACGGGGATATCGGGTCGAAAGGGGACCGTAAAGACATCCTGGTTTCTTCGCCGAAGTACCAGACAGCCCTCTGGATCTTCACTCATACCGGCAAGTTTGGGGAGGAAGAGTGGCCCCCACCCGAACCGGTGGAAGAACCTCCGGAGGAGACTCCCTACTTCCAATTGTCCGCCATGGTCTCCGGCCCTTCCGATGTGTCCGACATTGCGGTAGGCAACTTCAATGGTGATGCGTATCCCGATGTCGTGCTGGGCCGCGGCGACCAGGAAGGGGTCGCCGTCGCGTTGTTGAAGGAAGACGCGACGGTCGACACCACCAAACATACGACGCTGACAGGGGGCACCGTCCTCCTGGAATCGGGAACTGCGGAAGACAATGAGGGTAAGTTCCACGCCGCCATAATGGACAATCTCGTGGTTACTGCCACCAGCGACAAGGCCATTTACTATATCAAGTCGAAGGTAGGGGGTTACTTCAAGAACCCGAAATTCCCGGGGGCGGAGGAACATCCGTGGGGCCTGGAAAATGTCAGCAACATGGTTCATCATCAGATTACAAATTCCGTCCTCCCAAAGCCCGAAGTGACAACCGCTCACGAGCCCACCGAGGCGGGAATCGCCATGAGCATTGGAGGTAAGCCGGACTCGATGATATTCACCGATCTATCCGGCGGCGGGAATGCCGACATTGCCGTGGCTATTCCCGAGTTGAACCAGATTGCCATCTTCCTCGGCACGGGCCAGGACACGTTCGCAGATGGGCTGTTTGTCTCTCCGGGCAAAGCCCCCAGGTCAGTGGCGGCGGCTGATTTCAACGGCGATGACCACAAAGACCTGGTGTGCCTGGTGGATACGGACTTGGGGGTACAGGTGGCGGTACTTGTCAACGAGGTGGCGCCGTGGACCATCGGGCCGGGAGACGTACCCTGGGTAGTGGCGAGGTTCCGCTCGCCCATGGAGATCCCGCTGCCGGTGGGTTACAATTGGACTTCAGGCCGGTTGGTACCCACTCACTTCATCGTCGACGATTTTGATGGCGACAAGTTGCAGGACGTGGTGGTCGCGACCGCGCCCGACAAACAGGTGACCCCCTCGGGCGGGGAAAAGAGCATTCCCCTGATCATCTCGTTCATGTCCGAAAAACTGGCCGACGACAGCATAGAACCCTACCCGCAAATACCGGCTATCAAGTCGGTGGTTGCGCTGGAATTCAGCCAGGACCTCGCCGGTTTTGCCGCGGGCAATCTCAACGGAGACGGACACCTTGACCTGGCCATCACCGCGACCAAGAGCGCGGACACGTTGTGCAGTGGTCGGACATTCGACGTTCTGATTGGGGGCTGGATGACCGATCGCGCTCTGGACGAGGATGACGGCGTGGAACCCGAGCCGGGAGAGGAGGAGGAGACCATGCTCGAGGGATTCTCGGCTGACTACTACGAGTGGACGCCGATCAACCCGGGCCACTTCACTCCAATGGGCGGCTACCTGGGGCTTCAGACGCCCACCGGCATCGAGGTGGCGTCACTTGATATGGGACAAGGAGCACTTTACGACGACATCATCTTACTGGCCGCCGAAAACGGTTCTCCAGGCAGCGAGGGATACCAACCCAACATGCTGGCTACCTACCTCACCTTGTATAGCGATGGATGGGGCAGTCCTGATGACGTCTTGGCGTGTGAGACCCAGGATATGGTCTGGTATGACGGCTCGCCCTACTGGCCGATGGAACAGACCGACTTCCATTGTGCGGGGGGGGGAGGGGGCGAGCCTCCCGGCATCTGCCACCCCGTTGCCGGCTCCTGCGATTCGTGCTCCCTCCTTGGGACCTCGGCCAAGCCTTCCGGCATAACTATTCCGGGTGAAATCCCCAGCGTCCCGGTAGCTACCACGGTCGCGGATTTCTTCCCCGATCCGAACGGGTGTGCCGACATCCTCGTACTGCAATCGGACGGCTTGTTGACCTACCTGCGCGGGAATTGTGATAGTCTCATATACACGTTTGACCAGGAGCTGATGCCGACCGAAATTCTCAATGTCGGCTTCGGCCCGGTGGACATGGACGCGGCCGACCTCGACGGTGATGGCAACTTCGATGTGGTGATCGCACTGAGCGACGACGTAGTTGTACTTTACGGACTACCGGGCGGGGAGTCCTTTGAAAACCCGGTGGGCCTTGGCGTCGTGCCGGAAGTGGTCCCGTCCTCGATAACCCTGGCCGACGTCAACGACGACGGTAAGGAGGACATCCTCGTTACCTCCACTCCCTTCAACCTTCTGGCGGTGTACATTAACGCGAACGTAAAACCGGGCGACAACAAGTTCTCGTTCAACTCGTTTCCCACCGGCAAGGAACCCATAGCCTCGCAGGTGGGAGACGTCAACAACGACGGTTGTCTTGACATTGCGGTGCTCAATGCAGGGGCCAAGAGCGTGACCATTCTTGAAAGCGCTAGATGTGAGGACAAGTAGAGAGCGGTGGGTTACGGCAGTACTTCGAGTTCCTGAGATTCTTCTTCGGCGTTCACTTCACTGTTGTAGTAGTACTTGGCTTCGGCGCCACCGGTCTGTGCCTTGACCGGGTACTGTGCCACCAGCGAGTACTCCAACACGGTGGGCTCTCCGGCGGGCAGCGAGTCCAGGTAGAGAACCAACTGCTTACCCATGATTTCGAAGGACGAAATCAGGCCCTCGGACTTGAGGTGAACCAGGTCATCCGCGACCAGTGCGAATCCGGGCGGAATCCCCACGGTCACCAGCACCATTCCCTGTGCTGCCGGGTCGTTGTTGGTGATGGTCACCGTTGCCGTGACGATGTCGTCGACGCTCAACGTCGTGGCGTCGTAAGACACGTTGATGCTCAACGGCCCTTCGGGCAATTCCGCTTCATCCCAGGGTACGTAGTGGGTGGAGACGATCTGGTAGGAGAGTGCGCCCACGCCGGTATAGTCGAGTTTGACGAGGTGCTCGCCCGCGCCCAGGCCCGTGGTGACTTCCACCTGCCAGAGCACATCCTTGTTGAAATTGTCGAAGTGCTTCTCAGCCAGCACCTCGCCATTGAACCGCACCACCACATCAGCCTCGGTTTCGCCGGGACTCAGGGTCAACGCTTTGAGGAAGGTCTTGAGAGCCAGGACAGTGGCCTGGGTATTGTAGCCCCAGTTGCCCTGCGGATCCTTGCTCTGCACCAGCCATTCCACGGCACCGTTCACATCCTGGGGATAGCTCCCCTTACCAGCCATGGCGATGGCCACGAGTGACGTCAGCTCCACGTCCGCGGCGTTGCCGCCGGAGTTGACCAGGGTGTTGCCCGTAGCGCTCCAGTGGATAACACCGTCTTCGTCGATGGCACTATCATGGAAGTCGGAGAGTATGTCATTGACCAGGGAATCCGCTTGTCCCGCATCGATGAGTGCGTTGGCGCACATCGCCTTGGTGTAGTCGTCAGTTTCCGACGGCAGATTCGCCTTGATATAGGAAACCGCCTTGCTCACTGCGGGCATGTCACCAAAGCCGCCATAGGCCATGCCCCAGGCGATGTAGCAACTGGACCTAAGACTGCTGGCGCCCAGGTTCTCGTTACCCGCGTGGAGGTGGCTTTCTTCACTCCACGCACCGTCGCTCTTCTGCACTGACGCCAGGTACTCGGCGCTGCGGAGGATGACTTTCTCATCTACGGTATCATAGATAGCCTTGGTATCGGTGAGCATCATGATAGCCAGGGCGGTCAGGATGGGATTGCCGGGGTTGTCCCCTTCCCACCAGTTGAACCCTCCCGACTCGCACTCGAAGGTGAGGATCTTCTGGTATCCTGCGTTGATGTACTCCATGGCTTTCATTTCAATTTCGGTGGTGATGGTTTCGGACTGAAGCATGTAATCAACTGCCAGAACATTGGGCCACGCCGACGACGTGGTCTGCTCAAATCAGCCCCCCGGCAGTTTCAACATACTCTCCATGCCCTCCACGACATGGCTCGATAGTCCCGGTAGCACCTTGACCACAATGGTCTCGGAACCCTCGATGGAGTTGTCCGGGAACACCACCGTCTTGTCAATATTGTCTGAACTTACGTTCTCTCCGTCATTGTCGAATCTTGCCGATTCGGTGTCGACGATCATCTTGCCATCGGGCATCACCTGAACGGTGCGCTTCACCGCATCTTCAGCCTCATTCTGGCCGATTCCGTAGACGGTGAGTGAGTGCCACCCAACCTTAGCGACTTTCACGGGGAAGTAGACCACGGAAACCTCGCCGGGGCCGAGGGTGAGCGTCTCCTCGACACTGCCCAGCAGTTCGAACCATTCCTCGGGGAGAATCTCCACCGTGATGTGCTGGGTTTCTTCCAGGTAGTTGTACACTGCGATGGGGAAGGTGATTTCATCGTTCTGGGTCAGGTACTTGGGGAAGTCGATGTCTACGAAGAAGTCCTGGAAGACGACGATTCCATCGGTACGGCTGCCCAGATGGCCGCCCCGGGAGGAGGCCATGGTGGTCATACGCCACTCGGTTATGGAGTCGGCCAGCGGAATCTCGACGCTGACCTTCCCGTCGATGTCGGTGATGAGGGAAGGCTCGACAAAGAGAGTCTCAGGGAACCAGCTCCTCACCTTGATATCGTCCTTGCCGCCGCCGCCACCGTTGTCATCGTCACTGGTTGCGGTAGGCTCTTCGTTGGCTTCGGGAGGTCCTGGGGCCTGGCCATCCCAGTCCCCTTCGTCTTCCATCCCGCCGGCCATGGCGAAGTCGCCGCCACCGCCGCCTTTCCACTGCTCGCCGTGCAGGGCCCACAGGTCCAGGCTGGCGCTCCAGTCGTCTTCGGTGCCTTCCAACTCGTCGGGCCCGAGACTCGTCAGCCCGATGGTGCAATCCCAATCACCTTCGGTCACCTGGAAAGCATAGGCATTGCCCCAGTAGTCGTAGTAGCGAGGCTCTTCCAGGTAGTCCTGGAGGTAGCCGCAAGCTTCGTAGTAGTCCTTGTTAGCCGCGGCAAGCACCTTCTCCAGCTTGCCGACAATCTGCTCCTTGTGCTTGTCGAAATAGGGTACCAGCACGCCGGACATGTCCGAGAGCGCCGCTTCCCATGAAGAAACGCTGGTGTGGTTCAGCGGAGTATTGTCCATGGCTGCAAAGGCGGCAGTGGTCATGTCCTGCACCGCCTTTTCCTCTTCGGAGCCCGGCACTGCGTTGTCGCCGCCGGAGGCGAAGAGGCCACCCAGAGTGAAGCCGGTGCCCTGCCCGACCTGGTAGGTGGGGTTGGCCAACTCTTCCTCCAACTGGAAGTAGAGCTTCAAGAGCCCTGGTTTGATTTCGCTGAGAGCATAGACCGCCTCGTCTACCACCTGGATTCCCAGGGCCGACTGCACGGGCTGGTCCTCTTTGTCGGTAACCGAGAACTCGATGGTCGCGGTTTCGCCCGGAAGGTACTCATCCTGGTCGGAAGCGATCTCAACATTGAGGTCGGTGGCCGGCCGCACGTACACAACCTTGGTGTCACGGATGAACTGACCGCTTTCAGCCAGCATGTACGCGTCGATGACGAGGTCCTCGGAAAGTTCCGGGTCCAGGTCGACGGTCAATTCGGCGACGCCGTCTTCGAGTTCGAGGGTTTTGGTGAGCACCGTCTGGTTTTTGCGCACCACATCAACAAATATATGGTGGAACGCACCTGCGGCGAACACGGTGACTTCCATGGGGTCACCCACGGAGTAAAGGGCCTTGTCGGTCCGCAACAGTATGGCGGCGAGGTCCTCGCCCACCGAGAAGTTGAAATTCTGGGTGGTGGTGTTGCCCGCATTGTCCTCGGCATCCACGGTCAATTCCAGTATCCCCGCGTGGGGCACCAGGCTGACGCTGGCGGGGCCCATGGGCGGAATCACCACCTCGTCTTTGTCGTCGTCGAACTCGGCGCCGTTCACTGTGAGAGAACAAGTGGCTCCCACCGGCGAACCCAGCGGATCGGTGACGAACAGGTAGAAGATGTTGGCCACCTCGGGCACCACGGTGCCGCTCTCGGGTACGATAACCACGTCGAGGGGGCTGGCCGCGATGACCAGGTTCCGGGCCACTTTCTGCTCGTGGGCCGCGGTATCCACCACAGTGATCTCCATGAGCATCATGGCGTTGCCGCCTTCCAACGGCTGGCCGACCAGGTAGTCGGGGAGGTCAAAAGAGAAGTTGTAAATACCCGCGTCGTTGGTGGTTCCTTCCAACTCGGCCAGAGGGGTCCACTCGGCCTCGTACTTGTACGGTACCACCGTGACCTTACCGCCGGCCACCGGCTTGCCGAAGAAGTAGTCAGCGCTGACCTGGCCCGACACCGTCTGCCCGGCCATGTAGTAGGGCTTTTCAATGTCGACGCCAACCTTGAACTTGGGCAAGGAGTAGCGGTCGACTGTAACAGTCTTTTCCGACACTACGTCACCGACGGTGGCGCGCAGGGTGTAGGATCCCAGCAGCACCTGGGTCGCCAGGGTGAACTGGGAAAAACCCACGCCGTAGGGGTTGGTGACGCCTTGCTGCTTGAACACCTTGTTGCCCTTGGAGTCCAGCACTTCGAAGACCAGCTCTTCCTCGGAGAGCGGCTTGAGGTCGAACCGGTCGAGGGCCAGCGCCCGCAGGTGCATGGTCTGTCCCGGCTGGTACATGGGCTTGTCCGAGGTGAGTAACAGCTTGCTCTCCCGCACCACCTGGATGTTGGCCTCGACCTCTTCTTCGGTCTCACCGTCAACCAGTGCGCACTTGAGGGTCAGCGCACCCACTTCGTCGGCGGGAACTTCGATGATCGCGACCCCGGTGGCGTCGGTCTTGGAAGTGATGGTGTCCCGCACTCCCCCTTCCTCGTCCAACAGTTCTACCTTGATTTTCTGGTCCGGAATCGGCGCACCGTTGCGGGGGTCGATAAGGAACGTCCGCACCGATGTCACCTGCCCCTGGAGCAGCTCATTGGGCACCATTACGAGCAGGTCGGCCTTGTCGATGAGCATAAACAGGCTCCGTCTGCCCGTAACCTTGTACGAACCGGCGCGCACCGTGTAGTCCACCACGTATTCGGCCTGCTCACCCGCAGTAGCGAAAGGGGGCAGCGAATCAACGCTGGCCACCACCACGTCATCGCCCTTGTCCAGGACAAAGGCACCGTCACCCGTCGCGGAATAGCCGTCGGTCAGGTGCCGGCAAGTAATCTCAACTTCGCCGGACAGCGGTCCTTCCCCACTGTTGACCAGGGGAAAGTACACTTCCAGCGAATCGCCCACCACCTTGGCCGACATGTGTTTCTCCATGAGGGAGAGCACGCCGTCTTCCAGGTGGTCCTCTTCGCTGACGCCCGGCTCAGTCCCGCGGGAACACCCGAAGGCCAAGGCCAGGGCGAGCAGCGCCGCCCAGAGAATTGTAGACTTTTTCATCATAATTCCTCCAAGTGTAAACTGTATTTACAGTGCAATGGCGCATTGTGTGCAGCTTTGTGCCGGCCAAGGCAAGGCTCTAAGCCCCGCCCTATGAGCGGTTGAGAGGTTTTTCCGGCGGTTATTCTGGTTTCCATCATCTCCTCCGGCCGTCCTTGCGACCCGCCAGGATCAAAGCAAGGGGTGTGCCAACTGCCTCAGGCAGGGTACCCGGAAGGGTGTTTCTCGCACCATTCCCATGCGGTGCGCACCACCTCGTCAAGGCTGGAATGCTGGGGCTTCCAGCCCAGCAGATCGGCAGCCTTTCCGTTGGCGGCCACCAGTTCGGGAGGGTCTCCCTCCCTGCGCTGTGCAAACTCGTGGGGCACCTTCCTTCCGGAGAGGCGCTCGACAGCCCGAATCACGTCGAGAATGGAGCTCCCCTTTCCTGACCCGAGGTTGACGGTCAGGCCGGTGCCGGCGTCGGCGTTGAGCAGCTTTTCACAGGCTGCTACATGGGCCATGGCCAGGTCCCGGATGTGAACGTAGTCACGGACGCAGGTGCCGTCCTCGGTGGGATAGTCTTTCCCGAAGATTTTTACCCCACCTTCCATGCTAGCGCTACGCGCTCCTTGCATGGCGGCATCTATGACGAGGGGAATAAGATGCGTTTCCGGGCGATGGTCTTCGCCGTGGATCCCCCAGGCGCCGGCCGCGTTGAAGTAGCGCAACGCAGCGAAACTCAACCCCGCGGTTCGGGCCTGCCATCTGATCATCGTTTCACACATCTGCTTGGTCTCCCCATAAGGGCTCTCGGCAGGTTTAACCCACGCGTCTTCGGAGATGGGAACCGAGTCGGGGATACCGTAGACGGTACAGGAGGAAGAGAAGACGAGGCGGCCGACGTCCGCGTCGGCCATGGCGGCGAGGAGAGAGGCGGTGCCGCCAACGTTGACATCGAAGTAGTCCGCTGATCGATCAAAGGACTCGCCCACGTACGCGAGCGCGGCGAAGTGAAGGACACACTCGGGGACGATGGCGCCCAGCACGTTGGCCAGCATCTCCCCATCGCGGACATCAGCCTGCACAAAATTCACGCCGGACGGCACTGCGGCCGCGTGTCCGCGGTCAAGGTTGTCGAGTACGGTTACATCATATCCGCGAGTTGCCAGCAGCGCCGCAGTTGCGCTGCCGATGTACCCGGCCCCGCCCACTACCAGAACGGGGGTCATGGCTACTCCGGGTTGCAGTCGGCGGTGAGGCTCAGGTCGTCCAGGAAGACTCCCTTTCCGCCCGGCACCGGATTGGCGCTGAGGTTGTCGAAGGAATAGCGCAGAGAGATGGTCTTGCCGGCATAGGCGCTCAAGTCCAGGGTGACACCGCTCCAGGTCGGACCGATGTTGGGAGCTCCCAGGTCGGCCTTGCTCCACACCTCGGTTGCAGCGCCACTCTCCAGCACTTCGAGGGAGAGCAGGTCGGCGTTTGCCGCGGCCGCAATGTCGGCCTGTACGAAGAACGTAAAGGTGTAACCCTGATCCGCAGGCAGAGTCATCTGCTCCGACGTGACCGTTCCGCTAAGTGGAATCGGAATAGGAAGAGGCAGTCCGAGGTCGATGCCATAGGTGCAGGCGCCCATCATGCCGGTGGAGCCGTAGTACATGGAATTGGGTTCCGAGTGGGCTCCGCACGCATCGGTTGACGACCATCCCGGCGCCAAGTCCTCGAATCCCGGGAGTGGCAGGAGAAAGTCGTTGGTGATGGTGAAGCCCTGGTCGGTGCCGTCATCGAAGTTTTTCTCCCAGGTGAAGGGTTCGCAACACCCTTCGGCTCCGTTGTTAGTGAACACGCACTCGCTGTCCACGCAGGTATCGTCGGTACACACGTCGTCGCCGTCATCGCACTCGTCGTCGGTGTGGCAGCACCCGTCGATGGGCTCGAAGGAACACTGCCCGGTCTCGGCGGCGCAGGTCCCTTGTTGGCAGAAGTCGGGGTGGACGCAGTCCGCATCTTCTTCACAACACCCTTCCGCCCCGGTACCTTCGTATTCGCACTGGTCGTCCACGCACTCTTCAACCGTGCACAGGTCGTCGCCGTCGTCGCACTCTTCGTCGTTGTGGCAACAGTTGGGCACCTCCTCTTCGCCGCACTGATGGTCGTCGCCGCACAAGGGGGCAAGGCAGATATCGCCGGTGTCGCAGTCGTCCACCGTAATACAGCAGTTCTCCTCCTCGGTCAGCTCGTAGACGCAAACGTTTTCGATACACTGGTCGATGGTGCACGTATCGTCGCCGTCGTCGCACTCGCCGTCCTCCTTGCAGCAGTCGGGGACGGGTACGTAATCGCACTGGTGGGCCGGTCCACATGACGCCTCGAGGCACGGGTCCACCGTCGCACAATCGTCGTCGACCAGGCAGCAGCCCACCTCTTCCACCAGTTCATAGGTGCACTGGTTGTCCACACAGATATCATCGGTGCACACCGGGTCGCCGTCGTTGCAGTCGCCGTCCTCCAGGCAACACCCGTCACTGAGGGAGAACTGGCAGTTGCCGTTGACGCAGTGGGGTTCCTGGCAATCGATCTCGGGGAAACACTCGTTGTCGTTGTGACAGCAGTCCGCCTTTTCTTCGTAGTAGCATTTGTTGGTGTCGGTGTTGCACTTGTCGATGGTGCAGGGGTCCTGGTCGTTACATCCGCCCGCGTTGAGGCAGCACCCCTCGATCTGCTTGGGCGGCTTGCACTTCCCGTTGACACAACCGTCCTCGGTGCAGATGTTGTCGTCGTCACATTCTTCGTTGCCCGCACAGCAGCCCGGAACTTCCTGGTAGAAACACTGGCCCACTTCGCAAATCTCCTCGGTGCAGGAGTTTCCATCGTCGCAGTCCGAAGGTACGTTGCAGCAGTTGGTCTGGTTCACTGTCTCGCACGCCCCTTCATTGCAGATCGCCTCTTTGCAGGGCCCCGTGGCCGGCGGGCAGTCCTCGACGGAATGGCAGCAGCCGTCCATCTGGGCGACCCAGTCACAGACGTAGTTGGCGCAAATGTCCGCGGTGCACTCGATGCCGTCGTCGCAATCGGAGTTCCCGGTACAGCACCCGGCCATGCCGCTCTTGGGGTCGTGGTAACAGACGTTCTCTTCGCAATAGTCGTCGGTGCAGTCGTTGAGATCGTCGCAGTCAAGTGGGACCGCGCAACAAGTCGGGTCCTTTTCGGGGTCGATAACACAGTACCCGTTGATACACTGGTCGACGGTGCACATGCTTCCGTCATCGCATTCGTCATCGAACTTGCACACCTTTTCGTGGAGGTGAATACAGAGGAACTCCACACACTGGTCTTTGGTCGTGGGGTCCGCGTCGTCGCAGTCGGTGTCCACCTTGCAGCAATACGCGATGGGGTCGGTGGCGCTGAAGTACATATCATAGCTGCACATGCTGTTGAGGCATTGGTCGAGGGAACACTCGTTGCCGTCATTGCAGTCGTCGGTGCTCACGCATGCACAACCCGCCACCGCGCTGTTGAACGGGTTGACACACTTGCCGTTGACGCAGATGTCGTTGGTGCAGGTGTTCGTGTCGTCGCAGTCCACCGCCGACTGACAGCAGGTGGCCAGAGCGACGTGGTTGCACGTCCCGGCCTTGCAGCTATCCTTGGTGCACACGTCCAGATCGTCGCATTCGGCATCTGCGTTACAGCACTCGGGGTCCGGATACACGTACTGGCAAGCCCCTTCCACGCAGGAATCCTCTGAGCACGGGTGGCTGTCATCACACTCTTCGTCGGTCTGGCAACAGCCATCGCCGCCCACGTAGGCTTGATTGCAGAAGCCTTCCATGCATTCGCCCTGTGTGCACATGTTGCCGTTGTCACACTCTTCGTCGGTTTCGCACGTGGCCGGGGGCACGCACTCGAGCGCGGTCGCAGTGCACGCCGCGTCCGCCTCGCACCCACACGCGTCGCCGGCCACGACGTCATCGTTTCCGCCGCCGGACGAGGAGCAGGCGGTCGCCAGAACCACCAACGCGGAACACAGGCAAATGAGGGCAACTCTCAGAGTCTTCATTTCCATAACCTCCCAAATGATCGCAAAGATACTAGTCAATAAGGTAGCTGACGTCAAATAGAGGTTTTTACAAGGTACTGCTAGA
>CAZVFX010000082.1:0-32357 GCA_964626565.1 uncultured Myxococcales bacterium
TCCCTAGCCGTTCCGGGGCAGAATGTCGCCCCCCGTCCCTAGCCGTTCCGGGGCAAAACCTGGCCCCCCGTCCCTGTCTCTCTTCCCCTGTCAGGGCGCTATGGTTATTTCGACAATTTCGGATGGAGCGAAGAGGCGCAT
The DNA here is from genome assembly GCA_964626565.1 of uncultured Myxococcales bacterium. GTDB lineage: Bacteria > Myxococcota_A > UBA9042 > CAIXZC01 > CAIXZC01 > CAZVFX01. The sequence continues at coordinate 142 of CAZVFX010000082.1, forward strand.
GCGGGGTCCCCAGGTGCCGGCTCCCGAGCTGACGTAGAGGAACGCGCTGCCGATCTCGTACAGGCCGTGGAGGAACCCGTGGTTGCCCATGGGGCTGAAAAGCTGGAAGGGGGGGATCTGCCCGCCATGGGTGTGGCCGGCGACGATAAGGTCAACTCCCATCGCAGCCATCTCATCCACGCCCTCGGGCCGGTGAGTGAGCATTATGACGTAGTCATCGGGTGCAGTGCCGGCCAACGCCTTGTCGATGGCCTGCTCCAGGTTGAGTCCGCTTTCGCGCAGGAAATGCCGATCGTCCACGGCAGAGACTACCAGTCCGGGGGCCAATTGCTGATTCGCCTGCCGAAGCAGCTTCACCCCGCGCCGCCCCGCGTGCATGGTGCAAAATTCGATGCCCACGTAGTTCTCGTGGTTGCCGGTTGACATGAAGACGCCCAACCGCGGTGTCAGCCTTGCCAACTCCTCTGCCGCGTCGACAGCGGAAGGAGTATCGTCTTCAAACAGGTCCCCCGGGATCACCACCACATCGGGTTTCAGGCCGTTGACGATATCGACTATGGTCGCCAGCTCCGCCCGGCCGATCAATCGGCCGATGTGGACGTCAGAGAACAGGGCGACCTTCACCGGCTGCTCGAGGGTGTTACCCGCCGGGGCCATGACCTCCACCTTGCGCACCGAAGGGTCAGAGAGCCCGCCCCAAAGCGCGGCCGCCACAGCCAACAGCGCCACCCCTGACAGTATCGCGGTGGGCATCCGGCCCAGCGGGGCAAATGCGTGCTTGCGGAAAGTCGGAGCCGACGCCTCCTTCTTCACGCCACGCCACGCAAACAACCGTTGCAGCAGTCCAGCCAGATCCCCCAGGAAGTAGGTGCAGAAAGCAAGGGCCACCGTCCCGATCAGATAACTGCCGAATACAGTCAACGCGATTCCGAGGAATCCACCGGGCCAGACAAGACGGTCTAATAGAGCGCCGACGGGATACGAGAACGCCAGCGCCACGATTCCCCAGGTAATGAGGCGCCGCCGCCCCTTGCCGCCGCCGGCGACCCGGGCCAGTTTGGTGCCCACGTAGTAGTTCACCAGCACCCACAGGGTACCGGTGATGGAAATGAACATGAGGAACGATAACCAACGAGGGGGGGTCATACGAGCGGCCTCCCGGAGCAAACAACCTGAGCCTGCACTAGCATAACAACCGCACCCGCGTTGCTCAAGACAAGAACGCCGTGTATACTCGCTGACGACGTCACCGGAGGATGCCCATGCCGAGGATGGCGATTGCCCTGCTGCTGCTGTGCCTGACAGCCCCCCCGCTCGCATGGGCCTCCGGCCCGGGCGTACATCTTCTGGAGGCGGACCGCGTCCTGGATTCGCTGGCCGAAAGTGACCCCCAGTGGGCTGAGTTGGCAGAACTCCCCTTGGCTCGTTCCTACCTCCACTTCGGTGCGGTCTCCCCCGACTTCGAAAAGGCCACCGAGACCATCCCCTTCGGTCACCAGCACGGACTGAGCTATTTTCTGTTGGAGAAGGCCAAGTTGGAAAAGCCGGAGTTCCGCTTGTTCGCCCTGGGCCATCTTTGCCACCAGGGCTCTGATGGCGCCATGGAGGCGCTTATCGTACCCGCGTTCTTCTCATCTGCCCCTATCGGACTCTACAGCTTGTTCGGTGAATACGCAGACGGACGCGCAGACAGCGAGGGGATCATCGAGAGCTTTGGCGACCTCGTCCTGGGCGACTGGCTCTCGCTCGTCGATATGTTGTTCGACTTCTGGTACGAGGATGACGAGGCCAAGCAACGCGCCAGCGAGCTGTTCTATTGGTATTGCGAAGCCGGGGCCGAACACTTCGCCATGTCCGTCGACTGCGACCTGGTCAAATCGGAACTGGAAGGGTTACTGGCCAAGGCCGACGGACTGGTGGGAATGATGTCCAGGGAGGAAGCGAAACAGTTCGTGCAGATGCTCATCGACCAACCACTTGAGGAGCTGGTGAACCTGGCTACCAGCGGCATGCTGACATCCATGCTCTCGGGCCAGGTAGAACCGGGGCCGGAGTACGACGCCGAGGTAGAGCGTTTCAAAAACAGCGTCTTCGTGGACCCGGAGTTTTGGAAGCTGTATGAGCAGTTGGAGATGCTGGGCCCCGCCTACGCTCTCGATGCGCTGGAAGTGAAACCGCCGTCGGGAAGCTGGCCCATCTACGACGCCAACGCCATCCGTTGCGGCAACATCCAATCGATCATGAATTATGCCCCCCTCGAGACGCAGGTGATAGTTGGCTTGACGGTAGATCAGTTGGTGTATCTGGACAGCGAGGGTGAGCAGATCACCGAAGTCCTTCCGGGCGACGAAGCCCAGACCTTCACAGCGCGCGTGCGTTTCTTCTCGGCGTTGCCGTTCGAGGGTACCGTCCGGGGGGCGGTGCGGAAGGACAGGCCGGGGTTCGACCAGCAAGGCGACGAAATCCTGGGCGAGGCCGACATAATGGTGGCTATCGACCCCGTCCAATACGTCACTGAACCTCGCTCCGAACTCGAGATTTCGTTCGTGGCCGACTTCGACGGCGCGCTGGGCTACTACGTGGAGTTATACGCTGACGACGCCAAGTTGCCCTGGTTCACTACCTCCTGGGATCGATTGTGGCTCATCGAGGAATTGGATTTCCACCGGGAGATCTACAAATCCAATTTCGGCACTTATGGCCACTGGCCGCCTTCACTGCCGTTGGCAGAGCCCGACGAGACTCCTGCGGTATTGTTCGTGAAGGTGTCACTGGCTTTCGCCGGCGGCCCGGTGGAAGGGGTAACGGTCTCCGTGGCCGGCTCCGAGCCCCGCACCACCAAAGCCAATGGCCTGGCCGTGTTCGATGAGCTCCAACCGGGGGAGACCACCATCGAACTGAGTGCAAACGGCTACCTTACCCCCGGTCCCACCCAGGTTTTACTCCCGCCGCTGGAACAGACATTTGTGGAGCTGGCCCTCCTGGTTGATCCGGCTATCCGGCACGCCGATCCCTACCGCTCGGCCGCCCCCCGTCCCCCGGTTTCTGAGGCCCCCCGTCCCCCGGTTTTGGAGGTCCCCCGCAGCCCTGCTTCCCATGAGGACGTTACCGACGGTATAGTGGACAAATATGACGCCCCCCGTCCCCCGGTTTTGGACGTTGTTGAGGACTACGAGGGAGAGGCGGAGCCGGCCATCTCCGGAGGGGGGTCGGGCGGCTGTTCCCACGGCTCCGCGGCCGCTGTCCCCTGGCTCATCACGTGTTTTCTTCTTGGCGCTATTCTCTCTGTGCGGAGCGTGGTTGCCGCGAGAGGGCGACAAAGGCGAGGCCGGCTAGAATCATAAGCGAAGACACCGCGGTCATCATCAGCATCCCGGGTGCGTGCGAATCGGCGCGGTCCCGCATCATGCCGGCAAAGAAGGGACCGAGCAGCGACCCCAGATTCGAAAAAGTCAGCAGGATCCCGAAGGATGCGCCGAGTTTTTTGCCCGGGAACATCTCGGCCACCAGCGAGTAGATGGCGGTGGCCAGCCCCCCGGCGTGGAGGAACCCGAACATAAACAGCACCAGCGGGGGCGGGCCGATGCGCATTGCAAAAAGGAAATTGATGATGAGACCGGCAAGCGCGGTACCCAGCAGGATGCTCACGAACTCCCCCAGGTAGTCGGCAAGCCTGCCGATGAGAGGCGAGCCGGGCAAGACGCCGGCCATGAGGCACACCATGGCAAGGTCGGAAGCACCGAAATCGCCGTCCACTTCGGCCATGAAGGATGAGCCGAAAGTGAGCATGATGGAACCGGCGAAGCAAAACGCAGACCAGGAGATTATGAGCATCGCGAAGAGGAGGGTGCGTCTGGGGTGTTTGGCCAGGGCGGGTTGTTCGGCGCCGTCCTGCAGGCCGTAGGCTTCTCCCTGGCTGGCTTCCACCGGACGTTGCACCGTGCGCCTCCGCCAGAGTAGACCGTATGCGACGAGGGCGACCACCGTGGTGCAGCCGGTGGCCAGCACTACCCATTTCCATCCCCAGTCCCGGGCCCAACTCCGCACGAACAGGAAGTTGAGCAGCGTGACGGCAGGAAAGAGGGTGTGGAAGATGCCCATTGCCAGGCCCAGTTCCCGGCCCCGGAAGTAGCGACCGATGGCGGCGCCGGCGACCAGGTTTGTTACGAGTCCGCCCACACCCACGAGGAACCTGCCAGCGAGCATAATTTCGAACGGCGGAAGCGCGCACAACAGGGTTCCTGGCAGCATGATTCCCAAGCCCCACAGACCGGTGCGGCGAAGGTCTGCTCCGTCAAGATATCGCCCGAAGGGCATGGCCAGCACGATGGCAGCCACGTACACCGCGGACATGAGCAGACCTTCCTGGGTGTGACTCATGTCCAAGGAGCCCGACACGCTCTCCATCATGGGTGGGAAGGACATCAGCAGGAGGACGTGGGAGCCGTAGGCGAATACCACCGCGCCTAGAACGCCGTACCGGTATCTCCCGCTGGAGCTCATGGCTCGCCTGTCATGGATTGTTTGGAACCTATTCGGCTGAACCCTTGCCGGCCGCCCTCAGTCTCGACAAAGCTCGCTGCAAGGCATACTCGGCCCGGGCGACGTCAACGTTGGTGCTGGCGTGCGCTTCGTGCAGACGCTTTCGCGCCCTGTCCAGCGCCTCTTTGGCCCGATCCTCATCGACTTCGTCGCCCTTTTCGCAAGTTTCCGTGAGCACGGTTACGACGTCGTCAAGCACCTCTACAAAGCCACGGTTGACGGCCATCACGACTTCACCGTCAGCCCCGGTATAGCGGAGTTTCCCAACGACCAGGGTAGACATAAGGGCAGTGTGCCCCGGAAGGATGCCCAGTTCGCCCAATTCGCCGGGAAGATTGACTGAGTCAACCTGTGCCGAGCATTTTTCGCCATCTGGCGTTACGATCTTCAGTTCCATAGGCCTACAACGATTTCGCCCTTTCGATAACTTCTTCTATGGTCCCGGCCATGTAGAACGCCTGCTCAGGCAGGTGGTCATGGTTGCCTTCGATGATCTCCTTGAAGGCTCTTACCGTGTCGCCCACTTTGACGAAAGCACCGGGGCGCCCGGTGAACTGTTCGGCAACGTGGAACGGCTGGGACAGGAACTTCTGAATTCTTCTGGCGCGGGCCACCGTGACCTTCTGGTCCTCCGACAGTTCCTCCATACCCAGGATCGCGATGATGTCTTGCAAATCCTTGTATTGCTGCAGCATCCGCTGCACTTCTCTGGCCACCTGGTAGTGCTCCTCGCCCACTACTGCGGGGTCGAGGATGCGGGAGGTGGAGTCCAGCGGGTCGACTGCGGGGTAGATACCCAACTCGGAAATCTGCCGGGAGAGCACCGTGGTCGCATCGAGGTGCGAAAAGGTGGTCGCCGGCGCGGGGTCGGTAAGGTCGTCCGCAGGAACGTAAATCGCCTGGACCGACGTAATGGACCCTTGCTTGGTTGAAGTGATTCGCTCCTGCAGCTCCCCCAGGTCGGTGGACAAGGTGGGCTGGTAGCCAACTGCGGAGGGCATACGGCCCAGCAGTGCCGAAACCTCGGAACCCGCCTGAGTGAAGCGGAAGATGTTGTCAATGAAGAGCAACACGTCCTGGCCTTCCTTGTCCCGGAAGTGCTCCGCTGCGGTCAGCGCGGACAGGGCGACTCTGGATCTGGCGCCCGGCGGCTCGTTCATCTGGCCGTAGATAAGCGCGGTCTTGTCGAGCACGCCCGATTCCTTCATCTCCAGCCACAGGTCGTTTCCTTCACGGGTGCGCTCACCGACGCCGCCGAACACCGAGACGCCGCCATGGTGAAGTGCGATGTTATGGATAAGCTCCATAATGACGACGGTCTTGCCCACTCCCGCGCCGCCGAAGAGGCCGACTTTGCCTCCCTTGGGATATGGGGCCAGCAGGTCCACCACCTTGATGCCGGTCTCAAACATGGAGACATCGGTGGCCTGCTCCAGGAAAGATGGGGGCTCCCGGTGGATGGGGAGGAAATGCTCGGTCTCGATGGGAGCACCCTCGTCGACAGGCTTGCCGACAACGTTGAGGATGCGGCCGAGGCAGGACTTGCCCACTGGCATCAGAATCGCCTGTCCCGTATTCTTCACTTCCATACCCCGCACCAGCCCGTCGCTAGTGTCCATGGAAATGCAACGGACCGTGTTCTCTCCGATGTGCTGGGCAACCTCAAGCACGAGGTTCCACTCCGTATCGTCGATCCAGGGGTTTGAGACTTCCAGGGCCGTGTAAATTTCGGGCAGCTCGCCCTCAGCAAACACAACATCGACCACCGGGCCGATTACCTGGGAAACCTTGCCGTACTCCATAGTCTTCCTCGCTCGCTTCGCTGTCCGTGTCCGTCGTCGCTAACTGAGCGCCTCCGCACCGCCAACGATGTCCATCAACTCCGTCGTAATCGACTCTTGCCGGGCCTTGTTGTAAATCAGTGTAAGGCGCTTGATAAGGTCGTCCGCATTATTGGTTGCATTATCCATCGCGGTCATCCTCGCTCCCATTTCCGACGCCACCGACTCCAACATAGCCTGGTAGAGTTGGATGCTCACGTACATGGGGAAAAGACGATCGAGAATGGTGGTTCGATCCGGTTCAAAAACGTGCTCTACCGCGGGCCCGGCCTCGGCTACCGGCAACCCTGCGTTCAGCGGCAGAACCTGCTTCACCTCAACCTTCTGCACCGCGGCGGATTTGAACCAGTTGAAAATCACGTAGAGGGCGTCGAGTGAGCCGTCGAGGTAGTCTGCGGACAGCTCGTTGCCAATTCGGGAAATGGTCTCAAAGGAAATATCGGCGAACATATCCTTGTAGAACCGCCCCACTTCACGATCTCGGCGGGTGAGGTACTCGTGGGCTTTCTTGCCGATCACCGCGAGTTTCATTTCTTCCAGGTCTGGGCCCTGCTCGGCAAAGAACTGCTCCGTCGCCCGGCACACGTTGAGATTGAACGCGCCGCACAGTCCCCGGTCCGAAGAATAGACCAGCACCTGGGCCCGTTTTACTTCCCGGGTGGCCAGGAGTGGGTGTGCTTCCGCCCCCAGCCGCTGCGCCAGGTGCCCGATGACATTGCCCAGGCTCTCGGCATACGCGCGCTGGGCCAGGGCTGCTTCCTGAGCCTTTCGTAGCTTGGCGGCAGCCACCAACTTCATGGCGCGGGTCAACTGCTGCGTCCCTTGGACACCCACGATTCGCTTGCGTATCGCTTTCAGATTAGCCATCAGGGCTCCTGCCTAGGGCGCAAACGTCCGCTTGAATTCGTTAATCGCCGCGCTCAAGGCGCCGGAGAGTTCTTCATCCAGTTTCTTCTTGGTCACGATATCCTTGAGCAATTCCGGGTGCTGCGCCTCGAGAAAGTCAAAGTACTCAGCCTGGAAACGCCTGATCGATTCGGCCGGCAGGTCGAGCAGGAAGTCCTGGTCGTCAGTGCCGGCGAAGAGGATCGCCACCTGCTTTTCAATGGGCAGCGGCTCGTACTGGGCCTGCTTGAGCAGCTCCAACAGCCGCTCACCACGGCCGATCTGCCGCTGAGTCGCGGGGTCAAGGTCGGACCCGAACTGGGCGAACACCGCCAACTCACGGTACTGCGCAAGGTCGAGCCGCAACGAGCCGGCCACCTGCTTCATCGCCTTGATCTGAGCGTTTCCACCAACTCGAGAGACCGAGATACCCGCGTTGACCGCAGGCCTGATTCCTTTGTAGAACAAGTCGGTTTCAAGGAATATCTGGCCGTCGGTAATTGAGATGACGTTGGTCGGGATGTAGGCCGAAACGTCCCCAGCCTGGGTCTCGATGATCGGCAAGGCGGTAAGAGAGCCGCCTCCCAGTGCGTCGCTCATCTTGGCAGCACGCTCCAACAGACGCGAATGCAGATAGAACACGTCCCCGGGGAAAGCTTCCCGGCCGGGCGGCCGTCTCAGCAGCAGCGAAACCTGGCGATAGGCCACCGCGTGCTTGCTCAGGTCGTCGTAGATAACCACTGCATGCTTGCCGCTGTCCCGATAGTACTCTCCCATAGTGCAGCCGGTGTAGGGAGCCAGGAACTGCATGGGGCCCAACTCCGACGCACCCGCCAGCACCACGGTGGTGTAAGCCATGGCGCCGTGCTTGTTGAGGCGGTCCACCACCTGCGCAACCGTGGACTGCTTCTGGCCCACAGCAACGTAGATACAGTGCACATCAGTGTTCTTCTGGTTGATGATGGTGTCCACCGCGATGGCCGTTTTGCCCGTGCCTCGGTCGCCAATGATGAGCTCCCGCTGGCCTCGGCCGATGGGAGTCATCGAGTCAACGGAAGTGAGGCCCGTCTGGAGGGGCTCCTTCACAGGCTGGCGAGCGACGATCCCGGGGGCCTTCAGTTCGACCCGGCGGTGAGTCTCCGTCTTGATCTCGCCCAGGCCGTCCACCGGTTCACCCAGCGCGTTCACAACCCTTCCGAGCAGCGCGTCGCCAACGGGCACCTCAACGATTCGTCCGGTGCGCTTGACCGTGTCGCCTTCCTTGATCCTGGTGGCTTCACCCAGCAGCGCGACCCCGATGTTGTCTTCTTCGAGGTTGAGTACCATCCCCTTGACGCTGTGGGGGAATTCCAGGAGCTCCCCGGCCATGCACTTGTCCAGGCCGTGGACCCGGGCGATACCGTCTCCGGTTGCCAGCACGGTGCCTACCTCGGAGGTATCCACCGTCTTGACGGCATCTTCCATCTGCTCTTTGATGATTCTACTAATTTCCGCAATGTTTACGCCCATGCAAAACCCCCGACACACTCCAGGTGTTCATAATCACTTACGATGACAGAGCCCGGACCCTTCTCCTCAACTCGGCCAACTTACCCTTGAGGCTCGAATCGACCACGGTATTTCCCACCCTGGCGACCACCCCTCCATACAGCGTCTCGTCTACGGAGAAGGAGCAAATAACCTCCTTCGTAAACAGTTTCGAAAGCGCGGCCGCCACGGCCTGCTTTTCGTCCGGGGCCAGTTCCACCGAGGCCTTCACCGCACCCCTTAGTCTACCCCGCTTCTCATCAAGCAAATCATTGAACTTGCGGTGCACGGAAGGGAGGAATTCACCTCGACCGCGCCCCACAAGGATGTTGACGAACCTCACCACCGTTTCGCCGGCGCCGACGATGCGGGCAGCCTCTTCGACCAGGCGCACCTTGTCCGCCGAACGAACCACAGGCGTTGTCACCAGGGTGCCCAGCATCGGTACCGCGGCCCACGCCTCGACGAGCAACCCCAGTTCTTCGGCAAATTGCTCGTGCCCGCCGCGCTCGTCGAGATAGAGCATGGCAGCTGTGGCGTAACGCCTGGAAACGACTCCTTCGTCCTGCTTCATTTATCCCTCTTCGCCGCGTCCGGACAGTTGGTCCACTCCCCCAACAAACGCGGAAACCAAAGCCTTGTGATTCAACGACTGCCAACCCTTGGCCAGTTGCTCATCCGCCAGGTCCAAAGCCTGCAAGGCGATCTCGGCCCTCAGCCCCTTTTCCCGGCGGGTCTTTTCGTTCTCCAAGGCGGCCTCAGCAGCCTTTCGGACCTTCTCCTCTTCATCCCGGGTACGCTGAGCAATTGTCTGGCCCAGACGCTCCGCCTCGACCTCCAGCCTCTTAGTCAGAGCAGCCTTTTCTTCCTCAACGTTGGCGGTCTTGGACCGCGCACTGTCCAGATCGGCGGCAGCCCGCCGGTGTTGTTCCGTCGCGTTGTTGAGCTTCTCCTCGAACCGATCCGCCTTTCCCTGCAGCGCAGCTTTCAGTGGCGCCTTCACGAAGAAGACCAGCAAACCGGCGAACAGAACGAAGTCCAACACGTAGAAACCGTGTACCTTCAAAGAAAACCCGTGCCCGCCTCCGCCGCCCGCGTACGCTACGCCTGCGTAGAGAGCTACGGCGGCAAATACCAGGGTCGCGGGGTAGTGCTTCTTGCCGCTCATGGGGTATCTCCTCCCCGCTCGCCCAGCGACCGGGAAACGAGCATGTCTACCAACTCGCCGGAGAGACGAGAGACTCCCGCGTGTGCTTCACTGCGGGCTTGCTCAAGTTCACCTCCAAATGACGCAAGCTCACCCTCGTACCAGGCCGACGCGTCGCTGCGGGCCTTGGAGACTGCATCGGCCTCCTTCTTCACCGCCTCGTCGCGAACTTTGTTACGCACCGCCATGCCATCGGCCGTAGCCTCGGCCATGGCGCTGCTGTAACCGTCCAGAAGCCCTTCGGCCTCATTCGCCGCCCTCACTGCTTCTTCCTGCTTGCCGTCGGTCTCATCCTGACGCTGCTGGAAGAGTGTAAGCAAGGGTTTGAATACCAGTTTGCTCAGCACCACGAGAAGAACCAGGAACAGCGCGAGTTGAAACAGCACGCTGATGTCTAGGTCGATAATCGCTGCTGGAGAGAAAAGGGGTACCAAGCTTCGCTCCTCTTTGTTTCAGCGTTTTGCGTATCATCCGGGTGACAAGTTTGTCAAGCGAAAGGCCATTAGTTGTTGATTTGTCTGGGGGAAAGCCATATACCAAGGATCAGAAGGCGACGCCGGTTCCCCACCTCAGGAGGCCTCAATGGAGTACGTAGAATCATCGGAAGAGCGTGTTAGCTACGAGATGGCGCGGGCGCGCAGATACGGCCTGCCCCTGACCCTCGTGCTGGTGGCATCGGGCGAACCCCTCCGAGAGCAACCCCAGTTCTTCGAAGAAGTATCCAATCGCACAAGAGGGGCCGACATCGTCAAGCGCTTTGATGAATTCCGAGTCATGGTTCTGCTGCCCCACACCGGCTTGGACGGGGGCATCGGTTTCGCGCGGCGAATCACCGCCGAAATGAATTCAGACGGCCTGGCGGCCAAGGCCGGCGTTGCCGCCATGTCTGCCCAGCACCAGACGTCCAGCGACCTCGTTGATGAGGCGGTGGAGGCCCTCGGCGAAACATCCGCCGACAACCTGGTCATTGCTTACGGTGAAACCCCGATAGACTCGGTCTAGAACGAATAATCCAGCGAGAAACCGGTAGTCCCCGGCATCATAATTGGTGAGAAGTTAAGGCCCGAAGAGGCCTTGGGCGGATCGTCCAAAAGGAGCATGGTGCCCGCGCCGGCCAGCACGGAAGCCCCGCCGGCAACAAAGCAGACGATGGACATGACGCCCAGCGGCTGCGCTTCGTCCCACAGCGAGTCATAATCATTTCTGTAGTCGTCGTAGTACAGGTGAGCCGTGGAATCGCTGAGTTCCGGGTATTCGTCATCCCGCAGGCTACTCATCTCGTCGACCTTGCCGCTATACATCATCATGAGTACGCCGCCCGCAACCAGTAGACCGCTCCCCGCGCCGATGGCGATCCACTCCAGGGTATGAGACCTGCCCTCGCCACCCGGCTTGTCTCCGGGGCCGATGGGATCACCCGCTTTGCGGGGCTGAGGCACCTTGATACTGCGAGTTTTCTTCGACTTCACAGTCAGCACCTTCCGCCAGGAAGTGCCGTCCGGATAGATCACTTCGACAGAGTACTCGCCCGGGGGCAGCTCCTTGTTGAAGGGCAGATCACCTGCGACCTTTCCATCCACGAGCACCTTTGAACCGGGGACCCCGCCGTCCAACGCCAGTTTCCCCGCTTCAGCCACCAGTTTCAACTCGAAGGTGAAGTTGTTCGCCCCCCGCAGCGCCACCTTGATAGTCTCCTTGCGAGTCTTGTATCCTTTCAGCTTCAACTCGACTGCGTACTCTCCCGGGGGCAACCACCAGACCAGCGGGGTCGGCAATTGATGCAACCGGTCACCGGGCGGCAGAATCGCGGTTGCGCCCACGGGCCGCGAGTTGAGAGACACTTTGAGGTAGGTGCGCACCAGATTCTTCTCTACTTCGGACAAACGCTTTCCGACCTTCTTGTCTTTCCACTTGTCCAGGCGAAGATACTCGTGCATGTGGTACCAGGCCTCAGGAAGCCTCTCGAGTTGCTGCAGCGCAAGGCCGATGTTCTTGTGCAGCTTTGTCTTCTGTTCGTCGGTCGCGTGGTCGTACGCCTGCTGCCAGTAGTCAATGGCCTCGAGGTACTTCTTCGCCTTGTAGGCCTCAATGGCCTTGGCATTGAACTCGCTGGCTTTCTCTTTGCTCTGGGCCATGGCCTGCCCCGACCAAAGCGGGGCTTGCGCCAACATGGCACCGAGGGCAACGAGAACCGCCAGGCGGGGATATGCTAGTGTGCGAGACACCGTCGCCTCCTTCCATCAAATGGATTCAAACCCGGGATCGTCCTCCTCGGGCTTGTCTTTTTCCTTTTCCTTCTCTTTTTCCTTCTCTTTTTCCTTCTCTTTTTCCTTCTCTTTTGCTTTCTCTTTTTCCTTCTCTTTCGCTTTCTGCTTCTCGCGCTCGCGCTGTTTTTCACGCTCGCGCTGCTTTTCTTTTGCGCGCTCCCGGGCCTTCTCTTCGGCCGCCTTTCGAGCCTCCTCTTCTGCAGCAGCCTTCTGTTTCTTCTCTTCCTCAGCCGCCAGCAGCGCTTCCTGCTGCTTCTTCTTCTCCTCTTCCAGGCTCAGTCGCTCTGCGGCAAGCTTCTTACGCTCAGCCTCGAGCTGGAGGGTTTCCGCCTCCTTCTTCAGCCGTTCATCTTCCAGCTTCTTCTGCTGTTCCGCCAGCACTCTGGCCGCTTCCTGCTTTTTGGCCTCTTCCTCGGCCAGCCGTGCCTCCTCCGCCTCCTGCTTCAACCGCTCTTCCTGTTCCTTCAGCGCCTTCTCTTCGTCGCTGATCTTCACAGCCTTGACCGCTCCGGTCTCCTTTTCCGCAGCCTCGCCCGCGGGCTCAGCTACCTTCTTCTCCGCCCCGGCTGGGGCGGGCACGGCCTTGCCGCCGAGAAAACCGCCGAAAAAGAGCACCGCTACCGCGGCCAGAGCAAGTACCACACCTCCTCCCACAAACAGGGGTGCCTTGCTGCGCTCGGAAGAAGCGATATTCTCAAGCGCCAATTCTTCGATGGTCTTGCCGGAAGCCAGCGCCGGGGTTTCCCGGGTGTCGACGATACCCTGCTCCGTTGCTCCGGGAGCCGAATCACCGGCAAAGCCCATGGACTGGGGCGAGCCCGACCCTTCGGCCTCACCGTCGGGAGAGTCCGACGACTGGTAGCGCGACGTGGGAATCCTTACGCCGGTGGCCATGGTTTCCAGGCCGCCCATCTTGACCTTGTCTTCGGGCGTCTGCTGGCCGGCCTCCAAGGCTGCCATGAGGTCATCGTAGAACGAGTCGATGGTCTGCGGGCGCTCATCCGGGTCCTTGGACAGCACTCGCATCAGGAACTGGTCAAGAGCCGCCGGCACTTCGACGTCCGGATTGACTACATGCAAGGCACGGGGCGTTTCGTTTACCTGCTTCAGCAGAATCCCCACCGGCGTCGCATCCACGAAAGGAGGCGACCCTGCCAGCATCTCGTACATAATGACGCCGAGAGAATAGATGTCGCTGCGAACATCCAGCGGCTTACCCATCGCCTGCTCGGGACTCAAATACATGGGGGTCCCACAAATCATGCCCGTCTTGGTGATCGACTCGGAACTGCCGTCCTCGAACATCTTGGCGATTCCGAAATCCAACACCTTGCCGAACTCTGCGCCACGTTCGTCCGGAATCACGAAGATGTTATCCGGCTTGAGGTCCCGGTGAATGATCCCCTTACCGTGCGCCTCGCTCAACGCCTGGCAGGCGTGTCCGATTATGAGCGCCACTCGCTCGGGAGCCAGAGGCGCTTCGTCCTTAATCACTGTGGTCAGCGGGCGGCCGTCCAGCAACTCCATGGTGAAATAGAGCAGCCCGGCCTGCGTAATACCGAAGTCGTACAGAGTAACGATGTGGGCGCTGCGCAGGCTACTCACAGCCTTAGCTTCCACCAGGAAGCGCTTCACCGACGCTTCGTCCTGGACCAACTCACGGCGGAGCACCTTCAACGCCACAGGCCTGTCGATGATGGTCTGCCGGGCGCGGTAGACCACACCCATTCCGCCCTTGCCGAGGGTGTCCAGAATCTCGTATCGATCGTCCAGAACCTCCCCCGTCAGGTCCTTATCAAGGGCGGTCACGAGCCGGGTCTTGCAGTCGGGACAGATGTTCACGTCGGGGTCTTCTTTGAACTTCTTGAAGCACTGGGGACAGAATCTTTCGCTCATGAACAGCCTTCTTTGCGCACGTAGTGCGGCGGCAGGTCAATCCGTCGGCCCACCGTCGGTTTCCTCCGAGTCAGCGCCGATTATAGCCGCACTTCCCTAGGAGATCAAACGGAACGTCGTTTGTTCCCCGGCGTCGGCTAATACCGTTGAGTTAATAAAGGAGATCACCTATGATGTAATGAAATGAAAACAGGCGTATGGAGGAAGATATGGAAGAACTCAGGAACAGCATTGCGCGCTTACCGCTGCTGGTCATACTGACGGCAGGTCTCGTGTTCACGGCCTGTTCGGGCGGCGACGGCACCGGTATTTCCGAAGACCTGGCTGAGACCACAGCCGAGATAACCGACATTGTTATGGGGGAACCCGGCTTCGACGTGGCGGTGGAAACCGCGTCTGAAGTTGCGCCGGAACTCCCGCCGGTGGAAGAGGTGAAGGAAGCGGTGGAAGAGACCGTTGAGGGCGGGGAGTTTGGGGACCTTTGCGAGGATGACTCGGACTGCCAGTCCGGCGTCTGCCTGCAAACCGCCGATGGTATGGCGTGCACCGAGACGTGCACCGAAGGGTGCCCCTCCGGATTCACTTGCCAGGAACTGTCCATGGAGGTTTGGGTGTGCAAACCCTACCTACTGGAATCCTGCATGCCCTGCCTCACCAACGCAGAGTGCGGCGCCGGCTACTATTGCGCCAACTACGGAATCGACGGCAACTACTGCGCCCCGTCTTGCGCAGATGGAGAGGCGTGCCCTTCCGGCTATGCCTGCAAAGACGCTTTTGACGTGGAGAACGAGCTGTTCAGCGGCTGCATCCTGCAGGCCGGAACCTGCCAGTGCAACGCCTATTTCACCGGCCTGGGAGCAGCTACGGCGTGCGTGAATGGCAACGAATGGGGCGGCTGCGAAGGTCAGCGCGCGTGCACCGAAGACGGCTTGTCATCGTGCGACGCACCCTTCGCAGAAGAAGAGGAGTGCGACGATGCGGACAATGACTGTGACGGCGAGGTCGATGAAGGTCTCGACGCGGGCGCGTGCACCCTCGAGAACGATATCGGAGTGTGCCCGGGAACCGCGGTTTGCGTCGATGGCGAATACGAGTGTCAGGGGCAGATTCCCACCGCAGAGGTATGCGACGCGGTGGACAACGATTGCAACGGCGAAATCGATGAAGGTTTCCCGGACAGCAACGGCGACGGCGTACTGGACTGCCTGGAAAAAGATACCGATGAAGACGGCTGGTTCGACTACGAGGACAACTGCCCCCTGACGGCCAACCCGGGACAGGATGACCTGGACGACGACGGCGACGGCGACGAGTGCGACGGCGACGACGATGGCGACGGGACCGCGGACGACGATGACTGTGCCCCCCTGGACCCGAACATCAACCCCGAAGCCGAGGAAAAGTGCAACGAGATCGATGACAACTGTAACGGAGAGACCGACGAAGTGTTCGTCGATACCAATGGGGATGGAGTACCGGACTGCCTCTCTGAAGATGACGATGGGGACGGAGTACCCGACATCGACGACAACTGCCCGTCTGATGCCAACCCGGAACAGGAGAACTTCGACGACGACGGTGCGGGCGACGTTTGTGATCTGGACGATGACAACGATCAGGTGCTCGACGAAGACGATTGTGCGCCCTTCGACGCATCGGTCTACCCCGGCGCGGCTGAGATCTGCGACGGATTGGACAACGACTGCGATTCCCAGACGGACGAGGACCAGGCTCCCATCACCTGCGGGGAAGGAGTATGCTTGCACACGGTGGACGCGTGCTTGGATGGTGTCCTCCAGTGGTGCGACCCCCTGGAAGGTGCGGGGGAAGAAGTGTGCGACGGCCTGGACAACAACTGCGATGGGGCGGTGGATGAGGAGTTCGGTTCCACCACCTGCGGCCTCGGACCGTGCGAACACGAAGTCGCCAACTGCCTGGACGGCGTAGCCCAGGAGTGCGACCCGCTGCAAGGAGCCGCGGATGAAGAGTGCGATGGCGTGGACAACGACTGCGACGGCGAAATCGATAACGGCGCAGACGGAGGAGATTGCTCCATAGAAAACGACTTCGGGGCCTGCCCGGGCACCTGGCTTTGCCTTGATGGGCAGGCGGCCTGCGACGCCGCGGTGCCTTCCGAAGAAGTCTGCGACACCATGGACAACGACTGCAACGGAGAGGTCGACGACGGCCTCGGCACCATCTCCTGCGGAGAAGGCGAATGCGTCCATTCCATCGACCTTTGCGTGGATGGCGAGCTCCAGGAATGCGATCCGTTGGCAGGGGCCGGTGACGAAATCTGTGACGGCCTCGATAATGACTGCGACGAAGAGATCGATGAAGAGCTGGGTACCACGACGTGTGGGCTGGGGCCGTGTGAGAACACCGTCGAATTTTGCCTGGACGGCGCCCCCCAGGAGTGCCTGCCCCTCGATTTGGGAGAGGACGAAGCTTGCGACGGTATCGACAACGACTGCAACGGCTCGGTCGACGACGAACTGGGAACTACCACCTGCGGTCTCGGGGAGTGCGAGCACACCATCGACAACTGCGCCGGCGGCGAAGAGCAGCTATGTGACCCGCTGGAAGGCGCAACCGACGAAGTCTGCGATCAGCTCGACAACGACTGCGATGGTGAAATCGACGAGGAAGGAGCCGACGGTTGCACCCTCTTCTACATGGACCTGGACGAGGACGGCTGGGGCACCGACGAATCGTCTTGCTTGTGCGCTGCGGCCGCACCGTTCACCGCGGAGCAAGCGGGAGACTGCAATGACGACAGCCCCGACGCCAATCCGGGTCTGGAGGAGCAGTGCGGCGACCAACTGGACAACGACTGCGTGGCCGACACCGTTTGCATGTGGGTTACCCAGGGCGACGAGAAATGGGAGATCACGCCGCTCACAAGTGACAAGAGCGCAGTGGACTTCTACAGCTATGATATTCCCAACAACGCCAGCGCCAACGCAGGCCTGAACCTCACCGAGCAGGTACAGCTATTCCTCTATGAGGAGCCGGACGGGCAACTCTACATGATGGTTATCGTTGACGACGTGAGCGATGGCAGCGGTGGGGCTTTCACCATGACGCTCTCGGGACTCCAGGGAAGCAGTGCGGTGGTAGAAGATGACCCGGGTGAAAACGGAAACACCTTCAAATACGACCCTGTAACCGGAGATGCCGAGTTCAAGTGGACCTGGGCGCCCTGCTGCACCGACGGAGTGGTTGTAGGACCGCTGGGATGTGCCGACGGGGGCTTCGAGATCTCCATCACCTCGTCCGGTATCTCAGGCATCGACAGCGTCGTGGTTCGCAACCCTGACGGCGAACTGCTCACCGTTCCCGACATGACCGCGACCTTCACCATCGGCAAACTGGCCGACCCGGCCGCGCTGCCGCCCAAGGGTGAAATTCTTCCCGATTGCAAAGCGATACTTGACGCGGGGCTGTCAACCGGCAGCGGCTCTTACTGGGTTGACCCGGACGGCGGCGAAACCACCAACGCGGTGGAGGTGCTGTGCGACATGGATACCAACGGCGGCGGCTGGACACTGTGCGGCAAATACGACCGTGACAACACGGGGGCGGTGCGTTACCTGCCCGCCGGTTTCGCTCGCACTTCCGTATTCGCCGGCAATCTCGGCACCGTAGCCGGCTTCTGCGGCCAGGCCGCCAGTCACGACTGCCGAAGCCTGATCCAGAACGGCGCGACGCAGATACTGAACGTCGGTGTCGACGAGGACTCCACGTCCTGGGCGGACGGGAGGATAATTGACTTGCACGCTGAAGTAATCGCAGACCCCAGCAACCTTTGGGACGTTGAGTTGGATGAAGACGGGGTTGGCGAATGTACCCTCGACGCCATCACCACCAGGGACCTCGACGGCGTCGACCTGGGGAACTCCGATGGCGGCGCCATTCTTTACGAAGGCAGCGCCATCATCGGTGACGGCGCGTTTTGGACCAACGACAAGAGAAATGGTGCTTCCTTTAGTAACGCGGGCGCAGGTGTGCCGTGGAACTGCACAGGAACCGGCCACGATACGGTGTACTGGTCGTGGCGGGCTGCAGACGACAGCCTCGACGACCACGGCTGCGGAGCCGGCGCCGGACACCTTCAACTCGGCACCGGATGCGCCCAGGCCGGGACCTGGCAGAAACCCACCTATCGATACAACATGATGTTCATGCGGTAGGCCCTCCGGGAGCTCCAAACCCGGCAGACATCCCGCCGGCGGCGATGCCTCTTGACAACGGGGAGCATCTCGGTCGAAACTTGCGCCCGGGAGGATCGGGCATGAGGAGCCACACATCGAAATCGGTTGTTCTGTTTGCGGCCGCTCTCATCGCGTGTTCCGGGAACGGCAGCAAGGACGCCGCCCCCGCGGCGGAGGTTGTTGCGGAAGTCGTTGCAAAAGCGGAAACGACTGCAGACGAATCTGTGCCTCCGGTCGGCCCGCCGTTTTCGGCGATGTTCGATGCCGTGCTCGCGCATCTTTCTGACAGCGTCGAGTGCCATGGAGGGGATTGGGACGAGGATTTCGGTGATTCGTCCTTCTACGGAATTAGCTTTCCGCTGCTCTACGGCCTGGATACAGGGGATGTTGCCTGTGCCAACCGGGGCCTCGCTACCGCGGCCTTTGCTTTGTCGCTACTGGACCAGTGGAAAGGCAACCCGGGGCTTTATGAAGAGCGGGGAGACGACCTCATCATGGGGACTATGGGCCTCCTGGACGTCTATGAGAATTTCCAGGCCCTCGACCAACTCACCGAGGGCGGTGCCGCGGCCACGCTGGGGGTCGACAACAAGCAGGTGTTGAAACCCCGGCTTACCCAAGCCATCGACGCTTGGAACGCAGTGCTCGCCTTGTTCGGCTACTACGCTCCGGATATGGAGATTTACGCCATCTACACCTACGGCAACACCGTTGTCACCGCCCTGTTCGGGCTGATGAACGTGGAATACGTGCGGGTGATGGGAGCGGGGTCGTCCGCTGACCAACTCGAAGCGGCCGAGAAAGTGGCGCAGGTGATCGAGGACACCGCGTGGGACGACCAACTCCAGGGATTCCGGAAGAATCCGGCAGTTGAGAAGCTCCACCTGTACCCCAATGCGGTGATGATGCTGTTGTACGGGCGGTTGTACAAACTGACGGGCAAGCAAGCCTATCTGGACCGCAGCATCCTACTCCACGCGGCGATCCAGCCGCTGAAGGACCCGGTCCAGGGAGCCTACCACTCTCCTTACAGCATGGAGGTCATGGGGGCGAAGACTGATGACTACAAGACGCTTTCCTCTCAGCTCTACACAGCTCTGGCGTTGATGACCCTGTACGAGAATACAGGTGAGTCGAAATGGCTGGACGAGGCGGGTGAGCTGTTCACTTTCATCGAAACCTACCTGTACATCGACGGCATGGCGCTTCACCATTGGATGGACGGCGAGATTGCCAAGCCGGAGCACCTGGAGTACTACTGCTCGGGGTGCAATTTTCAGCTCCTGTATGCGCTAAGGCTCTACCGCCAATTGAAGGGGGAAGGAAGCCAATGAAGGAAGTGCTCGTACTCGAACGCGACCGCATCAATTTGTTGGGGCTCATTCTTGCCAACTTCCTGACCCGTCAGCAAGCAGACGGAAGCGCGGGCCAACGCAAACGCATCATCGGCCTCAAGGGGACTCTAAGGCTAATGGCCGACGGCATGCGGATCTTCGTAGATTTCGCAGACCGTATCACCATCTCCCGGGACCGCCCCGACGCCAAAGCTTCAGCCTCAGTGACGGGTGAGATGAGTGCGCTGGTCGGTTTGATGGCCGGCAAGGGTTGGGTGAAGGCAGTGCTCACCGGCCGCATCGGTTTCCGAGGCAATCTGTTCCTGTTGCTTCGCTTGTTCTTAGTGTTCATTTTCGGCCGCTAGAAGGGAGGCTGGTAAGCCATATGAGTGTGGACAACCTGTCAGATATTTTTACCCCCCAGTGCCTGTTGCTGGAGCCGGACAAGCTGGCTGAATACGCCGACGACATGACCGAAGCGGAGCCGCAACTCCCGGCGGCGGTGGTTTTTCCCGAAAACGTGGAGCAGATCCAGCAGTTGGTCGTCATGGCCGCGGACAAGGGGTTCACGCTGACGCCTCGAATCGCGAACCAGAACGTTGGGGGCCTGGCCATCGCTTCCGAGGGTGGCGTCGTAGTGGACCTCACGCGTATGAACTCGGTGTTGGATTTCTCGCCCACCGACATGTACGCGGTCATCGAGCCGGGGGTCACGCAACAGCAGATGAAGGACTTCCTGGACGAAAAGGCGCCGGACTTGAGGATCGGGTACAGCCTGGCGCCGCCTGATACGTCGGTGCTGGCCAACTGTATCATGGACGGCCTGTCCAACTTCTCGCTCAAGTGCGGCTCCATGAGCGAAGCGATCCTGGGTCTCGAAGCGGTGCTCCACGATGGAACGGTGGTGAAAACCGGCGCCTGGGCGTTGGGTCCCACCCCCTACGGCCGCCCCCCGCTGCCCGACCTTACCGGCCTGTTCGTGGCGTGGCTGGGAACCACCGGGATCGTGACAAAGATCTCCCTGGCTCTCTGGCCGCAACACCCGTTTCGCCGGCGCTTCTTTGTGCTGGCCCGCGAAACATCTGCGGCCTTCGAGGTGGTGCGGCGCCTGGTGAAGTTGGAACTGCTGGACGACCTGGGAGTACTTTCCTGGCCTACCGGAAGGATGATGCTGGGTGTGGAACAGCCGCACCACGAAAAGGACGGCGGCGAATACGCGTACTTCATGTACCTGGACATCTCGTCGCCCTTTGCCGAACAGTTGGAGTTCAAGGTGCAAAAGGCTGCAGAAGTATTCAATGCAGTGGACTCCAACGGCGGCTTCACCTCCTTTCTGGATCTGGACGACCTGGTGAAGGCGATGCCCGAGGCCGAGAAATTCAGGGAGTTCCCTACCGACCTTGAGTTCCTGACGAAGACCGAGGGCGGGGGTCTCAGTTGGGTGGGCACGTACGGCCCGTTGAGCACCATCGACGCGTGTTGCGACGCGGGCATGGCCTGTATGGCGAAACACGGATTCGCCCCCGGGATCGTATGCCGGGCCATGAAGACCGGCCATTATGCGGTGCTGCGCTTTGTGGAGCTCTTCGACGTGAACTCCCCGGAAGAGCGAGCCCGGGTCCGGGCGTTGAACCTGGAACTGTTCGACCTCTGCCTGGAATACGGATTTGTGCAATACAAGCCGCCAATGGCGATTATCCCGAGATTCCATGAAAAACTTCAGCCTGCATCGCTGAAGCTCATGAAGCAGGTGAAAGAGTTCATGGACCCGGGAAACATCTTCAACCCGGGCAAGCTGGGCCTCTAACCCACTTCCTCATCCACTCCGCACACCCGACGGGAAATCAGCTCCGCACAAAGAAGAGAAACCGTGGCTGCAATGAAGTATACCAGCTCCTCTACAGTATCCACCAACAGGGCAAAGTTAGGCTGCTGGAGGTAGAGGAACGCGGCGTAAGGAATGAGCAGAGATGCCATGCCGGCCAGGATCTTCAGTCCGACGGCCGAAGCCCTGCCGGCCTGGGGCCGCATGGCCAGCAGCATGAGCACAAGTGGAGCCGAATACTTGAGGAAAGTGACAAGAAACACCAGGAACCACAACCTGATGTAGTGGTGCCCGAACCAGAGAGATGCGAATTTGAAGTCGATGCCGATGGTCCTGAAACCAAAGGAGATCATCATTCCCATCAAGGCCAGCATCGCGACCATGACTCCACCGGAAAACCACCTGCGCCCTTCGCCCACGCTCGCGAGGGAAGTAAACAGGCCGGCCACCGCGATGAAGCCGTTCAACTGGAAGAGCACCGCGTAATTGAACTCGTAGGTGAAGAACATGCCCAGTTCCAGCAGCAGGAACAAGATGTACCGGTCGACAAACGGCAGCACCACGAAACAACGGACCACCGCCAGCACAACCGCCGCGATGGAGACCACGGCCTGCAGTACCGGCGGCACGGGAACTGCCCGGAGGAACACCAACAGCAGGGCCGCTGCCAGCGCGGCGCGCCCTGCAGCCCGGGCGTCAAGGGGCCGGAAGGCACCGGTGGCGACTGCAGCCGCCGCCAGCGCAGCCAGCAGGGATACCAGCGCAGCCCCGGTTACATACCACGAAGTGTCTTCGGGCCGAAAAGCGTAAAAATAGACGATGCGGAAGTTCTCCACGAAGATGGCGTACTGGCTGGCGACAAATGCAACCGCGACCAGCACCACGGCAAAGAGCGCCAGGTCACGCCGCGTTCCCGCCGCAGCTCGAGTTTGACTCGCGTACACGCACACCGCGCCTGCCAGCAACAACAAGATGGCCACCGGCACCCCTCGCAAAGCCCCAAAACCGTATAGAGTCGGGTAGTGAAGCACGGGCAGCGCCAGCGCCATGGCGGTTGCCCCCGACATGACTCTCTCGCCTCGGGTCCCGTCGGAGCCCGACAGCTTCCTGCAGAAGAAATAGCCGGCCAGAAAATAGACGCCGTAGAGGGCCAGCCACGGAATCAACCGGGAGTCGTGCACCAGGCCGTCCCACGCCTCGTATCCCCACGCCTTGAGAAACAAGCAACCGGCCAGAGAGACAACCAACCAGCCCCTGAACGGCACCTGCGAGAATAGCGCGAGCCAGGCCAGCAGGGAGCCCAGCAACATGAAGCAGACCATCACATAGTCGGGAAGGGTCAACTCGAACTGGGCCCCTTGCCCTGAACGCTTCAGTTCGAGCGATTCCGGCGCTCCGTACAGACTCCTCACGCGCTCCGGAAATACGTCGAAATATGTCTCTCCCTGGTAAGAATCGGTGAAGGGCAGGCGGAACAGTACATTGAGGAAAAACTTGTGGGAGAAGATATGTATGTCCTGCCGGTGGTTCTTAGCGACCTCCGGCCCGTTGTAAAGGTAGAACGTGGGCGCCTGCTGGGAGTAGTTGTGCTGGCCGTTCTCGTTGCAACCGTGGTCCCCATATACCAGGATCGTATCTTCGGGACGACGCTCCTCGAGCAGCCGGGCCAACACCTCGTCCGACGTGCGAAGCGCAGCCTCATATTCGTCGCCTGCAGCGCCGTATTGGTGGCCCGCGTCGTGCGCGTCGATGAGGTACAACAGCACTACATCGGTGTCCTGCTCCCTGAAGTAGTCCAACGCGACGTCGGCCAGGCTGTGTGCGTCTATGCCGGCATCGCCGCGCTTGTAGAAATGCATGTCCGCCAGCGCGTCCCCGTACAGCCGGTGGATCACATAGTTGGCCACCGCCTTGAAACGGTACCCGTGCCGGGAAAGCATGTGCGGCCACACCCCCGCATGCGCGCTCCTGCCCGGGTGAAAATCCTCGGCAAAGGAGAGGAGGGAAGAGCGGTCAAAACCGGATAAGGTAGCCTCCACGCAGTGCACCGTCATGTTGCTCTTGCAGGGGGTTACCCGGCCCCACGTCGAGTCAGCCTTCAACATGTTCAAGGTGGGCATGAGAGCCGGGTCGGTGGTGGCCTCGTAGCGCATCATGTCGATGAACAGGATGAACAGCCGGTTGGGAGAGGCCACGGGGTGATCGGTAAGCTTCTGCTGGACCGCTGGAGTAGCCTCGATGTAGGGATGGACCGGCAACTCCCGGTCCCGCATGCGCTGATCGATATAGAAGGCTGTCAACAGGCCGGCGACAACGACCCAGAGAAGAAGGCCGGCCCCCAGCGGACGTACGGCGGCATCGCGTAACTTCTTCATTACCGCTAGTTCAGCCCTAACTGCTCAAGCAATTCATAATAGTCGCCCGGGGTGTCGATCTCCATTGCCAGTTCCTGGCCGATGTCCTGATAGTGCATCCGGTGCCCCCCCTTCAAGAGCTGGTCCATTCCTCTTTCGTAGAAGACCCTCGGATTGTTCTGAAGCGACAACTCCCTTTTCAAATAGCGGGAGAAAGCAGGGGAAAGCTTGTACACGCCGAACGCCTCGCCGCCGGCCAGGTCCTCGCTGAGGTACTTGCCGATGGCGGTGATTCTCTCCCCTTCCAGGTACACCTTTATCTCTTCTTCGCCGTTTCGTTTGCGGTCCAAAGCAGCCACCGTGCCCGCAGGATGATCCGCCATCCTGGCGATGAGACCTTCCGAAAAGTAGACGTCAGCGTTGAGAACGAAGGTGGTCTGCTCTTCCTCGGCGTCCAACGCCAGCATGAGAGAATGTGCGGTGTTGGTGGTCCGGTACTCCCGGTTGGTTACGAACTGCAGATTCGGGAATGACGTCTTGAACACGTCGTCCATGTACCCCACCACCAGCGTAATCTGAGAAACTCCGGCCATTTCGAGGGCTTTCACCTGACGTTGGATCAAGGTCTCGTTCCCGATGGGCAAGAAGCTCTTGGGCTTTCCGCCCGTAATCTCCGCTACCCGCAGCCCCGCTCCGGCACACAAAATGATCGCTCTTACGTCATCACGCATGTCTCAGATCCTCCCTGGTCATCTGCCAGCCCCGATAGGCCACTGCGGCCATCATCACCGCAGGCTGGGTGACCGCTACCAGCCACAAGGCCCAGGTGGGCCGGCCCAGAACCAACGCCAGACCGATCCACAGGAACAGGTCCGGTTCGCGAAACTCAAATATTTTAACTCCCACCCGCCACCACGGCCGGCGGTTTGAAACGGCAGTTCGGGACTGAATCTGGCGCCCCCCGTCCCCCGGTTTTGACCGCCCCCCGTCCCTCGCTTTCAGCCGGTCTGCGACGGCCAGCCACTTGACGTAGCCCACTACCACCTGGGAGAACAGACCCACCATGGCGAAGTAGAGATAGTAGATCTCGCCCGTGGCTTCCCAGCAGGCGTACCCGAGCGCGGCGAAGAGGAAGAGGAACCCGAAGTAATCGCTCACCTTGTCGAGGTACGATCCCAGCGCCGACGTCTGCTCTCGATATCTGGCCAACTGACCGTCCGCACAATCCAGAGTCAGATTGAGGTTCATGAGCAGCGCGGCCGCCAGCCACCACTCCGGGCCGCTGAATGCAACCAGCCACGCCGAGCCGGCCAGCAAGATGAAGGAAGCGGCCGTGAGCAGATTGGGAGTTATTAGGGCCACGTCGCCGAATAGCACGAGGAAGAGAAACGCGGAAGGCCGCCCGAAGACAATGCCCCAGAAATCCAGGTTGTTGGTGCGCTCACCCACCGCGATTCCGGGCCGCAGCTTCTGCCAACGACAACGTGTTCTTTCCCAGTAGCCGGCTCGGTGGTTTTTCATGCGTCGAGTACCGGGCCCAGCTTCTCCGCCTTGGCGATGTCCTCGACAAAGTCGATTTCGGTCCAGGGCAGGTCCCCCACCGGCTCGAAGCCGACGTATTCACGCTCCAGCAGCACTTCAAGCGCGTCCTCATATTCCTTGTCCGCTTGCCCGTCCGATATGAATCTCTCCACTATCCCCTTGAGCACACCTGCCGTGCTTTTTGAGAGCTTCAGAAAACCCAAACCCTCCCCTACCCGGTCATACTCCTTCGTAATGGTTCGGTTATTGGCCACCACTCGGCCGTTGAGCGCTGCTACTTTGCACTCCTCCCCCATGTCTTCGATAAAACCTTCGTCCATGAGGTAGCAGTTGCCGTTGGGGGACTCCACCAGTCGCTTCAGCAGTCCGGGATGGAATACCACGTCTGCATCCATCATGAGGATGTCGTCATCGAACTCCCGAGCGGCCAGATGGACCGTGTAGATGTTACCTTCGGTGTACCGCTCGTTGTCCAGATATCGCACTCGGACCCCATGGCATTCGTCCCCCACCGCGGACCTGATCTTGTCTTTCAGGTGCCCGACAACGATGACGGCTTCATCTATGCCCAGCCGGTTGAAATTCTCAAAGTACCTCTGGAGGATTGTCTTGCCGGCTATTTCGATGAGGCACTTGGGGGTGGCGTCGGTATACGGGGACAATCTTTTGCCAACGCCGGCGGCGAGAATGATGGCTTTCATGAGTTACCTCTGGGCTTGTACGGTTTTTCCCACTTTCCGGCGGTAGAAAAACCAGTCGTGGAACACGAACGCTGTATAGCACACGCATATACCCGCCACAACCGAGGCTCCAAACCCCAGCAGGCCGGTAAGCGAGCAGATAACGAGAAATGCGGAGATGAAATCCCGCTTGAGAACCAGCGTCAGGTAGTCGGTGAAGCCTTCGTCCCTCACCTCCTTGCTTCCTTCCTGGAATCCCCACACGAAATCGAGGACATCCCCCGACTTGAACACCGTGTGAAGGAAGTAGTACTGGTAGAGCTGCCCGAACAGAAAGCAGCCTGCTCCCGCCAGGCCCAGCGTCTGGTGGAAGGAGTTGCCTGTGAGATTGGTGAGGTAGATGCCCATAGCGGCAACCATCAGCGAAGTGGAAACATCGTCCGACAGCGTGTCGAGCCACGCCCCCAGGTAGCTTCCCTGGTGCTTAACCCGGGCCAGTTCCCCATCCACACAGTCGAGGGTCGCACCCGCGAAGTAGAGCAAGATACCCAACTGCATGAGCAGAACAGATTGTGCTACCCCTACCATTACTGCCCCTGCAACTCCCAACGCCATGCAAAACAAGGTCACGTGATTTGGCCGGATGGGGAGGTTGGCGATAAGGGACGTTATTCGCAGCGTTATGGGCCGCATGAAGTAGTAGCCTACGACGCCATCCACCAGCATCGGTTTTCTGAGGCGGTTGAGCAGGATCCACTTGGCCTTCCGCAGGCTGGCGGCGTCCCGAATCGGCACCATCCCTGAGCCATCCAACCGGCCCCCGGCGAAGACGCTGGAGGCGTCTAGGATGGTGGCGTCCCTAGCCCCGTAGAGCCGCGCAGGCAGCAGGTCAGCGGAGGTGAGGGATTCCACCTCTTCCACGACGACCTCCAGGTTCCGGGGTGCTTCGGCCAGCGCCTGTACCGGCAGAGGAGCCGCGGCGCTCTTTGCCAACACGGCCCGATTGTAACCGTTTCGGGCTGCTTCGTTGAGCAGCCGGCCCAGGACGGTGAGTCCCAGCAGCCGGCGGGAGTGGAATCGGGACGCGTCGGAAATTGCGATGTAGACAGTTCTACTCAACTGGCACCTCCCTGGCAGGCGGGCGACGGCCGGCCCCTGAACAACTCGAGCCAGCCCCACAGGCCGACACCAACGAAACAAAAGACCAACTTGCGGATGGTGCGCACAAACTCGGTAGCAAGGCCCAGGCTGCCGGCCAGGCCGAACAGTGTAAACACCATCACTGAGCCCCCTTCCAAAACACCCAATCTTGTGGGTAGAAACAGGGTCAGGTAATAGAATAACTGGCCCGCGGCGAAGAGCCCGGCAGCCACCCCGGGCGAAACCGGATCGCCGAGCAGGGTCACGATCAACCAGACCTCGGCCACTGCGGCGATCCTGGCTAGAACCAGCAGCAGGCAGGCGAGGTGGAAATCCCGAGGTCGGCGGGTGGAGAAGTTGCGCACTTCTTCGTCTATCAGTTTACCCTTTGACAAGCTCTTGCCATCGAGTTTGCGCCCTACCAGGGGCAGTTTGCTTCCCACCCGCAGGAGGTCCTCCACCATGCCGCGGCGGAGCCAGAGGAAAACCAACCCGGTGAGGAGAGCCGTAATTCCCACGCCGCCCAGCAACCCCAGGCTCGCGCTCAGGGGAACTTCACCTGTGATAAGACACATGATCGCCCCCACCAGCAGCACGGGTAGCGTAGTGGCGGTGAAAAGGAAATTGAACATCACCAGCGAGGAGACTATCTGCGACGGAGGAACCAGGCGCCGCAGGAGATTGCCCTTGAGCACCTCTCCAGCCTGTCCGCCCGGAAGCAGATGATTAAGCGACGACCCTGCCACGGTGCACGCGTACATGGTGAAGAAGTCCACGCGACGGTAGCGGGGGATGGCCAGTTGCCACGCCGCCACCTCGAGCATCAACTCCACCTGGTAGACCAGAAGCACCCACAGGAGGCCGGCGCCCAGGGTGATGAGGTTGGAGCGGAGATATTCCACTCCGGTGACATGCACAAAATAGCCTAGAAGCCCCAGCCCGAATACCAATGCTGCTACGTTGAAGAATCTTGCTCTCATTCCAAGCCTCAAGCCCCCTTCTTGCGACCGCCTCGATGGCGGGTGTATAGGCTATAAGCAAGATGTCTGCCAATATGCAGATGCAGAGGCGGCTGCCGACGAGACGCTGTTGCAATCCAGGGGTGCCGGTCCGTGACATTGGGAGAGGAACGGACGACGCTTGCTCCAGCCTGGCGCAGGCACGCCGCGCCAGCTTGGAACATTTACCCTTGCGCGCGTGCGCAGCCAACAGATAGGATAACGTTCGCACCTGAGCATGCGGAGTCGACAATGATTAGAGCCGTCCCCCTGTTCCTCCTGATTGCGCCGCTGGTTCTTGCGGCCTGCACAGGAGACCCGCCGGCCCATGACGAAGTGTGGAAGAAGACTACGTCACGGGTGACGGTGGACAAGACGCTGAGTTTCTCGCCCTCGGGATACGCGGAGAAACATGTGCGCCCCCAGTTTAGAGACGCTTTTGGAAGGTACGTCTACTTCCACGGCGTCAACCTGAGCGGCAGCACCAAGTTCCCGGCCACGGAACAGTTCGACCCGGAAAAGGGCGTGCTGGAGTTAGGCGACGACGTCTCTTATGTAGGGAAACCGTTCCCCCTTGAAGACGCGAACCTCCATTTCTCGAAATTGAGAGACCTGGGGTTCAACTCAGTGCGACTGCTGATCAACTGGGAAGGGATCCAGCACGCCGGGCCCTGGACCTATGACGAAGAGTACCTGGACTACCTGGAGGCAGTTGTCGACCGGGCCAGGGTCTACGGGATCTACGTGCTGCTGGACATGCATCAGGACCTGTTTTCACGCCACCTGGTGGTGAAGTACAACAAACACCCTGTGGACGAAAACGGAAAGCCGTACGAAAGAGGTAGCCTCGAGGCCAACCTCATGGGTCTGTCCCCACCTTACGACAACTGGGTGCGAGGAGACGGAGCGCCCAAATGGGTTGTCCAGGAGATCCTGAAGGAGAAGGATCTCGACTCGGAATTCTGGGGTACGCCCAATCTTTTCGGCGGCATCGGCCTGGAGCAGATCGGCGCCTTCTACAGCCTGTTTTCGGAGCTGCTGGGAGGAGAAGGAGGAGGGGAACTTCCGGGGTGGGTAACCGCGCTGTTGGAAAACCTCCCCGGCCAGTTCGACATCACCGAGTCGTCGGACATGCTGCCGTGGACCATGTGGGGTGTGAACGGAGCAACATCGCTGGACGTGCAACGCTGCTTTGCCGCGTTCTTCGCCGGGGATACTATCTACCCGGACCGGGAAATCGAGGGCAAAAACCTCAAAGACTACCTGCAGGAGAACTACGCCAACTCCTTCGTCGAACTGGCCAAACGCATGAAGGACAAGCCAAACGTCATCGGCTACGACATCATGAACGAACCGATCACGTTCTTCATCACCATGACCGCGGTGGCGGCATTTTTCCAGAGCGGCACACCTGACTCGATGCTTGAATACCTGACCGGCATCTTGGGCGACGAAATGGGCGAATGGGTGCACACCATCCTCATCGGCCTGTACAAACTTCCTCCCGACGCCTCACCCGAGACCATCAAGAAGTGGGGTTTCGAGGGAGCGGACCTTATGGCCATGCTGAATCTCAGCTACGGTTTCGACGCCAACTACCTGCAGCCCTTCTACGAAAGAGTGGGCCAGGCGATCCAGGAGGTAGACGAAAACGCGATCATCTGGTTCGAGATGGGCCACGGAGCCAACCTGCTGTTCGGGGACGGCCTGCCTCAATGGCAGATCAACATGACCAAGCTCAAGGGTGTGAAGCAGGCGGTGTTCGCACCACACTGGTACCCGGATATCTACCCGTTCATCGGTATCAACCAGCCGCCCCGCGAGTTTTCGACTACCGAGTGGAAGTATCGAGATTTCACGGAGGATCTGACTCACTTCCTGGAGAAGGGGACGTTTTCGCTGGGCAACGTGCCGGTGGTGATGGGAGAGTTCGGCACCTACTACAACTTCAACGGCATCGAGAATTCCGTCGAGTCGGATTACGAAATCTCCGCCCAGGTGCTGGACGCCTACTACCGCGCTTTCGAGGAACTGGGCCTTTCCCACATACAATGGTGCTACTCCCCGGAGAACACTTTCGAAAACGGCGACGGTTGGAATCTGGAAGATTTCTCCATCGTGGGCCCCGATCTGAAGCCTCGGGGACATCTCGCTTTTGCCAGGCCCTACGCCCGCGCCACAAGCGGCCGGAAAATTGCGGCCCGCTTCCACTCTCCCTACGAATACCTGGAACCCGAGAAGGGTAAGCCATCTCCAGTAGGCGAGTTCGTTCTGGAAATGGAAGGCAAAGAAACCGACGCGCCGACAGAGATTTTTGTGCCTCGAGTGCAATACCCCCGCGGGTTCTACGTCACCGTTTCCGACGGACATTGCTACTACGACGACAAACGCCAGCTCCTGACCTGGTATCCGGCTAACGACGAGCCGGGCGCGGTTCACGCGCTGAAGCTGCAGGCCCCCCGGCCCGGAGTGGAAATCCCGCACTGGGATTACTTCTTCGAAGCGGACACGGTTTTCGACTTGTCGGGAGGTGCGTCATGAGGGCCTCTCGAGAAAGACGACAATGGCAGTGCTGGCGCCGCACAGGCCCCTCGCTCGCTCTCGGGGTGCTGTTGGTGTTGGTGGCGGCTCCCGGACAGGGAAAAGACCGGTACGACCTGCCGAAGTTCGAACTGCATGGCGAGATGACCAACCTCGGGCTGTGGCGCAACGATACCGATTTCGGCACCACCCTGCCCTACTACGAAGAGGAAGGGCAGAGTGCGGGCAGCATCACCACCTTCTTCAAGCCGCAGCTCACCTTCCGCCCGTCGGCCGGGGTGGAGTTGTTCTACGAGTCCGAGCTGGGCATGAACATGTGGAGTAGAAACAACCCTGACCAGTGGTTCGCCGGGGCCGAGGACTATCCGGTGTTCAAGCACCGGGAATTCTGGTCCGGCTTCCATTCGGGAGGCTGGGAGATTAGAGCCGGTTACCAGCGGTTGCGGGATCCTTCCGACCTGTTTCTGTCCCACTGGATGGGTGCGGCGCTGGTGAAGTACCGCACGTCGGGGCACGCGTTCAGGTTCTTCGTCGGCCAACTGCCTGACACAACGTTCGAGGGCATCGATTCAAGGACCAACAACTTCGTCCACGACAACTTCACTTTCGGCGCGGATGCGGCCCTCGGATTCATGCACCGGCGCCTGAGCGTACGTGCGGGAAGCATCGGCCTGTACGACAACAGCGCGCCGAGAAAGACGCTGCGTCTGGCCAACTCCTTCCTGGGGGCGGTGTGGCGTTCAAAAGCTCTGTCCGCCCACTTGTACGGCGTTCTCCAGACCGGGACAAGGGAAGGTGGCGGAGTGGATGGGGCGGATGAAGATATTCTCGCCTGGGCCACAGCCGCCAGGCTCGCAGTGAGCACTCGTTTCATGAACATCGTGCTGGGTGGTTTTGTGCTGTCCGGAGACGATGAGCATCACGGCAACGAGCATCAAGGCGCGTTCTATTACTCAGGAAAAAACTGGTCGCGGTCACTGCTTCTCACCGAGGACGAGATTCGAGACCGGTACGACAACTACGACGAACGAATGTCTGCCAGGATGGGCAGCTTCTTCGTCAATCGGGCGGGTCTTGCTGTCGCAGACCTGTACATCAGCGGGCCGGCCATCGGCCCCTTCACCCATGAAATGGTGTTTGCCACCGGCTTTACGTTGAATCCCGACAACTCCATGGGCCACAGCTACGCCGGGTTCGAAGCCGACCTGGTGATCGGTCTTCACGTTGTCGATACCGCGTACGTGGTGGCTGTAGGGCAGCTTTTCTTCCCCGGGAAGGCTTCGGCAATATTCATCAACGACGAGAGATACACCGACTTGGAAGCCGTCGAGCAGATCCACGGTTTCCAGTTGGGCACTGTTGTGCACTTCTAGATGAGGACCGCATAAGATGGGAAACATCAGCCTGACATTTGTCGATTGGA
>CAZVFX010000083.1:0-31708 GCA_964626565.1 uncultured Myxococcales bacterium
AATGCCCAGTCGTCAGGGCTTATCAGGCCTCTTGCCGTGGCTAGACCGGAGACTCACCTTCCATTGACACAGAAGGCTCGCCCTGCTAGGCTCGTGCCAGACAACAACTTATGTTTGAGGGGTAGACATGAGAAGCACCAGGCTGAAAATCAGCATCATCCTGTCGGTGTCCGTTCTGGCGATCATGGCCGGGTCCTGCAGCAGCGGCGACGGTGGGGAGGTAACGCCCGATACGGTGTGCACACCGCTGTGCGAGGGTGTGGAGTGCGGCGATGACGGCTGCGGCGGGGAGTGCGGCGTGTGCGCCAACGACAAACCCATCTGTCACAAGGGCGCGTGTATCGAGGAGTGTACCCCCCTCTGTGAGGGCAAGGAGTGCGGGGATGATTCTTGTGGCGGTCAATGTGGGGTCTGCCCCGATGTTGCTCCTTTCTGCGTTGACGGTTTGTGCGATCTGGAATGCAAGCCGAGCTGCCAGGGAAAGGAGTGCGGGAGTGATGGCTGTGGCGGCTTATGCGGCACCTGCCCGGACGCAGCCCCCGATTGCCAGGAAGGCAAGTGCGTCACCGACTGCATCCCCGATTGCACCGACAAGGAGTGTGGTTCGGACGGTTGTGACGACGACTGCGGTGAGTGCGGAGACGATGAGCACTGCGACGCAGGGCAATGTCTGCCCGATTGCATTCCCGACTGTGAGGACATGGAGTGCGGCGATGACGGCTGCGGAGATGTGTGCGGGATCTGCCCTGAAGTTGCTCCCTTGTGCGTGGAAGGAAAATGCGAGATCGAGTGCGAGCCGGACTGCGATGGCAAGGAGTGCGGCAGCGACGGGTGCGAAGGTGATTGTGGCGAATGTGAAGACGACAGCCTGTGCAATGATGATGGGCTGTGCGAGTGCATCGACCTGGGCTGTGGCGAAATGTGTTGCCTCGAAGGCGACGTTTGCGTCGACGACGAGTGCTGCTCCCCTGATTGTTCGGGCAAGGAGTGCGGGTCGGACGGGTGCCTCGAAGATTGCGGCGAATGTGGCGAACTTCAGGTGTGCTCCGACGCGGGCCTGTGCCAGTGCGAGTTTGCCGGCTGTGGCGCGTTGTGCTGCCCCGAGGGGGTCCCCTGCTACGACGGCGCCTGCTGTGAAGCTGACTGCGAAGGCAAGAACTGCGGTGAAGACGGATGCGGCGGTAGCTGCGGCCTGTGTGATGACGGAAATCTGTGCACCTTGGACGCCTGTTTCGCAGGCACCTGTGTGTACGAAGGGATGCTGTGCGATGATGGAAACCCCTGCACCTCGGACGCTTGCGATCCGGACCTCGGGGAGTGCGTGGGAGACCCCGCGCCTATGGACGGTACGCCTTGCGACGACGGAAACCCCTGCACCGGCGCCGACATGTGCCTGGCCGGCGGATGTGCTGGTGAGATGTTGCCTCCCGAAGAGCTGGCCGAACTGGACTGCGTGTGCGGCGACAATGACGACTGCGCTCCCATCGAAGATGGGGACCTGTGCAACGGTACTCTCTTTTGCGATCTCGACCAGGAGCCTGCAACCTGCCTGGTGGATCCCGACACTATCATCGATGCTGCGGCGGGCGATTGCGATGACGGCATCGATTGCACTGATGATGACTGCGAGCCTGCGGAAGGGTGCGTACACGCTCCCGTCGACGGAGTCTGCGACGACGGAAATGTTTGCACCGAAGACATCTGTGACCCGGAAGAAGGGTGCGTTGGAATCCCGACGGACGGTCCTTGCGATGACGGCAACATGTGCACCCAGGACGACGCGTGCGTGGAAGGGGAGTGCGTCGGAGCGGCGAAAGAGTGCAGCGACGGTCTCTTTTGCAACGGTGAGGAAGCCTGCAATTCCGACACCGGCGAGTGCCTGGCAGGCGTCGCACCGGCCACCGACGACGGCGTCAAATGCACCGAAGACCTCTGCGATGAGGATGAGGACGTGGTCTTGCACGTGCCTCAGAATACGGCGTGTGACGATGAAGACGGATGCACAACCGATGCGTGCAACCCGGAAGACGGTTGCCACTACACAACCGCTCCCGACGGAGCTACTTGCCAGGACGGCAATGCGTGCATTGAGGGCGCCACCTGCCTGGCCGGTGAGTGCGTCGGCGGCGACGTGATCATTTGCGTGGACGAGAACCCTTGCACACACGATGCTTGTGACCCGGAAATCGGCTGCACTTTCGAACCTGATGCGGACGGCATCTGCCTGGACGGCAATCCGTGCAACGGTGCGGAAGTGTGCGTCGAAGGTGAGTGCGTTCTTGGCGAGCCGCCTACCTGCGACGACCACAGCAGTTGTACGGTGGATTCCTGCGAGGAGGGTGTCGGCTGTGTACATGCTCCGGTTGTTGACGGCACACCTTGCAGCGACAGTGACGCCTGTACGTTGGGGGATGTGTGTGACAGCGGTGCGTGCATGTCCGGGGACCAGATAACTTGCGAAGATGACAGCCAGTGCACCGAAGATTCCTGTGACGCTGAGCAGGGCTGCGTTTTTGCCCCGGTGGAAAACGGTACCCCCTGTGATGACCAGGACGCGTGCACGCTCAACGACCATTGCGCGGCTGGCAAGTGCATGGCCCCAGGGGAGTTGGACTGTGACGACGCAAATCCCTGTACCGACGACGCTTGCGACCCGGACACCGGGTGCATCAGCGTACCCAATGATGAAAACGAGTGTATTGACGACGACGTGTGCAACGGGGAGGAATCGTGCGACGCGGGTGTCTGTGCCGCAGGTGACCCCCTGGTTTGCGAAGATGACAATGAGTGCACTACCAGCCTGTGCGACGCGGAGGCGGGATGCCTGAGCCAGTTTGTGGATAACGATACTCCGTGCGGAGAGCTTGACGGCTGGACCTGCCAGACCGGAGTCTGCACCTGCCCGCAGCAATGCGACGGCAAGGAATGCGGCGATGATGGTTGCGGCGGGTCGTGCGGCGATTGCGGCGACGGGAGTTGCAACGAAGAGCTGTTCATCTGCGTACCCGCGGGCGAGGTTCTGGTTGCGGCGGGCAGTTTCCTCATGGGTTCTCCCGACGACGAGCCGTGCCGGAAGGCGTGGGAGGGCCCGCAGCATCAGGTTTCCATCACCCGGTCTTTGCTGGTGAGTGACCACGAGGTCACTCAGGGCGAGTGGGTCCAGGTCACCGGCGCACCCAATCCCGCCCACTTCGGTGCGGGAGGGGCGGAAGGAACCTGCGCCTTTGGCGACTGCCCCCTGGAAAGGGTCTCCTTCTACGAGGCGCTTACCTACTGCAACATGCTGTCGGAAGCGGCCGGCTTGGACTCTTGCTACACTCTGGAGGGCTGCCAGGGAACTCTGGGTGGTGGCTGCGGTGACGAAGGTGATTGCGACGGCGACTATGTTTGCGACAGTGTATCTTTCTCCGGGCTCGACTGCACCGGCTACCGGTTGCCCACCGAAGCTGAGTGGGAGTACGCCGCGCGGGCCGGTACTACAACGGCATTCGCCTACCCGACTCCGGACGGGGGAGCCAAGGCGGCAGGCTGTAGCTGTATTGAAGAGGCCAACCTCGATCCTTACGGCTGGTACTGCAACAACTCCGAGAGCCGGACGCATCAGGTCAAGGGCAAGGCGCCCAACGCGTGGAATCTTCACGACATGGCCGGCAATGTGTGGGAGTGGTGCTGGGACAACTACGAAGTGGACTACTACTACGTCAGCCCCGACACCGATCCGCTGGGAGGAACCGGCGTGAAGCGCATCGCCAGAAGCGGAAGCTGGCTGCAGTCCTCCCGCTACACCCGTTCGGCCAGTCGGAGCCACTCCAGTCCCGACAAGCGGGCTTCCTGGGTTGGGTTCAGAGTCGTCAGGTCACTTCCCTGAGGGATTCGACGCGGTACATCCGCAACGCTCCCACGGTGTGCACCATGGGCAATTGGCCAATGTGACCTGCAGTGCGTGGTTCAGTTTTGGGGTATCAACAGCGACAAGAAAGGGAGGAGTTCCACATCCTCTCGGGATAGAGCTACCAGCTTATCTTTGCCTGGCCGTTGCCTGAGTGGCCTCCGGTGGAAGTTGCGCCGTTAGTGCAGCCGCCGTAGTAGGATGACCCTCCGCCGCCGCCGGCGCCGTATGAACAGCCTCCGCCGTACCAGCCGCCGCCGCCGCCCGAGACGTGGTATGAGGCCTTGCTGCCGCCGGTGCCGAAGCCGCCGCCGGAGCATTGGGACCCGGCTGAGCCGCCGCTATTCTGGCCGCCGCCGCCCCCTGCTTGCCAGCCTCCGCTGGAGCCGCCGCCGTTGCCGCTCAAGCCCCCTCCGTCCCCGCCGTAACCGTGGTCGGGACCTCCGGTCTGCCCGCCGGCTCCGCCGCCGCCCACGATAACGCGATGGTCCCAGCCGGTGCCACCCACCCGGACGTCAGTTCCGCCGCCGCCGCCGCCGGCGTAGAATCCGCCGTTGCCGCCCCCGTTCCAGCCGCCGTTGCCGGACATCACACCCTTTGCCCCGACGTAGACGTGCAGCGTCTGACCCGGCGTGACCGCCAGAGTGCCCTTGGCGTATCCGCCCTTGCCTCCGTCTTCCTGGGCTGGTCCGCCGGAGGCCTCAGAGCCGCCGCCCTGGGCGCCCCAGACTTCAATGACGACCGAGTCCACGCATTCCGGGACCACAAAGCTCTGCTGGCTGCCCGTGTAGCCGAAGTTCTGGGAGCCGGTGAGGTCGGGGCATTCCACGCACAGCCCGTCGACGCAACTCCAATCCACCCCGCAGTCCGTGCCGTTGGGCAACGGGTCGAACTGACAGCCGACAGCCGGTGCGCAAGAATCCGCGGTGCATTCGTTGCCGTCGAAACAGACCAGCGGCGGACCCGAGGCGCACGAGCCGCCGTCGCACTTGTCATCCTCTGTGCACTCGTCGTCATCGGTACAGGGGGCCTCGTTGGGTGTGAAGACACAGCCGCTGTTCGGATCGCAAATATCATCGGTGCACAGATTTGAGTCGTTGCACAACACCTGAACACCGGAAACGCATCCGGCGTTTTCGCAGTAGTCTCCGTCGGTGCACGCGTTTCCGTCGTCGCACAACGCCGCGTTAGCGTCGAAGTGGCAGCCTGTGTCGGGGTCGCACCAGTCGTCGGTGCAGACGTTTCCGTCGTCACATGTGACCGCCGCGCCGGGCACGCACGCCCCGTCGGTGCACGCGTCGCCGCCGGTGCACGCATCACCGTCGTCGCACTGGGCATTATTGTGCACGTAGTAGCAGCCCTGGTCTGCATCGCACAAGTCGTCGGTGCACAGATCTCCATCGGTGCAGTTGGCCTGCTCTCCGCCCGCACACTGGCCGTCCAGGCACGCTTCCCCTACCGTACATTTGTTCTGGTCGTTGCAGGGTGCGGTGTTGTGGGTATAGACGCACCCCGACTCCAGGTCGCAGGAATCGTCGGTGCAGACATTTCCGTCGTTGCACGCGATCTGGCCGCCGGGAGCGCAGACGCCTCCCGCACAGTGATCACCTTCGGTGCATGCATTGTCGTCATCACATTCCCCTTCATTGGGCGTAAAGGTGCAGCCGCCTTCAGGGGAGCATGAGTCGTCGGTGCACGGGTTGTTGTCGTCGCAGGTCATGGTGTTGCCGCCCACACACGCCCCAAGCTCACAGTGGTCACCGAATGTGCACACATCGCCATCGTCGCAAGGAGCGCTGTTCAAAACGGACACACAGCCCACTGCCGGGTCGCAGCTAGTGGTAGTGCACACCTCGTCGTCTTCGCAGTCGAGGGGACCGTCGAATATACACTTGCCCAATGCGCAATGGTCGCCCAGCGTGCAAGCGTTGCCGTCGTCGCAGGCGGCCTCGTTGGGATTGTGAAGGCACAGCCCCTGTCCCGTACATTCATCATCGGTGCACGGATTGTCGTCATCGCACTGGGCCGCGGCGCCGGAAACACACTGGCCCAGAACGCAGTAGTCGTTCACCGTGCACGCATCTCCGTCATCACAAGCGCCGTCCACAGCATCGTGGACACAGCCTCCCTTGGCTATGCAACCGTCCGCGGTGCAGGGGTTGTCGTCGTCGCAGTTGAGATCGCCTCCCGGGGTGCAGGCGCCCTCGCTGCAATTGTCCCCCAGCGTGCAGTCGTTGCCGTCGTCGCAAAGCTCGTGGTTGGCCTCGTGAATACATCCCAACACGGGGTCGCAGGCGTCATCGGTGCACACGTTGCCGTCGTCACAGTTCTTCAGTTCGCCGCCCGCGCATTCTCCTTGGGCACACGCTTCGCCGATGGTGCACGCGTCGTAGTCGTTGCATGGGTCTTCGTTGAAAGTGTAGCTGCAGCCGACACCTGACTCGCACGAATCGTCGGTACAACCGTCCCCATCGTTGCAGTTCACCGGCACACCCGGAGCGCACAGCATGTCCGCACATTTGTCTCCCACAGTGCACGGGTCGGCGTCATCGCAGGCAAATCCTTCGTGATCCGCCTCGATGATGCATTGGCCGTTGTCCGGCAGGCAGGTGGCCTGTTGGCATATTGCGTCGACCCCCGACGGTTCGTCGCATTGTACAACCGTCCCTGGATCGGTGCGGCACTGGTAGGGCAGGGTGCCAAGGTCGCAATAGAGGGTCCCGTTGCATTGATTTTCGTCCTCCAGTTCCGCGCAGTCTGCGTCGGTCTGGCAGTCGCACGATACGGCATAACCGACGCAAACGCCCTCGGCGCACTGGTCGGCCACGGTACAGGGGTCGTCGTCGTCGCAATCCGCCTGGTTGAACTCG
Organism: uncultured Myxococcales bacterium; assembly: GCA_964626565.1. Taxonomy (GTDB): domain Bacteria; phylum Myxococcota_A; class UBA9042; order CAIXZC01; family CAIXZC01; genus CAZVFX01. The sequence goes on from CAZVFX010000083.1 coordinate 6,760, forward strand.
TTGGTGCAGCCGCCCAGTCCGTCACAGAAGTCCTCGGTGCAGGGGTTGGAATCGTCGCACACGATAGGCAGGCCGATGCAAGTCCCCTCTTCGCAGTGGTCGCCCACGGTGCACGCGTCCCCGTCCAGGCACTCTCCCTCGGTCAGCGCTTCGTAGCTGCAGCCTTCCTCACCGCCGCAAATGTCCTTGGTGCAGTCGTTGTCGTCATTACACAGGTTGATGAAGTCGCCATCAACCTCCTCCGGTTCATCGGTGAACCCGTTGCAGTTGTTGTCCACGCCGTCACACTCTTCCGGCGATGGCTCCAGCGCGTCGCATTCCGAGAGCCCCGCTTCGGTGCAGTAGCGCTTGCCCGCGCACAACCCCGACTCGTTGGCTTTTTCGCACGGCGTCGACAGGCCTCGGGAGACCGACTTGGCAGTGCATGGGCACACTCCAGCATCGGAAACGCACTGGTATGACTCCGCCCCTTCCACCGTCGGCACCAGTTGGCAGGTGAACCCCCAGGGGCAAAGCTGCTCCTCACCGCAACCGCCGCCGCAGAAGCTACCGCCGTCTTCGTACTCGACGCACACGTCGTCGGCTCCACCCACAGCCTTGCAGTCAGCGTTGCCGCTGCAAGGTTTGCACAGATTTGCATAGTCGGACACGCACACATATACAAGATCGGGATCGGTGCCGCCCACCGGCTTGCATGCCCATCCATCGGGGCACTCTTCAGTGCATGCCTGGCTGCACACCGCATCCCCCATGTGCTCTACGCACCATCCCGACTGGCAATCGGGGTTCTCCAGGCACGGGTCAAGGAAGCAACCGTCTCCCGGCAGGCATTCCACGAACGGGGCATCGTCCTCAACCTCCAATTGGACTTCGAGGACCCACTGCTCCTTGGTCACCACTTCGGGGGTAACGGTCTCGGTTACGCCGGGCGCATCCTCAGTCGCCGAGTCGTCGGTCGTACTATCGGGGAAAGTGAGAATATCCTTGCCGGAGCCGCACCCCGCGCCGGCAAATATCAGCACCAACACCATCGCCAAAAACCTTTGCATCGTTATCCTCCCGGCGGCGCTCCAGTGACCAGCAGTTTGCCCACGTTCAACCTGCGCCGTCCACCGGAATATTGTATCCTAACGCCCTTGTCTCTGTCCACCAGTGTTGGGTGCGCCCTTCCATTGCCGGCCCGTTGTCTGTAAACTCCCGGGCATGGACATCTACCGGCCGGCAGTTCCGGCCGCTGAGCGTGGGAGGTTTTCATGCGCTGGTATGTAAGAATACTGGTAGGAGTAGCGGCACTGTTCTTCGCTGCCCAAACGGGCTGCATCGTGGTTTCGCTGTCGCCCTGGTTCACCAAGAAGGATGTGGTCCACGACCAACGCTTGGAAGGGCACTGGCAGGACACCGACGGGCATGCACGGTTCGAGGTCAAGAGGGGCAAAGTTCACCTGTGGGAAGACGATGTGGAAGGGTACCTGATCACGAGGTACGACTGTCCCGAAGAGAAACCGTCCAAACCGATGGCCGCGGTGCTGGGAGACATCGGCGAAACCAGGTACCTCATGGTGACCACGGCTCCGGAATTTGAGCCCGGCCCCTGGTTTGCAGCCTCGCTTCACCTGATCTTCAAAGTGGATTTCGGCGACGGGACACTGACCCTCGTCGGCATCAATCCGGATCGGGTGGACGAGCAGGTGGCCAAGCACCGGTTCGGCCTCGACTTTGTCTGCTTTGACGACGGTGCGGTTGAGCCGCCCAAGCCCGGCTCAGACCCATGTCCCGAGGGCTTGCTCCTCTTCACCGGAAGCGTATCCACCCTCAGAAGTTTTCTGGCCTACAACGGGTCTGGTGACACCTTCTTCTCCAAGATGGGCAGCTACACCCGGCTCAAAGAGCCGAAGTGCGTTCCGAAGGAAAAAAAGAAGGAAGAAAAGATCAATCCTTGATCTTCAGCTTGATCTCATCGGAGTTGGCTTTCAGCTCAGGTGCGTACATGGCGTATGCTTTGGTCGGCAATGCGCTGAACTTGCCTGGAATCTCGGCTCGCATGCGATAGGACACGGAGTGTTTCCCCCGGGCCAACGCGCGCACGAATAGAACTACCCGCTCATCCCGTAACTCCATATAGGCGCCCATCTCGTTGCCGTTGTATCCGCTGCGGACTTCCACCGGCTCGAAGCCGGCCGCCTTCATGTCCTCGAAGATGATGTACTCGTAGTCGTTCTTGCTTTGGATGGACAACTCGATCTCCACCAGGTCGCCGCTGGTCAACTGGGACAGGTTGGCCAACTCCTCCCGTTCGTACTTCTCTACCTTCTGGTCTACTGCCTGGCCCCGAGAGCCCGCAGCCTTGATGGTCTTGTCCACCTTCACCAGCTTGAAGTACTTTCGGTCCACCTTGATCTCGAGGCCCGCCTTGGTGATGTAGTCCTCGAGAGTGAAGTTGGTGAGATAAGCGTTGAAGTAGACCGGCCCTGTGCCGGAGCGGCGAAGTTCGACGGTGTGTTTGCCCGATTTCACCCCCGCACCCTCGATGAGCAGTTGGTTGTCGTAGGTGAACAGATTATCCTTGTTAATCTTCACGCTCTTCACCTGCTCGCCGTCCACCAGGATATCCAGAGTCATGTCGGGCTCGTTTTCTCCGGACGCTCTTAGATAGTCAGCCATCGCTTCGACGCACAGCGCGGTATCCCGTGTGGAATTCCAGTAGGTGGAGTGTTTGCGGTTGTTGAGCAGATACTTCACGAGCCCCGCCGCCTTTTCGCTCTTCGGGTCGGTGAGGGCCAGCAGTTTCAGGTAGTAGGCGTGGGCCTCGTACTCGCTGCCGTACCAGTACCACCAGTACCCCGAGTTGGGGAGGTTCAGGTACGCGGTCTGATTCTCCGCATCTTCCACAAGGTACTGCTCGATGTTGCGCATGATCATCTTAAGCTCTTCCTTGTGGCCCTGCCGGTGGAGCGCCATGCCGAACATCGCTTTGGAGTACACCGCCAGGTTGTTGCGGTCGCGATAGATGAACTCCCGCATTTCCTCGTTCTGGCGGTCCGCGTCGGCCAGCACCATGTAAACGAATGCGTCCAGCGCGTCTGCGCTTGTCTTGTATGGCCTCTTCTTCTTTTTTGCGTTCTTCAGTTTTTGGACTTCACGTTGCTGGTAGTGTTCCAGCCAGTCGATGCCCCGGGAGAGCATCTGCTCGTTGACCTTGGCGCCGTACGCTTTGGCGGTCTGCAGGCCGTGCACGACGTAAGCGGTGGTGTGCGGGTAGGAATATTCGCCATAGCCTGAGAACCAGCCCCAGCCGCCGTCGGATACCTGCATGGCCGCCAGTCTTTTTAGGCCGGTGCGCACCATGTCGTTCACAACCTTCTCGTCGAAGACCGGGTTGTGGCGCCAGCGTTTCCACTGCTTTGCCCGCTCCTTGTCATCGCCGATCTCCTGGGCGTTGAGGTTGCTGCGCTTCTTCTGGATATCCTCCAGGTCCACCCCGATGTCGGCCAGCACTTTGCGGGTGATGACTGTGGGGAGGAACCGGTTGAGGGTCTGTTCGGTGCAACCGTAGGGGTACGAAACCAGGTAGGGGAGCGCATCCACCATGGCACCGGCAAGGGTGGGCGAATATCGAATCTCCAGCCGGGACTGATCTGGCCGGCGCTCTACCGGTACGTCAATTTCGACGGTCGCTGAGTCGCCGTCGGGGCGAATCACCCCGGAAAACGACTCGGTCTTCAACATGCCGTGGACGAACACGGGGAAGCGCATCTCCATCGCGTCGGACTCTTCGTCGGTCAGCGCCTTCATGCGCACCACCGCCTCGCCTTCCCGCACCGCTTTCACTCTCCAGTCGACTCGCACCTCGCCGCCCGCGTCTATTTCCACAGTCTGTTCGGCGTTGTCCAGCGGTTTTAGAGAGCCGCCGTCCAGTTCGAGGACCACTCGCACCGACTTCTTTGTCTTCAGGTAGTTGTGGACGTTGGCCGAGAGCACGACCTCGTCTTTTTCCACGAAGAAGCGGGGGGCCTGGAGCCTTAGCATCAGGTTCTTCTTCGTCACCACCTCCACAGTGCTTTCTCCGACCTTGGTGCCGTGGCTCATGGCCCAGGTACGGATCTTCCAGCCGGTGAGGTTTTCCGGCATTTTGAATTCCACTTCGGCCATGCCGCTGCCGTCGGTTTCCAGTGCGCCGGTCCAGAATGCAGTGTCCGCGAACTTGGTGCGCACCGTCGGCGCCGCGGCTGCTTCGCTGCCCGGCTGGCCGTCAAGGCCCCCAAAACCTTGTTCCGCTTCCGCCTTCTTCATCTTACCCTCGAAGAAGCCGCTTGAGCTTTTCCGTGACGCCCGGGGAGCCATGTCCCGGGCCGGCGAAGCCGCGGCCGGCTCAGCAGGCATTTTCGCCTGCCCCGCACTTCCGCCAGGGCCGCCCCCGCCGCCGTTCAAAGAGAGGGCCGCATCCATATCGTCTTCACCGAACTGGTCCGCGACCAGGTGGCCGAACGCACCGAGGAAGTACATCCCTTCCTTCCCCGGCGGCACCACTACCGAGAACCATTTGTCGAAGCTCGATTCGATTTGCGGATTGTGGTGACGTCGCCACTTCCAGAAAAAGGCCCGGATTTCCGGCACGTTGGACCCGCCCGAGATGTATTCCACCGAGCGGTCATAGATGGACATGACTACAGAACCCACCAGCGGCTTGCCGAAGAAGTCGGTGAGTTTTACACGCACCTTCGCCTTCTCACCCGGCTTGTACACTTTCTCCGAAGGAAGAACTTCCACGTTGATGACCCGTTTCTCGGGCGGCACGACGATTTCGCGGGTGTCACTATAGATCTTCCCGTCGTTGACCGTAAACGCCTCCACAAAGAAGTTGGGCATATCTTTCTTGGAAACTTCGATTTCGTAAACCGTGCTCTTGCCCTTCAAACGCAACACTTTCGGGGCCAGGTAGATGCCGTTGGCAGGCCGGAGAAACAGCACCACCGTGCTCGGCGCCCGGTCGGTGTTGATCATCAGCTTCACCTTGTCGCCGGGAGCGTATTCCCGCTGGTCGGGAACCAACTCGATTTCGTTGAAGCGGAACTGCTTGCCGTCGAACCCCTCGCCTCGAACTACAAAGACGTAGGCGCCTTCGATGGTGTGGTCTTTTTCGTCGGTGACCGAATACGAGAGGCGGTACTGGCCCGCCTTGGATGCCTTGAGCTGCAACGCCGCAGTCCCCTCAGCCCCGGTGTCAAGATCCCACTCCTGGACCAGTGATTCCGTCATGTCGCCGCTCTTGTACGAAACCCGGTACAGGTTGAGTTTGCCCTTGCCCTTCACCGGCTTGCTGTCCAGGGTCTGGGCGGAGAAACTGGCTTGTACTACGTCGCCTGTGCGGTAGTGCCCGCGGTCTACCCACGAGTAGACCTTGAACGGCTTGCGCGCTACCAGCACTGAACCCTGGCCTACGATAGTGCGCCGGGACTCGTCGGTTACCTCCACTGTGACCTCGTAACGGTGGTCCTGGTTGCCGTGGATCTCTTTTGCCAGTGCGGTGTCGATTTCGATCTCGAGGGTGCCGTCCGGACCGATTTTGCCTTCCGCATCGGCCACCACTTCAGGGGGCGTGTATGACGCCGGCCACCACCACCAGTGAGGCCGGGACATGCCCCAGTCCCGCCAGCCGGGATACCAGACATAGTCGTACGCAAACCACCAGTAGCCGGGACCGTAGAACCAATCCCACAAGCCCATGGGATACCAGTTGGCGCTGTAGTTGGAGCGCAGCACCTTGTATTTCACCTTGGCATTGGTCACTGGCGCGCCGAAATAGTACTTTGCCTGCACCTTGGCCGTGACCTTCTCACCCAGCATTATGGGCTCGTCGGGAGCTTCAACCTTCACTTCAAACTCAGGCTTCTTGTACTCCTCCACCCTGAACGAGGTGCCGCCGTAGCCGGGAATGTGCACTGAATACACTCCCAACATCGCCTCGTCCTCAAGGCGAAAACTCCCGTCCATGCCGCCGTACTTGTCGGCTTTGTAGTCCTCCTCAAAGATCTTCTCGCCCTTGGGATTGGTGATCCGGATTCTGAAGCCGTGGCCCGCATAGGTGGACACATCTTCCTGGTCGTAACGGGAGTGCCTCACCCAGAACTTGAATTTTACCGGCTGGTTGGGGCGGTAGACCGGCCGGTCGGTGATGGCGAATATCTTCTTGTGGTTGTACTCGTAGTCGTAGTGGGTGCCGTACCAGGCGTACGAATAACCCATGAACGCGAAGCGTCCGCTCCCGGTGCGAGCGGTGATGAGCCACTGGTAGCGATCGTCGAACTGCTTCGGTTTCACCACGATCTGCCCCTCTCCGTCGGTCTTCACCGAGAAGCGTTTGGTGTACACCTTGTATTGCCTGCCGTCGTGCTTGTTATGGCCTATCCACTCCTGGCGGTAGCCGAAGAACCTCACCTTGGCGCGGGAGACCGGCTTACCGGTGACCGCATCAGCGACGTAGAGGTAAGCCCCGCCGTCCAGGGGCTTACGCACGATGACCGTATCGTCCACCCAGATCACGATGTGGCAAGTGTTCCCGTCTTTCATCTTCGCGGTCAGCAGGTATGCCCCGGGCTCGTCCATGGGCGTCTTGATGGTTATCCGTTTGTCGAAGTGGTTCTTGCGCGGGGTGAGGTCCAGGTCCCACTTCGATACCAGCTTGCCCACGTATCGCTTTCGATCGTTGTTCACCAGGCGATAGCCGATGTTGCTCACGTCCAGCCGGTTCCAATCCAGGTGCTCGGGGTCTGATTTGAGGTATCGCTCCACATCTCTCAACAGTTTCTCGAACTTGATCTTGCGGGCCTCGAACTTTACCCCTCCCCGTTGCGGAAACGGTATTCCACCGAAGCAGGTTGACCCTCCGGATGGGTGCGGGACGACTCGAACTGGCCCCAGTTGCCGACGATTTGCTCGACGCGCTCCGCATAACCGGCCTTTTTCCACATTTTCGCGGCCTTGGGGTACAGGCGGCGGTTCTCGTAGATCCCGGCCACTACGTCGTACGCCTCGATCTTCTTGTAGAGACGGATGAAGTTCGCGTCCCTGGGTAGTTCGAAGCGTCTGATTCCCGTGGCCAGCCGGGCGATGGTCTCGTTGTCCTTCAAAGTGTGCAGCGCGTAGATGCCGCTTTCGTCCGTGGTTCCGTCGTCTCCCTGGCGGCCCAGCACGTTGCCGTAATAGGCCATGGTCTGCACGCCGAACTGCTGGAACAGGAAGTCGGCATAACCGCGCAGCACCTCGTTTCTGCGCGTCGGGTCAGCCTCCATCGCCTTGAGCATCAGCCAGCGCCAGCGCTCGCCGTCGCTTTTCGCCTCTGCGTATCCCGAAGGAACAACATGGAAGACCGGATTCCCCTCTTCGTCAACAGGCGCTCCGCGGCTGCCCGAGTCGTAGTAATGATAGCCGTAGCCCTCTTCGTAGTCGGGCAGCTCCGACAGGTCGGTGAGGTATTGCAGCCGCCATGCTTCGCCATGGCCCCGGTATCCCTGCAGCATGCGGGAGAATTCCAGGTAGAAATTGGCGATCTCGGCTTGCTTGCTGCCGGTGAGAGCCCCCATGAGGGAGCCCCCTTTCCAGCTCACGTTCTTCGCCGCTTGCTCCATAAGCTGCAACGCACGCACCCGGTCCCGCTCCACTCCGTTGACGTATCGGCCGCCGCCCCGGTTGGAGCCTCGCTCGAATTCCCCGGAGATCATGACGCCGTAGTGCACGCCGTTGAACAGAGTCTGGGCCGCTACGAACAGCAGGCGCCAGTTGTCCGAGTGGATCTTCACCACTTTCTCCCTGAAACCATCCATGTCTGGATAGAGCCCCAGGTTTGCCAGGCAACCAAGTCCCATGTTCAGATCGCCGGCAACCTGCATCGGGTCCGCCTTCGGGTCCAGCGCCAGTTTTTCGAACAGTTCGAACGCGTCTTTGTAGTTGCCGTCGTTCATCTCTTTTTGCGCACGCTTGCGCATATCGTCCTCGGAGTCACCCAGGGCGAAGCCGGCGCCTCCGGCGGCCAGCACGGCGAGAACGGCAAGAACCAGGAGCGGGGATTTGAGAGAGGTTTTCATGAAGTGTCCTTTTCCAATTAGCTTCAGTGACCGGGGCAGTATACGACAAGGAATGGGAAATGTTCCATGCCATTCTCACCCTGGTTTGGCAATTATCTTGAACCGGGGTTGATCCCGGGTTTAGAATACCAGTCGAACATTGTTCACCGGGTCTGTTCTCGAAGACCCGCACCGGCGGAAGGGAATGAAAGAAACGGCCCTGATCATACTGCTCACTCTTCTCTCTTTTCAGGCTGTGGCCCAGCCCGTGAGCGAGTTCGACCTGCTCATGGACCGGGGTAAGAAGCAGGTTGATCAGAAGAACTATGCGGGTGCACTTGAGGAATTCCAGGCTGCGGCCAAGGTGAAACCGTCTAGCCGGGGTGCGGTGTTCAACATCGCTTATTGCCTCATGCGTATGGGCCGCCACGGAGAGGCGGAGGCCAAGTTCGAGGCGTTTATCGCCATGAACCCGGGTGAGGCCAAGGCCGCCAAGGCACAGCACTTCCTGGACCAGGTGCGGGAGGAGTTGATGGCCACCAAGGGCAGAGTCCGGGTGGAGAGCGAGCCCTCCGGAGCGCAGTTCTATCTTGACGGCGATCGTTCAGTCGAGCCGATGATCACTCCGGTTTCACTTTGGCTCAGCCCTGACCGGCATTCCATCGAAGTGGAGTTGCCGGGCCGCCGGTCGCGCACCGAGATTTTTGAAGTCAAGGCGGGAGAGAGGCGGACGGTGAAGCTCAAGTTAAGTCCGTTGGAACCGGACCCTGTCCCCATTCCCGATCCGGTCGCGGTGGACCCGGTCGTTCCTTTGCCTGTCAAAGTGGAGGATGCGCCCAGGCCGAGCGGGGGAAATCCGTGGGCGTATGTGACACTTGGACTGGGCATCAGCGTGCTTGCGGGGGGCGCTGCAGTCTGCCTGCTGGCCGGCGAGCAGTTCGACGACGCCGAAGCGTACCGGCTGGCAGGGGAAATGGGTCAGTACAACAGCACCTACGACGACGCTCGCACTCAGATGTACCTAGGCTACGGAATGCTGGCAGCAGGGGGAACAGCCGCGCTCGGGGGTCTCATCTGGACCGTCGCGTCGTCGGTCGCGGAGCCACCAGCCGCGGCAGGGTTCGCGCCGGTCCCCGGCGGGGGCCACTTCACGTTCGGCACCACCTTCTAGTCACTTTCCAGGATTGAGCTTTCTTTGTCTTCCTGCTTTTCTTCTACAGGTTCCACCGGCAATTTGGGCGGGGGCGTCTCTTCGACTTCCGCAGCCGGCCCGCCCACCTTCTCGACAGGGGGCTTGGTTTTCGTCTCTTTGCGAACCGGCTTGACCGGTTGCACTTCCGGCACTACCTCCGGCACTACCTCCGGCACTACCTCAGGCTGCGGCGCGGTTTCCCTCACATCAGGCTGCGGTTCCGGCGACACCGACACATCCGGTGATGGTTGCAAGTCCAATGAGCCCGGAAGTTCACCCGGTGCAGCCGCCCGTACCTCTGCGGTCGCGGCGACAACATCAGCCGCGGGCGCGTGCACCTCACGCGCGTCGGGCAGGCCTGCGGGAGCAGCCTCCTGCCGGGCGGCCGGTTCGCTCTGCTGCTGCGGAGTTCCCTCGTTCCAGTTCACCGCAACATAGACCAGCAATACCGCGAACGCCGCAAGCAGCAACGCACCGCCCGCCAGCGGCAGTCGACTCCGCGGCGGCACCACAGCCGGCTGCAACGTGGGAACCTCTTCCTCCACCGGAAAGGGTACCGGCGACGCCAGGGTAGGGGCGGTGCCCACGTCGTCCGCAGTCCGGGTGGGCTCCAGCGCCATCTTCTCCGCCTGGGCGCGGGAGGTCGTTACCTCGTCCAAAACGGTTTGGAGCCGCACCTGCACTGCCGCGGCATCCTGCGGTCGCTGCTCCCGGTCAAAGGCCAGCAGGTCGGTAATGAGGCCGGTGAGTGACGAAGGCAGATTGAACTGTGCGAGGAACTCCCCGGGCGGCACCGGCGCACCCTGACCGTCACGGCTGGGACGCTTGCCCGTGACCAGCTCGTGCATGATCACTCCCACCGCGTAAAGGTCGCTGCGCTCGTCCAGATCCCAGCCCATCATCTGCTCAGGGCTCATATAGAGAGGTGTGCCGATAACCAGCCGGCTCGAAGTGATTTTCGATTCCTGATTCACATCTTTCGAACGGGCCAGCCCGAAGTCGAGGATTTTTACCTCCCCCGCTGATTCGTCCAGGAGCATTACGTTGGCTGGTTTCAAGTCCCGGTGGATGATCCCGGAGCGGTGGAGCGACGCGAGGCCTCTAAGGACTGCCAGCGTTACCTGGCACGCCTCTTTCAAGGGCAGAGTCCGCTTCTCCGCCAGCACCTCGTCAAGGGGTTGGCCGTCCAGCAGTTCCATGGCGAAGTAGGGAATGCGCTTGTCCGCCACTCCGGCGTGGCCGGAGAAGAACACGCTGACCACGTTGCTGTGGGCCGAGTTCGCAAGGGTGCGGATCTCCCGGAAGAACCGTTTCTCCACGTCTTCGCTGGTCATCAACTCGTGGCGGATGAACTTGACCGCAACCGTCCGCTGGGTAGCGTCCAACTGCCGGCCGATGTAGACGTGGCCCATGCCGCCGGCGCCCAGGTATCGTTCCACCTTCAGCCGTTCATCGAGCACCAGGCCGACGAACGGGTCGAGAACATCTCCCCGCGCAGTCAGCTCCGCCCCGTCCGCAGGGCAGACGTTCTGCTCCGGGCCGAAAGGTGAAGCGCACTTAGGGCATATCTTTTCCATCACCGCCATTTGTATCAGATCTTGCCCGTCAATGGTAGATTTTGGCGCCTTCTCTGGTGTACCGCTGAGCGAAGATGTACCAGCCGTTCTGCGTTCCCTGGTGGGTGCTGGTCCAAACCACGATGAAGCTGTCGTCCTCGGGGAAAACCGCGACCTTCGGATCTCCTCGGGAATAGCCGCCGTTGGCATTCACGTAGGTGTTGGGCTGGAACGCAGAATCTATCCGGCTGCCTGCCGCGTCGTAGAGCTGGCCGTGAATGTTGCTGCCCCCGGCCCAGGGCCCGATCCCTTCCCATACCACGACGAAACCGTTGTCGCTGAACGCGGCTGCGTCGGGCGCCTTCTGCCCATATTGCTGGTGGCAGTTGACGCGGAACTCACCTCCGTCCAGTTGCCCCGCCGCGTCGTACTGTTGGGCGAAGATGCCTTCGAAACTTCCGTCCTGCTTGTCGCTCTGCCAGATGAAGATTGCCGAGGCGTCGGCAAAACCCAACACGGCAGGCATCGTCTGATCGTCATCGGTGTAGCTGTTCATGAGCGTCTCGGCCACAAGTTGAGTGCCGAAATAGTCGAACGCGCCGGCGATGATGCCGTCACCGTCGCCGTCGCCGCCAGGTCCGTCGCTTTGCCATGCCGCGATGAAAGCGTTCCCGGGCGTGGCGGCCAGAGCCGGCCGGATCTGGCTGCCCCCAGTCCCCGCGTTCAGCTTGAATTCGCCCGCGACCTTGTCCCCCTGGCCATCAAAACGCTGGGCGTAGATCCCGTACTGGTCGCCGTCCTGCCCCTGGGATTGCCAGGCCACCAGGAAGCCTCCATCCGCGAGCGCCAGGGGGAAGGCGCGCTGCTGCACGCCCGCGGTGACGGTGTTCACCGGGAAGTTTGCACTGAGCAGGTTGCCAGTCAGGTCCAGCAGCGCGCCGTACACACCGTCTCCATCGTTATCCCCGGGGCCATCCCACACGAGGACATAATAATCGGCGCCCAGAACTGCGCCCCGGGGGCGTTGCTGCACTCCCGCCGGATAGCTGTTTACGGTCTTCTGACCCATCAAGGCAGCACCCGAACTGTCGTAGGCGCGGGCGATGACGCCGTCCGTATCATCCAATGTGAAGCCGTGCCAGAACGCGGCGAATTCGCCGCCGGGGAAGGCGATAACGTGGGGCTCAGTCGAAAGTGGTGGGGGAAACCCGCTGTTGACCTGGAATTCCACAATCTGTCCCGCGTCGCAACCGTCCCACGGATCCCCCGGGTCTTCGTCGATACAGGTGTCAACATCGTGGACGCATACGCCGCCGGCGCATTGGCCCAGTCCTGAATCGCAGGGCGAACCTTCGCCCAGGGCGTTGGAAACGCAGCCGCCCTGCTCTTCGCACGAGTCTGCCGTGCAACTGGTGCAGTCCGCGCAATCCAGGGGCAGGCCCGTGCAGATTCCCTGGATGCAGTGGTCGTTTTCGGTGCACGCGTTATCATCCCAGCACGGCGTGGTGTTGAACACCGACACACATCCCACCCACTGCTGGCAGGAATCATCGGTGCAGAACTCGCCGTCGTCGCAGTCGGGCTCACCCATGGACTGACAGCCCCCGTCGAGGCAGAAGTCGGCCGCGGTGCAAGGGTCACCGTCGTCGCAGGGCACGCCGTCCCCCACAGCGGTGTGCTCGCAGCCGAGGCCGGGGTCGCAGGAGTCGCTGGTGCATGGGTCGCCATCGTCGCAATCCACCGGCCCGCCGGGAGAACACTGGCCGGCCTGGCAATCGCCCGGATTAGTACAAAGATCGGGTGCGGGACAGCCGCCCGGGCAAGGGATGCCGGTGAAGCAACTCTGAAGCGCGCACGGCTGGCCCTCGTCGTCGAGGCGCATGGCGTATATGTCGGTGCCGGTCGGGTCCAACGCGCTGTCCCAAACCGCGACCAGGTTGTTCTGCTCGAGGGTTGCCACGTCCACCTGCCATTTACCGAACAGGTTATCGAAGCCGGCCAGGTTCCTGTAGGAGCCGATGGGGGTGGGGTCTCCCATGTTGTCGAAGCGTTGAAGATGCACTCCGGTTTCCAGGTCCGAATCCCCGGGTGTGGCCGCGGCGAACTCGGTGTCGGGTCGGCACGCACACGCGGCGCCGAACTGGTTGCCCTGGGTCCAGCCGGTGACCAGGTAGGGGGCGGAGAGGAACTGCCCCTGGGCATCCATCCCCCTTCCCAGTGCCCCCGCACCGTCGGCGTCGGCGATGTCATCCTGCCAGCAGAGGACAAATCCCTCGTCTCCGCACCCATCCAGGCCGGGCGCCACTTCGTCGCCCTGGTTGAAGGGGTTGACCTCCAGGTCACCCGTGAGCGGGGTGCCGTCAGGGGCGAACACCCTGGCCCACAATTCCATGGGGCCGTCTGCGGCTGACTGGCCCTGCCACGCGGCGGCCAGCGTGCCGTCGGGCAGCACTGCCAGGGCCGGGGCGTGCTGGGCGAACAGAGTTTCGTCTGAGATGACCGCGGCCTGGGCCGTAGCCGGCGTTCCGTCGGCCAGGAACCTCTGGATTACCACGTCCTGACTCGTGGGACCGACAAATTCCGTGGCCCAGGCCAGGGCGAAGCCTCCTCCCGGCAAAGCCGCAACCGCGGGCCCGGTCAGGCCCTCGGCCGTGGTCGGTTTGGCGGCCACTATTTCGCTGGAGGCGGGAGCGCCGCCTTCGAACAACCGGAACACAACATTGTTGGAGCCGTTGCCACCAGCCACCTCGCCGGCCCAGACCACGACCAGGCGGTCGTTGTCCAGCGCTGCGATGTCAGGGGTGGCCTGCTGGCCCAAATCGGTCTCGTTGACCTGAGATTCCGCTTCCGAGGCAAGTCCGTCCGCGCCGAAAAACCGGACGAAAACGTCAGCGTCACCAAGTCCGTCGAACCCGTGCCAGGCAACCGCGAACCGCCCGCCGGATCGGGCTGCCACCCGCGGCCATCCCTGGTTGCCCTCCGTGATGGTATTCACGCGGAATTCAACTATGTCACCGGTGTTGCAGCCGTCCCAGTCCACGTCGTTGCCGTCCCAGCATTCAACGCACATGTCATCGATGCACAGTTCGTCGTCCCCGCACGCGCCGCAACTGCCGCCGCAGCCGTCGTCGCCGCACTCTTTCCCGAGGCAGTTTTCGCCGTGAAGGCAGCAACTTCCCTGGTAACATATGTGGTCTCCCGCCGGCTGAGGACCGGGCCCCAGAGGGGGGCAGGGAGTCTTGTAGGCTGCCGGGCTCCAGTCCAGTTGCGACTCCAGATAGTTGCAGTCCAGGCACGCGTCGTCACCTTCAGAACCCTTGGCCGCACCGTTGGTGACGCAAGAACCATCGATGAAGCACCAGTGTTTGGTGATGTCATATATGCACACGTCAAATACACACTCGCCGACGCCGCATTCGGGTATGACAAAGCAGTCGCCGCACACCGTGCCGCAATTGTCCACGCCGCACTCCTTGTCCGCACACCCCTCACAAACTCCCTCAACACAGGCGCCCCCAATACAGGCCCAGCCGACAGGGCACTGCCCGCACAACCCGCCGCACCCGTCGCTGCCGCACTCGGCATCGGCGCAATTGACCTCCGGGTCGCAACACGCACCGTCCACGCAGGTGCCCACCGACGCGCAACCAAATCCGTCGGGCAGGTCCAGCCAGCTTTGGGCGAGTTCGTTTGATTCCGGGAGGCAGATCTCGCACCCGTTGGCGGGATTCAAGGCGCCCGACAGCATGCACTCCCCATCGATGAGGCAGAAGTACGGGAAGATGGCGGAGTAGCATACGCCTTCTTCCTCGAAACAGATGTCTTCGGTGCAGGAGATACTGTCGTCGCAATCGCCGCACTGGGCCCCGCACCCGTCGGGGCCGCACGCTTTCCCTTCGCAATCGGGTATGCAATCGGGTTCAACGCACCACCCGTCACTGCAGGTCCAGCCCGGCTGACAATACCCGCAGATGCTCCCGCAGCCGTCTTCCCCGCAGCTCTTGCCCTGACAGTCGGGTATGCAGCACTTGCGGTTGTTGCAATCGATGCCCTCGGGGCAGACGCCGCAGTGCTCCGCGCAGCCTGCCGGATCTTCGCCGCATTCCCAATCAGCTTTGCACGCGGTGAGGCAGCCGCAGTCCCAGATGCAGCTCTCGGCAGATTCCTGGGCCTGGCATTCTCCGTCGCCGCAATGGGGCGGGCAGTCGAGGGGGCAGAAACCAGCCAGCATCTCGACCACTCCGCACACTCCGTCCCCGCAGGGACCGCAGTCGATGGCACACGACTCCCCATTTTCCTCCCCATCGCAAACTCCGTTCCCGCACGGCGCTTCACAGTCCATGGGGCAGCTCTCGAATTCTTCGCCCAACATTACGCAGAGCCCATCTCCGCACCAGCCGCAGTCCGGGGGACAGACCTCCCAGCTTTCAGTGCCGCTGCACTCCTCATCCCCACAATCGGCGGAGCAATCCTGGTCTTTGCAATCCGCCAGCTCCGGGTCGAACAGGTCGCGATAGCCACAGACTCCGTCTCCGCACCCACCGCAGTCGGGGGGGCAGTATCCGGTGGTACCCGCAAGATCGCCCTCGCCTTCCTCGCACTCTCCGTTGCCGCAGGCGGGAAGGCAATCCTTGGGGCAGAGACAGATATCCGGAAACTCCTGGAACCCGCACACTCCGTCCCCGCAGGAGCCGCAATCCTGGGGACAGACCTGCGGGTTTTCCGTCGGGAGCCCCGGCTCACACAGGCCGTTTCCGCACTCCGTAGGAACCGGTTCCATGGTCTCAACGTCCCAACATTGGGCGTCTGCAGAGCAGGACGAATCAGGCGGCAGGGTAAGGTCTGTCCCCGCGTCCGGAGCGAGGTCTGTCGCCTGGTCTGCAAGTTCGCTCTCTGCCGGGAAGTCGGGTGTCGCCACGTCGGGCAGGTCCGTTGAAGATGGGAGGTCTGTCCCCGTATCGTGCGGTGGTTTTTGGACGTTGTCCGCGTTGCCTGCGCACGCGCTGGCCAGCAAGGCTGCGCACGCGATCGTGCGTATGCGTAGCGCCGCGCTCATGGTGTCGCCGTTGAGCAGTTGCCGATCTCACAGGGAGAGCCGCCGGGGGCGAACCGAGCCGACAGAACCGCCTTGCCGTCTCCGTCCTGGCCGTCGGAGGACTCATCGGGATCCCAGCTTTCCCACACAACCACCAGATTTTCGTCCGGAAAAATGGCGACATCGGGAGCCGACTGGTGTCCCTGGGCCCACACGTGGGCCCGGACAGGGTCTCCGTCCGGCATGCCCAGCGTGCCAAAACGCCGGACCAGCACGTCGTACTGGTCTCCCTGCTGGTAGAGGTGCCAGGCGACTGCGGAGGCACCGCCTGGAAGGGTGTCTATGGCAGGAGTAAGGGTGCTGTCGGAAGCGGTGAGCCACGCAGTCTGTCCCGCGCCGAGGGGGACTCCGGCGGCCCAGAACAAGCGGACCAGCACGTTCCAATCATCTACGAACACGGGATTTTCATTGGCCCAGGTTGCGCTGAAGACTCCGGCGTCCCGTACCGCCACCCGGGGTTGTCTCTGACCACCTGATGTCTGCTCGCTGAGGATGAACTCCGCTCCTTCGGGCTGTCCGGTGGCGGACAACATGCGCGCGTAAACGCCGCAGCCATCTCCGTCGGGGGAGCCACTGCTACCCATGGGGCAGTGGTGGTAGGCAACGACGAATTTTCCGTCCGGAAACGCGGCCACGGACGCCTGGTCGGTGGCGAAAGAGTCGGCAGGAGAAAGTGCGACAGGGTCGGGAGCGATACCTTCCGAGGGGAAGAAGCGGCCTGCAATTGAGGAAGCCTCGACGAAGGAATCGCCTTCGGTCCAGGCCACCAGGTGGCCCCCCGGACCCGCGGCCACGCTGGGGGAGTCGGTGACCTCACCGTTGCTGAGGCTGATTTTCTCTTCCTGGGTCTGCGAGTTGCCGTTTCCGTCGAAAACCCGCGTAACCACGCCTCCCCCGGCAGCGGAGTTGCCGCTCCAAACCACCACCACGTTGCCGTCTTCGAGAGTAGCAACATCGGGAGCCTGTTGTACCCCCTGCGACGTTTCATTCACCTGGAATTCGTCAGTTTGCGGAGTCCCGTCGGTGGAGAAGATGCGAGCGTAGACCCCGACCCCGGAACCGTCCTGACCAACGCTTTCCCAGGCAACTGCGTATTCCCCGTCCGGGAAGACGGCTACCGCCGGGGCTCGCTGGTCGCCGGCGGCCCACTCGTTGACCAGCGCTTCGGAGACCACGCCAAATGAGCAGCCGTCCCACAGAGTGGCATTGCCATCGTCGCACAGTACGCCGCACCAGGCTTGCGGGCTGCACTCGAAGCCGTTGCCGCACGTTCCGCAGTCACCACCGCAGCCGTCGCCCCCACACTGTTTGTCCCAACAATCGGGCTGGCAGATGCACAGTCCGCCGGTGCACGCTTCCTGGGGGCCGTGACAGTCGCCGCAGGTCCCGCCGCAGCCGTCGCCGTCGCATTCCTTCCCCGCACAGTCGGGTTGGCAGACGCAGAAGCCCCCGGCGCAAACTTCCTGGTCGCCCGGACAATCGCCGCAACTACCGCCGCACTCGGCGTTGCACTGGCATTGACCGCTATCGCACGACTCGCCGGGCGGGCAGAAACCGCAGTTGCCGCCGCAGCCGTCGTTGCCGCAGTCGTTGTCGTCGCAGTCGGGCTGACACTCGCAGGTGTTGTCCGCAGTACACACCTCCGGCCAGGTGCAGCTGCCGCAGGAAATGAACCCGCATACGTTGCCGCAGTCCTTGTCCTCGCAAGCTGCCTTGGAGTCGCAGCATTCTCCCTCAAAGCAGACGAAGCTGGGGTCGTCAGTTCCGCACGGCATCCCCGAACCCCCGATGATGCTCCATTCCGTCTGGGACACCGTCGCCAGGCACCAGACGCACAGGTTGGCCGGGTTCTTGGCGCCGTTGGGGACGCACTCGCCGTCGATGAGGCAGTAGCCGAACACGGGGTCGTGCTGGCACACTCCTGCGTCGCAGCTATCTATGGAGCACAACTGTCCATCGTCACATGTGCCGCAGTTGCCGCCGCAGCCGTCTTCGCCACATTCCTTGCCCGCACAGTCCCACTCGCAGTCTTTCTGGTGGCACACGCCGTCGGCACACTCGGACCCCAATAAGCAATTGCCACACGAGCCTGCGCACGTGCCGGGACCGCATTCCTTGTCCTTGCAGTTGGCCACCGGGTCACAGCACTGTCCGGAGATGCACTGCATGCCAGGCCCGCATGTGCTGCCCGGCGGAAAACTGCTCCAGGATGCGGGGCTGAGGCTGTTGCAGAATTCGCACAGGTTGGCCGGGTTCTTCGCCCCCTCATTGACGCAGTTGCCTTCAACGAGGCAGTGGTTGTCCAAGAGGGAGAAGGAGCATGCCCCTTCCTGGCACACATCTTCGGTGCAAAACAGTGCGTCGTTGCACTGGCCGCATTGGCCGAGGCAGCCGTCGTCGCCGCATTCTTTGCCCGCACAATCGGGTTGGCAAACGCACCAGTTGTCTACGCAGTCGAAGGGCTCCACGCACTCCCCGCACGTACCGCCGCAGCCGTCGTCGCCGCACAGTTTTCCCCCGCAGTCGGGGACACAGCACGAGTGTTCCACGCACACGGTACCTTCCGGGCACACCGCACAGGTTTCTCCGCAGCCGTTGTCGTCCTCACCGCACTCCCACTCCTCGTTGCAGTCGGGCAGGCAGGCACAGTCGATGGGGCAGGAGATCTCTGTCTCGTCCTGGTCGCAGTCGCCGTTACCGCATTCGGGCGGGCAGTCGATGGGGCAGCAGGCGGCTAATACCTCCAGCAGGCTGCAGATCCCGTCGCCGCACGGCCCGCAGTCAACCGGGCAACCCGCACCGTCTTCGTCGCCTTCGCACAGGCCGTCGCCGCACGGCTTGACGCAGTCTTGAGGGCAATTCTCCTGTAGGTCGAGTCCCACCGTGCTGCAGATTCCGTCACCGCACATGGCGCAATCCCAGGTGCACCCTTCCGGAGTCTCATCCGGGTCGCAGAATCCGTTGCCGCAATCAGGACTGCAATCTTCCCCTTTGCAGGAAGCAAAATCCGGGTTGAACAACTCTTGGTAGCTGCAAACACCATCGAAGCAGACCCCGCAGTCAAGGGGGCAGTAATCACCCTGTCCTTCGACGCCGGTTTCCATCCCGTTGCATTTCGTGTCGCCGCACGCAGCCAGGCAATCCTGACCGCAGGTCTGGTGTTCCAGTTCCCACTTCCCGCACACACCGTCCCCGCAGCCCCCACAGTCTTCTGGGCAGACGTCGGGTCCCTCGACGGGGTGCCCGGGTTCGCAAATCCCGTCGCCGCACACTGTGCACTTGCCGCAGTCCTGAGGGCATGTCATGCAGTCCTCACCGATATCAGCGGTGCAGAACCCGTTGCCGCACTCAGGTGGGACCGAGTCGTGGGAGTCGATGTGGGCGGTCTCAACGGAATCCACGTACTGGATTTCGGAGCGGTGCTGGTCCGGTTCCCGGAAGTCCACCGGTTCAACGTCGAACACGTCCGTCAAACCGGTGTCGGCCGGTGGCGTCACCTCAAGTACCCCGGTCCCCAGGTCCTTGTCCAGATCGTCGCCGCCCGATGAGCAGGTGATGACCGCCATGGACAGCAGAGCGGCCAAAGCGGTGCAAACGGCGGGGCGAATGGTCCGACTCGTATGTGTTGAAACCCGGGTCATGATCGCTATTCCAGCTGACATGCGTGCTCGATGCACACTTCCCCGTCCGCACACTCGCCGCACCCGTCTCCGCAGCCGTAAAAGTCTTCCCCGCACTCCCAATCCGCTCCGCACAGCACCGGGCAGTCTACGCAGTCGGCAGGGCAGTTTTCCGGAGTTTCCGCGTCGCCGCAAACGGTGTCACCGCACCCGCCCTTGCAATCGGTGAAGCAGGCCACAAGGTTCATCTCCTTGAAGCCGCAAACTCCGTCACCGCAGTAGCCACAGTCCTGGGGGCAGAGAACTCCAACCTGGGGGTCGGTCTCAAATCCCGTTTCGTTGCCGGAACAGACGCCATCGCCGCATGGTTTGAGGCAATCCTCGGGGCAGTTTTCCTGTTGGAACGCGCCTACCAGATTGCACACGCCGTCGCCACAGACTGCACAATCTATGGGGCAGGTTTCGATGGTCTCGGGGCCGCCATCGCAGAACCCGTCTCCGCAATCCCCCTTGCAGTCATTTGCTTTACAGTCCTGGTCATCTCCAGTCAGTTCGTCAAACGCACAGACCCCGTCGTAGCATTGAAAGCAGTCAAGAGGGCAGTAGTCCGGGGATGCCGGGACACCGCCGGTTTCGGGCCATTTGCACTTTCCGTCGCCACATGCGGTTTTGCAATCTTGGCCGCAGGTGTCCATCTCCTGCTCCCATTTTCCGCACTCTCCGTCTCCGCATCCGCCGCAATCGAGGGGGCAAGACACAGGGTCTTCCGGAGGAGGCCCCACGTCACAGATGCCGTTGCCGCAGGACTGGCACTGCCCGCAATCCTTCTCACAGCCGTTGC
Organism: uncultured Myxococcales bacterium; assembly: GCA_964626565.1. Taxonomy (GTDB): domain Bacteria; phylum Myxococcota_A; class UBA9042; order CAIXZC01; family CAIXZC01; genus CAZVFX01. Next base: position 27,124 of record CAZVFX010000083.1, read on the forward strand.
AGTTCTCCCCCTGCTCCTCAGAGCATACCCCGTCTCCGCATTCGGCGCAGTCGTCGGCACAGTTGTTGATGTCTTCCTCCGGGTCGAAACCCGCTTTTTCGCACACGCCGTTGCCGCACTCCGACTCACACAGGCCGCAGTCTTCAGGGCAGCTTTCGCAGTCCTCCCCGTCACATACCCCATCGCCGCAAGGGTCAGCGACCTCTTCCGGCTTTGTGTCGGCGATATCGGGCGGCAGATCGGGGAGAGCGGTTTCGTCTATCGGCACATCTTCCACAGCCAGTTCGACAGCGTCGACTACGTCTGCGGGTACAGACCTGTCCGCGGCGGTGTCGGCCTGCCTGGTGTCCTGCTTGACCTTGGTGTCGGGGAGGGGCCCGAGCCGCTCGGGGATGCAACCGACGGTCAGGAAACAGGCAAACAGCAGCCAGGTTCGCGTGTACGTGCGCGTGGATCGATCGATCATGCCTTACTCCCTGCCAACGACCTCGATGCTACGTTGCGGGGGATCAACCGTCAAGGTTGTTTTACCTGTACAAGAGGCCGGGAACTCAGGATAATCCCGGCGGCACAATCACCGGAGAGGTAACACCAGCCATGGATATCGCCGACATTGGAGAGTTCTTGCAAGCGAGCCTGGACGATGTGCGGCTTAGCCGCGGCGAGCGAAAGGTGTTCAAGGAGTTGCTGGACGAGTTGAGGCCCAACCGGCACAACCAGGAACTGTTGTTCCACCACGCCTTCCAGTTGGCGAAGGCGGCGCTGAAGGACAGTCGGGACAAGGCGGTGGTGGACTGGCTTGACGAGGTGGTCAAGGTGTTGCGTCCGGCGCAAGGGCTCAAAGCCTCCGGTTCGAGGGTGGCGGAGGCGATCTTCTTTCCCGACGAAAAGGGCCTCGACCGGTTGGTGGAGCTCATCGAGCACACTCGCTCCACCCTGGACATCTGCGTGTTCACTTTCACCCATAACCGGCTGGCCATTGCGGTGAAGAAGGCGCTGAGGAGGGGAGTGAAGGTTCGTTTGCTCACCGACATCATGAAGGTGGACGATCGGGGCTCGGATGTAAGAGAGCTGGACGCCGCAGGGGTGAATGTCAGAACCGATCATTCGCCTACGCACATGCACCATAAGTTCGCTATTATCGACGATCATCTGCTGCTTACCGGCAGTTTCAACTGGACCCGATCCGCGGTGGAAGAGAACCAGGAGAACATCCTGGTTACCGACGATCCGTTGCTGCTGGTGGCATACAGCCGGGAGTTCAACCGCCTGTGGGAGCAGTTCGGATGAGAGAGGAGAGAAAGAGGATGAAGAACTCGTGCCGGATGGCTCTGGTGGTAGTGGTGGTGGGCATGCTCGTCGTTCCCGCGGGCGTAGCGTCCCGGCCCAACGACCCGCCTTCCCCGCTGGATGGGATCGAGATGCTCTACCACATGTTCCACGCATATCGATACCGGTGCGGCGCGCCGGAGTATATGTTGCGGCTGGAGTACCGTCTGCGGGACTCGGGCGTCGACGGTGCGGAGCAAACGCTGGAGCAGCGAAATCGCTCCTTGGAAGTGTTGCGCCGCCGCCTCGATTATCTGGATGCCGTCTACGCCGACGTCTACCCCAAGGGCGAAGATGGCCTGGTGGTGTCCCTGGCCGGGCCACAGGCTGTTGGGGTCACCGAGTTAAAGGAACTGCTGGGCACCCCGGCGAAACTCGAGTTCATGATGGTGGACGACGACGCGAGGTTTTTTGAAGGGCTCGCCACTCCCTTGTCGGAATTCGTCAAGCTGCTGCCCGAGAGTGCTCCTTCCCTCGAACTGGACGGGTCTGGCATGTATCGCACGGTGAAGTGCAGCGACGAGCAGACCCTGCGCTCCTTTGTGGCCTGGCTCGGCGAGCAGGGCCTGGTTGGAGACGACCATGTGCTCCTGATTGAGGAGGGCGCTGACTGGGATGCAAATGGGGTGCAGGCCAGCAACTTCTACGAGGCTCGCTACCTCCACGATAAGGTGTGGCTGTCCAACAGCGACATTGCATCCGCCCATGTTCTGTATGGATACAACGGCGAACCCCAGGTGAACCTCCAGTTTACTGTGGAGGCGGGACATCGTTTCGAACAGTTGACCCGAGACAATGTGGAGCGGCGCCTGGCCATCGTGCTGGATGACAGGGTCTCCAGCGCGCCGGTCATCAGGGAAGCGATTTCGGGCGGGCGGGCAGTGATCACCCTGGGCTACGGCAGCCCGCAAAAGCAGCTTCAGGAAGCCACCAACCTGGCCAGGACCCTCAAGTCGGGGGCCTATCTCGTCCCGCTGGACCTGGTTTCGGAGCGTGTGCAGATGAGCATTTCGTCCCACCCCTTTGCCTGGCGGCAGGTGTTGTGTGAGCCGTCGTATCTCCTGGGGCCGTTCTCTGTGATCTTCAAGCCGTGGGCCCAGGTCCCCCCGGCTTTCAAAACAGACCGGGAATGATCGCCTTTCGCTTGTCCGGATAATCAGGGAACGTCTTTCGATACCAGTGATGGTGGGCTCGGGCTCGTGGCACGAGGTTGGCCGCGGTCCACAACGCAAACGCCAGGCCCGCGACGGACCAGGTGGCCAGCGCCCAACCCGCCCACTCGATGATCTCGCCTAAGTAGTTGGGACAGGAAACCCACCGGAACGCCCCGCCCCGGGGGATCTTGTAGCCCTCTTCGCCCGGGGCGCGTAAGGCACGAAGTTGTGCATCGGAGCGCATGTTCAGCAGCCAGCCGCCAAGAAAGAGCACCACGCCAGAAATGAAGCGGGGATCCGACAGCCACTCCGCCCCTCTGGCCGGTCCCAGCAGGAACAGATGCCCGCCCTGGAGATAGCCGTTGATACCGTTGAAGACAAAGCCGCTGGCAACTATGAGCAGCGGTATTTTCACCGTCCCCCCCCGCATACGAAAGGGAAAGATGAATGTGCGGTTGAGGTAGTGGAGCAGCCACAGCCACAGCAGGAGGAATGAAGGGACCGAGAGCGGCCTTGCGGAGAAAAGAGCCAGGGCGGGAAGGAGGGCTGCTGCGGGCAACTCCATGAGCACCCAACCTGCGGTGCGGGGCATGGAAGGCCCCCAGCCCTTTCGCGCGTGCCGCCCGTAGGGCGCGACCACGAACTGCAGTACCACGAATACAGCCGCGGCAACTCCAAGCCAGCCCAGGAGTACGCTGTTGTAGAAGGAGATCTCAGTCAGCATCCTTCCTCTCGAATGGCGGCACCAGCCCGGCACCGACCTGCCAGTTCAGCGCGGCGGCAACGGTTTGTCGCAGCGGGCGGGGAACAAAGCCCAGCTCCCGGGTCGCCCGGTCGTGGCTCATCTTGCCGTTGCCGGTCAGGATCTTCAGGGACGCCGGGGTGTATTTAGGGCGGCCACCGGTCAGGCGGCTGAAGCCGACCACGAAGGGGGCGCCGAACCTCGCCAGCCACATGGGCGTGGTGAAGCGCGGGCGGGGCACGCCGGTGATCTGTTCGACGAGCTCGGCCAATTCCGGGACCGAGATGTAGTGGCCCGACAAGATGTAGCGTCTTCCCGTAGCGCCCTTCTTTTCGGCAGCAAGGGCGCCTTGCACAACATCGTTTACATCCACAAAATTGTATCCGCCGTGCACCAGTGCGGGGAGGCGCCGGGTGGCCAGGTCTCGCAGCACCTCCCCCATGTGAGACAGCTTGTAGTCGTGGGGCCCGACGATGCCGGAGGGGTTCAGTATCACCGCGTCCAGACCCTTTTCCACGGCCGCCAGGATCTCCGCCTCACCTGCTGCTTTGGCACGGTTGTAGGGCAGCTCGCCGGGTCCGCTTGCGCGGGGCCGATCTTCGTCCATGGGCGAATCAAGGGGGTGCTCGGACAGCGCGTGGATGGAACTGAAGTGCACCAGCTTCTTCACTCCCTGCTCAAGGCACGCCGCGGCCACGTTGGAAGGACCGCCGACGTTGACTTCGGTGTGGACGGGGTCATCCCGGCCGTCGATGGAGATTATGGCCGCGCAATGAAACACGCTGTCGGCCCCGGCGAAAAGCCGCCTCAAAGAGTCGGGATCACGTACATCGCCCTTCACCAGTTCGACATCCAGCCCTTCCAGTGATCGCAGATCTTCGCGTACCAGGGCCCGAACGCGGCGGCCCTGCTCCAAGAGCGCTCGCACCAAGTTAGATCCTACGTGCCCTGAGGCACCTGTAAGCGCGGTTATCATCTCGTCCATTCCGTGTCGCTACTGCCGAAAACAAGGCTACAGCAACAGGCCTCCGGGAGGAAGAAAAAAGGAGCCCTGAAGGTGCGAAAAGACCCCGTTTCGGAACTGCGAGGGCTGTTTTTTTAGTAACTTCAAACGCTTACGATCAACAGTTAATACGTTTCGTTTGATTTGTGCTTGCAAACTTGTTAAACTAAACCCGGACGCCCGTTCGGGAACTCTCCCGGCGGTGGGTCCGAGGTTGTGTGCGAGGTGAGACGCATGGGCAGTTCAGCAAACCCGTGCAATCGGAAACCGAAGAGTTCCCGGGCCCTGTCGAGAAAGCGAAAAAAAGACGGGGAATGGGAGGAGTGGACCCCGGTGCAGAAAGATACCGGCCCTCTC
>CAZVFX010000084.1:0-31319 GCA_964626565.1 uncultured Myxococcales bacterium
GTTCTTCGGTGACGTCTGGGGGCAGTGGGTCGACGACCATGTAGTCGGGTTCTTCGGTGACGTCTGGGGGCAGTGGGTCGACGACCATGTAGTCGGGTTCTTCTGTGACGTCTGGGGGCAGGGGGTCCACCACCATGACGTCGGGGTCTTCGTTGACGTCGGGAGGCAGTGGGTCCACCACCATGTAATCCTGTTCCTTGAGGTCGGGAGGCAACGGGTCGACGATCATTCCTCCGTCGTCGTTTTCCCTGACGTCCTTGAACTCGAGTACATCGTCGGGCAAGGGGTCCACAACCGAGATATCCTTGCCGTCTCCGATGTCATCGGGCAGGGGGTCCACCACTTTGCTGTCGTCGCAGGCGGAGGTTGCGAGTCCGGCCGCGGCGACCAGCGCAGCGGCGCGGGTGAGTGAGACTCTCCTTTTTCCGGGCTCGAGGACCTTGTGAGCGTTGGCCAGGCCGAACCGGTTCATCGCTTCTCTGGCGGCTTCCAGCCTGATCCAGAATCCGGCGTCTGCTGCGGTGACCTTTTCGGCGAGATCGGCGCTGAATCGACGAACGTCGCCTGCCCCGGCGTCTCCCCGGAGGACGAACCGGTACGCCTCATCCAGCCGGGCCAGGGTGTCGCGGCTAAGTTCTTGTACAATTTGTCCAACATCGCGCTGGAACCCGGCGACGTGCCTGCGTGGGTAAAAATGCCCGAGCAGGGCAGCGAGATAGCCAGCGCCGCTGGCCGCGTTGGCTGTTGATTGGGTCCCAAAGTTGCGGCTGTGAAAGGCCACTGCAGTGATGCGGAAGAGCAGCTCCGCCCGAGGGTCGGCGATGGTATATGTCATTCCTTCGAGCCCGCCTCTCAGACGTCCTTCTTGCTGGAGTTTCCGTTCCAGCAGCGAGCCGGGGTACACCTCGGCCCGGCAGAAGTTCCACGGGATGTCGTGGCAATCGTTGAGGAACGCCACGTTATCGGCAACATCTTCGAGGGTGGTGTCGGGTTCGAACAGCAAAATGTTGAAGCATGCGTACAGGTCGTGCTTGCGAAGAAGGCGGAGGGCTTGGCGGCACTGGGCGACAGTAGTCCCGCGCCCCAGGTGGTCCAGTCCGGGCTGACTACCGTTTTCTATGCCTACGTACACCCTCAACATCCCGGCTTTCTTCGATTCCACAATGACTTCATCGGTGAGTTCATCAGGGCGACATTTGGCGACCAGTCCGATACGCCCTACCCTGCGCTCACCCAGTGCTTCCGTTAGCTGCCTGATTCGCGCCACCGACTGAGATGCTTGGGGGAGGTAAAAATTCTCGTCGTGGAAGCAGAAGAGGCGAGCCGGCGTGGAATGGTACAGTTCGGCGATCTCTTCGGCAATGTGCTCAGGTTTGCGCAGGCGCACCCGCGGCCCCTTGCGCCCGCGGTGGTAAGTTTGAATGGAGCAGTAGGTGCACTTTCCCCAGCAACCCCGGCTGCCGAGAATCGGCGAGAATCCAAGGCCTGCGTGGATAGATGGGCGATTCTCCCGCCAGGGAAACTCCAGCCCGTCCAGGTCCTTGACTGCAGGCCTCGGGTCAGTTGCACCGGTCCGGCCTCCGGGCAGACGAAAGGCCAGGCCCGGGGTATCTTTGAGAATACCGAGTAGCTCCCCACGTATTTCGCGCGCTGTTTCGGCGTCGGCAACGGGGTGTTCAGCGATTGCGTCCACCAGGTCAGCCAGGGTTTCTTCGCCATCGTGACGAACTATGAAATCCACTTCGGGGTAGTGTTCGAGGATCTGGCCCGGCCGTGCAGTGGGTATGTGCCCTCCCCAGACGATGACGCTGTCGAGGCCCGCGGTTCTGATAGTGCGTGACAAGTCCCGAAACTCCACCAGACGATGCTGGAACGCGACGGACATGCCGATAACGTCTGGAGGAGCGGCGGCGAGTTCGTCGACCAGGCGGAGTTGCTCTGCCGGGGCATCGAAGTGCTTCACTTCTACCTCATGGCCCCGCTCCAGCAGCGGCGGTACCAGATAGCCGATGGACAGATTGCCTTCGAGCCCAGCCCCAATCAGCACTACTCTCATTTTTACCCCTCCCCAACATGATGGTCATTGCTATTCTGGCGTGAGAGGGGAGTTTTGTCTAACGTTTCTGCCAGCGAGTTGCGGAAACATCATCGGCCAACTGCACGCCCATCTTTTCCAATTTCGCTCGCAGCGCGTCGGCTAGCTTGAAGTTCTCGTCTGCTCTGGCTTTGCTGCGCTCGGCCACCAGGCGCTCAATTTCGGGATCGCCTTTTCCTCCGTCCAGTTCCATCACTGCCAGCACCTGGTCCACCCCGGCCAGGAACTCCCGAATCTGCTCTACCTGCTCTGCGTCCAGCATGCCCTTGTTGAGCATGCGGTTGACGGTCCGGATAAATGCGAAGAGGTGACCCAAAGCCTTGGCCGTGTTGAGATCGTTGTCCATGGCCTCGTGGTAGCGCGCTCTGGCGTCGTAAAGCAATTGGTCGAGGTCGGGCGCACTTTCCCCTTCTGCGGCAAAACGCAGCCGCACCGCGAATTCATTCAGCCGCCTCACTGCCCGGGCTGCCTGCTCCAGGTCAGCATCGGTGCAGTTGAGTACGGTGCGGTAGTGTGTGGAGAGCAACCAGTAACGGATGGCCGATGGGGAGTGGCCTTTGGCCACAAGGGACTGCAAAGTGACATCGTTTCCGCCTGCCCGGGTTACCTTTCGACCTCCCGCCATGACCACTTCGGAGTGCATCCAGATGTTGGCCAGGGGCTTGCCGGTAACGCCTTCGGTAATTGCGATTTCGTTATCGCCATGCGGGAAGATGAGGTCGGTAGAGGCAGTGTGGATGTCGATGGGCTGACCCAGGTGGCCGGTGGCCATGGTGGAACACTCCACGTGCCAGCCGGGCCGCCCGCGGCCCCAGGGGGTGGACCAACAGATGCCGGCCTTCAACTCGGACAGGGAGCTTCGTTTGAACAGTGCAAAGTCCCTGGGGTTGTCCTTTTCGTAGTAGTCGTACGGGGTGGCTGCGGTCGTTTGGACCGCGTCGAGGTCTATGCCCGACAACTTGCCATACCCATCGAACCGGTTGATGCCGAAGTAGACCGACCCCAGCTTCTGATAGGCCAGGCCTTTCTCCAGCAGGGTACGCGACTCCTGAATCATGTCGTTGATGTGCTCACTGGCTCTGGGACAATAGTGAGCCGGCAACACTTTTAGCTCCCTCATGTCTTGCTGGAATGCGGTCTCCCATCTGGCGGTGAACTCCTTCAGCGATGCCCCCTTTTTGATGCACTCGTTGATCGTTCGGTCGTCAATGTCGCCCAGGTTCATGGCGTGCTTGACTTCAAAACCGCGGTATTCGAGGTGTCGGCGCAGGATGTCTGAAACCACGAGCCTTCGGCACAACCCGAGGTCGGCCGGGCCATCAAGGCTGGGGCCGCACGAGTAGACAGATACTGTGCCGGGGCGCACCGGCTCGAGAGTGTCGGCCTTCCTGGTCAGCGTATTGTAAAATTTGAGCGGGGTGGGAAGCTTCTCGGAGACAAACAGCGAGGTCGACAGATACCTTTCGCCCCCATCCGGAAGCAGGACTACGACAACACCGGAATCCATTGCGGCTGCTTCATCGATGGCCACCTTCATGGCCGCGCCCGCGCTCATGCCCACGAAGATCCCTTCCTCCCGCGCCAATCGCCGGGCGGCCTCGTACGCGGGCTCGTCCTCGACGTTGGCCAGGGGGTCGAGTTCATCGGGCCTGAAGATGCCGGGTGGATAGCTTTCCTTCATGTTCTTGAGGCCCTGGATTTTGTGCCCTTTGAATGGCTCCACCCCCACCACCCGCACCTGGGGAGCTTGTTCCCTGAAATAGCGAGTGACCCCCATCAGCGTGCCGGTAGTCCCCATGGTGGATACGATGACATCGACCTTGCCATCCGTCGCGTCCCAGATCTCTTTCCCTGTGCGGTGGTAATGGGCCTTCCAGTTGTCATCATTATTGAACTGATCAGCGAGCACATATTTGTCCGGCTCCTCCCTTGCCAGCCGGTAGGCTTCCTCGATGGCTCCGTCAGTGGATAGATGCCCGGGAGTCAGGATTATCTCAGCGCCATAGGCGCGCAGGATTTTGCGACGCTCAAGACTCGCCGACTCAGCCATTGTCACTGTTATGCGATAGCCCTTCACCGCGCACACCATGGCCAGGCCGATGGCGGTATTGCCACTGCTGGCCTCAAGCACGATCTTGCCGGGTACCAATGCGCCGCTGGCTTCGGCGGCCTCAATCATGCTCAAGCCGATACGGTCTTTGACAGAGCCGCCAGGATTCAGCATTTCCAATTTGGCGTACAGTGCCACCCTGGGATTGGGGTTCATTCGGTTGATGCGCACCAGCGGGGTATCTCCGACCAACTGCAGGATGTTGTCGACCTTGCGACCTGTCATGGTTTCCTCCAAGCCTGTAGGAAAAATAGAACAGCGAAAAGGACACAAGTCAAGCCATAACACAACCACACTACTCCAATAGAATTCATAGTATACGCCTGGCGTTTTGCCCTTTGCACGCGGCGCAGAAAGGAGTTATGGTGGGGGTCATTCCAGCGAAGAGGAGAGACAATGAGGTGGTCAAGGCATGGGATATGGATTGCAGCTTGCATGCTGCTTGCGTGGCAACCGGCGGGCGTCGAGGCCGGAGAGCCGTCCAAACCGGTAGTCGAAGTACAAGGCCATCGAGGTGCTCGTCACCTGTTGCCGGGAAACACCCTGGCCGGGTTTCGATACGCGCTTGAGGTTGGAGTGGATACAATCGAGTTGGACCTCGCGTTGACGAAGGACAACCGTTTCGTCGTCATCCACGACCTGTACATAAACGGGGAGCTGTGCCTGGCTCCGGGCCGGGTGAGACTGGCGGAGGAGGTTGCGGTTCGGGACCTGACCCTGGCGGAGTTGAAGGAGTACGATTGCGGGGCGTTGCCGGCCACGGATTTCCCACTACAGCAGTCGGTTCCAGGCGAGGCCATTCCGACGTTGTCCGAAGTCTTCGAGTTGCTTGCCGCGTCGAAGTCTCCGGCTGCCGGGGCGGTACAGCTCAACATTGAACTGAAAGGTGTGCCGGCGCGCACCGCGCTCATGCCACCACCTGAGGAGTCGGCGCGCATGTTGCTCGAGGTTGTAAAGAAGCACGGCATGTTGGACCGGGTGATCATTCAGTCGTTCGACCATCGCAACCTGGTGGAGCTGAAGAAACTCGAGCCGGGTTTGAAGATCTCAGCGCTCATCGGAAAGAGCCTCCCCGACCTGGCCGCGCTGGCGAAGAATCTGGGGGCCGAAGTGGTTTCACCAAACTGGGAGTGGATCACCGAGGCGGATGTGGAGGCACTGCACAAGTCGGGCGTGCGGGTCATCCCGTGGACTGCCAACACCCCGGAGTCGTGGGACTACTTGCTTGGAATAGGTGCGGACGGCATAATCACCGATGACCCCAAGACCCTCATCGAGTACCTGAAGGCCAAGGGGTTGAGGCAGTAGCGAGGGTTGCGACAACGGAGTCAGACATGAGATTGACAGCGAGAGTTGCGGTTGGGGCCATGTTACTGTTCTTGGGAGCAGGCTGCATCGATTCCAGCTTGAGCGTAAATGTCAACGACGCTGCGGTCGATGGTGGGGCGGACGTGGGCAAAAGTTCTGAAGACGCAAAGGCGGATCAGGTGTCGGATTCGACCGCAACCGATGTTGCCGAGGTAGAGGTAGTCGTGGGCAAGAACTGTTACGAGGCGATGACCTGCCTCACCGAGTTCAAGGAGTGGGCTCCGGGAATCTCGCTCCCTGAGTCCCCGTGTCTTGAGGGCATAGAAGAGACGGAGATGATCCAGGTGGATGGGGTGAACGGCTGCATGCACCAACATTGCAACGACGAATTCGAGGCGTGGAAGGTTGGCGGTCCCGGAGAGGAGTCGCTCCTCTATTTGTGCCTGATTGAGAAGTGCTCCAATCCCTCCTCGGTGTGCATCGGCGGACAGGGGGAGGACACCTGCGCCGACGCCTTGAAGTGTATGGCCAAATGCCAGCCGATGGACCAGGAGTGCACTGTGCCGTGCCTGGTCGAGACTTCAGATTATCAAAGTGAGAAGACGGGAAAATTCCTGGAGTGCGTTTTTGCTGAGTGCGCCCTTTCCGACTTGGGCGACTGCTACGACGTCCAATCCAACTGTGCCATGCAGTTCTGCCTCGAATTGGCTGGCTTCTAACCCGCTTCCAAGCCCCCGACGGTTCGTCTTGACATGTCGGACGCATGCGTGTCTACTTGGAGTCCATGCGTCGTCTGGTCCGGTCCTGGGTTACCAGTGGAGGAGTAAATGCGATTACGGGGACCATTGCTGATTGCCGCTCTCCTGCCGATCTTCTCATGCGGATCGGGGACGACGCCGGGCAGCACGACCATCGTGACCGACGGCTTCTCCGACAAACGATTGGGCTGGGACATCACTTTCGATTTCGGAGCCTCCGAATTGCCGGAAGGGAAGGGGAATTGCGACGACGGCCTGCACAACGGCGCCGAGACCGGCGTAGATTGCGGTGGCGATTGTGAGCCCTGCCTGGTGGGCGGAGGCTGTGCGGAGCCGGGTGACTGTATCACGGGCGTTTGTTTGCAGGGTAGCTGCGTCGAGCCATCTTGTGCGGACGAGCTTGTCAACGGCGATGAAACCGGTCTTGACTGCGGGGGGACCTGCCCACCCTGTGCGGCGGGCCAGCCGTGCGGGCAGAATTCCGACTGTGAGAGTCTCCTTTGCGAACAATCTGTTTGCGCTGCTTCAGCGTGTGACGACGAGGTGCTCAACGGCGACGAAAGCGACGTCGATTGCGGCGGTTCCTGCCCCGGCTGCGACGCGGATGGTGTGTGCGGGACAGAGGCGGACTGCGCAAGCCTGATTTGTGTTGAAGGTTTGTGCGTTGCGGGCACGTGTGACGACGGAGTCACCAACGGAGGAGAGACGGACGAGGATTGTGGCGGTGACTGCCAGCCCTGCGCCGATGGGAGCACCTGCGGCGACTCAGACGATTGCTCAAGCCTGGTGTGCAGCGACGGCGTCTGTGATGCACCCTCATGCGACGACGCCCAGGCCAACGGCGACGAAACCGGAGTGGATTGCGGCGGGGAGTGCCCACCTTGCTCCGAGGGCGACCCGTGCCTGGAAGCGGCAGATTGTCTCGACGGCGTATGTGAAGAGGGCGAGTGCCAGGCTCCAACCTGCGATGACGGAGTGGCCAACGGAGCGGAGACGGACCTGGACTGCGGCGGAGACTGTGCCCCTTGCGGCGACGAGCAGAACTGCCTTTCCGCGGCAGATTGCGTCAGCGGCGTGTGCCAGGACGAGGTCTGTCTAGCACCATCATGCGACGATTCGGTGGCCAACGGCACCGAGACAGACGTGGATTGCGGTGGTGATTGCACCCCCTGCAAACCGGGCGCAAATTGCGGCGAAAACACGGACTGCACCAGCGAGGTTTGTCTGACGGGAGTCTGCCAGGCCCCGGCCTGCGACGACGGGGTCAAAAACGGGGCGGAAACCGATATCGACTGCGGTACGACTTGCGACCCGTGCGACATCGACCAGGGCTGCTTCGAAGATGCGGACTGTTTATCCCTGGTCTGCCAGGAGTCCGCGTGCCAGCCTGCGTCCTGCGGTGATGGCGTACTCAATGGTGACGAGAGCGATTTGGACTGCGGCGGGTCCTGCGGCGGCTGTCCGGACGGCGGAGCCTGTGGCGATGGGCTCGACTGCATCAGTGGAGTGTGCGCAGAAACGCTGTGCCAGGTGCCCACTTGCGAAGACGACGTCAAGAACGGGACGGAAACCGACCTCGACTGCGGCGGAGAATGCCCGGTCTGCGCCGACTTGATGGGCTGTTTCGCGGGCGCAGACTGTGCCAGCGGCGTCTGCGAGGAGGCTGTCTGCCAGCCCGCTGCTTGCGACGATGGGGTGAAGAACGGTGACGAGACCGACCTGGATTGCGGGGGGCCGTGCCCGGCCTGTGCCGACGGCTCTGTTTGCGTCGCCGGCGCCGACTGCGTGAGCCAGGTGTGTGCGGACGGCGTATGCGCCCATGCCTCATGCGTCGACGAGGTGAAGAACGGTGACGAGTCCGACACCGACTGCGGCGGGTCGTGCGACCCCTGTGCCGATGGAGCGGGGTGCGGCGGAGCGATGGACTGCGTCAGCGGGGTCTGCCTCGATGGATTGTGCGCTCCGGCGGCGTGTGACGACGGGGTCCTCAACGGCCCGGAGACGGGCACCGACTGCGGCGGCGGCTGCCCTCCATGCTCCGATGGAAACAAGTGCCTCGTGCCCGAGGATTGTGAAAGCTTGGTGTGCGGCCAGGGTCTTTGCCAGCAGGCGGGCTGCGGCGACGGGGTGATGAACGGTGATGAAACGGGAGCGGATTGCGGGGGCTCCTGCGCCGGCTGCCCGGACGGAGACGCATGCCTTGGAGGCAGCGACTGCCAGAGCCTGGTGTGCGCGGACGGCGTCTGCCTTGCGGCGGCCTGCGACGACGAGGTGCTGAACGGCCAGGAGACCGGCCCCGACTGCGGCGGCGGGTGCGACCCGTGTCCGGACGGCTCCGGCTGCCTTGTGGCGGCCGATTGCACCAGTGGTGTCTGTGCAGAGTCCATCTGTCTGGCTCCAGCGTGCGACGACGGCGTGGCCAACGGCGACGAGACGGGCCCCGACTGCGGCGGAAGCTGCGATGCGTGCGAAGCAGGGTTCGGCTGCGTAACGGCTGGCGATTGCCTTAGCGGAGTGTGCCTGGACCAGGTCTGCCAGGCCTCTTCGTGCGACGACGGCGTGCGGAACGGGGACGAAAGTGACCAGGACTGCGGTGGTGGCTGCGACGGCTGCGCCGACGGCCTCAACTGCTTATCAGGGTCCGACTGCGCCAGTCTGGTCTGCGACAGCGGAACGTGCCAGATTCCGTCCTGCGAAGACGGCACCACCAACGGTACCGAGAGCGACCAGGATTGCGGCGGCGGCTGCCCCCAATGCGACCAGGGCCAGGCGTGCGGCGCCCCTGACGACTGCATAAGTTGGATCTGCCATGAGGGCATCTGCCAGGCGCCGTCCTGCGACGATTTCATGACCAATGGCGATGAAACCGACGAGGACTGTGGCGGGAGTTGCCCGCCCTGCCCCAACGGCCTGGCCTGTGAAGTTGATGCTGACTGTGAAAGCTCGGTATGTAACGAACAGGTGTGCCAACTTCCGACCTGTGACGATGAAGTGGCCAACGGAACCGAAACGGACGCGGATTGCGGCGGTGATTGCGCACCGTGCGCAGACGGGTCCGCCTGCAAAGTCTCAGCCGACTGCGAAAGCTCGGTATGCGACGAGGCTGTTTGTGCCGGAGCGTCCTGCGCAGACGGCGTTTTCAACGGGTCGGAAACCGACACCGACTGCGGCGGCCCGTGTGGGCCTTGCCCTGACGGTTGGGCGTGTGCAGGTGATGAAGACTGCCAGAGCGCGATTTGCAAGGGTGGTGCGTGCGCGTCGCCTACTTGTAACGACAGCACCGCCAACGGGACGGAAACAGATGTCGATTGTGGCGGTAACTGCCCGGCTTGTCCTGCCCTCTCGGCGTGCGAAAAGGCCGCCGACTGCGCCAGCAGCGTCTGCCAGGCCAACATCTGCCAGGCTGCCGCGTGCGATGACGAGGTAACCAACGGCCAGGAGGCGGACGTGGACTGCGGCGGCGAGTGCCCCCCTTGTGCGGACGGCCAGCAATGCGGCGTTCCCGGCGACTGCGAGAGCGGCGTCTGCAGCGCCGGGATTTGCCAGGCCCCCACTTGCAGCGATGAGGTGGCCAACGGCGGCGAATCCGATGTGGATTGCGGAGGCGGATGCGACCCGTGCGCGGACGGGGCTGCTTGTCTGGCGCCGGCGGACTGCGCCAGTGGCGTGTGCGTCGATGAAGAGTGCCAGGCGCCGAGTTGCTACGACGGTATAACCAACGGAGACGAAACCGACTTGGACTGCGGTGCAGCCTGCCCGCCCTGCGGCCACGGCCAACTGTGTGGGGTAGACGGCGATTGTGTCAAAGGCGGCGTTTGTGACGGCGGTGTGTGCTCCGTGTACGGCGACGGCAGCGACGGCAACCTGGTGGTGTCGGGCGGCCTCGTCACCATCAACACCGTGGCGGCTCAGGCTTCCGGTCCGGCCGGCGGTCTCCAATTGACGCTCAAGGCGCCGGCTCAGGGTTTCGCGGCTGGGCAGCGGGTGCTCATACATCAAACCATGGGCGACGACGCCGGGCTCTGGGAGCAGAGGCTGGTGGCTGAGGCGGCATCGGCGATCCTCACCTTGTCGTCCCCGCTGAGCAACACGTACCTGTCCGATGGCGGGAACAACCGGGCCCAGGTGGTAGTTGTGCCGGAGTATGCGAAAGTGACCATAAGCGGCGGCACGTTAACCGCCCCTGCCTGGAACGGCGAGACCGGCGGCCTGCTGGTGTTGGCCGCACAGGAAGACATGGTGATGAGCGGTGGCTCGGTGACCATGTCCTATCGTGGGTTCAGGGGCACCGGGCACGGCTGCAAGTACCGCTGCCAGACCGGTTTCTCCGGTGAGTCGGCATCAGGTCCGGGCAGCGCCACGACCGCGGCCAACTGGATGGGCGGCGGCGGCGGTGAGCAGGGCCAGGATTGCGGAGGAGGAGGAGGAGGAGGTTTCTCCACCTTTGGTGGCTACGGTTCGTTCGGTTCTTGCGGCGCGTGCAAACTGCACTGCCCGATTTGGGGCGGAGAGCAGGGACAGATTGGTGGTGCCGAAGACCTTGGAACCACGTTGTTGTTCGGTGGTGCGGGGGGAGAAGGGGGCGGTGATGAGGACGGCGCCTACCCCGGCAAGGGCGGCAACAGCGGCGGCGCAGTCTTACTCCAGGCCTCCGAGCTTACGATACAGGGGGCGATCTCGAGTAATGGGCAGGCTGGCGCCCACGGCCTCAATTCGGGGTGTGGCGCCTGGGGTTGCGGCATGGGCGGCGGTGGAGGAGGTGCGGGCGGCGCAATCTACATAATGTCTGAAGATGCGAAATTGGGTGCAGGCAAGGTCACAACGCAAGGTGGCGCCGGCGGAAAGTGCACCTGCGGGTCCAGCTACTGGGGCGGAGCCGGATCGGTCGGCCGCATCGGTGTTGCAGCAGCACTAATTGAAGGAACTACCGTTCCGGACTACGTGGATTTGAGTGAGTAGATGAAGAAAAAACACAAGAGCTTGATGAGCCCATGGACGGGCTATTCGTTGTCGGCCTGGGTGAAGATGCTCGCCCAGTATCGATTCGCTGTGAGCCCACAGAACGCTCACCGGGTTCTGGGCATCACTCTGGCCAGTGGCATACATTCGGCGCTGGCGATGGTTGAAAAGCTGGTCCATGGGGACCGAATCAGGAATGCCGTGATCGACCCGCCTCCGGTCTTCGTCATCGGGCACTGGCGCACGGGCACCACCCACCTGCACGAGTTGCTGACCCAGGACACGGACCACACCTTCCCCAACACGTACGAGTGCTTCGATCCCAACCATTTCCTGTTGACGGAAGGGACCACTGACAAGGCCTTGCGCTTTTTGCTGCCGGAAAGGCGGCCCATGGACAACATGGCTGTAGGCTTCGAACGTCCCCAGGAGGACGAGTTCGCTTTGTGTGGGACCGGGGTGGGCTCGCCGTATCTCAGGATCGCATTTCCCAACTCACCACTACGCCATGAACAGTACCTCGACCTGGAGGGCCTGTCAGCCCGGGAACTGGAGAAGTGGAAGGATGGTTTTATGCTTCTGCTCCGGCGCCTCTCGGCTCACCGGCCCGGTCGTCTGATCCTGAAATCCCCGGCCCACTCGTGCCGGGTGAAGGTGCTCAACGAGATGTTCCCCGACGCCCTTTTCGTCCACATCGTCCGCAACCCTTACGACGTGTTTCCGTCCACCGTCCACCTTTGGAAACGCCTCATCGGCGATTGGGCTCTGCAGAAACCCCATTTCGGGGGGTTGGAGGATTATGTGTTCGACACCTACCTCCATGTCTATCGCAAACTGGACGAAGCCCGGGAACTGGTGGACCCGGCCCGTTTCCATGAACTCCGATACGAAGACTTGATTGAGGACCCCGTGCGGGAAATGCGGGCCATCTACGAGCGGCTGGCTCTCGGCGATTTCGAAAAAGCGAGGCCATCGGTCGAGAAATACCTGGCCGGGCTCACGTCCTACAAGACCAACAAGTACAAATTGACTGAAGCCCGGCGCGCGGAAATCACACGTCGCTGGGGAACCGTTATCAAGCAGTACGGCTACAGCACGAGCAGTGACTAAAAACCTGTGAGGAGAAGTTTATGCAAGATGGACTGATTACCCCCTACGGCGGCGAACTCAATGATTTGCTCGTCGGGGCTGATGAGGCGCAGACATTGAAGACCGACTCCTGCGACTGGCCCTCATGGGATCTGACCCCACGCCAGATCTGTGACCTCGAATTGCTCATGTCGGGGGGATTCTCGCCATTGCGGGGCTTCATGAACCGGGCGGACTACCAGGGCGTGTGTAACGACATGCGGCTTGCCGACGGCACGCTATGGCCCATGCCAATTACGTTGGACGTTACACCCGAGATGGCGGAAAAGTTGGAGCCGGGGGGCAAGCTGGCGTTGCGCGACCCGGAGGGCGTGATGCTGGCTGTACTCACGGTGGAGGACGTGTGGCAGCCGGAGCGCGAGAAAGAAGCCGCTCAGGTCTACGGCTCCACCAACCGGGAGCACCCCGGCGTGGCCCACGTTCTCGACGGGCTCAACGAGTTCTACGTCGGGGGCAGAATCCAGGGCGTCACCCGTCCCGTCCACTACGATTTCGGGGAAATCAGGGATACGCCGGCTGCGCTTCGTGAACGATTCCGGGCCAGGGGATGGACGCGAGTCGTGGCGTTCCAGACCCGCAACCCCATGCACCGGGCGCACCACGAACTTACCCTGCAGGCGGCACAGGGTGTTGAGGGAGGGCTACTGATTCACCCGGTGGTAGGCATGACCAAGCCGGGCGACGTGGATCACTACACCCGGGTGCGTTGCTACAAGGCGATACTCAAGCGCTATCCCGAAGACTCGGTTGAGTTGTCGCTGCTCCCGCTGGCCATGCGCATGGGCGGTCCCCGGGAAGCACTTTGGCACGCCATTATCAGGCGCAACTACGGTTGCTCCCACCTCATCGTAGGAAGGGATCACGCCGGTCCCGGTTCCGCGTCGGACGGCACTCCGTTCTACCCGCCGTTCGAGGCTCAGGAACTGCTCGAGCGCCACCAGGAAGAGATCGGGGTCACCATGGTGCCCTTCAAGTTGATGGTGTACGTAAAAGACGTGGACAGTTATCTGCCGGTTGGCGAGGTGCCTGACGACGGCACGGTGCTGTCGATTTCGGGGACGGATCTGAGACGTAAGCTGTCGCTCGGGGAAATGATCCCGAACTGGTTCACCTTTCCCGAGGTAGCGGATGAGCTACGCCGCACCCATCCGCCTCGTGAAAAACAGGGTTTTACTGTGTTCTTCACCGGCCTTTCCGGCTCGGGCAAGTCCACAATCGCCAACGTGGTTATGACCCGCCTGCTGGAAACAGGGGGGCGCAGCATCACCTTGCTCGACGGAGACCTGGTGCGCGGTCATTTGTCGTCGGAGTTGGGGTTCTCCAAGGAGCACCGGGATCTCAACATCCGCCGCATCGGTTTTGTGGCGGCCGAGGTTACTCGGGCAGGCGGCATCGCCATTTGCGCGCCTATCGCTCCCTACGACGCGGTCCGAAGGGAGGTTCGGGAGATGGTGGAGCGGGGCGGCGGCTTCGCCCTGGTGCACGTTTCCACGCCGGTGGAAACTTGTGAGCAGCGGGACCGCAAGGGGTTATACGCCAAGGCGCGGGCCGGCATCATCAAGCAATTCACCGGCATTTCCGACCCGTACGAAGAACCGGCCGATGCTGAACTTGCTATCGATACCACATCGGTGGAGCCGGACGAAGCTGCCCGCACTGTTGTGGACTATCTGGTTGGCCAGGGCTACCTGAAGCACTAAAAGGAACCTACCTCATAGCATCGACGTAGCGCTTCTGCACCTCGCTCCAGTTCACCAGGTTCCAAAACGCGCTGACGTACTCGGGCCGGCGATTCTGGTATTTGAGGTAGTAGGCGTGTTCCCACACGTCGAGGCCCAGAATCGGCACCCCTTTTCCCTCGATGATTGGGTTGTCCTGGTTTGGCGAACTGCCAACTTTCAGTTCCTTGCCGTCAACGTACGCCCAGGCCCATCCAGAACCGAAACGCGTCTTTGCCGCGGTTTCAAACGTTTCCTTGAACTGCTGGAATGAACCAAAGGTTGAGTCGATGGCCGCGGCCAGGTCTCCCACTGGAGTCCCGCCCTGTTTGGGGCCAAGGACGCTCCAGAAAAGGGAATGGTTGTAGTGCCCCCCACCGTTGTTCCTCAACGCGGTACGCTGGGTTTCAGGCAACTCGGGCAGGAACTTGAGAATCCACTGCAGGCTACGGCCCGGGAACTGAGGCCCGAGCGCCTCTACCGCCTGGTTCAGGTTGGCCACATACCCGGCATGGTGCTTGCCATGGTGAATCCCCATGGTCCTGGCATCGATGTAGGGTTCCAGAGCATCAAGATCATATGTAAGTTTCGGCAATGTAAACATATCAACCTCCACAACAATTGGGGCCGACGAATCGGCCAATTAGAAAAACCTGTGTGCCTCCCTGCCGATTTCAAGGGCTTTTACAAGCCGGTACAAAGATCGTATAGTCAGTCGAAATCTGCGTTATCCGACGTTTTGATGACATCGGCTGATCTTATTTGGGAGGGATAAAAATGTTGGACACAGTTCTATTGCTGGCGCTGCCCGCATCAGGCAAATCCGAAGTAAGGAAGTATTTGGACGGGCTCACCGAGGTGCAATGCAGGGAGGAGTTCCACATCGGCCCGACGTTGCAACTGGACGACTACCCGTATGTGCACTTCATGCACCGCATCGATGACGAGTTGTGGTCCAGGGGCTATCCCTACATCTTCTACAAGGGGCCGGACAGGCCGTTCGACGAGCCGTTCGAGTGGGGCACGCTGGTGGAGATGCTGAATGAAGACTACGACGACCTGCTGAACCAGCGGGTCTTTAATCCGCCGTCGGCAGCACAGTTGCTGTTCGACCGCCTGGACGCGGCCCGTGAGCGGGGCGGGATGTTGCCGGAGCTGGGCAATGTGCCATACCGGTTGCGGTGTGAGGTTGCCGAAGCGCTGGAAGAGGAGTGCGCCAAGGAGTTGAAGGTGAAGAACGAGGTGTGCGCCCAGGACCGGACTGGTAAGACCATCTTCATAGAGGCCGCCCGCGGAGTACCCAACGGCTCCGCTTTTCCGGCCACGCCGCCGCGGGGATACCAGTACGCTTTGTCCAGGTTCTCGGACCAGGTGCTGGACCGGGCGTGTATCCTGTACGTGTGGGTCACTCCTGAGGAGTCCCGGCGCAAGAACATCGAGCGCGCCCGGCCGGACGGGCAGGGCTCCATCCTCCATCATTCAGTGCCAATGGAAGTGATGCTGGGAGACTATGGTGGGGATGACATGGACTGGCTCATCAGCCAGTCTGATCGCCCCGACACCATCAAGGTGGAGCGTACCGTTGAGGTGGTGGGAGACGACGGGAAAGCGCGTTACGAAATGAAGTGCTGGCATCTGCCCGTGGGGAGATTTGACAACCGGGTGGACAAGACGTCGTTCCTGCGTAAGGCGCGGGCTGACTGGTCAACCGAAGAGGTTGCCGGTATTCACAACGGTCTGAAAGAAGCATTCGACAAGCTGATTATCGCCTAGCGGATTTTCCTTAAACAACCTGTGTGTTTCCAGTATACTGTTATGTTGTGAGGGGTTAAAACTCTGAGGAGATACTCATGAGAAAGTGCTTGAGCGTATTGGTTCCGGTGCTGTTCGCAGCGCTGCTTTTCTCGTGCAGCGGAAACGACGCTACGCAGATCGGAAAGCTGGTCCCCGATACCGTTGACACGGAGAACTCCGGGGCCGACGCCACGGCAGTCGAAAAGGAAGTTGCCATAGACTTCGGCAAGGGACGCGGCAACGAGGAGACTTTCGACTTCGGCAAGGACGACGAGGTGCCCATTGGAGCTCCTTGCAACGATAACGACGACTGCGGTTTCGGCTATTGCATTGAAGGGCCGGAGGGCCAGGTTTGCACCCACACGTGCATCACCGAATGCCCCCAGGGTTGGATCTGCAAGGGGGTCACTCTGTACGGCTCTGATCCGGAGTTCATCTGCATTCCGACCTTCTGGGATTTGTGTGAACCGTGCAGCGACGCCAAGGAATGTGGAGACGACGGTGATCAGTGCATCCCCATCGGCGGCGAGGGCAACTACTGCGGCCTGAGCTGTGTCACAGGTCAGGATTGCCCGGTGAACTACGAATGCGAACTCACGGTGGACACCATGGGTGTGGAGACCCAGCAGTGCCTGCCCATCACCTCGAGCTGCAGTTGCCGTCCCGGTAACCAGGGAGAGCTTCAGAATTGCTACGTAACCAATGAATGGGGCACCTGCCCCGGCGAGCAGGTTTGCCTGGGCGTGGAAGGGTGGTCCGGTTGTGAAGCGCCGCCGCCCAGTGCCGAGGATTGCGACGGAGTGGACAATGACTGCAACGGCGCGGTGGACGACGGTTTCGCAGACACCGATGATGACGGCATGGCGGATTGTATCGACACCGACGACGACAATGACGATATCCTGGACGGGGCCGACAACTGCCCCCTTGACTACAATCCGGGCCAGTACGACCTGGACGAAGACGACCAGGGCAACGCTTGCGACCTGGACGATGACGGCGACGGAGACCCGGATGAGTTGGATTGCGCTCCGTTGGAGCCCCTCGCTCATCACGGCGCGGCCGAAGTATGCGACGCAGTGGACAACAACTGTAACGGCCAGGTGGACGAGGGTTACGCGGACACCGACCTGGACGGCATGGCCGACTGCGTGGACCCGGACGATGACAACGACGGCGACCCGGACGACACCGACTGCGGCCCGAAAGACGACCAGGTGTACAACGGGGCGCTGGAGGCGTGTGACGGCAAGGACAACGACTGCAACGGCAAGATCGACGAGGGGTTCAAGGATACGGACGGTGACGGAGTGGCCGACTGTTGGGACGTTGACACCGACAACGACGGCGACCCGGATATCAGCGACTGCGCGCCCCTGGACGACACCATCTTCAACGGTGCTGCCGAGGCGTGCGACGGAGTTGACAACAACTGCAACCTCCAGGTGGACGAAGGGTACGCGGACCTGGACCAGGACGGTCTGGCCAACTGCATCGACCCCGACGACGACAACGACGGAGACCCGGACGACACCGATTGTGCGCCGTTGGACCCGAAGATGTTCGACGGGGGCCAGGAAGTCTGCGATGGAATTGACAACAACTGTGACAACAAGGTGGACGAAGGCTATCCCAACTTCGACGGGGACGGCGAGGCGGACTGCATCGACTTCGACGACGACAACGACGGCGATCCCGACATCGTGGACTGCAACCAGTTGGACGACGAGATCCACCACGGCGCCGAAGAGGTGTGTGACGGGCAGGACAACGACTGCAACCTGCTGGTCGACGAAGCCGGCGCCACCGGTTGCTCCGTGTTCTACAAGGACAAGGACGATGACGGTTGGGGCATGACCAACAAGTTCCAGTGCGTTTGCGGCCCCACCGGGGAGTACACTGCGTCACAACCGGGTGACTGCGACGACTCGACCCTGAGCATAAACCCCGACGGCACCGAGGTGTGCAACAACTCCGACGACGATTGCGACGGAGTTACCGACAACGAAGGGTCGCTGGGATGTGAAAGCCACTACATGGACTTCGACGGCGACGGCTACGGCTCCTTGGAGCCGGCGTGCATCTGTTGGGCCAACAACATGTACACCACCAAGAATGGCGGCGACTGCGACGAGGAGAACCCGGCGATTCATCCCGGAGCGGTGGAAGATTGTGACGGCATCGACGACAATTGCGACGGCCAAATCGACGAGGGCGTGGGTTCCACCTGCGGCACGTGCGACCCCTCCTGCCACCAGGTGGCGGTAGGACCGGAAGGGGACGAGGCGTTCTCCCTGGACGATGAAAACTCGTCCGGCCTCGCCGCGGACGAAGATGGCAATCTGCTGCTGGATACCGAGGAGATCAAACTGGCGTTTATCTGGATCGCCAACTCGGGGGAGAGCACCGTGTCGAAACTCGACACCGAGACGGGCTACGAGGTGGGAAGATATCAATCCTGCTCAAACCCGTCGCGCACCAGCGTGGACCTCTATTCCGACGTGTGGGTAGCGTGCCGAAACGACGGTGGCGTAGCCAAGATCGTCGCGTACGAGAAGAACTGCGTGGACAAGAACAACGACGGCATAATCCAAACATCCCAGGACACCAACGGCGACCACAAGATCTCCGGTGCGGAGATGCTGCCCAAGGGTCAGGACGAATGCGTCAAGTTCATCGTCTATCCGGGCGGAAGCTGCCAGCGGGCAGCAGGAGTGGATGCTGAAAACAACGCCTGGATCGGGGAGTGGAACGGCCAGGTGATCAGAAAGCTCAACGCTGAAGACGGCGCTGTGATGCAGTCGATCTCCATTGGCTGCAACCCCTACGGCCTGGTGGTTGACGGCGACGGTATCGTTTGGGTCTCGGGCCGCGGCTGCGGAAAGTTGGTTCGGGTCGACCCCGAAACCGGCCAATACCAGCACCTGAATCCGCCCACCGGCAACAACTACGGCATCACGGTTGACGCCAAGGGCAGGGTCTGGACCGGGCACTATTCGTCCTACGGCATCAGCCGGTACAACCCGGAGAACGGACAGTTCGATTGGATCACCCAGAGCCTCAACGGCCACTGCCCCAGAGGCATGGCCGGCTCCGCGGACGGTTACATGTACTCCGGCCTGGGCTGCGGCGGCACCTCGGTAGCCAGGGTGGATATCGATACCCTGGCTGTGCAGATCTTCAGCACGGGCGGAGCCAACACGCCCATTGGCGTGGCCATGGACTCCGAAGGGTATCTGTGGGCCGTGGGCTACAGCTCCAACTCTGCGGCCAAGATCGACACCCAGAACAACATGCAGGTGGTCGGCACATATCCGGTGGGCGCCAATCCGTACACCTATTCGGATATGACCGGCTATGCCGCCAAGAACTACACCGCACCTCAGGGCTACTACCAGCACATCATTCCCGGCGGACCGGTGGGAGCTACCAACTGGACGCTCCTCGACGTGGCCGTGAACTACCAGGGCGAAAGTTACGTGAAGTTGCGACTGAGAGCTGCCGACACCGTATCCGCACTGAACCAGGAGCCGTGGCAGGGGCCGTTCGGACCGTTCCCGCCCAACGTATTCCCCATGGACCTCACAGCCATCCCGGATCTCAATGGCAAATACCTGCAGGTGGAAGTGATCCTCATCGCCGACGAAGAGGGGAACTCAGCAATCCTCACCGGCTTCACCGTCCAGTATCACGTGAATTGAGGCAGGCGGCAGCAAAGGAAAGGCTGTAGGCGGTAGCAAAACACAAACAGCACCCTAAGCGTTAGCGCCGGGCCTATGGGGCGCCGGCACCTTTACCTCAGTACGAAACCAGGTCGCCGTAGTGCCAGATGTGACCCTGGAAGAAATCTATCAAGGTCAGTCGAACGAGAGGATTGGGAAGATGAATGCCCAGAGGAGCGTTCAGGCGATGCGCGGAGTGGAAGGTGACCACGGTTGAGAAGTCGTCATAGGCCCTGAAACTCACGCTGCCCAGGTCCTCTTCGGTGGAGTCGTTGTCCGAGTACATCACCCGCCAGTAGACGGTTGCCGAAGTGTCGGTGTACTCGATGAACTCCACTTTGGTCATATCCATATCGGTAAGAGGGGTCTCCCAGTCGCAGGGGAACGGGCTCAACACCATGCGCTCCAACTGGGTAACGGCGCGCCCCTGGTCGTCCGTGGAGTAGACTATCAGTTCTCCACCCAGGTAATGGGCCAACTCGATACCCCAGTGCTCCGGAGCCAGCCGGGAGACGAAGGTGTCGTAGGGCACTTCGATAAGGCCGCTTGTGTACTCAACGGCCATGTCTTTGATCTCACCTTTGCCGGAGACGTCAACATCCTGCTCCCAGGTGTAGCCGATGCCCGCAGCCAGGTCCTCCCTGGTCGCCGCGTCGATGGAAGCCCTTTTGTCGGTGGGCATCGCCAGTTGGTAGGCCTGAACCGCGGGCAGAAAATCCCAGTCGGAGGCCGAGGGGAACCAGGTTACCGGGTGCTCATTTTTACAACAGAATATGAGCCCGCAGGCATGCTCGTCCGCGTCGCATCCGCCGAAGGAGAACGTGTCGGCCTTGCCCGCCTTGTAGATCTCGTTGCACTCCTTGTCCAGGCCGTTTGCCTCGTAGGCCTCCAGGGTCTCATCGGTGCATTCCCAGCCCTCCATCTGCCCCGGGTAGCATTCATTCATCTTCGCTATCACCGTATCGCACGTGGGCTTCTCCGCCGCGTCTTCACCGCCAAAGCACGAAACAACCGCCGCCGCCACGACTACCACGATAATGAACCCCAGCGTTCTCATCTTCTCCTCCCCGCGTAAACTATACTCAGTTTGACTTGGGACAAGATACTCCGGTTACAACGGTTTTGCAAGCAAGCCTATTGCGAGTCGGCGGCGCAGCGGATACCCAGGGAGATGTTTTTACTCTTGGCGCTGTCGTAACAGATGTAGTCGATAGCCATCACGTGGGGAGCGTCGGCGAAGGAGCCGCCCATGAAGTTACGCTTGGTACGCGGATTCTCCGGAATGGGAGTCTTCTTCCCTTCCGGGTCGTCGTCGGGAGGGGCGGCGATGGTTGAGGTCCATTCCATGACGTTGCCGGCCATGCCTAGCAACCCAAACGGCGATGCCCCGGAAGGGAACGAACCCACGGGGGATGAATACAGTTTGCCGCATGCCCTTCCTTCCTTGCCGTGATAGGTTGCCCGGTCACAGCCCGGCTCTTCCTTGCCCCAGGGATAGGTACGCTCACTTTCACCTCGAGCTGCATACTGCCACTCCACCAAAGTCGGCAATCTCTTCCCGGCAAAGGAGCAGTAGTCTTTGGCCGCGAAGTACGCCACACAGTTGATTGGGTGGTTGACCCGTTCCGGCGCCCCCAGATTGCAGAAATCCGTGTCTTCAAAAGTAAGGTGGTGTTTGGCCTGGCATCTGCCCGCCCGGACGCACCGGGCGAACTGCCCCACGGTGACCTCGGTGCGATCTATTCTAAAGGCGCCTACCGCAATAGTCTCGCACTCACCCTCTCCGTCCGACGGGCACCGCCGCAACTTACCCGCGGGGATATCGACCAGTTCGGCTTCCGACCCCGGCGGCGTGGCCAGCACCCGCTGCTCTACCTCGAGTCCTTTCAGCATCGGACCAGCCGGCCGGTGAACCGCGGGCGTCCGCCACACCATTCCCGAGCCGCTCGCGACCCCGAAGCCCGGGGGGCCAAGGAACGGAAGGACGAACAGGTACCAGAATTTGGCCAGAAAGTAGGCAGGCGAAATGATGTCCATCTATCTCCACTCGTGCTTCGGATACCTACGAGACAACTGCTTTCTCACCTCGGGGTAGAGGTTGTTCCAGAACCCCGCCAGATCATCGGTAGTCTGCACCGGTCTGAAATTGGGCGCAAGGATTTCCAGCAGCACCGGGTGCCTTCCCCCCCCCACCTTCGGAGTCTCGTCCAAGCCGTAGAGGTCCTGGATCTTGGCCCTTCCGATGGCTCTGCCGCCCGCCTCGTACCGTATCTTCATGCGGTACCCACGGGGCAGTTGCACACGTTCCGGAGCCATCTTCTCCACAAATTCCCTGTCGCCCCACGACAACGCGTTTTTGACCTCCCCCAAACATGGGGTCTTTCGGATGTGGGCGTAGGCAGTTGCACCTTTGCACAGCGCCAGCAAGATGACGTTTTTGTCGTCGTCGTCATAGGTCAACAGCCCTTTTTCAGGGAACCACGCTGCCACGCATCTGGTCCTCTCGATCCAGGCCTCCACTTTGTCGTCCCATCCTGCGAGCCTCAACTCGCCGCTCATCACCTTGCCTGCCAGCATCGCCTCAGCAGCGGCGGCGTCCACCCGGGTTGAGAAGCGGGGTGCGACCACAAGTCCTTCGAAGGTAGCTCCGGACATGGAGTTGACACGTTGCCGCTCTTCGTCCCACACTACATCCGCCGTCTCTCCCAC
This sequence comes from uncultured Myxococcales bacterium, assembly GCA_964626565.1. Lineage (GTDB taxonomy): Bacteria > Myxococcota_A > UBA9042 > CAIXZC01 > CAIXZC01 > CAZVFX01. The sequence continues at coordinate 22,323 of CAZVFX010000084.1, forward strand.
ACTCCCCGGGAACAGCTCATCGAGCCAGCCGAGCGTCACTTCGGTGGCGAGGGACAACACCGCCTTCATCCCTTTGCCGGTACCCCGGTCCTCCACCTCTACCGGTACGATCAGCTCAGCCCCTGCTGCTGCACTGTGCGCCGGCAGCGTGCAGCGCCGACCGCCCACCAGTTCGTAGACCCGATGGTCTTTGCTGCGCAAAGCTGCAACGTGGTCGGGATAAGCGACCAGGAGGCTTTTGACCGCGTCTTCGAATCGATCCTTGCCGCCGGTGTCAAGGCCCGCCTTCCGGCAAGCCGATAGGAACAACTTGCTGGTGCGCTCCACCTGCCGGCAGGCAGATGCGCTAAGGCCCATATCAGCGCACTTCCTCCGGTCGTAGCTCACGGAACGGGCCGCGTGAAGTGCGTTCTCAAGGGCTGCGAAGTCCGACCTCTCCTCGGCGTCATGCGAAATGCCGGAGCCTCTGCTGCCGGTGAGAAGATCCCGTTCACTCACCAGGGCCGCCCAGAGTGCAGCTCTCTTCGCCGCACCGCGTTTTGAAGCCTCGATGAGCATGCGGGAAAGACGCGGGTGCATGGGCAGCCCCACCATCGCTTTGCCGGTGGTTGAGAGCGCACCCGCGTCGTCCGTGGCTCCGAGGGAGGCCAGCAGAGCTTTGGCGCCGGTCAACGATTCCGCCGAGGGCGGCTGAAGCCAGGGAAACTCGGCGGCCTCCCGAAACCCGAGAAAGCCCAAATGAAGCACTGTTTCCGAGAGGTCCAGGCGCTGGACCTCGGGGACTTCGTCTTTTGCTTTTCGCCCCTGCTCGTGCCGGCTCCACAGCCGGAGGCAGGTGCCGGGCGCAGTCCTTCCCGCCCTTCCCGCTCGCTGGTCCGCGGAACTCCGGGAGACCCGGGCGAGGCTCAGCACATTCATACCCCGCCGGGTATCAAAGCGGTGCACTTTGACCTGTCCCGAGTCAACCACGTGCCGCACTCCCTCGATGGTAATGGAAGTCTCCGCAACGTTGGTGGACACAATTACCTTGCGCCTGGAGTTGGGACCCACTGCCGCGTCCTGAGCGGCAGCAGGAAGGTCCGCGTACAAAGGAAGCAAAGCCAGGCTCTTCGTGGCGGCGAAGCGGCCGCACTCTTCGATGGTGCGCCGGATTTCGTAGGCCCCGGGCATAAAGACCAGAACGTCGCCCTCGGATTCGATGCCGACCAGGTCCCTCACTGCCCGGGCCGCGCTGGTCCACACCGGCTGCTCCACGGGTGCATCTTGATACGATACATCCACCGGATGCAAGCGGCCACCAGCCTCCAGGAGCGGACAATCCAGATATCCGGCCACCAATCCGGTGTCGAGGGTCGCTGACATGACGAGAATCTTGAGGTCCGGACGAGAGCTTTCCTGAAGCTGCTTCAACAGGGCCAACACGATGTCCCCGCCCAAATGCCGCTCGTGGAATTCGTCCAGGATTACCGCGGAGAATTGTGGCAAATCCGGCTCGCCGAGGAGGAGGCGGAGCAAGAACCCTTCGGTCATGAAGCTAATGCGGGTGGCCGCGGATACCTTTGAGTCGTGCCTGGTCCGATAGCCTACCTGCTCCCCCGTATTGCACCCCATCTCCGCAGCCACTCTGCGAGCCAGCAGGCGACAGGCAAGACGGCGAGGCTGCAACACCACGATGCCGTGCTCAAGCAGGCCCGATTGCAACAACATCTGGGGCACCTGCGTGGTCTTCCCCGACCCGGTGGGCGCGCTGATGACCGCACGGTTGCCCGCGGTCATCGCGGCCGTAAGCGCCTCGCTTATTTCGTATATCGGAAGCATGGGAATCAGCTATGGGCAGTCAGCAATCAGCGGTCAGTCAGGCCGAAAGGCGCTGCTGCGCCAGTTTGACCGCTTCGATGATGGCTTCGTAGCCTGTGCAACGGCAAAGGTGCTTCTCCAAAGCACCGAAAATCTCCTCGTCTGAGGGGCTTGGATTGCTGTCCAGAAGTGCCAGAGTGCGGACCACCAGGCCCGGGGTGCAAAACCCGCACTGGACTGCGCCGGTGTCGATGAACGCCTGTTGCACCGGGTGCAGGTCGAAACCGTTGGCTACCCCTTCGATAGTGACGATGTCGGCGCCGTCCGCCTTCCTGGCCAGCAGATTGCAACTGGTCACCGCCTCGCCGTTCAGCAAGACGGTGCAGGAGCCGCACTTACCTACTCCACAGCCCACTTTGGAACCGGTGAGTTCGAGTCGGTCTCGCAACACGTCCACCAGTTTCACCCGGTCGGTTTCCAGCTCCACTTCGTGATGAACACCGTTGACGGTCAGGTTGATAGTAGTCATCTTACCCCTCCTTCAGGTGTTCGAGAATGACGTCGGCAGTCACCGGCAAGGTGTAGAAATCCACCCCGGTCGCGTCTTGAATGGCGTTGAGCAGGGTTGGAGCCACCGCCACAATGGGATGCTCACCGATAGGTTTGGCGCTCCACGGCCCCTCCTCGTTAGGCGTCTCGATAAATTTCACCGTCCACTCCTTCGGCATGTCCGACACCGTTGGAATGCGGTAGGGCCCGAAGTTGGCGCCTTTCACCACCCCCTTGTCGTTGAACTGGAGTTTCTCCATCAGCGCCGCACCCATTCCTTGCACCACACCGCCCACAATCTGACCCCGGCAGGTTTGCGGGTTGATAACTCCTCCGGGGTCGAACGCGCTGGCAAAATGCAGCACTTCGACCTTGCCCGTCGCCTTCTCGATGCGCACATCCGCACCCTGCACGCCGAAGGTCCAGGAGCCGGCCGCGTTGCCCATGCCGGTTTCCGGGTCGGGCTCGATGATGCCCGCAACCCGGTAGCTGCCGGTAGCCTGCACCGGGACCCCTACGGTCAGGCCGTTGGGGTACATGTATCCCCGGGCCAACGCACCCACCGCCAGTCTGCGATCCGGGTTGTCGGCGCAGAAACACCCTTCGCCGTCGTATTCAATTTCGTCAGCCGAGCATTCGAGCACCAGCGCGGCGTTGGCTTTGATCACCTCCACCGCCCTTTCACAGGCCTGTGCGATGGCCCTGCCGCCCCTGTATGTCTGCATGGACGCCACCGTCTGCCATTCCCACGGCGAAAACTGGGTGTCGACATCAGCGTACATTTTCACCTTATCCATGGGCGCCTGCAGAGCTTCCGCAGCCATTTGCGTAAACACGGTCTGGCACCCCTGGCCCATCTCAATGCCGGCCAGATTCACAAAGAAGGTGCCGTCGGAGTTGGCCTGGACGTAGGCGGTGGACGAGGCGTTGGCCGCCATCTTCGGCGACTTCATCATGGCCGCAATACCCCGGCCGTAGAGATACCGTTCATCCTCCGCGGGCAACTCCCGCCCCCCCACCGCGTTTTTTACCTCTCCCAAACACGCTAGCAGGTTGCCATGGCTTGGTTTGATCTTCTGACCCAGCGCATTGTGTTTGCCTTCGCTAAGGAAGTTCTTCCGCATCAGCTCAGCGGGGTCAACCCCCAGCTTCCGGGCCAGGATATCCACCAACCGGCCCACCATGAACTGCCCTTCCGGATGGCCGTAACCCCGGTAGGCACCCACGGGCGGTGAGTTGGTGTAAACCCCATAGGTGTCGGATTTCACGTGGGGGAACTCGTAGGGGCCGGTGCAGTTGTGGCCGGCCACCGTGTCCACCGGCCACCCCGTGTCGCCGTAGGCGCCGTCGGAGAAATGCATGGCGGATTCCAGGGCGACAAAGGTGCCATCCCGTTTAGCTCCCAACTTCATTCTTCCCTTCATTCCGCGGCCCAGGAGACTGGATGTAAAAACCTCTTTCCGGGTGAGCACCAGTTTCACCGCGTACCCGGGCACCTTGCTGGCGGCATATGCCACCATGGGCTCGATGCTGACATCCGATTTGCCGCCGAAACCGCCCCCGAGAAAGGGGATCCTCACCCGCACCTTCGTGGCCGGCACATTAAACATACCGCATAGTACATCCCGCAGCACGAACGGGGCCTGGTTGCTGGCCCACATCTCGATATCGCCACCGGCGCCGAAACGACAGATGGCGCCATGGGGCTCAAGCGCGGCATGGCTGGAAAGTGGAAACTCGAACTGACCTTCCACCACCACGTCGGATTCAGCGAATCCCCTGTCAAGATCTCCCTTGCGCAACTTGTAATGGTGAAAGACGTTGGTGCCTTTGATGGGATGGACCACGTAATCCACCCGGTCGTAGTCGCCGTTGCGCTGATGTATCACCGGGGCGCCGTCGGCCACCGACTCCAGGGGGTCCAGCACGTAGGGCAACTCTTCGTACTCAACCACGATCTTCTTCACCGCGGCCTCGGCCTGCAAAACGGTTTCGGCCAGCACAGCAGCCACCGCTTCTCCCGCGTGGCGGACCTTGCCTTCCGCCAGCGGCGGCTGGTCCCACAGGCAGGTGCCGAACAGGATATCGCAACCCTGGCCCGTGACCACCTTGTGGACCCCGGGGCACGCTTCTGCCGCCGAAGTATCGATGGAGACAATGTTGGCGTGGGGCACTCCGGCCCTCAGGACCTTCATGTGCAACATGCGGGGCAGCTTGATGTCCGCAACATATTCGGCCGCACCAGTCACTTTTTCCACTGCATCGACACGTTTTTCGCTCTTGCCGACATAACGCAATGACATCAGTTCCTCCTTTGGCTCTCCCCCCATCGGGACGGTGATTATATCGCGCAGGACGTCCAACAGGCAAACTTAACGTGCATGGAGTTAAACTTATTGGCAGATCTTGAATCCATTTTGAATCTGTGCTTGACTGAGGCTCGAATCTAGCGGAGGTCATCATGTCTGGTAGGTCTCTGGGCGGTTTCGTCGCCCTCTTTGCCACACTTTTTTGCGTTGCGTGTGCTTCTTCCGGCGGTGGCCAATTGGTCCCCGTGAACGCGCCGTTACTGTCGAACATCGTGGTCGGTCCGGTGCTCCCGGACATCAAATCGCCCAAGACTGTGATAGCCCTCAACCAGGCCGACGCAGCACTAAGGGAAGGAAAGCACCGTCAGGCCTTAGGCCACCTCGAGGCAGCTCTGGCCGCGCTTCCAAAGGAAGGGGGCTCCCCCTGCGGTTCCCGGGCCAACCTGCTCTATTTGAGAGGCACCGTTGCCGCCTATTCCCACGGCGACTCAGCGGAAGCCGGCTGGGACAAATTGCGGGAGACCTGCGTGGATATCCAAGTTGAACCAGCGGACGAATCGGCCCGGTTCTTCTTCGCCACCATGGCCGACGAAACAGAAGAGGACAAGTCCGGGGACGCGGAAGAGGGCGCCGGAGGCGCGGCTACGGTGAGCGCCGGCTTCGAGGCTGAAGCCAGCCGGCTCGCGGACGCAGCCAAGAAGATTGGCGGCGACCGGGGCAAATACTTCGAGTTGATGTCCAGATGGAACGCAATCAATGCCGAGAAATCGAGCAATGTTTGCGATGACGGCTTCGAGCGGCGCCGGCGGGAACGTCTGGCTGCCGTCTACCGCAGTTTCCAGCGCATGGGAAGGCCGGACCTGGACTTCAGCTACTGGCCCACAAAACTCGTTGACACGGAAGGAAACCTGGACGCAGACGCGTTCACTCAATTCAGAGCCTGGGCAATAGCCCCTGAAAACTTGTGGAGCAGAACATCCACCCTCGCGACCGCGCTGGCCCAGGTATGGCTTGCCGCCGAGTGGCCCGACCCCCTGATCACTATTCCTCTGTGCAACATGCTCCACGAAGACCTCGCCGCCGCGCTCGAAGTCGAAGGGACCGAGGGTTTCAACGGCCGCAACGTATCCCGGCTGATGTCGGCTTTCCAGGTGCTGGGCGCGTGCCTCAATCACCAGAGCCTGGTAACCATGATGGACACCGCGCTTACCGCGTCGGTGAAAGGGGAGAACGGGCAGGCCGGCGTGTTGGAGGTAGTGTTGGGCATTTCAGTAGACCTCGTGCTGGCCGTGGTCCAGGGTCGTACCGACCTTTTGGGCCCCGTGCTCACCGAGTTGCTCAACGGCATCCAAAAGGTGCGGGCACAACTGGGAGAAACCCCCGAGGACCGCACCCTGGACGCGGTGCTCAGCATGCTTACCGGCGTCAGCACTTTGCTTCAGGGAAACCTCGGCTACCTCCTGTCCACGGTGGAGCAATCGGTAGAGGTTTTCGATAAGGTCGCAGCAGGACCCATTGGCCCGGACAGTCCCGACCTGGTCAGGCTTGCGCCGGGACTACGCACCGCGTCCCTGGCGACTCTGGCCGTCATCTACACCCTGACAGAGAACTCAGCCGCGGCCAACGCTACCCTGGAGCGGTTGGACAAGACCGTCGAGGCAGACCTGTCGTCCCTGTTCACCTACCTGGAACTCCCCGATCATTCGGGCGCGCTGGTCCGCTTGAGCCGGGCTGTGGGACCGTTGGTAGACGCGTTGGACGAAGGTGGCATTCCCGAAGTGGAACGGGCCATGGCTGAGTTCGAGGTGGCGTGCAAACCGGATGAGGGAGAAGAAGGATGGTGGGTGGTGGGTCTGGATTTGATCAGGGCAGTCGGCTGGGACCTGCTGGCCATGGCCGCGCATGAAGCCAAGGCAGACACCCAGTTCCACGCCGCACTCAACAACGCAGAAGTTACACTGGCCCGTTCCCTCAACGAGTTGTGCGACATCACGGAATTGCCCCAAGTAGTGCGCACCCTCCTCGCCTTGCTCCCGGTGGCTCACCGGGCCATTCCCGACCTGGTAAAAGGGGAACAAGACGACTGGGAAGTTGCCAAGAGCGCGCTGAGAGTGTTGGACCAACCGGTAAAAGACCTGCTGAACCAGGCGAGCGAGAAGTTGGGGAAGGATGCGGCCGCCACATCGGTGGTAGCGAACCTCGTAAACGACATCTTTGCCACCGCGGCCGATGTCGGGCTGGTTGCGGTAGTCGAGGACAGCGAGAAATCGCTGGCCCGCATGGCGGACATAGTGGACGAAAAACTCAACCGGTACCCGCCCGACATTCGGGCATTCCTGGGGATTGGCGCGGCCGCACTGAGATTTGTTGCGACCCCGGAGCGGGCGGGAGAAGCTTTTGAAGCCGCCCGCAGGGCTGCAGCCGAAGGGCTGCCGGAATTAGAGTACGTTCCTTCCCTGGTTGAAGCGGCGTTGCTATTCCGCGATGGAAAGGACCGGCAAGGGGCGCTGAAGATCGTAGGAGATGTGCTCGGCTATGGAGATGAAGCTCTCGGGTGCGGGAAATCACACGCAGTCCACTCGCTCCTGCCCTTCAAAATGTGGGCGCTGGAGAGAGAGGGCCAGCACGCGGAGGCGGCTGAAGTTTATGCTCAGTTCACCAAGCTCGTTGAGCAGGGTTTTTCCGGAGACGCACCCATCAACTGCATACTTCGCTCCCAGGGGGAGCACGTGATCTTCACCGCCGACGTGGGGTACACGGTAGCCGCCTTCGTCCTCCCCGGCAAACAGGAAGGGAAATTCCAAATCGGTCTGGGGGCTCAAAGCGCTACCATCCAGCAGCAGGGTGACCAGCTTACCTGCCAGGTGTCCGAGATCATGGGGCCGCGGCTCGACCGGGTGATGGAGGCACACCTGGCGTGGGCGATCTATTCGCTGCTGCGCTCCGATGATAAGGGCGCCCACCGGGCGCTTCGAGGAGCGGTGGCTGCAGGCCGCAAGCTGGTTCACGGCTCCGCCGCAACCCTGGGTAGGAGAGGCTCGGCCGGTATCGGCCAGGGCAGAGAGATGCTCGACCTCAAACTGTTGGTCTGGGCCTCATTTGCCGCGAGGCTCAGAGGACATTCCCAGTCGGCCAACCTGCTGGACCAGCTCGCGCTGGGCCTGCTGCCCTATCGGGACACCTCGTGGGACGAGGTTCTGGAAGAAGCCAAGGAGCTTCCGGCATTGCTCAGGGAATTCTCCGAGTTGGAGGAGGCCGGCGAGTTGTTGGGACCGTGGTACAACGTGGCTAACCGCGAAACTGTTGACCAGGTGAAGAAGAAGCTCAAGAAGTGGGCAAAGGGTAAACAGTTTGTGACCAAGTGGGGTCTGCTGCTGGCCGAAGACCGTATGGAGGAGCTGCTCCACGCACGCGCCGGCAAGTCGGAAAGGAAAGAAAACCTGAAACCACCGAAGAGAGACAAGGTGGGCGCCGCGGCCATCGCACTGCGCAACCTGACGGCAGAGGCGGACCGCACCCAAGCACTTCCCAACGCCGAGAAATTCGGCAATGTAGCGGCCGCACTGGCAGCCGAAGAGATGTACCTTGAGGTCGCGGCTACGGCCACGGCCATCGCTCTGGCCTCCAAGCAGATGGGCAAACCGGAAATCGGTTTGGAAGTGGTCCGCGTGGCCAAGGAAATGGTGCCCGCGGCCGTGGCGCCCCTGCTGCACTCCGACCTGGTAGGGTATGAAAACGACTTTTTGTCCATGAAGGGCGACGAGGACGGCGTGCTTATCGGCCTGCAGGAGCAGTTGGAGGTGGCGGCAGGATACCTCCCCGCCGAAACAGAACTGAGCTACCGGCTGTTCCTCTTCCGGCTGTTGGGGGCGAGGAATCGAGGTGTCGAGTTGCGCCGGCAGGTGGCGGCCCTGGTGCCCATGATCGGCCGGGCGTACGGTACAACCCACGCGCTGTTCTACACCCTGTTGTCCGTGGACCTGGCGCTGAAACTCGAGAGCGGCGACGTGCGAACGGAGGTGCTCGAAACCCTCATCGCCCACGCACACATGGTCCAGGGATCGGCAGACACGAAGGAGTTCTTCCAGATGCTCCTGTCCGCCAACAACCGCAACCAGCGCAGCCGCCTGGCCGAGCAATACCTCGCCTGGCTGTTCATGGGCGGACCGAAGCCAGTTGCGCCGGCAGCACCGCCGGCGGAAGCGGGCGAGGCGCCGGGCAAGTAGTCCATCCAGGCAGTTGCATAGCCAGGCTTCACGTGGCATCATCGTTACCGACGGCTGCGACCAACACATTGACGGAGTAACGGCATGTGCAAGACGCTCGCTGGATTCCGGCTAGT
>CAZVFX010000085.1:0-30842 GCA_964626565.1 uncultured Myxococcales bacterium
GGACAGGCAAGCATCAACCGGGCGCTGACTGTTTGCGCTCCCTGGAGCAGAGGGTGGCCTCAAAACGTTCTGTCGCGAACGGGCGAGGCAGTACAACAAGCTCCGCCCCACTTCAACCTTCACCCCGTGCGTCTACCCGCGTCCGCGCCGCGAAGCTGATCCCGACTGTTCGCGCTGGCTGTGCGTTCCCCCGGGTCGTTTGCCCTTGAATCCTCTTGCCGCACGTTGCTAAATTGAGGGGGCACACGACGACCGGTGGGGCCATTTGCCCCGGGGAGGACAGCATGCCGTCGCCAAAATCACCGCAGGAGATGTTTCGGGCCATGCGGGCCAACATCGAACAGAAGACCGGGAAGAGCTTCGAGGCCTGGGTCCAACTGGCCCGGAAAGCGGGGCTCGGCAAATTCAAGGCCCTGACCGACCACATGAAGAAGAACCACGGTCTCACCCACGGGTATGCGCAGATGGTGGCCTGGGGGGTGTTGGACCCGGGCCGGTTGGAGGTGGGCAATCAGGACCAGAACCTGGTGGACGAACTATACGCGGGCAAGCGGGAAGGGTTGCGCCCGATCCACGACCGGCTGATTGACGCAGGGGCTGGCCTGGGCCCGGGGGTCGAAACGGTGATCTGCAAGACCTACACCAGCCTGCGCTCCAAGTCCCAGTTCGCCATCGCCGCACCCCGCACCCTGAGGGCGGTGGACCTGGAGCTGGCCTTGCCCGCCGATTTCGGAGCGGCCCCGCCCCTGGAGCCGTTCAAAAGCAGCAATCCAAAGTTCACCTACCGCATACGTATCACCGAACCTTCTGACGTGGATGCCGCCGTCACGGCCGCACTGAAAGCCGCCCGGGCCTACGTGGATGGGGGCAGGGCTACCGAGTCCCTGGAGTAACGAGCCAACGAAGAACAGATTCTCCAGCGCTCCGGCTGGCGACCCATCATGGCGCCAATTTCACGACCTGACGACCCTGGCGGTATTGGTGTGCACTGGCGAGGATGTTTTGGCCAAATTGGGCTACAACGCCGTAGGCTCTGACCCCCTTAGAAGCTTAGCGCTCGTACTTCGACAGGAACATGGCGAAGATCTCCTCTTCCAGGATCTTGGCCTGCGGTGGCGGTGTCGGGCCGAAGAAAAGGGCCGGCCAGAACAGGGCGCCGCTCACCATCCCCCAGAACACCTCGGCCGCCAGCTTCGGATCCGGCACGTCCAGACGCCCGTCTGCTGAGGCCGCACCGAGCCAGACCACAAGCGTGTCCTCCGCATCCCCCGCCCTCATCATGGTCTCCCTGGCCAACTCCGGGTTGCTGATGAACACCGCGACGGTCACCCTCATCAACGCCAGCCACGAGGGGTTCCGGGAAACCTCCGCCTTGGCGCGGGCGAAGTCCTTCAACTGGGCCTCCAGGGGCCGCGACGGGTCGTACTGAACCTGTTTCAGCGCGTGGGCCTTCTCCATGAGCCTGTCCAAGACCGACTTGAACAGCTCCTCTTTGCTTGAGAAGTGATTGTACACGGTTCGCTTGGAAGCCCCGGCGATTTCTGCGATGCGATCCATGCTCGCTGTTTCGTAGCCCTCGGCCACGAAAGCCTGCTCCGCAGCATCAAGAATCGACTCCCGCTTCCTGCTGGTGTCCCTCTTTTTTGCAATCATTCCCGCCCCTTCCGAAAAAGTACACTGGTTAGTGCAATTTAGCCCTTGACACTGACTCCGTTTGCACTACACTGTGTAGTGTAAGTTGGATCCCGCCGGATGGCAAGCGGGAATTGCAGAAAGGGAAAGAAATGAGAATGATTCCGGCAAAAAGATGGCAACGCTGGCTGCTGGCGACCCTGGTGGTGTTGGCCGGTGCAGGAGGTAGTGTGATGGCTGCGGCATGTGCATCCGTTGGTGCGACCCCATCGGGTCCCGCTCTGGAGTTGTTGAAGCGCTCACCGAACTACAAGGATGATCGGTTTGTGAACCATGTGCCCGCCAGGGAGCCGAAAATGGGCAAGGCGCTGAAGGAGTGGCTCAAAGGGGCGGACCACACGGTGCCGGACACGCCCGTTCCCATAGTGATGAGGCGCGCAGGGGACCTTGACGCTCTTCCCGAGAGTGGCCTGCGCATCACCTGGTTCGGACATTCCACCACGCTGTTGGAGATCGATGGCGTCCGCCTGCTCCTCGACCCGGTGTGGGCGGAGCGAGGCTCGCCGTTTTCGTGGATCGGCCCCAAGCGTTTCCACGACGCACCCATGTCTCTGGCAGACCTGCCGCCCATTGACGCAGTACTCATTTCCCACGACCATTATGATCACCTTGATAAAGAGACCGTGATTCGCCTGGGGAAGGCCGGGAATCGGTTCATCGTGCCCCTGGGCGTTGATGCCCGGCTGGTGAGTTGGGGTATCCCCTCAGCTCGCATTACCACCTTGGACTGGTGGGACGAAACCAGGGCAGGGGGCGTGACGGTAACTGCGACCCCGGCGCGTCATTTTTCCGGGCGCTCCCTGGTCATGGCCGACCAGAACGAGACCCAGTGGGCCGGATTCGCGGTGGTGGGCGAGAGGCATCGGGTCTACTACACCGGTGATACCGGCATGTTCCCCGGCTTTGCCGAGGTCGGCCACCGGCTGGGTCCCTTCGACGCGACCCTGGTGGAAACCGGGGCCTACAACCAGTTGTGGGCCGACCTGCACCTGGGCCCGGAGCAGGCGGTCCAGGCGGTGCGGGATGCCCGGGGCGGCCTGATGATACCGGTTCACTGGGCCACCTTCGACCTGGCCCTGCATTCCTGGATTGAGCCTGCGGAACGCGTCATTGTAGCCGCGGACCGTCTCGCCGTGCCGCTGGCCATTCCCCGGCCCGGTGAGAGCGTGGAACCTTCCAGCCCGCCGCAGCTCGTTCGCTGGTGGCCGGAACGCCCCTGGCAGCAGGAGCACGAGCATCCCATCGTCTCGTCTCAAATCGCGGGCAGGTAGCAAGGATCACGGAACCAGGGGCGAGGAGAGGCATGGCCCTGGAGGGCTCTGGCTTGTCTTCTCATTCCCTGCTCTTTCGCCCCGGCCGTGCACTGTTCACTCCACGGTAATCTGCTCCACGAGGAGTTGCTGCTCGTAGACGAAGGAAGCGGGCAGTTTCGAGACTGCGACTACCCGAATGGTGATCCGGTCGTCGTCGGGCTCGGGCGGAACCACCGCGTCGAAGCCGTCGTCCGTGACCCACACCTCGTAGATCAACTCGCCCGAGGGGCAGGAAACCTCCCACTGCCAGTTCTGGTGGATATGACCGCCGTAGCACGCGGCTACGTCATCCCGGTACGGGCAGAGGAATTCGATGATCTGATCCATGGCGGCCTCGGAAGTCAGGTACTTGTCCACACCGTCAAAGCCGGTTCGGAACATGCCGTGATGCGTGAAGATGTTTATGCGCTCTGCGGGACCCTCAGCCGCAGCTTCGATGTCCGCTTGAAACCAGGGCCACGAGCCGCCTTCGAAGTCGTTAAGGTCGGCTCCTTCATCACCGGGCTGCCGGGAGATGAAGTCGGGCGACACGAAGTGGACCCCGCGGTGCTCGAATGAAAAGGTCTCAAGATATAGACCGTCCTTCGGCGTGGGTAACTGTTGCCAGTTGTCGAGCACCCCGGCCAGGTACTGGTAGTGGGGGCCGAAAACTTCGTGAAACTCTTGCTCCTTGCCGCCCTGCACCTCGTTGTCGCCCAGCACGGGGAGGTAGTGCATACTCGCATCTTCGAGTTGGTCCAGGATCCCTTTGGCGTCGTCCAGGTTGCTCGCCCCGTCGACGTCACCCCAGGCTATGTCGCCGGCGATAAACACCAACTCGATTGAGTGCGTGGTGCGTTCAGCGATCAACCGCTCGACTGCCCGGACCAGGTGCTCCCGGTGCGCGGGATTGCCGTCAATATGTGGGTCAGCGAGGACAGCAAAGGAAAAGAGAAATTCAGGGGCCGGTAGAGCGGTATCGGCAGCCAGATCCGTATCCCCATTAGCGCCGTCCGGTGCCGCGGGCGCGTCGCCGATATCGGCGGAGTCGTTTGCCAGGGCCAAATCCAGAAGCGGAAACAGTTCCGTGGTTTCAGACAGGGCAGCGATTTCAGGCAAGTCTGCGACCGAGCCTACGTCCGCGTCCCTCGAAAGGTCGCCCACCGATTCGGAATTGCCGTGCTCGTCCCGCTGGCAGCCGCTCCCAAGGGGCAGCGCCAGCGCAGCCAATAGCAGCCCAGTAAGTAGTTGTCGGATTCCGGACATTTTTCCACCGCCTGCTTTGTGCCATTGTACGGCTGCAGAGAAAGGAGTGTCAATCGCTCACGGCGTACCCTCAATCCTTAACCTACATGCAAATTACCCAAAAGGAGTCGGCAAAGGGTTAGGTGTGATTGGATGTCAGCGCTGACGGAGGGCTTGAAATGACGAAAAGACTATTGATGGCGGCAGCCATTCTGCTGGTCGCCTGCAGCGGTACCGGAAAGAAGCAGATCGGCATCGATTCGGGGTCTGAGGACCTGTCGGTTGCAGCGGATGTGACAGGTGGAGACGCCGGGCTTGCACAAGAGGATCTGACGGCCCCGGAGGACCTGGCGCCGTCCGAGGACGTGGCTGAAGGCGAGGCGACGGCTGAGCTCGTCGAACCTGCCGATGTGGCCGAAGAGGTGGAACCGTCCGACGTGGCTGAAGAGGTGGAACCGTCCGACGTGGCCGAGGAGGTGGAACCGTCCGACGTGGCCGAAGAGGTGGAACCGTCCGACGTGGTGGAACCGCTCCCTGGCTGCTGCTTCGCGGACGATGACTGCCCCGAGGGCAAGGTCTGTATCGACGAGGGCGGCGACGGGACCGGCATGTGCAAGGCGCAGCCCGAACCGGACAAGTGCTGGCATGATGAACATTGCAAACCGGGCCAGGCCTGCAAAGGAGCGTTTGTCTGCCCGTGCGACTCCGACTGCGACGGAGCCGACATCGCGGGGGAGTGCGTCTATTTGTGTGGCGATGACGACTGCTGCTGCGTGGACTCGGACTGCAACCAGGGCAACGTCTGCGCAATTCTCGAGAACGGCAATAACTGTCTCCCCGCACAGCCCGAAGGCATGTGCTGGCAGGACTCGGATTGCGGCGAGTACGAATACTGCCAGGGGGCTGTCGCCTGCCCGTGCCAGTGGGATTGCGACGGCGATGGCTGGGATATTCCCGGCACATGCATGCCGACGGGCGGCGACATGTGCTGCATGACCGATGCCGATTGCCCGCAGTTCTTCATGGGAGAACCGATGATCTGCCTGATCCAGGAAGGTAACCCATTTGTGGTGGGCACCTGCCAGCAGGCTGCGCCGGAAGGAAAATGCTGGAGCGAGGCGGACTGCATTCCCGGAGAAGCCTGCCACGAATTGTACTTCTGCCCCTGCGGCATGGACTGCCAGGCGCCGGGCACCCAGATGGGGGATTGTGTCTCGCCCGCACACATGGACCCGGCCTGTCTGCCCGATGGCGCAGAATGCGGCACGGCCACCGGGACGAGTTGGCTCGTCTTCCCCGACCCGTGGATGGGTGATGAACCGGCGCCGCCTCAGCAGCCGCTGGCAGACGTGGCGATCGAAGCGTACAGCGCGGAGCAGATTGTGGCCAAGACCGCTACTGGTCCGGAAGGCAACTACCTTCTCACCCTCGCCCCCGGCGAATACACCCTCAGGGCCCTGCACACGTTCGTGAGCGAATGGGAGTCTGTCTTCCCTGACGTAATTGAGAAGTCAATCACCGTTACCGCGGAAGAAGCGACAATCACGGACTTCGAGTTCCAGTGGGAAGGAGACACGGTGGACAAACCCAACATCTACCTCTATCCCGAAAGTACTCACGAGGTATCGGTCACCCTGGAGTTCAAAGGGAACATGCTGGTCAAGTCGATTCCCGACTACGGCGACGGATGGACCGTCACCGCGTCCCCCGACGGCCTCATCGACGGCAGCTACGGCTTTCTTTTCTATGAGGCCACCGCGGGGGGTGCGGGCTTCCAGACAGATGAGGGATTCTCAGTCAGCCAGACAGACCTGCCGCAATGGATGGAGTCCACCCTCTACGCGTATGGATTCAACGGCCAGGAGACAGCGGACTTCGTGGAATTCTGGCTTGCCGCCTTGCCGGCGGCGCCGTGGTATCTCTTCTATCCTCAAACCGAGGAGATTGTGGACCAGCACGTGGGCCTCCAGGTAGAGCCGACCCCGGATTCTCTGCTTCGACTTTGGTTCGCAGTCCAGCCGGTCGTTGTCCCAGTTGTACTTGCGACCCCGGAGGTAGTGCCATTCAATCGTTTGGGATTCGCGGTGACCGAGTGGGGCGTAATCGTCCTAGACTGACCAACACGATTACCACGCCCGCCCCTCCCTACGAAAAAAAGCGTTGCGCGCTGTCGGCTCACGCGATATAGGGTAACCCGACTGACAACACGCTTTGTACGCCGATGACGTTGGAAACTTCTTCAGGCATTGGTGCAAGAGCGAATAAACTGGGGGACCAAATGAAGAAGAAGATCCTGATCGGTGTGGTGGTAGTTCTTGTGGCTCTTGTAGCGCTGGTATTTGTGGCGCTCAAAACCGATTCGCCCGAGTGCGAAGAGCTCAAAGCGAAAGTCTGCGAAGTGTGCGGGGCCGAGAGCAAGGCCTGCGAGTCCGTCAAGGGCGCCATCGCCACCACCGAAGAGTGCGTTGCATCCATGGAACTCATAAACGGCGCGGCGGAAACCTTCAAGATTGGCGGCGAAGCTGCCAAAACCGCGTTCTGCTCCTCCCTGGAACAGTAACCCGAAGACACTTTTCGCATCTCCGCAGTTGCAGTTCTCTCCAGTAAACAGAATTCAGGATGTGCGCGTGAGCACCATCACGTCGCGCACGATGGACTCACTCATGCGGTGGGGCGCTCGGAACTCTTCAATCCGGCAACCGGACTCCGCGAATGCCGCGGCCAGCTCGTCCCGCTTAGGCTGATAGCTGTTGTAGACAAGCACCATCGCACCACCCTCACGCAGGCTTGAGACCCACCCTTTGGCGCACGCCTGGATCAGCTCTATAGGGCTCCGCCGTGAATTGCCCGTGAACCGCACGCCGTACGGTAAGTCGCTTACGATCATGTCGAAGCGTTGCCGGGACAACAGGTTCGGCGCCCGGCGGCTGTCACCAGTGATCAGGCGAAGCCGATGCCCTGCCATCTCATAGAGGAAAAACCTGCCGTCCTGACGCTTGTTCTTCTTTCCCACGAAACCCTTGCTGTGGCTATGTTTGATGCGGTGCAGTTTCGTCTGCTTCTTCAAATGGCTGTGGAGGGCCTGAGGCGCTCCCGGGTCCACCTCGATGCCTGTGGAATCAAGGCCGTAGCGCAGCCCCCAAAAGAGGGTGGTGCCCTTTCCCGCCATGGGGTCGAGGAGCGATTTCTCGGACCGGCCGGTGGTGCAGAAGCGAAGTGCAAGGTTGATCGCCAGTTGGGTCACCAGTTCGTTGGTCTTACCCTGATATTTGGCCCCGAAAACAAGCGCGTCCGGCAGTAGAAATTCGTCTGCCAGCGCCAGCGGCACTATGCCCTGTACTCCTTCGTCCCTGAAAACCCCCTGCACAAAGGAGAGCCGGGCTACGGCCGGCAGCGATGATTCTTCCAACTCAACTACGAGAAAATCCAATGCGCCTACCTGCTCACGCGCGATCTTCAAACCGGGGAAGTACACCCGAAACTCGGCCTCAGCCACGTCCAGGTAAGCGTCGAAGTAGGCCCCTTTTGCGAGGGGGGAGACAAGTAACTTCAACCTCAACGGACCGGACATCGTGTAATCTCCTGCATTTTCGTCACCACGATACGATGGACAGTCCTGCGGATCAAGCCTCCTTGCCGCACTTCACGAGGCGAAAACTCTTGTCGCAGCGGGAATCGGCAAGCTAATATGCATTCAACGGTATCGGGTCGGGGACATCTGAGGTTGGCAAGGAGAGCAAAATGAAAGCTGTAGTGTTTCGCAAATACGGCTCGCTGGACAACCTTCAGCTCGAAGAGGTGGACAAGCCGGAGCCCAAGGATGACGAAGTGCTGATCAAGCTCCACGCAACATCCGTGAATTCCGCGGATTGGGAGATGGTCAGGGGTTCGCCGATCTACATTAGAATGTGGGGGCTGTTCCGTCCGCGGTACAACATCATGGGCGGAGATATTGCGGGAACAATTGAAGCCGCGGGCAACGCGATCACCGACTTCAAACCGGGTGACGAGGTGTTCGCCGATGTTTCCGGCAACTGTTGGGGTGGATTTGCCGAATATGTTTGTGTCCCGACTGAGCAGTTGGTGCTGAAGTCGCCCAAGATGACTTTCGAGCAGGCTGCGGCCATTCCCCAGGCCGGGGTGCTGGCTCTGCAGGGTCTGCGCTACAACGGCGGAATCCAGGAGGGCGAGCGCGTCCTGGTCAACGGTGCGGGTGGGGGGGCAGGCAGCTTCGCCATTCAACTGGCCAAGATGTTTGGCGCTGAAGTGACCGGCGTTGACAGCGGCGACAAGCTGGACATCATGCGTTCGGCAGGGGCCGACCACGTCATCGACTACCGGAAAGAGGATTTCGCCGGCGCCGGGCAGCAATATGACCTGGTCTTGGATTGCGTGCTTAATCGCCCTTCCAGTCAGTGCATCCGTTCCCTGGCCCCGGGCGGCGCGTACTGCGTTATCGGTGGGACCATGCCCTACCTCCTCCAGCTCGGATTCTTCGGATCATGGTTCGCACGAGTGAAGGGTAGAAGAATGGGGGTGCTGGCCCACAAACCCAACAGCAAAGATCTGGAAGTGCTCCGGGAACTCTTCGATGAGGGAAAGATCCGGACCTTCATCGATGGCGCCTATACTCTGCCGGAGACGAAAGAAGCGATGCGGCGCGTGGCCGAGGGCACGGTGCTGGGTAAAGTTGTCGTCACCATCCCGGGGTGAGGGCTATTTCTTTTTCTTCGGTTTTCGAGGTTTTTTGGGTTTGGGCGCCGGCAGTGCGTCGGCCGTGATTCGGAACAGCTCGCAAAGCCGTTCCGCGTCTTCAATGTCATCAGCGCCGATCACCATGGAAGGCTTGGCCCCGGGATAGGCGTTGCCCTCCTCGTATTGATCACCCACAAACGCCTTGCCCGCCGGGGTAATCTTGACAAAGAGTTGGTCGTCGCAAACAAGCCCCACCACCTTCTCCTGGTGGTACAAGGCATACTCACCAAACATCTTTCGAGCCCGGGCGTCGGGCAGGTCGTCCAACTGTTCCAGCAGGAAGCTGATGGTGTTTTCGTTGGTTGCCATTTAGCTGTCTCCCCCGGTGATCCGTCTCTGTCCACCGCTCCTCGTCTGTAGTACAATGTAGATGGTTTGGCGCGACGGGTCCAGCAATCTGGCCGGGGGTAGCTGCAAAATGGGAACGGACGAAGGCAATGATTCGAGGCCGGAGCAGTCCACGCCGCAACAAGACCACAAGGACCTGCTCGAACTGGCCAGAGCCCGCATGCCCTTCGGGAAATACGAAGGCCGCCTGCTCATCGATCTGCCCGAACCTTACGTCGTCTGGTTTTCCAAGCAGGGTTTTCCCAGCGGCAAGCTGGGCAAGATGCTGGCCGCAGTCTACGAAATCAAGGTCAACGGACTGGAGTATCTTTTCGACCGGCTGAGGACGCCTGAATGAACGACCTTCTACCCGGAGCTCGGGGAGGCAGGGAGTCGTTGCGCTACAACGCGCAATCCCCTGTCATTTCAACCCATCCGAGGTTCTCATCACAATAAAGCCAGACCTTGAGGTTGAGTTCGTCGAAGATGGTCTCGGTGAGCGCGGCCAGATCTGCGGCGTAGTAGGCCAGGAACGTCAGGCCTATGCCGTCGGCCAGACTCTCTACATGCGGAATCATGTTGCCGCACATGACACCGATGATGGCGACGTCGTTGTCGATAAGGATCTGCTTCACCTCAGGGATGTTGTAGGGTGAGGAGTCGTTATTTTGATGAAAGGGAGCGTCGGTAACCAACACCACGTTCCTCAAATGGCCGGGGCCCCAATCGAACTGGGTCGCCTCGACGATCGCAGGGAGCTGGTTCTCTTTCTCATCTCCGCCCGCATAAACTTCCAGAGACCCCACCCACTCCTTGAACTGCTCCGGGTTGTCGGCAAAGCCGTAGCTGACGACGGGCGGATACACGGGGTCCCAGGGGTTGGTGTCGCGAAATGCGATGAGCCCCAATCTCGAAGGATAGGCCCCTTCCACGATTTTCTCCACTACTTCGGTAATGCCCTCTTTGACAGCCTGAATCATGCCGTTCATGCTGGTGGTAGCATCGATCACGAACACGATGTCGCTGGTCGGGCAGGCCTCAATGACCTTGATTTCGCCCGGGCAGCAGCCCCCTGGAATATCGTCAATGATCCCGTTGCAGTTGTTGTCTTTGAGGTCGCATATTTCGAGTTCTGCAAAAGGCGCGTTGCAAACGTATTCACCGTTGATGCACGCCTCCTCGCCGGGGCAATGTCCGTATTCGTTCGAGCTCGCGCATTTGTTGAGCCCCAAACCCTCGTCTATCTCCAGGTTGCAGTTGTTGTCTATGCCGTCGCAGATCTCCGGGGTGGCCGGCGGAGCGTCGCAGTTGAGCACTCCGCCCGTGCAAGACAGTTTGCCGGAGCACACGCCCAGGTAGCTTACTGCATAACAGATCTCGGACGGGATGTTGTCATCGACGACGCCGCTGCAGTCGTTGTCGAGTTTGTCGCAGACCTCTCTCCCCCCCGGATGAACGTTGGGGTTCGAGTCGTCGCAGTCGCCAAGCCAGTGGTAGGGCTCGGGGACGTATCCTTTCGGCGCCTGGCAGAAGGCCTTGCAATTCAACACGGGATAGCCGTCCAGGTCCGAATCCTGGCAATAGCTTTGCAGATTGCAAGCCGCCGGCCTCTCCTCTGCGGGCGCAGGCTCCAACGCGACCGCAACATCTGCCTGAGGCTCAAACTCCCCAGCCAGGTCAGCGGGAACCTCCGTGACCTCTTCTTCCTGAGTGATTTCCTGGTGCGAAGTAGTGTCGGCAGGCCCCGCACCCTCTTCACAACCGTTGACCACCATCCCCACCGCCAGGCCAAGGACACAGATATCCCGGATTTTCATGGTGCTCTCCTTCTCCATACGAACTGTTTTCGCCGGGCCTAATTCCAGTATACAAAAAAGGGGAGACCGTTCTCAACCGGCTGGCGGGACGCAAGCAACAAATGGGGAGGGAAAGCACAAATCGGCAATAAGGTGGTGCCGCGAATCAGACCTGAGAATACCCGCCGTCGCTTACCAGTTCAGTGCCTGTCACGAAACTGGAATCGGTTGACGCCAGGAACAAGGCCGCGCCGGCGAGCTCCTCCGGCTGGCCGAAGCGGCCCAGCGGGATTGAGCTTTCGATCTGCTGGGCCATGGCGGCAAAATCTTCTTCCGGCATGCCCATCTTGCCGTAGATCGGGGTGTTTACCGGCCCCGGGCTCAACGAGTTGACCCGAATGCCGGTGGGGGCAAGTTCTGCGGCCAGGGTGCGGGTCAAGGAGCGCAAGGCCGCCTTGGTGGCAGAGTAGGCGCTGGCCCCGGCCATGCCCTTTACGTTGAGCGCGGACGTGTTGAAGATGATGGAGCTGCCTTCCCCCAGTAACGGCAGCGCGGTCTGGACCGCAAAGTACGGCCCGAACACGTTCACTGCGAAGAGTTGGTTAAAACCCTCCGGAGATTGGTGGGCCACGGGCGCGAAGGTTGCGATGCCCGCATTCAAGAACAACACGTCAACGTGATCGAAGCGCTCCTTGACCTTGACAAAGAGGCGGGCTGTGTCCTCCAGGCTCGCGGTGTCTCCCTGCACAGCCAGGGCGCTGCTGCCAAGTTCGAGCACCGCCCTTTGCAGCGCGTCCTCGTTGCGTCCGGTGATTACCACCTTTGCACCCTCATCTACAAATCGACGCGCCGTCGCAAATCCAATGCCGCTGCTGCCCCCGGTGATAACTGCTATCTTTCCTTCAAGTTTTCCCATCTTCTTCCTCGCTATTATGTCATGTCGCAAGTTCATTCTTGCTTGTGCGGCAAATTGCCGCCGGCAAAAAAGCTAGGGCTTGGATCCCCGATTTCAATGCCTTGTTTGGCCCAGCGCCAAAGTTACCGGGGTCCGGGCGCACTTTCCCGGTCGCTGGCGTGCAATTTTTCGGAAATGTTGCGATTGGCTAAAGCTACAGCAGGCCTAGAGTACAGACGTTGGGGCGGTGGTCGAAGGAGACCGATTCGGTCACCGGGGGGTGCCCTTCAGTGATTCCCGCAGCCCAGCACGGGCCGCCCAAAGTGTCGCTGATGATATGATCGATGTTGAAGAACCCCCCATAGGTCGGGGGGGCGTCCATGCCCACATCGGTCACGAAATGGTATGCCTTTCCGAGGCCGGCAAAGTCGGTGAGCCGGACCGCGCTGGGATCATCCTGTACCATGCGGGCGGGGTCGGTGTTGAAATCACCCATGATCAGGTTCCTTGCTCCGTTGGCCGCAGGCTCCCCGTCGCCAAGATCAACAAAAACCTGCTCGAACTGCTTGACTCTGCAGGCCATGTCGTCTTCGGTGAAGCCGGAAGTAGCGTGGATGTTCACCAGCGTCAACGTGCCGCCCCCGACCAACTCGATGACGCTGCGTCCGATTCTGGCTCCCTTGCTGCACCCCTCGATAGTGAAGCCGGTGGTTCCTTCCAGGCAGAACTCCTCCTCGCACCCCTGAAAGCTCCCAAACCTCCGGTTCACGGCCGCACAGTTGTCCGACCTGCCCGGATTGCACATGATCTGCCAGTCACCGGTGAGAATCAACTGCGCAACCGTGGGGTCTCCGTCGGACCAGTCCTCACATATGAATCCTACCTGGGCCTCCGGTGGGATCTCGGGGCACTCACCAGTCCAGAAGATCTCCTGAAAAGCGATCACGTCCGGGTCCAACTCCTCGAGGTACTCCCGGGTCTGTTCCACGAACGGCTTCCAGGCCAATCCGTTGCCGTAAAACTCATCGCAGTACTCCGACTGCTGCGAATGGAACCCGTCGTTGGGTTTGTCATCGGGGGGAGACAGCGAGGTCCCGGTGTTGAACGTCACTGCAACGAACGGCGGGATGGTATCCGGGGTCTCGGAATCCACCTGCTCAGGCATGATGTTGACGTCCACAGCAACGGTTTCATGCCCAACGTCCAATACGGCAGCATCCCGGCCTCCCGATCCACTGCAACCTATCAGGCCGGGCATCATTAGTGCGACGGTTAAAACACTGCCCATCAGCAACCCTGTCTCTGGTCTCAATGCTGGCACCTAACACCTCCCATTCACTGTAATGATGGCCCAAATCATTGGCAGGTTCAAGCGAGGAAGATGACGGCGTTGACATGCCGGGAGGAGGCGGCTAGGATCATTCATTTTATCCCCCGAGGAGGAGGAAGCAAATGCGGACCCTGGTAATTGCGCTGGTTCTGGCGGTCGCGGCCCTTGGCTGCGGAGAGAAAGGCAAGAAGGCCGACGAAAAGGCCGAGAAGACCGAGAAGACGGAGAAGGCGGAAGAGAAGGCGCCGGCCGAAGAAGCCGCCAAGGAAGAAGCGCCTGCTGAAGAAGCCGCCAAGGAAGAAGCGCCTGCCGAGGAAGCAGCCAAGGAAGAAGCGCCGGCTGAAGAAGCGGCCAAGGAAGAGGCTCCCGCCGAGGAAGCCGCCAAGGAAGAAGCTCCCGCCGAGGAAGCAGCCAAGGAAGAAGCTCCCGCCGAGGAAGCGGCTAAAGAAGAGGCGCCGGCCGAAGTGAAGCTCGCCGCACTCGACCTGGCAAAAGCATACGAGGATGTTCCCGTAACGATTACCGCGCCCGAGGGTGCGACCGCAAAAGAGGCCTTCGGAGTAGTCGAGGTACGCGCCGGCGATGGCTTTCAGCTTCAGGTGAGTACCGAGGACTCCAACGGTCTGGCCGCTCTGAAAGCGGAGCACCAGGCAAACACCATGAACAAGCTCAAGAGGTTTGTTCAGGATACCCCCGAAGTGATCTTCTATGAATCAGAAATCATGGGCAGGGCCGAATTCCACTTCGCAGCCTATGTGAAACTTAGCGACGAGAAGTTCGTCTACTGCGAAGACAACAAGGGCCCCACCTACACCGAAGCACAGGTCAAGGCCATGCTTGACGCATGCCTCACCGCAAAGCCCAACGGCTAACCCCTCGAACGTTTGGTTGACATTCCGCAGTAACTACTGCAATCCCCTACAGCCACGTGCAATTCCCGTCTTTTAATTTGGCGCGGACCCCCGCCAACCTATAAGATGTACTGCGTAGCATTGTTGTCATCTTTAAACACCTGTAGAGGAAGGCGCACACATGAAGACGGGAAACCTGTTGCGGACGGTGCTCGCCCTTGCCATAGGCACGATCGCTATGGCCTGGGTTGTCCCGGCCGCCGCCGAGTGCGGCGACGGCCAATGTGATATTACCAAGGAGGGATGTTACTCCTGCTCACAGGATTGCGGAGAATGCCCGGGAGGAGAGGGATCGTCTTGTGCCGGCCGGTGCGGGTACAACACCGAGTCGTGCTGGTGCGACGAACTGTGTCACCCCTACGCCGACTGCTGCGCCGATGTGTGTCTGCAGTGTCCCATGCTCCCCGGTTGCAGTTCAGACCAGTGCGGGAACGGGGCGTGCGACGAAGGGGAGAGTTGCTACTCCTGCCCGGATGACTGCGGTGACTGCAACCTCTGTGGCGACACTCACTGCGGTGATCAAGAGGACTGCCAATCCTGCCCGGCCGATTGCGGAGCCTGCGAGCAGTGCGGCGACGGTGAGTGCACTTCGCCCGAGGATTGCCACTCCTGCCCTGAGGATTGCGATTACTGCGAGGGCTGTGGCGATGAAGTCTGCGGCGAGATGGAAAACTGCTTTGCATGTCCCCCCGATTGCGGTGAATGCATCGACTGCGGGGATGGCGAGTGCGCCGAGGGCGAAAGCTGCGGCAACTGCGCTGAAGATTGCGGCGAGTGTTGCGGTGATGGCGTTTGCGACGGCGACGCCGGGGAGGATTGCACCGGCTGCCCGGAAGACTGCGCCACCTGCGCCGAGTGCGGAGACGGAGAATGCACAGAAGGCGAGACCTGCTCCGGCTGTCCCGAAGACTGTGCGGAATGTTGCGGCGACGGCTTCTGCGACGAGGAACATGGGGAATCCCCTCTCCTCTGTCCCGCTGACTGCTCCGACTCCTGCGGGGACGACGAGTGTGGCTCGGGGGAGGATTGCGACTCGTGCGAGGATGATTGCGGGGAATGCTGCGGTGACGGTAGCTGTAGTGAGGAGCACGGAGAGGATTGCGAAAAGTGCCCCGATGACTGCGGACACTGTGAATGCTCCATCATGCCCAACCTGGGACCAACCTGGGGCTTCGGTTTTGACCTCGGGGAAGAGCTGATGGTCGCAGGCACGGGGGCAGAGTTCAAACTCGGGCTCTCGGCCACCACCCACAACGCGGTGGACAAGGATAAGCAACAGTGCATCGAGGGGCTGTCGGGTGGCGGTGAGGTGGGCGCGTGCATGGCTGTGGTCTACCAGAAGCTGTGTCTCGTTTATACCCTGGACGTCGGAGGCCAGTGCGAGAAGGGGATGACCTGCGAAGAGCCTCCCCAGTGGGTGTGTGACGAATCCAACTACTGCTGCGGCGGGACGGTCGCGGGTGGCGCTACCGTTATCCGCTCCTGGGAGCCGGAGAAAAAATTCTCCATCTGGAAGCTTGAAGCCAAGTGCGGCATGAGCATCGCAGGGTCCTTGGGCGGGTCTCTGTCAGGCAACAGCAAGTGGGGGCCGCTGTGTGACTGCCCCGACGGCTCAGCCTTTGTCACGGTGCGAGTCAAGGGCGGCGCCAGCGGCGGCGGTAGCTGCAGTATCAAGGCGTTTGGCAAGACCTTCGTCGGCATCGGCGCCAGCGCCAATGCGTGCGCCAATCTCGGACTGTCCGGCGGGTACGGTTGCGGTGGTCTCATCGGAAGCCCTGTAGGCGGGGCCTCGTTTACCATCAAGGTGACCCCCTTCACCGTAGGTTGGTTCACCATCAGCGGCGTGGCCAAGACCTGGGGCACCGGGTCCGGTTGCACCGGCGCCACGGACTATTAGGAGATGCTCATGAAAACAATATCGATGACTCTTACAATTGGACTAGCTGTTTTCTGGCTCTCCGCTTGCTCGGAGGAGTCCGGGCATCAGTCGGAGCCGGCGCTGCAGAAAGCCGTCGAAATGCCCGTTGTTCAGCCGGTGATGAAGGTGCCGGCCGCACAGCCGGAACACCCCGCAGTGCAGGTTGCTGAAAACGTGGAAGTCGAGGGTGCGTGGCTGTTCGCCATGGAAACCAAACCTGAACTGCTGGAACTGACTCTCCACGGCACGAGCCAGCAGCGACTTGCCGGCCGGCTGGCGGATCAGGAAGGCCGGCGTGAAATCGTCTATTACGGAAAGGGTCGGCGAGCGCCCCAGGTGATATTCCCCAAGGACTGGCTGCTTCCTGCAGTAGGTGCGGTGAACCGGAAGGGCGAAAGACTGGTTTGCGTCAACCGGCTCGTAGGAGCGCCTTCGGCTCTGACCAAGGGCAACGTCCCCGACCCCTCCAACGGCATAGACCTGGCCTGCCGCTGGTACTCCCCCCGGGGGTGGTCCAGAGAGTACCTGTTGCCTCGACAGGCGGCAGCCCTCTGGCTCACCGACGTCGTGGCCAAGCAGGACGGGTCGTTCCGCATCGTCTATGCGGAAGACGCCAGCGGCCTGCTGGTGGACGATGCGACCCAGGGAGAAGGTGTCTATCGCGTGACTTTCAACCGGGGCCGACTGGGTGAGCCGGAACTGGCGAGCCGGTTCGCGCAGCCGAACAAGGAGGGGAACTAGATGCGATACTGGATAGTCGGATTGACCATCCTGGCCCTCTGGGGACTCGGCTGTGGAGGCAGGCACGGCAGCAGCAGCGATGTCAAAACCGAGCTGGTCATGCTCGAGTGCCCGGAAGGGATGTGGCAATGCCCCGACGGCATCTGCCTGAACCCGGCCGATAAGTGCAACGGGGTTGCTCAATGCGCAGACAACGCGGACGAGGACCCGGAAATGTGTGGTGTTGAAAGTTGCACCGGGGACACCTGGCAGTGCCCGGACGGCAAGTGCATCAAGTCCTCGGCAGTGTGTGACGGTTTCCCCGACTGCCCCGGCGAAGAAGACGAAAAACAGGAGCAGTGCCCGGCTTGCCACGAGGACCTGTGGCTCTGCCCCGGCAGCGACAAATGCATTGAAGAGAGCTGGAAGTGCGACGGCTGGGAGGACTGCCCCGATGCTGCGGATGAAGACGAGGCCCTGTGCACAGGTGTCCAGTGTGAGCCCGGAGAATGGGATTGTGGGGACGGGCAGTGTCTGGCGATGCATTGGGTCTGCGACGGGTCGGAAGACTGCGCTGACGGAAGCGACGAGGTCGAGGACCTTTGCGCCAATCTAGAGTGCACCGGGGGAGCCTTCGAGTGCCCGTCCGGCGCCTGCGTCCCCCCTGAGTTACTGTGCGACGGCTGGCCCGACTGCGGGGAGAACGCCGAGGACGAGGCGGCCGCCCAATGCAACGGCACATGCGGGCTCGACGCGTGGGCATGTGGGGACGGTGGGTGCATCCTCAAGGGCAACGTCTGCGACGGGAATCCCGGCTGCGCCGACGGTAGCGACGAAGACCCCACCTTCTGCGCAGAAGCCAAGTGCACGCCTGACGGCTACTCCTGCTCCGATGGGATGATGACCATCTGCCAGGCAGGTTTCAAGACAGAAACCCCGTGTGCAGTGTTGTGTCAGTTGGACATGTATGCCGGTTTCAACAAGTGCGGCCATAACGATGACCTGGAACAGGATGTTTGCGTCTGCCTCCTCGTCCTCGAAGATGACGCCTGCGCTACTGACGGCAGCTATGGCAACGGCACTTGCGATGTGAGCTGCCCCCTGCCCGACCCCGATTGTGGAGACTACTGCGAAGAGCTGAAACTCTACGGCGACGGCGATTGCCACCCCTGGTGCCTGAATCCCGACCCGGACTGCTAAGAAGATTCCAGCCCGCCACTCCCGTATGCTATGCTCTGCCTCAGGGTAGTGGAGGGGAAAATGAACAAGTATCTTGTGCTCCTTTGTCTCGGTTTGGCTGCAGCCTGCGGCGCGACAGGTGATGGGACGGCCGGGGCCGATGTGATTGACATACAGGCGGCCGACGTAGACACCGACGACGTATCACGTTCGGACGATGACGGCGTCGGTCCCGACGCTGCCGGAGACGGCTGGCTTGATGTGGCCGGTGACACTCCTCCCGATTTCCTTTCCAACGAGGGAATCTCGCCGTTCTCTGATGCAACGTTGGATGGCTCCCCGGATATCGGTCCCGACCTTCCCGAAGAAGTCTGCGAAGGCCAGGACGATGACTGCGATGGCGTTTCCAATGAAGACGACAATTGTCCGGTCCTTGAAAACCCACTTCAGGAAGACTTCGATGAAGACGGGCAGGGGGACGTCTGTGACGCGGACGACGACGGAGACGGCGTGGCCGACATCGACGACGCTTTTCCCCATGACCCGGCGGAGTGGTCCGACGTCGATGGCGACGGCATTGGAGACAACGCGGACGTGGAGGAGTGCGACGGAGTGGACAACGACGGGGACGGACTGGTGGATGAGGAACTGCCGGTCACCTGGTTCTACCCCGATGCAGACGGTGACGGCTTTGGCGCCGGCGCAGGCAGTAGCTGCGCCAGCCTGTTTGCCGAAGGTGTGACCGAAGACGGAGTCTACGAAATCTGGCCGGATTCCATTGACGGGCCTGCGATGCAGGTCTACTGCGACATGACCACCGACGGCGGCGGCTGGACCCGGGTCTTCTATCACGATATTGCAGATGGCTACTACGCCTCCGATGAAGAGGCCCACGAACTCAACGTGGATAACCCCTTGAGCCTGCGCTATTCTATCCTCAGCTATCTCGACTCGTTCCGCTCTTCGGGCAACACCCTCGACCTTCGCATCAACTGGCCCAATACAGACATCCCCGGCCGCAACATCTGGCGGCAGGAGTCGAATCCAACGACCGGGCCGGTAGTGGGATACGAGGGAGTGGACATCGACTATACAGCCCAATACTGGGGAGGCTTGGAACTCGGTGGCAATCCAACCTATCTCGATGGGTCGGTAAACCACAACAACTGGTTCTACTCCATCGGCTCCCAGGTCCCCTGGAACAACCCGCCCGGCATTCCCGCCTACACTCCCCAGTCGCCGCGGGTGGCGCTGTGGGTGCGTCCCGATGACGCACTGGCCGGAGGCGGCCCGGCAGAACTTTGCGGCCCCCTGCCCGGGTATGCGGAAGTTACCGGCGATTGCGACGATACCAAATCCTATGCTTATCCCGACGCCCCGGAGGAGTGCAACGGCGTCGACGATAATTGCGACGGAGTCGTGGACGAAGATTGCCCCTACGGCGACCTGCAACTCACAGGCATGCCCCAGCCGTTGCACTTCTATGCCAGGGACCTTGACTCAGGCCTGTGCAGTTTCTTCGTCGAGGGCGAAACTCTGGGTGTCGCAAGCGACGTGCAAGTCACAGTCTTGGAGGACGGGCAGCCGCTGGCGGAAGCGGTCGGTCAAGGTTCTCCCTTCGCCATAGAAGTGACCATCCAAGCCGGGTTGCATCTGTACGAGGTGGTCGTCGCCTGGGACAACGGAACCGGCTGGTGGAAACCGGCTGCTTCGTTCACCGATATCGTTTGTGGAGATGTTTTCCTCATCGACGGGCAATCCAATGCCGTAGCCAAGGATTACCACGGGGAGCAACTGGCCGACGCGGCCCAAAATACCTTCGTGCGCAGTTTCGGAAGCTCGGTGAACAACAACAGTGTGGCAAACGACGTCAGTTTCTCCATGGCGGTAGCTGAGGCAGCGTACACCAACGGGGCAGTTGGCCAGTGGGGACTGAGGCTGGCCAACGTGATCATGGAGACCCAGAGTATGCCGGTGCTTTTCATTAATGGCGCGGTGGGCGGCACTAAGGTCGCTCAGCATCAACGCAACGATGACAACCCCGAGGACCTGAGCACAATCTACGGGCGACTGCTCTGGCGTGTGAACCAGGCCAAGGTCGCAGACTCGGTGCGGGCTATCTTCTGGCACCAGGGTGAGAGCGACGGGGCCATGGCGTACGACACCTATCTCGGACTCTGGACCTCCATGTATGAAGACTGGCTGGAAGACTATCCCAATGTGGAAGGTATCTACCCGTTCCAGGTCAGGGCGGGATGCGGCAATCCCACCTGGAATCGCAACGTCCACCGGGATCTGCCCGATATCCTGGACCTGGTCACGGGGCACATGAGCACCACCGGGGTAGACGGCCACGACGGCTGCCATTTTTACAACCAGACCTACTTGGAGTGGGGCCAACGCATGGCCCGTCTCGTCAACCGGGACCTTTACGGAACTGATGTCCCGGGTAACATCGAGGCCCCCGACCCGGTGGCGGCTGCGTGGACCGGTCCGGGACAACTCACCATCGACTACGGTGATACGGGGGGCGGGATGGTGCTGCAGCAAGGGACCATGGCCTATTTCAGCCTTTCTGACGGCACCATCGTCGTTGGCGCCGAGGTGGAAGGGAACAACGTGGTCTTGACCACTGCTTCTCCCAGCACCGCAATGTACGTTTCCTTTGTCGACCTAGCCGGCGACATCCCATGGCTGGTCAACGACCTCGGTATCGGCAGTTTCGCCTACTATCAGCTCCCTGTGGCCCCGTACCAACCATAATTGACGGTGGGTCAGGCCTGGCCTTCGCCGCTCGGCCGGCGGCGGAAAGAATTGACATCCGCTTGTCGGGCGACTATAAGATTGCTCCACGTGCGGCTGAAGCCTTCCCTGCGGCCGGCCGGTCACCTGCATGAGGTTTCCTTGGAAAGGCAGGACATACGCAACTTCTGCATTATCGCCCACATTGACCACGGCAAGACCTCTCTGTCCGACGCGCTGCTGCGCCGCACCGGGACCATCTCCGAGCGGGAGACCCGCAGTCTGCTCCTCGACAGCATGGACCTGGAACGGGAAAGGGGCATAACCATCAAGTCTTCCGCAGTCACCATGGACTACGACGCCGCCGACGGACACGGCTATCTGTTGAACCTCATCGATACACCGGGGCACGTCGATTTTTCGTACGAAGTCTCCCGGGCGCTGGCCGGGTGCGAAGGCGCGCTGCTGGTTGTCGACGCGACCCAGGGCGTACAGGCTCAAACCATGGCCAACCTGTACAAGGCGATGGAATTGGACCTCGTCGTAATCCCCGTGATCAACAAGATAGACCTACCCAATCTGGATATCGATCGCATCCTGCAGCAGGTTGACGAAGAACTGGGCCTTGACCCGGAAATGGCGCTTCTTTGTAGTGCCAAGAGCGGTCAAGGCGTGGACGAGGTACTGGAGGCGGTGGTCAAGCATATTCCGCCACCGGAAGGAAGTGCCGAAAAAGCTCTCCAGGCGCTCATGTTCGACTCTCATTATGACCCCTACCGGGGCGCCATAATGTACGTTCGCATCATGGAAGGGGTGGTCCGTGCGGGCGAAACCATTCGTCTCATGTCCACGGGCAGAACTGCCAGGGTGGAAGAGGTCGGCCGCTTCCGGCTGAAACCCAAACCCCGGCCGGAACTGGCCGCGGGCGAAGTTGGCTACATCGCCGCGGGGATCAAGTCGGTAGGGGAAACTCCTATCGGTGATACGGTCACCATCGATGCATGTCCCGCACCCGAGCCGCTGCCCGGCTTTGTGCAAGTCATGCCCGTCGTATTCTCATCGTTCTATCCGGTCAATACCGACGACTTCGAGGAGTTCTCAGCCGCACTCTCCAAGCTGGCTCTAAACGACGCTTCCCTCCACTTTCAAAGAGAGTCATCAACCGCTCTCGGCTCCGGTTTTCGATGCGGCTTTCTGGGACTCCTGCACGCGGAGATCACCCAGGAACGATTGGAGCGGGAGTACGGCCTGGCGCTGTTCGTCACCGCGCCTTCGGTGCAATACCGGGTGACCTTGAAAGATGGAACTATGGTCAATGTGGACAACCCGGCCCGGTACCCCGACCCGGTAACCATCGACCACGCCGAGGAACCCTACATCAGGGCGTCCATGATTATGCCCGACGAGTACCTCGGTTCTGTGATCAAGATCTGCATGGAACGCCGGGGCGTGAATCCACAACATACGTACGTGGGCACGCGCCGCGTTGAGTTGCGGCTCGAACTGCCCCTGGCTGAAGTGATCTACGACTTCTACGACTACCTGAAGTCCCTCACCCGCGGGTACGGGTCCTTCGAGTACGACTTCATCGGCTTTCGCCCCGCTCAACTCGTCAAATTGGACATCAGGGTCAACGGTGAACCTGTGGATGCCCTCTCCATGCTGCTCCATCATGATCGGGCCCAGGGTAGGGCGCGGGCCATCTGCGTGAAACTCAAGGATGAGGTGCCCCGCCACCAGTTCAAAATCGCCATCCAGGGGGCCATCGGCGGCAAGATCATTGCCCGTGAAACCGTTTCCGCGGTGCGCAAGGACGTCACCGCCAAATGTTACGGTGGCGACGTCTCACGTAAGCGGAAGTTGTTGGAAAAACAGAAGGCCGGAAAGAAACGGATGAAAACCTTCGGCGACGTCACCATCCCCCAGAAGGCGTTCTTCGCAGTGTTGAAGCGGAACGATGATTGAGCCGTTGGCAGCGGTCCCCCACCACCTCTACATCCACGTCCCGTTCTGCCTGAGCAAGTGCGGCTATTGCGCGTTCTACTCCGTCGCTAATCGTGACGACGGAGCGTTGGACCGCTATGTGGACGCGCTAATCGTTGAAGCCGGGCAGTGCGCAGACGGTGACGGCTGGAAGACGATCTATCTGGGCGGCGGGACTCCATCCATACTCGGCCCTGACCGAGTTGGACAGATACTCAGCGCTGTGGGCGCACCTTCCCTGAATGCTGAAGTGACCCTCGAAATCAATCCGGAGACCGTGGCCGCGGCAGATTTTGACGCGCTGGCTGCGGCGGGGGTAAACCGCGTCAGCATCGGTGTTCAGTCCTTCAGCAATGAAGCCCTCGCCTTCCTCGGAAGGGCCCACGACTTCGCTCGTGCAGCGGACGCTGTAGCGGCCGCGCTGGACAGCGGTCTACGGGTGAGCATCGACCTTATCTACGGCCTCGCCGGGCAGAGTGCAGACAGGTGGAGGCGTGAGCTCGACCGGGTGCCCGCTCTTGGTGTGGAGCACCTGTCAGCCTACGAACTGACCTGGGAACCCAATACGCCCCTTGGCCGTCAGCACGGCGGCGGCCGGGATGATCGTTCCGAACTGTTCTTCGCCACTCACGAACACCTGGCAAGTCTCGGGTTCCAAGGGTACGAGGTGTCGTCCTTCGCCGGATCGCCCGACGCCCGCAGCCGGCATAACCTTGCCACGTGGTCCCACCGGCCCTACCTCGGGCTGGGCCCCGGGGCGCACAGCCTGCTGGGTGCCGGCAGAGCCGCGCAGCGCAGATGGAACGAGCCTGACCTGGCCGGCTGGCTCCAAGCCTTAGAGCGGGGCGCCCCGCCTCCACGGGAGACGGAAAGCCTCACGCCACAACAGCGGTTGCTGGAGCGGGTGATGCTGGGCCTGCGCACAACCGACGGTATCGATGTGGCGGGATGCGTGGCCGAACTGGGGTTGGACCTTCAGCGCATGGCCGGCGAACACGCCGAGCGTCTGGCAGCCCAAGGGCTCCTGACCATCACACCGGGACGCTGGCAGCCTTCCCTGCGCGGTATGGCCCTGGCCGATCGACTGGCACTGCAACTGGTGGAAGGGGTCAGCCCTTAGTCCTGGTCGGACGTGACCTTGCCGAAAGCGGATCGAAGGCGATCGCGAGTGGCCTTCAGACGGGCGGTCACCGCCGGCAAGACGTTCTCGGCGATGCCTCCGTCAAGATACTTCATGGCCGCGTCATACGTGATGTAACGGTAGTCCTTCTGCTTGTCCGGCTCCACCGGGTGTGCCCCTTCCACGTACTCTCGCTTGACCTTGCGAAAGACCACCACCTTGATATCGTACCTGGTGGCGGGGTCGGAGTCACCGTGAGGCTGCCACTGCCACCATTCGCTACCCAACAACGTGTGGGCCGCGGCCTGGGGACCGAAATCCCCGTAGTCGAGCACCAGCTTGCCGGGAACCGCTTCCCGGATCGGCACGTGCACGGGCGAGAGGCCGGTCGTTGAGAGAATCAAACTGCCTTCGCCGGGGATTGGTGACTCAAAAGCCCAAACCGGGTGCCCGTCACATTTCTCTTCGGTAAGCTTGAATACTGCCTCCAGCAGTACATCCCCATGTTTCACGGTCATCTTGGAAGCGTCCAGCGGAGCGTCGACCAGTTTGGAGCAGCGACCTCCCGCACAACTCTGGGCAACGTTCTGGAATGTGACCCGGAGCACACCCCCCGCAGGGACCACGCCCGCGGCCTCGCAGCCCGGCCCTAACACCTGGATCTCGGGAAACGGGCCCGCGGCCGAAGCGAGGACTGGCCAGGACAACGTCAAAATGAAAATAACCGTAACTGCCTTCAGTATTTGCATGGCATCCTCCGCTATCCGCTACCCGATAGTTCAGTGTACTCCGATTTCACCGTCTGGCTAGAACAACCGGCCAACGCAGGCAGGCCTCCGGCCTGGATACGCAGGAAGCGGTACTATAGATTCAAAATAGGTGGAGGGGAACGTGCTTTGACAGGTTCCTGCCTGAGGGTAACGCTCTTCCCTGTGAGTCCCAGCCCTGAGACGATAATGTGCGTCTGCGGTTTCTCAGGGCCAATCCCGGACCATGGGGCGTAGCCTTGGGCTCAATCGGGTAGGGCGGAAGTCAGCTCTTCTTCTTTTTCTTCTTCCGGGGGACTTTCGGCGGGAGAGCAGATGTGAAACCATAGGAGCGACCCAGGAGTGAGGCCAGCACCGGCTCATCCGAAGCCAGCGTGTCGGGAATAGTGACGTACTCCCTCATGGGGCGTCCGCCCATTGGGTCGAACTGTGCAACCTCGTCGTACTCACCCTTCACCTGTTCCAGGTCCGCCGGAGACAGGCGCAAGATAATGCTGTCCTCGTGGACTCCGCAAAACATGTTGTTGTTTACGAAATAGCACGGGCATCCGAACATCTTACGGGGCTGGCACTCAAAGTCCTGGACCGCCTCAGCCAGGTACTCTCCCATTGCTTCTGATGGCTTCTTCCACTTCCCCACGATATACCTCCAATGACTGAGCCCTAGCCGCCTGGCCACTTTCGCTTCAGCGCGACCCGCCCATAGCCTTCCATGTATTCGGCAAACCCCTCACGGCCGCGCTCCTTGATCATCGCTATTCCCGCCGCACGATTAGAGTTGAGCACGAAACCGATCACGCGGCCTATGAAGTTGTCGAACTTCTTACAGTCGCCGGGATTCGGAAACTCGGCGCACTCCGCACAACTTGTATACCCAAGCTCCATGTTGCAAGCCCGGATCTGGCACCAGGTCGCCTTCTCGTTTCCCGCACACCCCGGGCACTTCCCCTTCTTCTGTTTGCCGCAATTCGCACAGTACAGCCCACAAAAAGAAACCAATTCCGGATTCGCCGCCATGGTTCTCCTCCCCCCTTCCTCCCATCGATTGTCCCCACACCGCCCATCCCTGTCAACAAGACAGGATCCAGACAGGGACGGGGGGCCAAAAATCCCCGCCCACAAGACAGGGACGGGGGGCGCGAATCTCATGGCTACAAGACAGGGACGGGGGGTGCCTACAAGAGTCCAGTTTCCTGTTCTGGCAATTGAGCCTGTACCTGAGTAAGCTGTTTCCAGTTCGTGGCAGGAGGCTACATGTTTGCGGTTTTGCCGAGGCTGATTGTGTTCCGTATTCCCGGTGCCATCTTTCCGCTGTTGTTCTGCGTCGCTCTGATGGGCTGCGTGTCGGGAGGGGGAGCGGGACTGGGGCTTTTCGCCGATTCCCGCGGCGGCTTGGGAGTGGCTCTTCGTGGCCACTCGGTTGCAACAGGGTACCGCCTGGAGAGCACTGAGAGCGCCGAGTCGGCAGCTCCCCTGCTGGGGGTGGAGTTGGGAACGGGATTTTCATTTACAGAATCGGCCTGGAAGATGCAGGTGGGAGTACCCATCGGCGCCGGAACCTGGGACGATACGGATGCAGGGTACGGCATCCGCGGGGCACCCAAGTTCGTCATGGATTTCACCTGGCCACCCGGAGAACCTCGTGGCGTGCAGGCAGTTGGTGGGGCTGTGGATTTTGCGTGGCTGCCACACTTGGCTACGGAGCGCGACCCCCTGCAGGGCCAGGACACGGTCAGGATCCAGCGATTTGGCCCCGCAGTATCAGCCGCGTTGCTGAACGATGGCGAGGGTTGGTTTGGCTCGCTGTTTCTCGGAGTGATGTATGACTTTGAGGCCTATCTTTCTGCTTCACGGTGATTCAGAGGCAATCCTTTCACCCTACTTCACTACCCGCAGGATGTTCAGGTTGGCGTCACACATGTGCATCTCGACCGTCGCACCATCAAAGACCTGGGCGGAAAGCTCAACAGAGTATTCTCTCAGCAACTCGGCAAACTCGTCATTCTTGTCGTATCCGTCCTTCACAACGATGGCGAAAAGCCAGCGGCCGTCATCCGACTTGTCGAGTTGGAAGCTTTTCCGGCTTCCGTCGTGACTGGTATCTGCCAGCAAATATGCCAGCAGCTTGTCGGCTTCGGTCTTTTCCACTTGACCGGTGTAACGCAACTCGATGCCGTTGCCCTCAAGCGTGGAGAAGGGCTTTCTTGACAGCGCAGGAAGGGACCTTTTGGGATCCAGATACTCATCGCACAACTGAATTTCCACCGGTTCGCCCGCGAACACGTTGGCGGAAAGCTCTAGCGCCATG
Organism: uncultured Myxococcales bacterium; assembly: GCA_964626565.1. GTDB lineage: Bacteria > Myxococcota_A > UBA9042 > CAIXZC01 > CAIXZC01 > CAZVFX01. The sequence continues at coordinate 26,981 of CAZVFX010000085.1, forward strand.
GTTTCCATAAGGGTGTCGATATCCCCTTCGGCGTTCTCATTTACCACTACTTTCAGAAGCCACTGGCCCTCAGCACCCTTGTCGAGCTGCAGCGTCTTACGGGTGCCGTCCAGGGAGCCCTGCGAGTCTAAGAACTGGAGCAGTTCGGTGGCTTTGGCCTGCTGAACGGCTTCCGTGTAGTAGACCTCGCCGCCGTTCAACTCAACCTTCTCGCCCAGTCCCGCTTGCCACGAGACTTGCCAATAGACGATTCCTGCAACCGCAGCGATCACCAGTACCCAAACGTACCTCAGTTTCTTCTCCAAGTTGTCCTCCCCCCGGTTGGTGCCGGTCAATGGAGAGAACACTACCACGTCCGACGGACCCCACGGAAGCTAAACTTGCACTTCTACTCTGCGGCCTGATTGGGTCCATTGCCAAACCGGTGCCTCAGGACTATGGTAACTGGGTGTCCGGGCAGACCGAGTTGCTGCGGTTCCCGATTTTCAATCTCGGAGGTTTCCGATGTGTCGTTTTGCACTTTACATGGGGCGTCCAATACCGGTGAGTTCGCTGGTTACCACCCCCAGCAACTCAATCATTCATCAGAGTTTTCACAGCCACGAGCGCAAGGAACCGCTAAACGGCGATGGATTCGGATTGGCCTGGTATGCGGACGGACACACGTATCCGGGGACTTTCAGGGAGGTCACACCGGCTTGGAACAGCCTCAATCTGTCCCAACTGTCCCGAGTGACAACCACCCCGTGTCTCCTGGCTCACGTCAGGGCTGCGACCCCGGGCTTGCCGGTGCATCAACTGAATTGTCATCCTTTTGCGTGGACCCGTTTTTCATTTATGCATAACGGTTCCTTGGGCGGGTTCAAGGGTATCAGGCGCAAGCTGTTGGCTACCTTGGATGATGAATCTTTCAACATGATCAAGGGGACCACGGACAGTGAGCACCTTTTTGCTCTTTTTGTGCAGGCGTACCGTGAGGCCGTGGGGACTGCCTCAACTGAACTCCAACGCATGAAGGATGCCCTGGTGGTTGCAATCTCGACCGCGGAAGGGCTTTGGCGGGAAGCCGGGATCGCAGAGGAGTCGGCCCTCAATCTGGCAGTCTCGGACGGCCGGAGGGCCGTCGTCTCACGCTACGTCAGTGTGCCGGGCGCCGATGGCCCCTCTCTCTACTATCACGTTGGCCGAAGCTATGTATGCGACAAAGGGGAGTGCCACATGGTGGCCCCTGCCGACAACCCGCCCAGCGCAGTTATTGTATCTTCGGAGCCGCTGAGCGAGGATCTCGGTTGGACTCCCGTTCCCCCCAACCACGTGGTGTGCATAGACGACGATTTCAGCTATGAGATAGAGCCTATTGGGACTTTGCGATAGGTCAGCGCAACTCTCAAAGAGATCTGCAGCATCTGAACCCCAACGTTCCCGACCGGATGTCCGGGAACCGGCCTTCCCTGAACGATACCCGGAGATGCTCAGCGAAGTAATACCACGAGCCACCCCTGATTCCACGCATTTCTTCCCAGGCGCAAACGGGCTCTTCCCATGACGACCCGTCGACCGGCGGGGGGCCGTAGCTGCCGTCTTCAGCCGCTTCGTACGAGGGATGCCAACAGTCCTGGATCCATTCCCCCGCGTTGCCGGCCATGTCCACGACTCCATATGGAGACGCGCCTCCGGGGAAGGAGCCGATGTTGAATGTCAGGCCCGTACCGCAGCCGGTGCCCCCGTCATCCATGGCCGCCAGCTCGCACGTGGCCGGGATGTTGCCCCACGGGTAGCTTTGGCTTTCGGCTGCACAGTCATCGTACAACTCGCAGCCGCCCCGGGCCGCTTTTTCCCATTCTGCGCCGGTGCACAATCTTCTGCCTGCCCATTCGCAATAATCATGCGCCTGTTGCCAATCTACGCAGGTCATGGGGTGCTTCTCCATGCCCGGTTCGCCCAGGGTGCAAGCAGACCAGTAGGTAGCTCCTGAGATGTCCTCGAGGCAGACTCCCGCCGCGACGCACTCGGCGTATTGCCCCGCCGTCACTTCGTTGATGTCGATGGAGAAGCTCTCAACTTCTACCACGTGGTAGGGAAACTCCTGGCCGGAGCACTGCTCATCCACCGTGGTGTTGCAGCCCATCCGGAACTTCCCTGCTGGAACCGTCGCCATGGCCGAGAATGATCCGGTGCAATCGCCGGTGCAGGCGTCTACGATGCCCTCGGTCTGTTCCGCGGATGAAACATCCAGGATTCCGCCTTCGTCTGTGGCGATATCCTGGATGGAAAGATCATGTGTCGGTTCCGCGTCGGCCGGCAGGTCCGACGGCGGCAGGTCTTGCCCCGGCAGTTGGTCGGCGACGTCGCCCACCACGTCCGGTGGGTTGGGGTTGAAGCCGTCAACATCAAGGGCGACTGTGTCCTTTCCGATAACGGGAACATCAACGCCGAGGTCGGCGCGCCTGGGGGCGTCCTGAGAAGTCTGGTCGGTCGGCGTCCTAATTGCATCGATGTCGCCGTCGGAGTTTCCGCAGGCGCCGGCGATCAGACACGCCAGAGACCCAAGCAGCAACAAGCCATATGCTCTCATTCTCGCTCCTTCACTGTGGGAGGCGTACCTTAACACCGATCGCAATGCGGTTCAACGCCAACCGAACTGCAAGACAGTGAAGTTGCCCGCTCTCCGATCGCCCCGGGCAGAGACTCCTTGGCCCCGGAACGCAAGAAGGCTAACATAGGACTCAACAGAGGAGGTGCCCGGTGAGTCTCAGCCGGTTGAAGAGGTGTGCAATCATATTGTTCCTCGTGCCTGCGTTGTCCGCACCTGTGCCGTATACGGCGCCGAGCGGCGACCTGGACAAGGATGGGTTGGTGAATGTGGCCGATATTCAGTGCCAGGTTCTGGTGCACGCCAGGGTCACTGCGGCGGGCACTCCCGGCGAAGACCTCTGCGCCACTGATGCGCAGTGCCTGGCCGACCCGGGGCCCGGCTACTACTGCCGGGCCGGGTTCAGCGGCTACAAGATCTGCCTTCCAACCTGCCTGGACGAATCGGTCATGTTGGGAGAGGCTCTGCCCGTGGACTGTGCGGGAAATGGAGACGATTTCGAGGACGCCGACTGCCTGGGCAAAGTGCAGAAGCACAACGCGGATCTCAACTGCGACGGCGAAATCGGGAACGAGGACTTCGCTTTCCTCATCGCCGTTATGGTTGGTAAGCTGGGCGGTGCAGGCTCCGCTGACCATGATGGTGATGCGAGGCTGAATTTCTGCGACAACGATTCCGACGGGGACTCCGCTGATGATCCTGCCGACTGCGCCCCACTCAACGCCCTGGTCGGAGCCTGCGATGACGGCGATGCCTGCACCGACGATTCCTGTGTGGATGGCGAGTGCCTCAATGTCTCTCTCGAAGTGGGCGCGGGCTGCGACGACGGTGACCCATGTACGCTGGGAGATACTTGCGAGGGCGGCTTCTGCCTCGGGACCCCGCTGGTATGCGAGGACAGCAATCCTTGCACCAACGATTCGTGCCAGGGTGGGCAGTGCGTGTTTGCACAGATTGAAGGGTGCAACAACTGCCCCGGAGGGTGCGACGACGGCGACCCGTGCACCAGTGATTCCTGCCAGGGAAGTTCCTGCTCCCACAGCGCTATTTGGGGATGCACTACCTGCGCCGGTGCTTGCGGGGGGCAATCAAAATACGGCTGCTGGTGCGACGAGGCCTGTTTTGAGTTCGGCCTCGATTGCTGCATGGACGTCTGCGAGCACTGCGAGTACTGCGCAGGCAAGGAATGCGGTATCGACCTGTGCGGCAACTGGTGCGGTTGGTGCCCGTGGCCCAAAGAGTGCTGGGCCGGCGGAATGTGCATCTAGG
>CAZVFX010000086.1:0-30805 GCA_964626565.1 uncultured Myxococcales bacterium
CCCGGCAACATTGGCACTTGAGCCTATTTGAGGGGATCCATCAAGGTCTGACCCCGCCTGGGTGCGACCTGAAGGAACCGCTGGAGCCCGCATTGCTGTGGAACCATGCGTACATCGATGGCCCCGGTGATTTCTCTGTTTCGTCTGGCTTCCTGGTTGCGACGAGCATGTTCGGGTGGATGGAGATTCTGGACGTCAGTGGCTGTTGGTAGAGGAAGTGTAGAAACCCGGGGGCGGGGCGCGGGTGCGGCTGGAACCTCGCTGAGGGGGAATACGCTAGGGGGCGGCGGTGCAAGTGGGCAGTACTTCTCCCTGGAGCACTTCGCAGTAGCATCCTTGGAACGGTGCATAGGGGGTGCAGAAGCCCAGTTCCGCAGCTTGGTCGCAAGCCGGCAGCGACCCGCCGAAATTGAAATCGGTGACACATAACCCCTGGCACTCGCCCGAGTGAGAGCAAGGGCAGCCGTCGTCACCGGTGGGGCACCCGCAAAGGTGCGGAGGCTCCTCCTCCCAGGGAATACCCCCCAGCGCCTCGCAATCCTCCGGGCCGTAGTTCTTGCACCAATACAGGCTGACGGGCGGGCTGGTGCAACTCTTGCCGCAACCGTCGTCACCGCACGGGTCCGTAACGCAATCGGGAATGCACTCGAACCACTCCGCTGCGCACGTACACGTTTCGGCCTGGCAAACCGGCTTGTAGTCGTAGGGCCAGTCCTCCTCGGCAATGTAGGCGTAGCAGTCGTCCGCTTCAAGGCACGGGCCGGAAGGAGTTGGTACGCACCGGTGGCCCCACCAGTCGTCGCCGGCATCGTACTGGCACTCGAAGTTATTGGGGCACAGTCCGCATTGCCCGCCGCACCCATCGGGCCCGCATTCGCTGCCGAAACACCCGGGTGCGCAACCGCCGCCGGATGTGCAGTAGTTTCCGTAGTAGTAGTCGCAACCCTTGCCGAACGGGCACTGGCCGCAGGACCAACCACAGCCGTCTGATCCGCACTCCTTGCCCTCGCAATCAGGCCAGCAGGCCTGGCACTTGCCGAAAGGAGTACAGTACCAGGGTTCGGGGCACTCGCCGCAACTGTCGCCACATCCGTCGGGGCCGCACTCCTTTCCTTCGCAATCGGGAACACAGGGGCCGCACTGCCCATCGGTGCACAGTTCCCAGGGGCCGCAGAAACCGCAAATGCCACCGCAGCCGTCCGGGCCGCACTTCTTGTCTTCACACTGTATGGTACAGCACTGGCCCGCCTGGCAGCTCTGGCCCGCCGCGCATTCACCGCAACTGCCGAAGCAACCGTCCGGTCCGCACTGTTTCCCGACACAGTCCGCTATACAGTCACACAAACACTGACCGGCATCGGAGCACCCGAACCCCGCCTCACACTCTCCGCACTGCAAGCCGCACAGCTCTCCGCACGTCAGCGACTCACCACACTCTGCCGGACAGCTCAAGCAGTTGCCCTTCGTGCAGACGGCGTCCGGCCCGCACTCACCGCACGCGCCGCCGCAGCCGTCGGTACCACAGGTGAGGCCGGTGCACTGGGGCTCGCAAGGCTCGTTGCAAGCCCCTTCCACCTCCACGCACTGGAAATCGATGCACTTGACCGCGGCACACTCTGCAGACGAGGTCAGCTTGCCAGCACAGTGTGAGTCGGACTCGCAGTACAGCGGGGCGAGGCACAGGTAGAAATCCAGGCCCGGGAGCAGCGAGTAGAACTGCTGGCATTCCAGCCCCTTAGGGCAACCCTGCACACATTGAGACAGGTCAACCCAGTCGCTCATTGAGTACGAGAAGTATTTGCACGAAGCGTCGCAGGGCAGAGTGCAGAAACTGCCTTGCGGGCCGCCCGCGCAGAAACCACTATTGCACTCCTCGGGGCCGGTGCACGGACACCCCGGCATCCCGGGTTCCAGGCACTCCCACTGGTATTTGCACTGGCCGCCCACGCAGTGCATGCCCAGTGGGCAGAGACCGCACCATTCTGCTTCGTGCTGGCCGCAGAAACCGGGTTGGCACACGGCGGGTGCGTCACACGAGCCCCATCCTCCGCACATATAGACATCTTCATCGGTGAGGCCGTCACAGTCGTTGTCCTTCCCGTCGCCGATTTCCTCGATCTCGTCGCTCGGAGCGGGAATGCACTCGCTCCAGCCGAAGCTCATGCACATCCAGGTGCCGGGGCACAAGATCTCCTCGATCTCGTGATCGCACCAGCCTTCCATGTTGTCGTTCTCGGCTGGCCAGGGGCAGTTGGGGCATTGCCCTTTCACCACGGGAGCGCAGAACTCGCGGTTGCCATCCTCTGGATCCTTGATCGCCTGGAAGCCGTCCGGGCAGCCAAATCCCGCCGGCGCACTCACGGTGCAGAAGCTGTGGGCCGACCACGGTTCGTCCAGGCAACGGAATTCCAGAGCCTCATGGCCCGGATTATTGTAGAACCCGCTCAGGAAAGTGGCCCCCTTCTGCGGCTTCTGGTGGAGTTTGTTGCAATCCTGGGCATCGTAGCACGGTGCGCACAGTACGTCGAACAGGGGCGTGCAATACCAACTCGGGTCCTCGCCGTACGCCATCACGATGCTGCCGCAGCCGTACTGGTCCGGGCAGTCCTCATCCTCATCGCAGGGAATGGAGCAGATGCCCCCTTCGTAACCCCCGATGCATTTGGCCGATGCACAGTCATCATCGTGTGCACAGGCTGAGCCAAAAGCCTCGACCGGGTCGCCGCCGTCTGCCGGCCAGGGTAACTCGGCGTCGGCATCCCCCGGGGTGTTCTCGTCTGGGGAGACATCCAGCGCGTCGGGACCACCGACCGCCTGGCCATCCACCGTCGCATCCTCCGGTCCCGCCTTGATGTCGGGCGTCAAGTCGGGGACATCGACCTCGCCCGGAGGTTCAGGAATGGCGACCTCCCCGGGCGGGGGCGGTTCGTATGGCGCCAACGTGTCACAGGATTCGCTGCCGCCCGCAGGTGCGGGCTGTGGGTTGCTCTCCAGGCAGCCCGCCACCAGAAGCATTACGACACCCCAAAGTACCGGTCTTCCACCAGCCACTGCGGCACCCCCCTCACGAAGCCATATTTACCACCTGCATGCACAATCTTACTCGTACGGTCGTCATCGCGCAACCGTCGTCCGTACCGGTTGTGGCGAGCCTTAGCTCTTGAACGTAGCGGGTGCGGATGCGAGAATAGGTTTCTGAAACGGGCATACGTTGGGGAGGACAACAATGAGATCGCGGGTGGTGTGGCTGATGGCCGCCGTATTGGCGGTAGGGTCTTGCGGCGGTCCGGCGCAGGACAAGGACGCGGGGCTGCAAGGTGCGGACGGCGGGCAAGAGTTGACCGCACTGGCCGAGACACGCATTCCGCGGCCCGTTGACGCCGGTCCGGATCTGCCGGCGGACTTCCCCGACCTGCCTCCGAAAGACCTCGGCGGCGAACTGGAGGAGGTGACTCCCGATACCGTAGCTGACGCGAACGAAGACTCCATGCCTCCGCTCCAGGACTCCACCGCTGCGGATTCCGGTGGACTTGACGTACAGGCCGGAGAGGGTGCGGCAGACCTGGGCGGCGAAGAGCTGGAGTTCGCAGACGTGTTAGCCGACTCACCGGGGACAGACCTCCCATTCGAGGTCCAACCGGACGTCGCACCCGACGTCGCACCCGAGGCGCAGGAGGAGGCGGCTGTTGTGCTGTCGGCTGCAGTGGTGCAAAAGGCCTTGTTTGATGACTACCTGCAGATCTCGTGCATCACCGTGGACGGCTTCGGTGAACAGATAGATGATCCGGGTGCGTATGAACTGTCTGTCTCCGCAGTTGACCTGGTTGAAGATGAGTTTGGTTTCTCCTTTCCCACTGCGGGCAACTACGTCGCCACCTGCACCGATTCAGAGAGCGGTTTGGACGCGTCGGCTGAGTTTGTGGTTTCCCACGAAGCGGTCGGTCCGGCTGTCAGCTCGCTTTCTGCGGCCATGGCCGCCCAATCGACTTTGATCGCCTCCGCAATTGAGGCCGCCGCGGATGACAACGATGCGCTGTTGGCTGAGACTGTAGCTGAGCTCCAACAAGTGGCGCTCGACACGGCAGCCATGGTCCCGGAAACCGCGGTGCCGCCCCCGGGGGGATGGCCGTCTGACGGTGCAGTTGCCGCTGCTTTCGACCCGGAGCCGGACGACGACGCCTACGAGTCGCTAGTCGCGCTGGCCGCGGTAGAAGCAGCGGCCCTGGCGGCCGCGCTGGAGGAGCTGTCCGCAACGCCCTCGGCGGCCCTGGCGCAGGACGTGTTCGGGCATGTTGAAGAGCTGGAGCTACTGTCCGGGCAGATGGAGCAATTGGCTCCGGGGGCCATCGGGCTGCACGGCTCCATGGCCGATTGGGACAACGTACTTGCCGGTCTTCTTGCGGCCCAGGAAACCTACGCCGTCGTCGTGGCCGACATGTTCACCAACCCGGACAACTACGGCCAGCCCGGCTGCCCCGACTGCTTCACCCTTCCGGGCTTGATTACGACCATGGCGGTGGGGGCAATTTTGAGCTATGTGCCCAGCTACCAGAAGATGCTGAAGCACGCGGCCAAGGCCGCGGCCAGCATGGCGGTGATGCTTGCTATCGCCGACGCCATCGACAAGAGTTTCCCCCCAGGCCCCGACGCTCCTACCATCGAGTATCTCATGCCGGGGTACGGCAACGCCATTCCCGACGGGTCCACCCTGTCCTTCTTCGGGGGCGGATACGACTACTACCCGGGGAACAATGCAGTGATCTTCATCGGGCCGCAGATCGGTGATGCAGTGGCAGGTGCGGTGTACATCGCGATCAACGCGATTGGCGCAGTGAAAGGGTTGAAGGAATGGTCCAATCCGTGGGAACTGGCCAACGCGATGAAGAAGGCGTTCAACGGCCTCAAAGAGACGATCAAGCAACTGGGCGGAAACATGCCGAGCCTTATCACCAAGGGTGTGGTGGTGATTCCTGTGTCGAGCGTGCAGGACTTTTTGGTGGACAAAGACTACTGGCAGCAGATAGTGAACCTGGGCGCCCCCCTACCCGAAGTCAACGATGACTGGCTGCCCAAGGTAGGTATCATCATTCCCATCAGCTTCAGTCGGGGGATGGGAGAGACCTTTGAGATCGTCATTCTTCCCTAGCCCGCGGTGGCCGGTATTGCTGCTGCTGGCAGGCATCCTTGCCGGCATTGGGGCCTGTTCTTCCTACGAAGGCGGAGCGCTCGCGGGCGATGTGGACGCGGGGACAGCAGACATCGCGGTCGACGCTCCTTGCGTCGACGGGCTGGTCTTGACAGCTCCGGGAGTGTGCGCACCGCCGCTGCCCCAATGTGATTCTCCCTGGGAACTTCCCCTGGTGGAAGGAGGATGCCTGGCGGTGGGCCCCCGGGCCTGCCCACGCGGTTGGGACCCGGAGGCCGAGGTCGATTGCGCGGCGGGTGAACTGCTTCCGTGCCCCGACGGGTTCGTGTTGACGGACGATGAAGTCGCATGCATCCCCTTCTTTGAAGACGACTGCCTTGAGACTGCGGTTCCCATCCTCGGAGGCGGCTGCCGGGACGTAGGACCCCGCTGGGGGCAGAACGACTTGGAGGAACCGCAATTCGACGCCTGCCCGCCGCGGGAGTTGGCGTGGCCCGGGGGCGGTTGCGTAACGGTCGGGCCTCGTGCATGCCCCGCACTGTGGAATCCAGCAGCGGACGTCATTTGCACTGCCGGCGAATTGAGGCCGTGCCCCCAGGGGTGGTCACCTGCACCCGACAACACCCATTGCGAGCCTGGCTATCCGCATTGCCCTCCGGGGGGGAGAGCGGTTCCAGGCGCGTGCGTCAACGTAATTCCCGCCAAGGCTGAGTGTCCGGAGGGAACGTATCCCGACCCGCCCGCGGAGGCTGCCGGCGTCGTTTTTGTCAGCGCCGGGTCCGAGTGTACCACTGCTTGCGGCAGTATCGATGCGCCTTTCTCTTCCATCCAGGAAGGAGTCGACGCGGTTGCAGATGATGGATGGGTTCTCGTCTCCGAGGGCGACTACGAAGCCTTCGTGGTGGGGCATCCAGCCGGCGTGGCCGGAGTCTGTGCGAGCAAGGTCCTGGTCACCAAAGCGATAGCGGTGCCTCCGGCCGTAGGCAGCAAGGTGGAGACTGCCTCCATTATAGCGTTGAACGCTTCGTCGGTGGAGATCTCCGGGATCGGTGTCCAATCATCCGGTGCTGGACTGGTTCTGGTGGGGGCTGACCAGTTCGAAGTTACAGATGTCGAGGTTGCCGGAGGGGCCGGCGTCGGCGTCTTCGTGAGCGGCAAGAGCACCGGGTCGCTGTCCGGTCTGTGGATCCATGACACTCAACCAGGTAACGGCCCGGGCTTGCAGGGCGAGGGTATCTGGATAGAGGACGGCTCGCAGGTGGAGGTGCGGCAGGTTCTGGTCGAGATGGCGAGAAAGTCCGGAGTGTTCGTCAAGCACGGGTCGACATCCGTATCCATCGTGGATTCTACCATTCGCAATACGCTATGCAATTCAAGCGGAACCTGGGGAGCCGGCGTGTTCGCCAATGCCGGCACCGCACTCACCCTGGAAAACACGCTACTGGAGGGCAATCGAACCCAGGGAGTGGTCGCCGGGGCCAATTGTGTGGCGGCAATAACCGAGTGCGTAGTCCGGGAGACCACGCCGGACGAATATGGGGCCAACGGTGCGGGCATTGAGATCGGCCCCGGGGCAGCCCTTCAGGTGACCGACTCCTTTCTCAGCGGCAACGCAGGGGGCGGCGTGCTGGTGTCGCAGGCGGATGCGGACGCACACATCTCCGGGAGCGTGATCGAGGGAACTGTTCCCAACCCGGGATCCGGGCCGTCGGGGTTTGGAGTAGTGGCCACTCAGGGAGGCAAAGTGGAGTTGTCCGGCTCCTTGATTGTGGGCAACTCCTCCGCGGGCGTGGTCGCACAAAACCCGGGGACCCTCATCGAGTTGGAAGGATGTATTGTCACCGAGACTCAATTGGCCGGAGATGGCAAATTCGGGCACGGCGTAAACGCGGGACTCGGTTCTGAAATCAACATTGCGGCCAGTGTGGTCGAGGACAACATGAACATCGGCGTAGCCACCACTCATGGGGGTACGGGCACGACGGTGGAGCGGAGTGTGATTAGAGGGACGATGCCGGTAGAGGCCGGGAAAGCCGCGCACGGTCTGACCGCCGGCTCCACCAGCACAGTGCAGGTTACAGATTCCCTCATCGAGGATAACGGCACAGTGGGGGCCATGGCCTCGGAACTGGGCACCAAGCTGACCCTGCGCAGCGTAATGGTCCGCGGAAACGGTGTCGGGCCGCTGGCCAAGGAAACGGCAGGCGTGGCGATCATCGAGCAGGCTGAGGCGCACGTGCAAGGATGCGTCCTTGAAGGGAACGGCGCATCCAACCTTGCTGTGAAGACGGGGGGAAACGCGCTGGTCGAGGCATCTACGGTTCGTGATGCTCAGCCCGTGGGGACAGACGACGCCGGGTTTGGGATTCTCGCGACCGGAGGGGCCCAGGTCGCTATCGCAGATAGCCTGCTGGAGATCTCTGACTTGATGGGATCTGCCTGTCTGCTCTCGGCAGCCGGGGCGACGCTGAACGGGGTGATACTGCGGGGCACCAATTCCACCACTTCTTCGGGCAGCGGACTGCGCGCCCGAGACGGGACTCAGGTCAGCCTGACTGATTGTCTGCTCGAAGGAAACCTGACCAAGGGTGTGCTGGTCATAGACCCGGGCACCGTGGCCAAGATCCAGGGAGGTACGAGCCGGCAAAGCGATGGCAGCGGCTCCGGAACTTTCGCAACCGTCGCGATACTGGCACAAGAAGGGGCTGAGCTTACCGTCGCAGATACGCTCCTGACCGCGGCCACCTATCTCGGTATTGTGGTGAGTGGGAATGGCACCAGCGCGCACGTCAGGCGCTCGGCTTTCAAGCCTGACCACGCCGGGCTGCACCTTGCTGGTGCCGCGGCCATCGCAACCATGGACTCCACGGACGTCACGGTGGACAGTTGTCTCATTCACGCGGCCCCGGGAGCCGGGATATCAATCTATGACGATGCCCACTGCCGCATCGCCGGGACTGTCATTAGAGATACGGTGCCTTCCGCCAACGGAGCTGGAGCGGGTCTATCGGCAAATCACGATGCCGTGGTTTCAGTTGAGGGATGTTTGCTGGAAGGCAACCACTCAGTCAGCATGTTCGTTTGGGGGAAGCTGGAGCCGGATGATGACGTGTCAGGAGCAGACGCGAAACTCCGGGGCACGATTGTGCGCAAAACCACTGCTCACGGGGGCGAAGAAGAGCTGGGCATGGGGCTCGCTATTCTCGCCGGTGGCAAGGCGGATGTGGGGCATTGCCTGATCGAAGACAACGGCACGGCCGGCATCTTCGTACTGGACGACGGCTCCTCAGCCTCGGTCTCCAATTCGTCCTTGCAATCGACGGCGACGGGAGGAGCGGAGCCGGAGGTGGAAGGGACGTTCGAGGGCCAGGTTTTCGGCGACGGACTATTTGCCGGCAATGACGCCTCGGTCGACATCTCGTCCACCCTGGTTATGGGCAACTCCCGGTGCGGTGTGTACCTTGAGAATTCCGTCGGGGTGATCACCGACTCGGTGATCGCTCTCAACTCCTCGTTTGGCCTCGCGATGGCGGATTGTGCTGAAGACGTTCAGCACCAGGGAAAAGGGAACATCATTGCAGGCAACGCTCTCAGTCTACCGCCCAACCTTGCTGCAGAAATCACCGCGAGCCCCAGCGGCCTCCCGGTGCCTCCGGTTCCGGAGGTGGGTCCCATGCCGTCCGCACGTTAGACGCGGGCTCACCTACCTGATAAAGATGGCGATTGCTGAACAGGAGCAGTGCTCCGCGTTGCTGGACTCGTAGACGTCGTCGCCGCCGTCCGCGTACCATTTGCCGATGCCGGCATGATGGCTGGTGGATTGGTCCCCGTGGGCCGCGTGGGGCAGGAACCCGAAATAGACGCTGTCGTCTCCCCAGTTCGACCATGAACAACAAAGGTTGTCATCCACACACATGAGTCCGACATGTTCCACCGGGATGCTGCCCACCGTTGTGGCAGCGCCCTTGGACCTGACCAGGCCCGACACCTTGTTTCCACAGCCGTTGTTGCCGCCGTCCCAGGTCCCTCCCTGCGCATCCAGTATATGGCCCCGTACCGACTTGGAGCCGTTGTCCAGGTCGCCATAGGCGAAGTGTGTGTTGTCGCTGAGGTCCATGGCCAGCAACTGCTCGCCGGTCACGGTGAAGTAGGCCTCGGACTTGTGGTCCTCCTTGACCAGATTGGTCGAGGCCGGTGCCAGAACCTCCAGGTTCTCGATAAGCTTGTTGACAAAGGTGTTGTAGAAATGGCTGGCGTCTCCATTGGATGCTTTCAGCACCAGGGTCCAACCACCACCGTCGATATCCATATCGCAATACACTGCAAATGGTTCACCTTCGCCGTCGCCATCGGGGTCGATGACGAACTCACCGGAGATCGCGGCCGGCTCAAATGTCAGTATTTCGAGGCAACTTGCGTAGATGCACTCTTCGTTGACCTCGCCGCTGCAGTTGTCGTCCTCGTGCGTCGTGCAGTCTTCGTCGTGCCCGGGGCTCACATCGCCATCGTCTTCTGCGCAGTCGGTGTCGAAGAGCGATGAGTGCGAGGCAGACGGAGCGCACAGGCATTGGGCATCGTCGCCGGCGCCGTAGCCGTCCTGGTCCGTGTCGGGGAAATACAAGGCACAGCCGATGGAATCCTCCGGGTCGGCGGAGCCGTCGCAATCGTTGTCAATGCCATCGCATTCTTCGGCGGTGGCCCCCTCCAGTGGGTCGCAGACCTGCTCTACTCCCTCGGCACAGTTCTCGACTGTGTGAAGGCACTGTCCAACTCCGCAGGTGCTCAAACCGAGACCCTCGTCAATGGGGCCGTCACAGTCGTTGTCCTGGCCATCGCACACCTCCGGCTCGGCCCCCTCCATGGGGTCACAAACCTGAGGCACACCATCAACGCAGTCGTCAACGCTGTGGGCACAGGCGCCGAGACCGCATGAAGTCTGCGAGAAAGCCCCATCCACAATTCCGTCGCAGTTGTTGTCCAAACCGTCGCACTTTTCAGGGGCCGCACCCTGTAGCGGGTTGCACACCTGGGGCGCGCCGTCAGCGCAGTTGTCCACTGTGTGCATGCACTCTCCAAGGCCGCAGGTGGTCGACCCCAACTCTTCGTCCACGTCGCCGTCGCAGTCGTTGTCGAAGCCGTCGCAGACGTCGGGGAAGGCGCCCTGCATGGGGTCACACTCCTGAGGAATTCCGCCAACACAATTGGGCGCGGTGTGCAAGCAGAGGCCCTCACCGCAGGTGGTCGCACCAAGTTCCTCATCGACCATGCCATCACAATCGTTGTCGACGCCGTCGCATATTTCGAGTTCGGCACCCTCCTTGGGATCGCACAGTTGAAGCATGCCCCCGACGCAGTTGGGCGACGTGTGAAAGCACGCTCCGAGGCCGCACGTCGTACTGCCCTGGTCTTCGTCGGTGATCCCGTCGCAGTCGTTGTCAGCACCGTCGCACAGTTCGGGGGAGGCTCCTTCGTATGGATCACACCATTGTGACTGTCCGCCGTCGCAGGCGGCGATGACGTGGAAGCAGTCGCCCTTTCCGCAGGCAAGCTGCCCCAGGCCGTCATCAGCTTCGCCACTGCAATCATTGTCCACGCCGTCACAAATCTCTGCTGCTCCGGGGAGGATTTCCGCATCAAGGGGCGCACAATCTGCGTCGTCCGGGGAGCCGTCGTTGTCATCGTCGCTGTCCAGGCAGTCCTTCCAGCCGTCCGCGTCGCTGTCGGCAAAACCTTCGTCGACGATCAAGTTACAGTCGTTGTCCAGGCCGTCGCACAGTTCTTCGGCACCGGGATGTACCGCGGGGTTGGAAGGCGCGCAATCGTCAGCGTCGTCGGCGCCGTCACCGTCTTTGTCCGATTCGCAGGAGTCGCCGAGACCGTCCTCGTCCTGGTCCATCTGATCGGGGTTCGCGACCATAGGGCAGTTGTCTTCGCCGTTGAGCGCGTCGTCGCCGTCCATGTCCTCATCGCACTCGTCACCCTTCCCGTCCCCGTCGATGTCCGACTGGGCTGTGTTCTTCAGGTCCGGGCAGTTGTCGATCCCGTCAGGTATGGAGTCGCCATCCCCGTCCGCATCGCAAAGGTCCCCTACCCCGTCACCATCGGAGTCCGCTTGCTGCGGGTTTGCAAGCGCCGGGCAGTTGTCCTCCTGGTTGAGAACTTCATCGCCATCCTTGTCATCGTCGACGCAGTCGGCTATGTCGTCTTCGTCGATGTCCGGGAACGACTCGTCGATTTCATAGTCGCAGTCGTTGTCGGCCCCGTCGCATACTTCCGCCGCACCCGGGAAGATCATGGGGTCGGTGGGCGCGCAGTCAGCCTCGTCCGAGGTGCCGTCGCCGTCATCGTCCTCGTCCAGGCAGTCTTTCCAGCCGTCGGTGTCGGTGTCGCTGAACCCCTCGTCCACCAGGGAGTCGCAGTTGTTGTCTTTGCCGTCGCAAGCCTCTACCGCACCGGGGTGAACATCGGCGTCGAAGGGAGCGCAGTCCTCGGCGTCCGACGTCATGTCGTTGTCGTCGTCCAGGTCGCATTCGTCCCCGAAGTTGTCCAGGTCGAAGTCATCCTGACCCGGGTTGAACACCGACGGGCAGTTGTCCAGCATGTCCGCGATGCCGTCGCCGTCTATGTCGCCTTCCAGGCAGTCGGCCTTGCCGTCACCGTCGGTATCAGCAAAACCCTCGTCGATGTCGCCGTCGCAGTCGTTGTCATTGCCATCGCAAACCTCTGCCTGGGGCTCCTGGCCGAGGCAGTTTAGTTGTCCTTCCTCACATTCGTAGACGCCGGGGCAGATCCCGAACTGGTTCATGACCAGGCACTCTCCGCCCCCGGTCCCCTCGTCGATTTCTTCATCGCAGTCATTGTCGACACCGTCGCACAACTCGTCCGCGGGCGCGGCGGCCGAGCATTCCGTAAGACCTTCCGCCTTGCACGAACGCTCTCCGACGCACATTCCCCACTCGTTCTGCTGGAAGCACTGAGTGCCGGCAGCCAGGTCGACGAATCGCTGAGTGCACTCGCACTCTCCCCCAGCAAGCTGGCATTGGGGTACTGTGGCTCCGGCGGTGTCCTGAACCTGTTCACACCAGTAGCCTTCGGGACAGTCGTCGTCGGCCTGGCAAGCCGCGCCGCAGAAACTGCCCGCTTCTCCGTAGGTGACGCACGCCTGCCCGGCATCCACTCCATCGGTCCAGCAGTCAGCGTTGGCCAGGCACGGTTTACACAGATCGGTGAACTGCGGCAGGCAGAGGAAAATCTGGTCCGGGCGGCTGGGGGTATATAGGAGGCAGGCCCAATCAAAGGGGCACTCCTCGGTGCAAGTCACCGTGCACACCTTGCCGTCCGGAGCCTGGATGCAGAACCCTTCCTGGCAGTCGTCACCGGAACTGCATGGATAGCCCGCGGACCCGGGTTCGGGGGCCCACCAGTCAGCGGTCTCGGCCGCGGGCACGTCCGTGGGCCACGTCCACGCCTCGCTGTCGTCTTTCGGCAGGTCATCGTACCAGGGATGAGTCTCCGTGGTTTCGTCTGCCGGCCACGCTTTTGCCTCGGGCTGGATGTCTACCGTTGCGGTGTCGACTCCGCCATCGACAAGCACAGTGCCGTAATCGGTTCCGCAGGCTGTGACAAACGCCACCATAACCAGCAGTTTCAAGAACTTCCTCATTGTTTCCTCCAGAAGAACGCTACCTGATCCACCTCGACCCGTAGCAGCCGTAGCCGCTGTAGTTGGAACACGGCGTACCACCGACCGCGTATTCCCACCACATGTGGCCTTCGACGCTGCGCTGGCCGCCCTTGTTGCAGCCGTAAGAATCGCCGAGGGGGCCGTGCTGAGTCTGGGTGGCGCAGCCGTTGTTGGAATAGGTGTGGACTCCGGTGCACCACAGGTTGTCAGACTTGTAGCTGTTGTAGCGCCGCCAGTCCATGCCCGCGCCGTTATTGTTGCAGCACTTGAATCCGGTGCCGCCGTAGAAATCGCAGAACCCTCCTTCCTTGCCTGATTCCCCGCGCAGCGCCTTGGCGATGTCCATGGTGCCGCCACTGATGATGGAAGGCGTGGATGAGCCGAATACATCGGTGAGCATATAGCCCGGGGCGTTGTTGTTGTAGCGGTGCTGAACGTGGCCGTCGCTGTACTTGAAGATGGCGTTGATTTCGATCGCGGACAGGCGCGCCGCAACGTTGGGGCTGTCGCCGAATACCGCAAGTGCATCCGGATTCCTCGCGGCCGGAGACCAGTAGGTACCGTCCAGCATGGTGTTTCCGGCCTGCATCTCGATGAGGGTCCAGCCGCCGCCGTCGTAGTTCATCTCGCACCAGGTCTGGAATGCTGAGCCGTCCTGGTCCGGGTCCAGCCAATACGCTCCGCTGGTGGTGGCGGGTGAGAACTCCAACAGGTCCAGGCACGTGAGGGCCGGATCTGCAGCGATGAGGCCGTAGGACACCTCCTCGCATCCGCTCTCCGCAATGCCGTCATCATCCATGTAATGGGCATCGCACTCGCCGATGGTGCAGGTGCCCGAAGTGCAGATGGACTCGGCGTTGGGGAGGTTGCACACTTTCTTACATTCGCCGCAGTTGGCCACATCCAGGTTGGTGTTTACTTCGCACCCGGTACCCGGATCTTCGTCGCAATCGTCGTAGCCGGCAAAACAGTCAGCGATGTTGCACTCGCTGTTGACGCACTGCCCCAGGGCAAAATCGGGCTCACACGACTTGCCGCACTCACCGCAGTTGTTTTTGTCGGAAGTCAGGTCGTAAGTCTCGTCCACCGCCTGGTCGCAGTCGTTGTCCAACCCGTCGCACAACTCCAACGCGCCGGGATGCACGTCGGAATTCTCCTCGTTGCAATCCCCGGGCAGCACTGACCAGCCCGCGCCCAGCGCCTCGCACACACAAGCCGGCTCCCCACTGCCGTAGCCGTCCATGTCCGGGTCGGTATAGAACCAAGAACATCCGGTGGCTCCCGGCTCGTCCACCTCATCGTCGCAGTCGTTGTCCACCCCGTCGCAAAGCTCGGTCGCACCGGGGAACACCCACGGGTTCAGGTCCTGGCAGTCGTCTTCAACGAGCGCCTTGTACAAACCCTGAGGCCAGCACAGACATTTTTTACCTCCCCCAAGCATGCCGTGCCCATCTCCATCTTGATCAAGGTAGTAGTCAGTGCACCCGGTCGCGTCTTCTTCGTCGATACCGGCCGCGCAGTTGTTGTCCACGCCGTCGCAGGCTTCGATGGCGCCGGTGTGGATGTCCGCGTTCAGCGGCGCGCAGTCCGTGATGTCAAGCTCGCCGTCGCCGTCATCATCCAGGTCTACGCAATCCGGCTTGCCGTCAAGGTCCTGATCATTAAAACCCTCATCCTTGACGCCGTCGCAGTTGTTGTCCAACCCGTCGCAAATCTCCGCTACCGCACCTTCCTCCGCATTGCAGACCTGAGGGACACCACCGATGCAATTCAGCACCGTGTGCAGACAGATCCCGACACCACAAGTTGTGGAACCCAACTCCTCGTCCACCTTGCCGTCGCAGTCGTTGTCCTGGCCATCGCATGTCTCGGCTTCCGCACCTTCCATCGGGTCGCACATCTGGGGAACACCACCCGCGCAATTAGGCGCGGTGTGGTTGCAGGCGCCCATTCCGCAACTGCTCCAGCCCAGGTCCTCGTCCGCCTGCCCGTCGCAATCGTTGTCCAGGCCGTCGCATGTTTCCGCGGTGACCCCTTCCAGCGGGTCACACACCTGCACTACTCCTTCCAAGCAGGCCGGAACCGTGTGGAAGCAGACACCTTTGCCGCACGCCAGTTTGCCCAGGTCCTCGTCCACTTCGTCGTTGCAGTTGTCATCTATGTTGTTGCATTTTTCAGCCGCTCCCACATGGATGTCCGGATCCAGGGACTCGCAGTCGGTAGCGTCGGAGTCACCGTCATTATCGTCGTCCGGGTCCACGCAGTCTTTGATCCCGTCGAGGTCGTTATCGTTGAACCCCTCGTCCGCAGCGCCGTTGCAGTTGTTGTCCAGCCCGTCGCACTCTTCCGGTGCGCCCGCACTAACATACGGGTCGTCGGGCGCGCAGTCGGAATCGTCCGGGTCGCCGTCACCATCTGCGTCGTTGTCGCACGCATCCCCTACCCCGTCTTCGTCCTGATCCTCCTGCTCCGGATTGTGGACCAACGGGCAGTTGTCCTCCTCCGGCATCACCGCGTCCCCATCGATGTCGTCATCACATACGTCCCCTATTCCATCCCCGTCCAGGTCTTTCTGGCCCGGGTTGAAATCCAGGGGGCACAGGTCCATGCCGTTGGGGATCGCATCCCCGTCAACGTCGGGGTCGCAAATGTCTCCCGTACCGTCTCCGTCCAGGTCATCTTGAGATAGGTTGGCCAGCGCGGGGCAGTTGTCCTCGCCGTTGGGAATCTCGTCACCGTCCAGGTCACCGTCAACGCAATCCGCCACCCCGTCGAGGTCGTTGTCGGCAAAACCTTCATCGATGTCAAAATCGCAGTCGTTGTCGATGCCGTCGCATTCCTCATCCGCACCGGGGTAGACTTCAGTGTCCACCGGGCCGCAATCAGCGGTATCCACAAAACCATCGTTGTCATCGTCATCATCTATGCAATCCGCCAGCGCGTCGGAGTCATTATCATTAAAGCCCTCATCGACCACGCCGTCGCAGTCATCGTCTTTGCCGTTGCACAGCTCTTCCGCCCCGGGATAGACGCCCTGGTCAAACGGACCGCAATCCAACTCGTCCGCGGTCAAGTCGTTGTCGTCGTCCGGGTCACACGCGTCGCCGGTGGTGTCCAAGTCATAGTCGGCCTGGTCCGGATTTGGTTCGTAGAGGCAGTTGTCCTGAAAATCCAGCACCCCATCGCCGTCCTTGTCGTTCTCCAGGCAGTCCGCCATACCGTCCTGGTCGGAATCGGGGAAATCCTCATCAACCAGGCCATCACAATCGTTGTCCTTGCCGTCACAAGCCTCGGGCAGCGGCTCGGGCGCGTCGCAGTTCAGCTCGCCTTGCGTGCATTCGTAGATACCGGAGCAGGCTCCCCACTGGTTCTCAATGTAGCAACTGTCACCCCCTGCCTCTTCGTCCACCTGGCCGTCACAGTTGTCATCAACGCCGTTGCATAACTCCTTGGCCGGGACCGTGGCGTCGCACGCGGTCAAACCTGAGCCAGTGCATAATCGTTCGCCATCGCAAACCCCGAAATCATTGGATATCTGGCATACGGTTGCAGCCTGTTCGTCAACGAACCACTCCTGGCACGGGCACTCCTCCCCCTCCAACACACACTGGTTGCTCTCCTGCCCCCAGACATCGAGCACCTGCTTGCAATCATACCCTGAAGGGCAGTCCCCGGTCCCCATGCAGGTGGAGCCGCAGTAGTTGCCCGCGGGGCCGTAAGGAATGCACACGTCGCCGACGTCGACGCCGTTGGTGAGGCAGTCCGAGTTCTTTTTGCACGGCTTACACAGGTTCATTGCCAGCGGCGCGCAAATGTATGCTTCGTCAGGAAGGCTCGGCTGATGCTGAACGCACTCCCAGCCCATGGGGCAATCCTCCAGACAGCCGATGGTGCACTGTTTGCCCGCAGGAGTAAAAATACAGAAACCGGAATCGCACTGGTCGCCGGAATTGCACGGGAAGCCCAGGCCTCCCGGCTGCACCCCGGTCTCGCCTGTAGTTCCGTCGAGAGGATGCAAGTCCAACCCGATGTCAAAGACAAAGAAGTCCTCGCCAACGTCCTGCCCTGTATCCAAGGGCGAAAGCTCTGCCTTTGTGTCGGGCGGAGTTGTGGTTGCCTCCTCGGCCAGTTCCTGTACATCGGGGAGGATGTCGTCTCCCTCGCTCGAGCAGGAAAGCGTGAGTGCAAGGAGTAGAGCAGTGGCGGTGAGCGCCCCGAGGGTTCGATACATGAGCTACCTCCAATCGTTCTTCGGCCTTTGAGTGTACTACATTTGAGTTCGCGTATGAACGGGAAACGCGCGTGGCCACAGCATGCGTACGACAACCCTCTTGTGCCGTGGGCTTTATCGTGCCAGAATCGCCTGCGGACTGACTCATCCCATGGCTGCGGAGGTACGGATGGTGACTAACAGGCCCTACAAGGTAGGCATATTCATCGATGGCGGGTTCTACAAGCTCGTACTGGCCCACTACCTTCAAGACCAGCACAAAGGTGCGCTGCTTGATCCAGGAGCTCTTCTCGATTGGTGTAGGGGAGAGATTGCTCGCCGGGCCGAGGCCGTATCAAACCTGTGCCGGATAGTTGAGGCGCGGTATGTGCGGGTCGCGGCTGGAGGCAGGATGGAAGGCGCTGAAGCCAGGCTCGAAGGCATGTTGCGCCGGGGCGGAATTCTGGTCCAAGAGGCCCCCCGTGATGCGGGGCAGCGAGGTCTGGAGGTGGCCCTGTCCGTGGAGGCTCTGGACGCCACTTTGCGCCTCGGTCTCGACGGGGTGGTTTTGGTTGCCGGTTCCACCTCCTATCTTCCCCTTGCCCGCAAGGTTACGGCCGCGGGTGCGGCCCTCATGGTGTTGGGTTTTGATATCAGTGCTCCCGACCGTAAAGGCGGTTCCAGGCGCCTGCGCACCGCCACCGCGCTCTTGGACGAAGCTGCCTGGCCTGTGCCTATGGCTAAAGTCATCGCTGACGGAGCCGCGTCCGGCGCCCTGTTCTCCGGCGCGCCCGGGGTGGCCCCGCCTGCAGCGAAGCGAACCCCGGCACCGGCCCCGGCCGCACCGGAAGCCGAAGCACCTTCGGGAACTCTCACCGGCACAATCGCCGACGTGAGAGAGCGTATGGGCTTCCTGACGGAGGACTGGAACAAGCGTCGCCTCTTCTTCCATTTTTCCGCCGTAGTCGGAGCCTCTCTTCATGACCTCCGGTCCGGAGACCGAGTCGAGTACGAACGAGGCCTCGACCCCCGGGACCGCCCGTGCGGTCTCAAAGTCCGCCCGGTCATCGACGAGGAGGCCACCAGTACCCCGAGTGCGAGCGAGGTGCCTGCCCCAGAGCCGGAAGCAACAACCGAGCCGGAAGCAACAACAGAACCGGAAACAACCGAGCCGGAAGTAGCTGCAGAGCCGGAAGCAACAACCGAAGCGGAAGTAGCTGCAGAACCGGGCGCAACCGAGCCGGAAGCAACTCCAGAACCGGAAGCAACTCCAGAACCGGAAGCAACAACAGAACCGGAAACAACTCCAGAACCGGAAGCAACAACAGAACCGGAAGCAGCCGAGGCGGAGCCCGAAGTAGCGTCCGACGACGAGCCCACCGCAGCCGAGCCGGAGCCCGCAGTCGCGCCTGATGACGCGCCGAAAGAGTAAGTTGTTCCGGTTTTTCTATACGTTGAACAAGAAGTCGATAATGTCGCCGTCTTTCACGATATAGCTCTTGCCTTCCGACCGGAAGCGCCCGGTCTTCCGCGCCGCGGCGATGGAGCCGGTGAGCAGGAAGTGCTCGTACGAAACTACCTCTGCGCGAATGAAGCCGCGCTGGATGTCCGAGTGAATTCGACCTCCGGCTACCGGCGCGGGCGAACCGGCTCGAACCGGCCACGCCCGAACCTCGTCTTCACCGACAGTGAAGAACGAGATCAGGTTGAGCCCCCGGAAGATCGAGCGCACCAGGCGGTGGGACGCGGGTGCGTCAAGGCCCACCGCCTCAAGGAACTCAGCACGTTCTTCCGGAAGGAGCTGGGCCACCTCCCGTTCCAACTCCGCACACACGGTCACCGCCTCCCATCCCCTGCTTCTGAGCAACTCCTCGGTCTGGGGCCACACCGGGTCCGAGAGGTCCTCTTCCGCCACATTTATCACCGCCAATATCGGCTTGGCAGTGAGGAATCCGTAGGCACTGAGCAGCTTGTGCTCAGCCTCGATGAATTGCGCTGTGCCCAGGAATCTCCCCTCGTCGAGAATGGAGTTGAGTTGTTCGAAAAGACGAGGTTCGAAACCCTTCTCGTTTCGCTTCTGCATCGCTTCGCGGCGACGCTCAACGATCATCAGATCAGCCAGCAGCATTTCATCGGCCATGCGGTCCAACTCCGCCAACGCGTTTTCGCTACCTTCCGGTCCCAATCCGAAAGCCCCGGCAACCAACACCAGAACTTCGAAGTTACGCACCGCGTTCAGGCGCTTGGCCATGGACTCGCTCGGACTGTCGTCCAGCACCACTTCCACAGTCGCAAAGGTAGTCTTGCGCGGCCGAAAGTAGCCGGACAGTTCGTCAACCCGCGGGTCGGGAACGCGTATGGTCGTAACTGAGCGTTTCCCCGGATGACCGGATTCCCCGCCCTCTGCGAGAGCTCCCATTACCGTTTTTGAGCCGCTTCCCTGGAATCCTACCAATGCCGCCTTCATGCCCAACTGCCTCCCAACAACACAAACTGGAGCGGACGTATAGCACAACCGGGAGCAATTGCGAACCAGTTTGTGTTGAGGAGCGGGCTACTGACAGTCGGGGTCGTCCGCGTCCGTGAGCCCGTCACAGTCGTTGTCGCATTGGTCGAAGCAGGCGCCATCCCCCGCATCGGTTTCCTTGACCGTGAGGTTGTTCTCATCGGAACACCACAGACTGTTGAACTTCTCCGGCCCTATGGGATCCGGGGGCGGTTCGGAGGGATTGGCGCACATCCACACTCCCGTACAAGCGTCCTCGTCCGTGTTGCAAGGGTCCCCGGCGACGCCGGCCAGGGCGCAGCTCCCTCCGCAAGAGTTGTCTCCTGCGGGTGCGAGCCAGAAGCTGACATCATCCACGTATCCGTTGTTGTCGTTGTCTTGGCCGTCGCAAACGTCGACGGTGTCAACGACGGGCTTCTCCTCACAATAGGTCGCCCCGCCCTGACCGCACCCATGGACGTCAACCGGGCAGGCCCGAACGCCTTCCTCGGCAAGGTCTTTGTCGACCCCGCCGTTGTACAACTCGTCCCACGCCGTCTGGGCATCGCACGGGTCGCCGATGAATAGCACGTCTTCGTCGATTTCGCCGTCACAGTCATCGTCCAGGCCGTTGCAGTACGGGTCGGAGAATTTTCCGGGCAGCGGCTGACAGTCACTTACCTCTTCCCCGTCAACGCACGTGGAGGTGCCGGTGTTGGCGCAACAACCTTCCCCGCAGTTGGTCTCTCCCCCTTCGTAGTCTTCGTCGAGGGACCCGTCGCAATCATCGTCGATGCCATCGCAAGTGGCGTCATCGTCCGCGGGCTCGCTCGGCGCACAGGTGTCGGATTGTTGCCCATCGGTGCAGACCATGGTTCCGCTCGCGGCGCACGCACCCACGCCGCACTCGGTGGCCGCACCCGCGTAGTCTTCGTCTATGTCCCCGTCGCAATCGTCGTCAATCCCGTCGCAGGTTGCGTCGTCTGCGGGGCAGTCGGCCAGGCCCATGGGAGTACCCCCGATGAGGGTGCACACCATTGGCGTTTTCAGCTCACATTTCCCCCCTGCAACGCAGCAGGACTGACATTCGCATATGCCTTCCCCTCCGCACGGATTGGGAGCGCCGCACTCCTCCGCCAGGCACGCGGCCTCGCAGCATGGATTCGGGTCATCATCACAAGTGCCACCCGGCAACCAGAAGCCGCCCTGCTGGGTGCAGTATGGCTCGGTGAAGTCCTCGCAGGCGCCCACAGCGTCTTCGTTGAAGCAGCATGGATTGCACGGACAGGGAGCACCACAACCGTCGTCGTCCCCGCAGTCCTTCGAATAGCATTGGGGGTCGCACTCGATCCCGCATTGACCATCGTTGCAGTACGGCATTTCGTCGGGGCATTCGCCGCAGGACCCACCACAAGGGTCCGGACCGCACTCCCGGTCCTCGCACCAGATGTCACAGCATTTCTGCTCTTTGT
Source organism: uncultured Myxococcales bacterium (assembly GCA_964626565.1). Taxonomy (GTDB): domain Bacteria; phylum Myxococcota_A; class UBA9042; order CAIXZC01; family CAIXZC01; genus CAZVFX01. The sequence continues at coordinate 20,998 of CAZVFX010000086.1, forward strand.
CGAACGAGGAGCACAGATCCGCGCCCAGGAAGTCCCCGCCCATGTCGGTGCAATTTGCGTGAGTCTGATCCAGGCAACCGCCTGCGGTTTCCAGCAGGCAGCACCCCCCCACGGGGCATTCGCAAACGCCCCCGCATCCGTCCTCCTCGCCGCACTCGACATCGGCACAATCGGGCACGCATTCCTCCTCCTCGCACAGGTCTTCTAGGCAGAAAAAGCCGGGGTCGCACTCGCACACCCCGCCGCAACCATCGTCGCCACATTCCAAGTCCGGGCATATCGGCTCACATTCGGGTTCCTCACAAACGTTCTCCATGCAGATCAGCCCCGGTTCGCACTCGCACACCCCGCCGCAACCATCGTCGCCACATTGCAAGTCCTGGCACTCTGGCTCGCACTCCAGGTCCTCGCAGGAATGGTCGACGCAGATTTGTCCCCATTCGCACTCTGCGCAGACCCCGCCGCAGCCGTCGTAGCCGCACTCCTTGTCGCTGCAGTCGGCCTTGCAAACGCACTTGCCCTGCGCACACTCGTAGCCTGCATCGCAGCCCGGCGGGCAGGGGCTCCCGCAACCATCATCGCCGCATTCCTTCTCGTAGCAATTGGGCGGGCAGCAACTGTCCGGCCCGCACGCGTCTTCTTCCTGGACCAACCCGGGCATATAGTTGCAGGTCGGAATCGTCACGTCGAGGCACATCCAATGGTCGTCGCAGCAGGCCTTGCACTTGCAGGTGCCGCCGCACCCGTCGGCTGAGTTGCATTCCTTGTGCAGGCAGTCAGGCTCGCACGGGCAAGGGTCATCGGCACAGCTCTTCTCCGGCATCTGCTCGCCAATGCACTCTTCATCCAGGAGACCGTCGACGCATTTGCCACTGGGAAGGCAGCAAGCAACTTCAAAGTCCTGAAGGCAAGTGCCGTAATCCTCGAAGATCCCGCCCACTTCCTCACATTCCGACTCACTAATGCCGTCGTTGCAGGAGCCGTCGGGCTGAGTGCATGACCCCTCAGTGGGGCCGGCACCACACAGCACCGCTCCAGGAGGGCTGTGAGATAAGCGTGCCAGCGCGGTCTTCGCGACCTTCTCGCCGCGTGGCGTGAACACGGCGGCTTGGAGTCCGATTACCGCTTCCATGGATATGGTCCCCTCACCCTCCTTTTCGCAGAGGCACTGAGGCTGATGGGACACGATCGTAGCCCCTTCGGGCAATGCCCGGTGCGCCAACCATTCCGCTTCGGTCACCTGGCTAAGCGCGCCGGAGCAGTGTGTTTCGAGGGTGACCAACTCAACCGATTCGATGGTGAAATGGGACGGCATATGGAAATCTTCCCAATGAAGAGTGACCGTGATGGGGACGAGGCCCCCCACCTCTTTCTGGCCGGGAAACGTAGCTTCGCCGGACCAGAAGTGTTGTGTCGGTTCGTGCACTAGGACAATGGCACTGAAGTGCTCGATATTTGACGACAGCAGGAGCTGCCCGGCCGCGGCGTCGAATTCGAACGTCGCATCAAGGCCCTCAGACGTCACCCCATCGTCGCTGGTCAAGAAGATCGGGAACCCTGCGAATGAAAGGTCGGTGCTCTCATCCGGTGCGTGGGGAATTGTTGCGCTTAACTCCACCGGCTGGAGGAAGGCCAGGCCGTCCGGTGCGAAACGATACACGGTTCCGTCATCGCCGGCTTCGATGGTGATTGATATGGGAGTGTCCTCGGCCAGTGCTCCCGGCGGGAACTTCAGTGTGAGCACTCCGTCGGGACTGGTGACGGTACCTCCGTCTGCAGCCGAAACGACGGTTCCGGTCGGGGCCGACGCATCCGGGGTAACGTCTGCCCCGCCGCCTGTCGTGGTCCCCCCGCACCCGGTCGTTCCAAGCACAAACATCGCCAATAATACGATCTGTCCTCGCATGATTATCCCCATTGCATATGCCCCGTGCCACGATCCGCTCGTAATGCCGGCCCGACAAGCTGCCATGGCTGCTGCTGGGCGTCGGGCACAAAGTCTATCGCTTAACTGGAGTTCAGTATAGCAGAAGCCCATCAGGAATACCAGCCGCCCCTGGAGTGGTTTTTGCGCCTTGATTCTTGACACGAAGCCCCTTGCCTGTTTTACTTGGAGAAACGATTCTCTTGAGGAGGTCTCGCATGAAGAAGAACAGAATTTGGTTGATTATGTTGGTAACCGTCGCTTTGGCGGGTTCGTACATGGCGGCTTGCGACTTCGGTGAGGGCGGCGACGACGCCACCGAAGAGGAGATCCAGACCGCGGATCCGGACGTGTCTACTGGTCCCGCCTGTGGCGACAACGCGTGCAACGGCAACGAAGATTGCGCATCTTGTCCGGGCGACTGCGGCGAGTGTGGGGCCGAATGTGGCGACGACGCTTGCAATGGCGATGAGGACTGCACCACTTGCGCGGCTGATTGCAGGGAATGCCCCGAGTGCGAGTGTGACTACAACGGCGGCATCTGCGAAGCAGCCGAGAATCCTTCCACCGTGGCTTGCGACTGCGACCCGGACTGCGAAGGTGGCGGCCAGGCGTGTTCGGCCGACGGTCACTGCGACACGTACTGCCCGAAGAACGAAGACCCGGACTGCGAAGGCTGCGAGTGCGACTACAACGATGGCATCTGCGAGCCGGAATCCGACGGTAGCGATACCGCGTGCGACTGCGACACCGATTGCGCGGACACCGACCCGTGTGGCGAAGACGGCCACTGCGACACCTGGTGCGACCCGGGCGGCGTTTGCCAGGACATCGACTGCCCCACCTTCGACGAAGGCGAATGCGAGAAGTAGCCTGATCCCGCTGTTTTTCCTCCCTACATCTAGCGCCTGAACACCGGTTCTGCTACCATAAAGAGCGGATACTCGCACCCTGCCATCGGACCATGGAGGCTCCACCGATGCGTTGGCACAGTACGTTGTTGATCGTTGTTTTGCTTGGCGCCGGCTTTTCCTGTTCTGGCAGCGATTCGGCAAAGAACGATGCCGGCTCCGCGGATGTTTGCCGCGGGTGTGACCTCTCCCGATGGGAGATCGCTGCGGACGTTGGGGGTCTCGATATTCCCCTCGAGGTTGGGGCCGACTCCGAATCCGACGCAGAGTCGGTGACGGATGTTCCGGAGGTAGCGGACGCTGCGCTGGACATTCCGGGCGATATGGAACTGGACACCCTGAATGATGGCGTGGATCAAGCCGAACTGGATTCGAAGGCAGATCTGCCTGATGAACTCGAAGAGATTGAGGAAACGGCTGACGTTCCGGACGCGGACAACGGGGAGACCAGTGACGTGGCGTCCACCCTACCCGACCTGTCCAGCGAAGGGGCCGCGTGTGGGGAGGTGCTGGAGTGCGTAGTGGATGCGTCGTGCAGTTGGGAGGATGAAGCCTGTGTGTCCGGGTGCGACGATGGCGTGTCCGAACTGGCCACCTGGAAGCTGGATGTACTGAAAGGTTGCTACCAGAACAAGTGTGCGGGCAGTCCGCCCGCCGCGGCTTTTAACTGCCTATCGCAATACTGCACGTTGGAAGTGATGGGATGTCTGGGGGGTGACGGCGATTTGACCTGTGATCAGGTTGTCGAGTGCATAACCACGTGCCCGCCGGGCTCGGAATCGTGCCGCATGGCGTGCATGGGCAAAGCCGCACTCGGGACCATCGACGGCTCCTACGCCATCCTGCAGCAGGGGGGATTCAACCCGTTCCAGGTGTGGCTTATGGAATGCCTGGGGGGGGAAGGCGACCTGGACTGTGCAGGTGCACACGACTGTCTCTTCGGATGTGGATTCGGCGTCCCGGGAATACAACTTGACCAACTGTGTATTATCGAGTGCAACAAGCAGACGTCAGCTCAAGCTCAGGAGATGTGGATGGAGATGATGGCCTGTTGCGAGATCGAGGTAAAACCAAGCCTTCTGGTCATGTGCCTGGGCGGCACCGGCGAGACCACATGTTTTTCCGAGCTGGATTGCTGGAACGCGTGTGATGCCGACGATCCTGCCTGCTACAACGACTGCTTCAAACAGATCGCTCCCGACGCGTTGGAAGGTGTGTACAACTTCTTCCTGTGTATGGAGGAGATCTGTCCTACCGAGTTCATCCCCGCTTGTGATCTGGCCATGGACTGCATGTTGGCGTGCCTCGGTCAGGACGTTCCCGGGGGCAACTAGCAGAAAGACTACTGAGGTCCGATCCCCGCGGCCCACACGTAACTGCGCCAGGTCAACACCGCGGCGTCGTTGTTCCAAGGCATGCCGGAGGAGTGGCCGTAGTACGGAGTCACCATGCGGCGATAGGTCTTGTGCACCGCGAGAGAAGCCTCTTCGATTGACCCGAGAACGCGTACGTCGGGAGTAGGATTGGACAGGCGCGACTTGTACGTGTAGTCCAGCGGCATCTGACCCACGGGAAATACCTGTGAGACAAAGTGTGCATTGTCTCCGAGATTGAAGGTCCCCGCTTGATAGAAGCCTGCAGAGCCCATACCGAAGTTGTCGACCAGGTCGTCCGCGCGGTGAAAGACGATGCCCACATTGCCGGCAATGTTCTCCGCCAGGAGATGAGATGGACTGTCGAGGGGAGAATTGTACATGAATGCGACCACGTCGTACGGGCCGTAGTTGTAACTGCCGTGCATCTGGTTTCCATGAATGATTTTGGCCGTGAATCCCCAGCTAACGAGGTGATCGCGAAGGTCTTCCGCCCCGTAGCCATCGGCGATGAGTACGGACAGTGGACAATTGTCGGCAATTCCGTCGCCGTTTGAGTCCAGGCCCAGGCAGTCGCTCTCACACGCGTCGGGCACGCCGTCATTATTGATGTCTACCAGGTCATCACCACCGGGGCAGATATCGCAGGCATCGGGTACGGTGTCCTCGTCGCCGTCCGAGGCGTCGTCCCCGGCAGCGCAGGTATCGCAATCATCGGGTACGCCGTCGTTGTCTCCGTCTGCGCCGTCGTCGCCGCCGTCGCACAGGTCGCAGTCGTCGGGAGTCCCGTCGTCGTCGCTGTCATCAGAGTCATCACCACCGGGGCAGACGTCGTCAACATCGCAGACCCCGTCTGCGTCGCTGTCCGGTTCGTCGGCCCCGTCACAGTTTTCATCGACACCGTTGCCGCAGATATCCAGTGCGCCGGCATGGATCGCCGGGTCCAGGGGCTCGCAGTCGTCGTCGTCCGCGACTCCGTCGCCGTCGTCGTCGTCGTCCACGCAGTCTTTCTGCTCATCGCCGTCAGTGTCTGCAAAGCCCTCATCAACCGCGCCGTCGCACGTGTTGTCAAGGCCGTCGCAAATCTCAATGGCTGTCTCCTGGCATAACCCCGCTTCGCACTCGCCCGCGCAAGCCCCCCCGTCCCCGCATGCGCCACCGTCCAGTAACGTGAGGAATTCGCACCCCTGATCCCACAGGCAAACGTCGAGAGTACACGAACTGCCGTCGTCGCAAAGCAGCGGGTCCCCCGCCACACATGCTTTGTTGGCGCACTGGTCTCCCACGGTGCACAGGTTGCCGTCGTCGCAGGGCTCCGAATTCGGCGCGTAGGTGCAGCCACCTCCCGGAGCGCATGCGTCTACGGTGCACAGGTTGCCATCGTCGCAATCGAGGTTTCCGGCCGGGATGCACGCACCCAGATGGCAGTGGTCGCCGTGAGTACACAGGTCGCCGTCATCGCACGGGTCGTTGTTCAGCGCATAGATGCATCCCTCCGCAGGATCACAGCTATCGGTGGTGCAAGGATTGTCGTCGTGGCACAGTTGGGCGGCGGAAAAAGTACACCACCCTGACTCACAATGGTCTCCGGTGGTGCACTCGTTGCCGTCGTCGCACAACGGGCCCGTGAGGGGTTCATTGACACATCCGAGGGCCGGATTGCAGTTGTCAGTGGTACACGGGTTCTCGTCGTCACACAGCAGGGAAGAACCGGCTATGCACTGCCCCGCCTGGCACGTATCGTTGGTGGTACACACGTCCCCATCGTTGCAGGGAAGGGCGTTGTCCGCGTGGACACAGCCGCCGGACGGGTTGCATGAATCGTCGGTGCAAGGGTTGCCGTCATTACAGTTTGCCGGGGTCCCGGAGGTGCATACCCCGGACAGGCAACTGTCGCTGAGCGTGCATGCGTTGCCTTCCTCGCACGGAATGCCGTCCGCGGTCGCCACGTCATGGCACTCACCGGTGGCCGGGTCACACTCGGCCGCGAGGCAAGGTGAATCAGGTCCGGAAGGTTCGGGACAAAGCACGGCCGTCCCCGGGGCGATTGTGCAGTGGAACGGGAGAGTGGAGGTGTCGCAAACGAGAGTTCCGTTGCAAGCGTCGTCATCTTCGAGGTCGGCGCAATCCGCGTCGGCATAACAATCACAGGGAATCTCGATACCTTTGCACTCCGCGTCAATGCACTGGTCGCCCAAGGTGCAAGGGTCCCCATCGTCACATCCGTCGTTGTTGGGGATGTACTCGCAACCACCGTTTTCCATGCAAATGTTCTCGGTGCACGGATTCTCATCTTCGCATATTACCGGGTCGCCGGCACAGACCCCGGAAGTGCAATGATCTGCGACGGTGCACGGGTTGCCGTCCATGCATTCGCCTCCATCGAGGGCTACAAATTCGCAACCTTCCTCACCGTTGCACAGGTCGTCGGTACACTGGTTTTCGTCGTCGCAGGCCAGCCCTGACGGCGTTGCGCCCTCTTCGTCCACATCCCCGTCACAATCGTCGTCGACTCCATTGCACGATTCCTGGACCGGCGAAGGCGCATCGCAAGCCGAAAGCCCTTCCTCGGCGCACACGCGCTTGCCGTCGCAAATACCCCACTCGTTAGCAACGAGGCAAGGAGTCCAGAGGCCCAGGGAAACGGATTTTGCAGTACAAGGACAGACTCCGGCGTCAGCCACGCACTGGGCCAACTGGACCCCGTCAACGGTTAGCGCCTGCGAACACGAAAATCCCCAGGGGCAGTCCTCGTCCGCAGTACACCCGCCGCCACAGAAACTCCCCTCGGCTCCGTAGTCGAGGCAGGCGTCATCCGCCCCGGTTGGACCGGTACAATCAGCGCCGGTCGCACACGGTTTGCACAAGTTTGCAAAGTCTGAGACACAAATGAATACCACGTCCGGGTCCGTGCCCGCCACCTGTTTGCAGCTCCACCCCTCGACGCATTCCTCATAGCAGGTTTGGGAACAGAGACTCTCGCCCATGTGCTCGACGCAGAACCCCGATTGGCAATCCGCGTTTTCCTGGCACGGGCCCAGGAAGCAACCCTCCCCCGGCGCGCATGGGCTGCCCGTGTCGTCCCGTGGCAGCTCCAGAATCCACTGGTCAAGTGCGCCATCTGTGCCGCCAAGTGTGACATCTTGGCGCACTTCGGGGCTTGTGTCTAATGGTGAGGCCACTGCGTCGCTCGTATCGCGGGCATCCTGATAGAGAGAGACGCCGCCGGCGCCGGTGCATGCGATGAACGCTAACAAGGTCGGCGTCAGGAGGAAGATTGCACTTTTCATCTTGCCCTCTTTGTCGGTTCCATAACAATGCGATCCTACCCTTGTCACCGCAGACCGGCAAGGCTGTTCTAATTGGGTGGTAACTACAGTATTGGAGTCAGTACAGGCGGGCTTACCACCCACTTTGGAAGAAATCGCTTTAGTAGAAAATGTGGGCGATCTATAATGACCGCTGTATCTGGCGGGTCTGGCTGCTACCCCGAACGTGCTATACGGCTCGCCGCAACGTTGGGTTTGGATCCGGCGGGATGTCGAATTGGGTCAATAGGTGAGACCCGAGAGGCATCTCCCCATCGTGAGGCGGTGCTACCATGAGTTCTTTGCCACCCGACGAGACGAGTGTGAACCTCGATCCCCTTCTGCGCAGACTGCAACTGGGCTGCACGCGACAGAACTGGCGCAAGCTGGTTGAACAGGCGCAGCTTGAGGAGTGGAGTCACGAGAGGTTCCTGACGGTTCTGCTGATGGAAGAGGTGACGTTCAAGCAGCAGCGACTGTTGACCTCCAACACCCGCGCCGCTCGTTTCCCTTTCTTGAAGACGCTGGACGATTTTGATTTCAGCTATCAGACAGCACTGAGCCGGAAGGACTTCTCCCCCTTTCTCACAGATGAATACATCCGCGAGGGACGTAACCTCGTGTTGAGCGGGGGCGGAGGGGTAGGAAAAACCCATCTCGCCATCGCAATGGCCTACCAGGCGATCCAGAACGGTTACCGCGCACTCTTCGTAACCGTTGACTCCCTCCTCGAGGAACTTATCGCGTCCGTGCGCTCGGGTCTGCTCAACGAGACAGTGTCGCGGTTCTTACAGCCCGACGTTCTGGTTTTGGACGAACTGGGCTATCGGTCATACGGGCCGGAAGCCGCGAATCACCTCTTCGGTATTGTCAAGAAACGCCAGGCCCGACTTCTGCCTGTTATCGCGACAACGGTAAAGCGTGGGGCCGACCTGGAGGGCGGCGCACTGGGGGCTGACCCCACGGACCTTATCTACGATACCTTGCTGAGGCAGGGGGAGTTGATGGTCGTGGAAGGGGTACCGTTCGGCACGGACAAGTTCCCGGGCGAGGCGTTGCGGGCGCTGGCAGACGAAAGCGTGGCCGAAGCCCGTGTCGATTCAGCCGACCCCACAGAAAACGAACCTGCCGAACCACAGGCCCCGGTCTCGGAAGCGGGCGATGACTCTTGCGAGGCCGGCGAATCGGACCGACCGCCAACCGCACCGTTGCAACCGCCGCCCCTTCCCGCATCCCAGCGGTTCGACACCCGCACCACCAGTGGGAATGAGCAGCTCACCGTGCTGGTGGTACAGGACGACGAGGTGGCAAGAGAGATCCTCGATTATCATCTTGGCAGGGCCGGGTTTGACGTGCGCTGTGCCGAGGACGGCGAGCAGGCGCGACATCTACTTGATGATCAGCAGTTTGATGCCGCGGTGTTGGATATCCATTCACGTATTAGAAGCGGCTTCGAGCTGTTGGAGGAGATCCGGCACGACGATCGCAAGCAATCTATGAAAGTAGTCCTCCTGAGTTCTCAACGGGGCGAGGAGGATGAGATCAAGGCTTTCAATCTCGGCGCAAACGACTATGTCGTTAAGCCGTTCAGTCCCCGGGTTCTGGTCGCGAGGCTTATGCGGTTCCTCCCTTCCCCGACCAGCAAGGAGGAATGATGCTCGAATGGTTCGTTCGGGAATTCAGCGGTCACCCTATTTATCAGGTGATCCTCCTGTTCATTGTTGCCAGCCTGGTGTTGCTGCTGATTGAGATGTCATGGCTCATGAGCCGGGCCGCACTCAGGGTTCGCCTGAGCGCGGCCCACTATCGCTTTCAGCAACTGCTGGCGCCCAAGTTCTTCCCCGCGCTGGAGAACGAGTTGGACCGTGACGCCTGGGTCGCTTCAGCGCGCAAATTCCCCGAAATGACGGTACGGAGATTCCTGGAGCCGCGCATCCTGAGTACCGAGGGGGAGGTGCAGAAGAAGGTAGTGAACGTGTACGTTGACGTGGGACTGCTGGACCGGGATCTAAGCGGTGCCAGGTCGCGCTGGTGGCACCGACGCATGATCTCCATGCGGCGCCTCGCCTTTGTGGGCGGGCCTGAGCATCAGGAGTTGATCCTGGAATTGGGCAAAGACTCCCACGCCCTGCGGGTGCTCGCAGTGCTCGCAATCGGTCGCATGGGCTCGGATGAGTACATCTACAAGGTGCTTGAAGGGCTGGAACTGCCCCGGCGGTTGATGGAACAGCCGATTTTGTAACCGTTCACCTGGGGTGAGAATGTCGGCCGTGTTTCAGGCAGCGAGTGCGA
>CAZVFX010000087.1:0-30147 GCA_964626565.1 uncultured Myxococcales bacterium
TAGAGCGTCGGACTTCGAATCCGCAGGCCGCAGGTTCGAATCCTGCCGGGCGTGCTGATGTCGTTTGGGTAATGATACCCTGCTTGATTTTTTGTTTGATAATGTGGCCCAGTAGCTCAACCAGGCAGAGCAGCGGACTCTTAATCCGGAGGTTGAAGGTTCGATTCCTTCCTGGGTCACCTTACGGCAGGCATCGCCTGCCCGATGTCGACGGGAAACCGTAGGCATCAACTCCTTCTGCGAGGGTGGCGGAACTGGGAGACGCACTGGATTTAGGTTCCAGCGAGACCACTCGTGGGGGTTCAAGTCCCCCCCCTCGCACTACAAGTCCAGGTGGGTGCTCCCGAACGGTTTTTTTTTGGTATGGATGGAGGTGTTCTTGATGAAAGTCACCGTGGTCGATTCGGTAGGTCTGGAGAAGAAGATCACCATCGAGGTGGACGCCGCAACAGTGTCGGAGAAGATCAACGCCATCGCCGGCGACCTGGCTGAGCGTGTGAGAGTCCCCGGCGGCTACCGCAAACGCAAGGCCAAGATCTCGCGGGTCAAGCAGATGTTCCGCAAGCAGATTTCTGCAGAGGCCACCTCGGTAATCATTGAAGAAACCCTCATGCCGGCAATCGAAGAGCACGGGCTCAAGCCCATCGGAATGCCCCGGGTTGTGGACCTTGATACGCCCACGGCCGGCAAAGATATGGTCTACGTGGCCTCGGTAGAGACCTTCCCCGCGTTCGACAATCTCGCGTACAAGGGGCTGGTGTACGGCGAATCCCCTATCGTGGTGTCGGACGAAGACGTCGACGGGCAGGTCGAACTGCTGCAGAAGCAGGCCTCCCAACTCGAGGACGCACCGGGCAAGGCCATTGCAGAGGGACAGATGGTGCGTCTGTCCGTGGCAGCCAACACGGACGACGAGCAGCTCAAAGAGAAGTTCACCGCGACCAGCACCCAGGTGACCATGGATGAGCAACTCTCCCGCAAGGTTTACGACGCGTTGCTCGGGCAGCCCTTTGACTTCAAGACCACCATGGAGGCGTCTCCCCTGGAGATCAACGTTCCCGGTGGTGAGTTCGCGGAGCAGATTCTCAACTGGGATGTGGAAGTTACCAAGGTCATGGAACTCAAGGTGCCTGTCATTGACGATGCCTTCGCCATGGAGACCAAGGGACTAAAAAGCCTGCTCGCATTACGGGGGCAGTTGCGGGAAGAGTTGACCCAGGAGAAGCAGCAGTTGGCCGACAAGAAGGCCCGGTATCTGCTCACTCAGCAATTGCTCGAGACCAACCGTTTCGATCTGCCTTCCAGATTCATTCGTGATGTCCACGAAGATCGGGTGAAAGCGTTCAAGGAGAACCTCTCTCAGTACGGCGGCAGCGTGGACGACTCGCTTATCGAAAAGCTGGTCGAATCCCGGCGGGCCGAGGAGCTGGATGGGATCACTCGGGATGCGGCCGAGTATCTGCTCCTGCAGGCAATCGCGGACTCCGAGGGCATCGAAGTAGGTGATGAGGAGTTGGAGAAGAAGCTGGGGGAAATGGCGGCAGAACAGGGAGTTCAGGTCTCATTCCTCAAGGGTAAGATGAGCGAAGATGAACTCAAGTCCGTGGGGCACGGCCTGAGGACCGAATTGACCTACAAGATGATTGAGGCCCAGGCGGTAAGGCGGGATTTCGATGAGTTCATGCGGTTGCGGGTTGAGAAGCGCAAACTGCTGAACTTGATGGTTCGCGGCAGGCCCCGGCGCAAAGCGAAGCACGCGGCCAATCGACGCCGTCGGGCCGCGTCCGCCTGATTAAGTTCGTTCTCAATTGTAGCTTCTTCTTACATTTGCATTATACTATGAACGAACATGCTCGGAGAGGCGAGCCAACGGAGAGGCGCAAGTGACCAGCGACATACCTTCCGGCAACAACAGAGAGATAACGAATTTCTGGGTACCCACCGTAATCGAGCAGACCCCCCGCGGGGAGCGGGAATGGAGCATTTTCTCCCGCCTGCTTAAGGACCGGATCATTTTCTTGGGAACCCCCATTGATGATCAGATCGCCAACATTGTGATCGCCCAGCTTCTTTTCCTTGAGTCCGAGGATCCGGAGAAGGACGTTTCCATTTACATCAATTCTCCCGGCGGGGCGGTGATGGCGGGGCTGGCGATCTTCGATACCATGCAGTACGTGAAGTGCCCGTTGACGACGATTTGTGTGGGCCAGGCTTTCAGCATGGCCGCGGTACTCCTGGCTGCCGGCACCAAGGGTAAGCGCTACGCGCTGCCCCACGCCCGGCTGCTTCTGCACCAGCCCCTGGGAGGTTTTTCGGGCCAGGCGTCGGATGTGGATATCCAGGCCAGGGAGATCGTCCGGGTGAAGGATGAGCTCAACGGTGTCATTGCGAGCCACACGGGCCAGGAGTTGGAGAAAGTGAAGCACGACACCGACCGCGATTTTTACTTGGGTCCGGTGGAAGCGAAGGAATACGGTCTCATCGATCATGTTATTGATCCCCGTAAGGGGGCCTGACCGGGCGATTGAGGCGGATTTGCTTGAATCGAGCTTCAGGCTCTATATATTGAAGATAGGTATTTTGAGAGGTCAGCACCCGTGGAGAAAAGCAAAGATGGTTACTTGAGATGCTCCTTTTGCGGCAAAACGCAGAAAGAGGTTCGCAAGCTCATAGCGGGACCCGGGACGTACATTTGTGACGAGTGCGTGACCCTATGCAGTGAGATCATTGCGGATGAAATGGAGAAGGAGGAGCGACTGCCCGATGGCAAGGAGCTCCCCAAGCCTTGGGAACTCAAGAAGCAGTTGGAGGACTACGTTATCGGCCAGGAGCGAGCCAAGAAGGTTCTCTCGGTCGCGGTGTACAATCACTACAAGCGTATCTCTCAACCCAAGAAGAACCGCCGAGGAATTGAGTTGCAGAAGAGCAACATCCTCCTTGTCGGCCCCACGGGAACGGGCAAGACTTTGCTGGCGCAGACCCTGGCCAAGCTTCTCAATGTCCCCTTCTCCATGGCCGATGCTACCTCCCTTACCGAGGCCGGCTATGTTGGCGAGGACGTCGAGAATGTGGTCCTGGGTTTGTTGCAGGCCGCCGACTACGACGTAGAGGCTGCTGCCCGGGGGATTGTGTACATCGACGAGATTGACAAGCTGGCGCGCAAGGCGGGCGGTCCGTCGGTCACCCGTGACGTGGGTGGCGAAGGCGTGCAGCAGGGCCTGCTGAAGATACTCGAAGGAACCATCGCCAACGTGCCGCCCAAGGGCGGGCGCAAGCATCCCCAGCAGGAGTTCATACCCCTCGATACCACCAACATCCTGTTCATTATCGGAGGCAGCTTCGAAGGCCTCGACCAGATCATTGAGCAGAGGGTGGGAGAGAAGACCCTGGGGTTCGGGGCCGACGTACAGGCCAAAGGCAAAAAGAAGCTGGGCAAGATATTGGAAAAGGTGGAGCCCGAAGACCTGCAGAAATTTGGTCTCCTGCCTGAGTTTGTGGGCAGAATACCGGTGGTAGCCACCCTGCACGAACTGGACGCTGAGGCGCTGGTCGAGATTATGACCAAGCCGAAGCACGCCCTGGTCAAGCAGTTCACCTTCCTCCTGGAATTGGACGGCTGCCAGCTCACCTTCACCGAGGAGGGCAAGCGCGCCATTGCCGATAAGGCCATGGCCCGCAAGTCCGGGGCGCGAGGGTTGAGAGCCATCATCGAGGACATGCTCCTTGATGTCATGTACGATGTGCCTTCACTGGGCAACGTCAAAGAAGTCATCATCGACGAGACCGCAGTGGCTGGCACACGGGGCCCGATCTACGTTTACGAGAGCGAATCGGAAGCCGTCCGGAAGGGAGGCTAGCCCCTGATTTCCTGCCTGGACAAAATCGGAGAACGTCATGGAAAGTAGGACCCTCTACCCTCTGCTGCCTTTGCGGGACATTGTTGTCTTTCCGTATATGGTAGTCCCCCTGTTCGTTGGGCGGCAGCGGTCCATCGCGGCGTTGGAGCACGTGATGGCTTCCGACAAAACCCTGGTGCTGGCGGCCCAGAGGAACGCCCGCACCAACAACCCGGGGCCCGACGACATATTCGAAGTCGGGACCATCGGAACCATCATCCAGTTGCTCCGTCTTCCCGACGGAACGATCAAGGTCCTCGTAGAGGGCAAGAGCCGGGTGCGTGTCGACTGCTATCAGTCCGAAGACCCATTCTTCGAAGTGGATGTCGACGTTATTCCTGAGACCCAGGAGGCCTCGGTGGAAGCGGTGGCCCTCATGCGGTCGGTCCACACGTCTTTCGAGAATTTTGTGAAGCTCAACAAGAAGATTCCTCCCGAAGTTCTCATGTCCATCGCGTCAATTGACGACCCGTCGCGACTGGCGGACTCCATCGTCGCGCACCTGAATCTGAAATTGCCCGACAAGCAGATGCTGCTGGAAGTGTTCGACCCGCTGAAACGGCTGGAGAAACTCCTTGAGTTGATGCAGTCGGAAATGGAGATTCTGCTCGTCGAGAAGAAGATCAAGTCCCGGGTCCGCAAGCAGATGGAGAAGAGCCAGCGGGAATATTACCTCAATGAGCAGATGCAGGCGATTCAGAAGGAGTTGGGGGAAAAGGACGAATTCAGAAATGAAATCGCGGATCTTGAGCAGCAGTTGCGGGATAAGAGTCTGACCAAGGAAGCAGAAGAGCGGGTCTTGCGGGAGATCAAGAAGCTCAAGATGATGGCCCCCATGTCTGCGGAAGCAACTGTCGTGCGAAACTACATCGACTGGATATTGTCCCTTCCCTGGGACGAGCACTCCACCGAACGCCTCGATATTGAAGAAGCGAGCAACATACTCGATGAAGATCACTACGGCCTGGTCAAGGCCAAGGAGAGGATTCTCGAGTATCTCTCCGTACAGGCGCTGGTGGACAAGTTGAAAGGCCCGATCCTCTGCCTGGTGGGTCCGCCCGGCGTGGGCAAGACTTCCCTGGCCAAGTCGGTGGCCCGGTCTACCGGCCGCGAGTACGTGCGCATCTCTCTGGGTGGCGTCAGGGATGAAGCGGAGATCAGAGGCCACAGGCGCACCTACATCGGCGCGCTGCCCGGCAAAGTGATCCAGAGCCTGCGCAAGGTCAAGGCCAGCAACCCGGTATTCCTCCTGGACGAAGTGGACAAGATGACCTCCGATTTTCGGGGCGATCCGGCGTCTGCACTGCTGGAAGTTCTGGACCCGGAACAGAACCACACTTTCAATGATCACTATCTGGACCTCGACTATGACCTGTCCCGGGTGATGTTCCTCACCACGGCCAACTATCGGGACGGAATACCGATTCCGCTCCAGGATAGGATGGAGATCATCGAGCTGTCCGGCTACACCGAACACGACAAGCAGCAGATTGCCCAGAACTACCTGGTGCCGAAGCAGAAGGAAGCCAACGGTCTCGCCGAGGTGAAGGTTCAATTCGCGGCCGAGGCTATTACGACTATCGTGCGCCACTACACCAAGGAAGCAGGGGTGCGGAATCTGGAGCGCGAGATTGCCTCCATCTGCCGGAAACTGGCCAAGGAGTACATCGGGACCGGGAAATCGAAGGAGTTCTCCACGAAGGTTACCTCGGCCAAAGTAGTGAAGCTTCTCGGGCCTCACCGGTTTACCTTCGGCAAGTCGGAAGAAACCGACGGCATCGGTGTGTGCAACGGTCTTGCCGTCACCGCCGTGGGCGGGGATCTGCTCACCGTTGAAGCAACCGTAGTGCCCGCGGCGGACAGAAGCTCGGGCAAGTTGATCATCACCGGGCACATCAAGCAGGTGATGGAGGAATCGGGGCAGGCCGCGCTTACCTATGTGCGCTCGCGGTCCCCACTTCTTGGCATCTCGAGAGATACGTTCAGCAGCGTGGACATCCACGTGCACATCCCCGAAGGGGCGATTCCGAAGGATGGGCCGTCGGCAGGCATCACCATGGCCACCGCCTTGACCTCGGCGCTCACCCGCATTCCGGTGCGAGCCGACGTTGCCATGACCGGCGAGATCACCTTACGTGGGCGGGTGCTGCCCATCGGTGGCGTCAAGGAAAAGCTCATCGCAGCGCATCGGTCCGGCATCAAGAATGTTGTCATACCCAAGGAGAATGGCAAGGACCTGCGCGACCTCCCGGAGACGGTGAGCAAGAAGCTGAACGTGAAGTTGGTGGAGCACATGGATGACGTGCTGAAAGCCGCGTTGCGCATCGACCCCGACGAGCTGTTCAAGGCGCCGGTGGAAGATCTTGACGACGCCGGGCCCGATGATGATATGATGCCGGTGCCGGACAATCGGCAGCCCGTTTAGGAGTCACAATGAAATTCGAACTCAGGCATACATTCAGCCACCCGATTGAAGAAGTGGAGCGCGTTCTGTTCAGCGAAGAACTGCTGGCCATTCTTACCCAGCGCATGGGCACCATAATCGAGATTGAGGCGCTGACCAACGAGCGGGTCGGGGATCGTCTTACCCGGCGGATCCGCTATCTTCCCGAGCCGATTATCAAGAGCGTCGGCGTCAAGAAGGTGGAGCCGGAGTGGATGGAGTGGGTAGAGGAGTCCCATTATGACTACGCTGTCCATCGCGGCACCTTTGCCAACATCCCCGCCCGGAACCGCATCGCCGAGGTGATGAAGAACAGTGGCACCCTGACCTTGCGCGCGCTGCCCGGCGGCGGTTGCGAGCGAGTACTCCTCGGGGATTTGAAGGTGAAGGTCTTTATGGTAGGCAAGATTGCGGAGCGAATCATCCACTCCAATGCAGCCAAGATTCTAGATGAAGAAGCCGCGATTCTGAAGCAAGTCCTCGACGGCAAGGAAGTATAGCTACCGAGGGAAGGGCGCTTCGTGTACAAAGGGCCGCCAGCAGGTGGGCCGGCTGAAACCTTCTCCAATCTGTACCAGCACCAGGCGGGCGTAGCCCGGAGTCGCTGGAGTCCAAAGAACCTTGTTGTCCTTTAAAGTCGCACCTTCTCCGTACACCGCGGCGAACTGTGCCCCATCCCCCGGGGCTAGTTCAACCAAATCGCCCTGATGGACTTCCGCAGGCAGGCTCAAGCGCGGCGTTCCCCGGCCTGCAGCTTCCGGCGATTTCTTCCGGAGCAGGTCCGGCACCCGTTCCAACAAGGAGTCCAGTGCATCGTCCAGGGCGTACCACCGCCACCCCAGCGGATGAGGGACGTAGAGACCCCACAGCCGTTCCAGCGTCTTGGCCGCGCCAACGTCCCCCGGTGAGGCCAGCACCCCCACTACGGCCAGGGCCAGTTCAAGCTGCGCCCGGCGTTTGTGTAGGGGCGCCCACAGCTCATCCGCCAGGGACGGGTTGCGCGCACCGGCCAGCACCTGCAGATCGCCAACGTATCGGGTAGCCAAAGCTGTGGTGAGTTGCTCCGCCGCAGTCGCCACCACGGTCCGGTCCTTTCGTCGCAGCGCCTTGAGAAAGCGAGCCACCTCATTCTCCAACTCAGGTTGGGCCGGTTGGCGGGGATGCAATTTCGGATTGACTGAGTAGTCACTGACCAGTAGTTCGTATGGAGACGGGTCGCCCACCGCCTCCAGAGAGAGCATGAGGTCCTCCGGCGCCAGGGCAGGTGCATATTCAGCAGGTGAGGAGAACAACATCCCGTACGAGAGCATAGCGGGCCGGCTGGCAACCTGGTGAGTCATGGGATTCACCAGCAGTCCGGAAATCTCGTCCAGCAATGCCGCCTCTCTTCCCGTCACCGGCCCCAGGAACAGACGCCGCGACCGGTAGTAGAAATCGTTCACCGGGTAGTTGTCCCACACCAACGGCTTTCGCCTGATGAATTTCTTGCCCACACCTTTTGCGTGGGTCGGAGCCATGACTGCGTCGAAGACCCCTTCCCCGGTCCACATTATGGGTACTTCAGGGGGCATCCACCCCAACTCTTTCAGGTACGCCACGCGTTCGGCAGCCTTTGTCCAGGGGGTGGCGAAGTACACCGTACCCACCATCATCAGCTTGCTGTCCCGTTCGTCCAGCCACTTCTTCAGTTTGGCGGTGAGGGACGCGTGGGCTCGGCCAGATTTGGCATCGGTCTTCACCTTGATGTCGTCCAGGCACAGTGCAAACGAGCGGCAGCCCGCGGTCACGAAAGGCTCGAGCTTGGCCGTCAGCCGATCGAAGTCACGATCCAGGTAGGGGCGGATAGTTAGTCCGGGGGACAGCGCATAGGTCACTTCCACACCTACCGCTCTTCCCACCTCGAGCAGTTGGGCAAACCGGCGCATCTCGGAAGCGGGGTAGGCCTCGGTCCACTCCTTGCGGTGAAACGGGTCGTCTTTGGGCGCGTAAACGTAGGTGTTCATGCCCAGCGCAGCCATGAAGCGAAGCGACTCCAGCCGCTCCGTCCAGGTCCACGGACGGCCGTAGAACCCTTCGACAACGCCGAATATGCCCGGCCGCGGCGGTGGTGGTGCAAACTCAACAACCGTCGCCTCACTCCAAGCTCCGGTGCTGCCGTCAAAGCCGACGGTCCGCACCCGGTATTCTGCGCGTCCGGGGTGAGGTCTGTCCCAACTCTGATGGACTCCCGGATTAAGAATGAACCTGAACTCATCCTGGCCCTGAATGCGGGAAATCTCGAAGTGGCTGGCGCCGCTCACGGGGTCTACGTTCACCGCCAGGCCTCCGAGCCAGGGGGTTGGTCGGGGCGGGGGCGAAAAGCCGGGGGCGGGGCCGATTGCGTAGACTGAAATATCGGCGATGCCTGCATCCTCGGCCACCGGCGCGAAGCTCAGCCGCAACAACGTGCCCGCGCCGAGCGAACTCAGGTCGACGCGGGTTTCGGCGCCTTCAGTGGCGGCAACCTGCTCGTCTACCTGCAGCACCATGCCCCCGAATTCTATGGCCGCAGGCCTGATCGCACTCTCCAATCCGGTGACCACCAGGCGTTTCAGGTTCACCGCTTCCCCGGTCGAACTGTGCAGGCGCAGGTGAATTTCGAACGGTTTGTTGATGGGCGGCAGATAGGCGGTCGTCTGGTCGTGATCGTGAAGAGACGCGGGCCCTTCCCAGCGGTCGTCAACGCCTGCAAGGCCGCTACGCATGGACGAGACCCATGTACCGGCATAGTCGGCCAGGTCCAATTCGGCCTTGACCAGCAAAGGCCACATGGTGATGGCGGTTACGCAACATGCAGCCAGAATCAGGCGATCCATCCCATCAACCTCGAGTTTTCGGGGTCTAGTCAACTTCCGGTGGCGGCACCAGGGACACTTCAAAGTAGGGCGAGCCGTTTTGGCAGTGCCGCGGCCGCGAAGACTCCAGAACCAGATGAAGCTTGTAGGTCTTTACGAGTCCAGCCTTGAGGTCAGTGCGGGCGCTGGTTCTGAACGCCTCAATGGGCTGCTCGGGGTCCGAGCTTTCCACCACTTCGATGCGCACCCACTTGTCCTCGGCGAGCATCTCAAGCGCGGGGCAAGTGCAATCGGGCGGGTTGTAGCGTACTTGGACCGGTCCTTCCGCAACCGCTACTTTCACCGTCGCCCGCAACGCGTCCACCCGTGCGAGGTGAGCGTCTGTATGGCCGCACGACACCAGGCACAACGCGAGCAACAGCCCTTGCAACAGTTTCATGACAGCCACCTCGGAGCATAGATGATCAGCATTGCAGCCACGCCCCAGACCAGCGCCGTCCCCAGGGTCAGCGGGTCTGAGAGCAGCGACTCGGTGGGCGGCCTGGTCCGGCGACGGTCCCTGGCCAGCATGGCGAAACGGGCGATTCCCAGAACCACCAGCGGCACCGTATACACAAGGTTGGTGGTGTTGAAATTGGCCACCGCCCGGTCCGACAGGGTGTAGGCGCCGAACGCGGCCGCGGCCGCGGCCCCGGCCGCGCAGAAGCCGGCGAAGGTGACCCGTTGATTATAGAGTTTGAGCACCGGCCTGGTCAGGGGGGCTCCCTCTTTTAGCGTGACCAGCTCGTGCAGGCGTTTGCCCAACCCCAGGTACACAGATAGAAGGAAGGTGCAAAGAAGGATCCAGAACGACACCGGGACCGGGATGGCGTACGCACCACCGACGACCCGTAAGATGAACCCGAAGGATATCATCAGCACGTCCAATACGGGGACCTGTTTCCCCTTGAGGGAATAGGAGACGTTGAGGACCAGAAAGAGCGCGACGATGCCGCCTACTGTCGGTTTCCAAACCAGCCCTGCACCCACGGCCGCCACCGACAGTGCGATCACTGCGGTCAGCGCGGTGGGAACGGCCAGAGCCCCTGACGCGATTGGGCGCTTCTTTTTGTGAGGGTGTTGGGCATCGGCGTCCCGGTCAACTATATCGTTGAGCAGGTAGACGGCTCCTGCAGCCATGCAGAACAGGGCGAACGCGGTGAGCCCGCACAGCACCGCCGACCCTTCCCCCAACTTGGACGCGAACAGCAGCGGCGCCAGCACAAACACGTTCTTCACCCACTGCCGGGGACGCATACTGGCCAGAATCTGGTATGAAGTGCGCAAGTCCATTACCTCGCTGCGGGTCCCCCGCCGCCGGTTGCAAAAACGTGGTTAGACTATAGGGTGTTTGCCGTCAATGTGTCAATTCCTTCCGTGCCCGATTATGTTGACTTCGACCCCAACAGAACCCATCATCACAGTGATGGTCGGAAGAGCAAAAAGCCTGTGGGTTCTGTTCCTTGTTCTCACCCTAAGCGGGAGCGCGCTGGCGTTGGACAAAGAAAGCGCGCTGGAGTTGGTTTCTCCTGACGGAGAGGTGTGGCTGCGGGAAGGGTGGCGATTCGCGGGAGCCACGCTCCGGGGCAACAGTGTGCTCTACCAGTACGAGTACGGCAGTGAGCAGACGCTGGAGGTGGTGGTGCAGCCCCGGGACCCGAGGGGCCACGCTTTTGCCAACACCGCACATCTCACCATCTCGTACTCCGAGACCGGGCCGGCTTCGGCCAGGGTTCAGAACGCGGACGAAGTGTTTGCGTTTATGAAGGAGTTCGTCGCGGTGGTCGGCGCCCGGGATGACGGCAACTTGTTTACGGGGGAAGGGGTAGGGGGACCGGAAGGAGAAACGCCGGAGCGGCTGCTCGCCGGCAGCGACGGTGAGCAAGCCGAGTTCGGCGACGGTTGGGTCTACCAGTCGTATCTGCAACTTCCCACCCGGGTCACGTTCTTGTTCGCCACGCCCGGGGATACGTCCCGCGCACGTGTTTCCTTGTCTCCCATGGGCTCCAACGAGCCGGCCTACAAAACTACCGAGAGTTTTAGGGTCTGGTACGCCATGGACCCCGGCTATCCCGATTCTCCGGAGGCGAGGGCCGCACTCGAGCGGTTCCTCGACCGGTTCGTGGAGGTGGTGGCGCAGAATGACAACGGATACTCCCCGTTCGGGGCCGGCCCGGCGGCTGAAGGCGTGGACGATGGCGAGCAGGAAGGGGGTCTCGACTCCTTCCAGGCGCTGCTGGTGAATTTGACCTTCGCCCTCTTCGCACTGGCCCTGGCCGGTCTGTTCTGGCTGGGACGCATACTGGTCTATCGGCTGCGGAAATGGCCCCGCCGGGAGTTGCTGGTCTTGGGCGCGTGCGTACTCGTTGGCGCGATCCTCAGGCTTTTCGTTGCTCCCCACCAACCGGTGAAAGTGGGCATGATCTATCCTCTCATCGAGTCGGCTGTCGGGCTTGACTTCCTTCCCCGGTACGGGCCGGGCGGGCCCGCGCTCTACCACCTGCTGTTCATGGTGTTCCCGGCTGGGACCGCCACCATCCTCTTGTTCAACTCGGTGTTGGGCGCCATAACCGCCGGCCTGGCCGCCATTTTTGGAAGGGACTACCTGAAACTTCCCGGCGCAGGCATGTTTCTGCCCTTGTTCCTTTGTTTGACCCCCGTGTTCATTCGCGATTCCAACTCGGAAAGCCTGCTGGTGCCCGCGTGTTTCTTCATGTTCAGCGGCTTGCTGCTGGTGCAAGCCTACGTCGCCGACCCGCAGGCGCGCCGGGCGTTGGTGGGAGCATGGCTGGCAGTGCCGCTGCTGGCGGTCACCATGCTTTTCCGCCCGGAGCTGATGTTCCCCGTGGCCGCTCTTACCATCGGGCTTGTGCCTTCCCGTCAGGGCCTGTGGAAAGAGAACCGGTTTGGCGGTCCAGCAATCGCCCTGGCCGCGATGCTCGTGCTGGTGCTGTTTGCGGTCGTCGGGGCGGCGGAAGGGGAGTTCGCACGGGGCAATCTGTCGGCCGGGCGCTTGAACCCGGTGAAGCTGTTCCTCAACCTCGGGTGGATGAACCTGCTGGTTCGGCCCGCGGAGTTTCCCACCGCCATCTCAATTCTCGCCCTGTTCGGACTGGGCGTTTCGTTCTTCCGGGGTGACGGCTCCTGGAAAAGGGTGACCTACCTGTTTGTGGTGGCTTTCTTGTGGCTGGTCGCCTACTACATCGACATTAATGAAGAGTCGTTGCTACGACTTCACGTGCCGCCCGCCATGTTGTTTTCCATGGTGGCTGCATTCGGCGCCGCGGCCCTGCTTGAGATGGCCCGTCTCCCGGTGAAGAGACAGCTTGTCGCGGCAGGGGTGACGGTGGTGTTTCTGGGATCCGCTTCCCCTTCCGTAGGCCGGGTCTTCTTCAAGACGAACTACCAGACCGAGGACCGGACGTTTGCCGCGGCGGTGGCCGCGTTGCCCGACGAGCCGGTGACCATCTTCCTGCTTACTCACGACGATCAGCCCGAGCATGCCCTCTCCCCGCAGTCGCTGGACGCGGCGCTGGAATCCCGGGTCGCGTTCGCACCGGTGCATCGCAACTACCCGTTGCATCTGGTCCGTCCCCCTGCCCGGAACGACCAGGTGCGCTCGCTCTCTTCTCTCGTGGATGTGCGACTGCCTGACGGACGTAACTACTTCTACCTCAGCACCCAATGCTACGCGATCAAGGACGCGGGCGGAGAGGACAAATGGGGAGTCGCTCCGGATCCGTACCTGAGTATTCACCCGGCGTGCCGCTGGATCATGACCCGATACGGGGTGGAACCGGTCGCCATCGAGAGGGTCTTGAACCACTCCGAGTACGCGGCGCCGTTCCAGTGGTATCCGGACGAGTTGGAGTGGATGACCGTGGGGCTTTTCGAGCTTGGTGACCCCATCGAGCGGATCCAGGCCCGGGATACTTTCGTCAACGCGGCCACGTGGTATTTCGACCAGGCCCAGCCCCACATTGAAGCCAACGAACTCGACAAGGCCGAGGCGATCCTGAAGCTAGGGGCGGATGCCCTGGCGGATTCTGTCACCATGCAGAGGATCATGGCCTCGTTCTATTTCGTTGCCGGCACCCGCAAGGAAGACCCCGAGTTGCTGGAGAAGTCGGTCTCCTATTGGGAGAGCATTGCGGCAGTGGACGTGCACTTTCCGTTTCTATTGTCCAAGCTCGGTGCGGTCTATTCGGTGTACGCCCGCCACATGACCAGGGACGAAGTGCTGGCTAAGGCCCGGGCCCGGCTGGAGGCCGACCCCGACAGTCCGGTGGGTCAGTATCTGGTGGGCGTGATGCTCTTCTACGCGCACAAAGACTACGAGCAGAGCAAGAAGTACCTGGAGAAGGTGCTGGAGACCGTCGACGACGACCCCAGAGTCTACATCTACCTGGCCCTCGACCATTTCTACCTGGGCAACCAACCGGAGGCTGAGCGGTTAGTGGCGAAAGCCATCGAGGCGGGGCAGGGCAAGGACCCCGACGCTTATTACGTAAGGTCGATCATCACCCGGCACCAGGACCTGGACCGGGCCGTGGCAGACATCCAAAGATACCTGGACATGTCCACTTCCTCGGACAGAGTCAAGTACGAGAAGAAACAGCAATGGCTGAGGAAAGAGCTGGAGAACCTCAAAGCCGGAAAACCCCACGCCTGGTGGACCACCAAAACCCCCGACGAACCGTGGAACAGAACCGATGGCGTAGCACCTTAGGGAAGGATAATTCTCAATTCTCAATTCTCAATTATCAATCTTCAATTATCAATTCACAGCTAACCACCGGCGGTTGGGAGGTTCCAAGGCTCAGGTTTCTTGCTCACTGCTCACCGCTTTCTTACCGAACAGCATGAGGCATGAGGGAAGCACTATCAGGTCACCTACCAGGGCCATGACCATGGTGAAGCTGGCCAGGTAGCCGAACTGCTGGAGGGCTACGAATTCGCATACAAGATCGATCATGAAGCCTGCTACCAGAATGATGGTGGTTACGATCATGGCGCGTCCGGTGAAACGGAGGCTGGTGAGGATTGCCTCCTGCCGGCTTCTTCCTGCCTCCATCTCTTCGTTGTAGCGCGCGATGAAGTGGATGGTGTCGTTTACCGCGATCCCCAGCGAGATTGAGAAGATGATGATCGTGGATGTGCGCAACGCGATTCCAGCCGCGGACATGAGCACCAGGGTGGTGAGGAGCGGGAAGATGTTGGGCAGGACCGACAGCATGGCAATGCGCAGGGAGCGGAAGAGCACTACCATGAGGAAGAAGATGAAGAAGAAGGCGGTAAACAGGCTCGTAAGCATGTCATGCACAATGAAGGAGAGGGCCTTCTCAACGAAGGTCATGGTCCCTGTCACCGAATAGGTGAACCGCTTGCCCAGGTCGGGGTCCGCAACAATCGCCTCGTCCAACTCCCGCTCCACGACACCGCGTACGTCATCCCAGGCGCTGCTGCCGTGGTCCCGCATGTAGATGGATAGCCTTGCCGCGTCGTAGTACAGGGTCGCAAAGCGGTCCAGCAGCGACTGGCTGGAGGACTCCAGGGGCACCAGCAACTGGGACACTGCGGCGCGGCTGTCGGGCACTCGGTCGGCCTTTGGGTCACCCTTCTTCATGGCAAGGTGCATCTGCTTCACGATAGACACCAGCGACTCCATGCGGCCCACGTGCTCTTTCACGAAGGGGTGGGACAGCATGCTGATGGTGGCTTTGTCGATGGCCTGCAGCAGCCGCGGGTCCTTGATCGACTCCGCACACATGCCGGCCGAGGTTGACAGCCCCAACTCCAGCCGTTGCTCAATGATGTCCACCGACCGCATCTTCTCGGTGGGCAGCAGCTTGGCCATGGCATCCCGCAAAGGCGCCATGGCCTTGCGCACCCGGGCCGTCTTCACGCAGACCCTACCTTCGCCGCACTGAGCGTCGTTGTCGCACACCAGTTCGGGGTATGTGCGGCCCTCGAACAGAATCTCGTGGGGGATCACCGGCCGGAGGTGAGTTTCCATCGCCTTGGTCGCTTTGTGGACGCGGTTGGTGGGGGGCACTTCCTCCAGCAAGAGATTGTCGACGCCGAGACTGGTGACCGCATACCCGACCCCACCAACCGAAAACAGGGCCGCCGCGACGAAGATCTGCAGCGGGTAGCGGATAGTGAACCGTCCCAGCCGTTCCAGTGAACGGTCCAGGCGGCCGTGGAACGCGCCCTTCTTTCTCGCATCGGGGCCCACCAGGCTCAAGCCCACCGGCAGCAGCGTCATGTTGACCACGTAGGTGAACATCACCGCGATGGCGGTGTAGGTGCCGAACGACGCCACCGTTGCGATGGTGGCTGTCGACAGTGAGGCGAAGCCTACCGCGGTGGTAGCGCTGGTCAGAAAGCAGGCTTTGCCCAGGGTCTCCACGGAGCGCTGCACCGCTGCCGTGCGGGTCAACCCCACGCTTCGTTCCTCCAGGTACCGTGAAAGAATGTGCACCGCGTCGGCCACGCCGACAACCAGCACAATGACCGGTGCGATATGGTTGATAATGTTGAGGGGCTCGTCGGTCATTTGCATCAGACCGAGGTTCCACACCACCGCGATGAGCACCACCAGTTGCGGCAGCAGCAACCCGCTCCAGGACCGGAACAGCAGAAACAGGAACAGCGAAATGAGCAGCATCGATGCCGGCGTGGTGAACGCGATGTCCTTGATGGAGAGTTGAGTATATTCGGTGGTGATGGCGGGGATGCCGACGAGGTGGAGTTCCACCCGCTCGCCAAACTCCGCCTGCTGCCGGTCCACCAATTCCTGCAGTCCGGCCACCGCTTCGGCCCGGGTGGCAGGGTGGAGGTGGGACATCTTGAAACGTGTCATCACCGCGGCTGCGCCTCCGTCTGCAGCCAGCACCATGCCCGAGTAGATGTCGTGGCGCATCAGCCTTTCGGCCGCGGCTCCATACCTCGACAGCGCACCGTCGTCGAAGTTCCCCGCGGTGCGCCACAGTTTTTCCACCTCCACCAGATTCGGGGAGCCATCCAGCACCTCAGCCAGTTGCAGACCCAGCGCTTCGGGCCGCACCTGCTCCTCGTCGTAGAAATCGGTGGCCGACAAGGGGGAAATGGTGAACTCCCGGTCGAACTCGTAGCGGCCGTTCATCCACTCTTCAATCTCCGCCATGGCTACCGCGGTGGCAGGAGAAAGGGCCGCGGCCCGCCGGCTGTTTTTCTCCTTGACCACATACAGTACGCCGGTGGTGGAAGCGTCATCTCCAAAGCGGTCCTTGAACTTTGTGAGCAGCCGGGTCTCTTCACCGTCAAAACGGAACAAGCGCCTGAACGAGAAATCAAAGCGAATTTTGTCGAGGGGAAGGAGGGAGGTGAGCATAAAGGCGGTCACCGCCAGGGCAAAACCGGTAATCCACGCTCTGCGCCTCAGCAGGAACGCCGCGTATCGCGCGAACATCTGATACCTCCCGTGCTGTGGGCCATCATAGCGCGCCGGATGCGCGCGTGGAAAGGGTTTTGACAAGACTGATTGAAATGTAGTACACCTAGCTCCACTAGGATGTACTTCGGAGGCCGACCATGAAACTGGCTGTAATCGGGACCGGATACGTCGGGCTCGTTGCGGGCGTCGGGTTCGCTGAGAGCGGCAACGACGTCATTTGTGTGGACAATGACGAGGGCAAGATCGAGTTGCTCAAGAATGGGGGAGTCCCCATTTACGAGCCGGGGCTCGAGGGTTTGCTGAAACGCAACATTGAGGAAGGCAGGCTTACGTTCAGCACCGATCTGGCCGCCGCGGTTGAGGAGTGCTATGTGATCCTCGTCGCGGTGGGCACGCCGCCGGGCGAGGATGGCTCGGCAGACCTGACCCACGTACTCGACGTCGCCCGGGCTGTCGCCAGCGCCATGGACGGGTACCGGGTGATCGTGCTCAAAAGCACTGTGCCCGTCGGTACCAACGAGAAAGTCTGCGCAGCCATGCAGGGGATCACGACGCACAATTTCGACGTCGTATCCAACCCCGAGTTCCTCAAAGAAGGGGCCGCGCTCAGCGACTTCATGAAACCTGACAGAATCGTCATCGGCACCGATTCGGAAAGGGCGAGAGAGGTGCTCAGAGAGCTGTACGCACCCTTTGTTCGCACCATGAATCCGGTGCTCTTCATGGACGAACGCAGCGCGGAAATGACCAAATACGCGTGCAACGCCATGCTGGCCACCAGGATCTCTTTCATGAACGACGTTGCGAATCTGTGCGACCTGGTGGGCGCAGACGTCTCTCTTGTGCGCATGGGCATGGGGACCGATCCCCGTATCGGCAACAAGTTCCTTTTCCCCGGCGCCGGGTACGGCGGTTCCTGTTTCCCCAAAGACGTCAGGGCACTCATTCGAACCGGCCAGGAGAACGGCTATGGCCTGCGGGTGCTGGAGTCTGTTCATGAAGTGAACGAAGACCAGAAGATGCTCCTGGCCAGGAAGTGCCTGGCCCACTTCGGGGGCAGTGTGCAGGATCGTCGCATAACCCTGTGGGGACTGTCGTTCAAGCCCAACACCGACGATATGAGGGAAGCCCCCGCGCTGCTCATCATCAAGGAGCTTCTGGAGAACCAGGCTAAGATCACGGTTTGGGACCCCACCGCGCTTGAGGTTGCCCGGGAGATGTTTGGAGACAGAATAGAGTACGGTACCTCAGCATACTCGGCTCTGGACGGGGCAGATGCGCTGGTAGTGGTCACCGAGTGGAATGAATTCAGAACTCCTGATTTTCCGAGGATGCGGAGCCTCATGAGCGGCAACGTCATCTTCGATGGTCGCAACCTGTACAATCCTGAGCGTATGAAGGAGTATGGGTTCCGTCTGTACACTATCGGGAGAGGGGTGGTTTAGCCCGGCAGTTTTTGGGGCCCGACAGAGGCGTGGAACTGGATGTTCGGTTATTGGGGAGGACGGGTAGCGCGTGGCTTGGTCGCAATTGTGATCATGGGTGCGGTGTCTTGTAGCCCGGGGGTCAAGTACACTATGTCATATCCCCAGGTGTCCGAGGAGAACCGTTTCATCGGTCCCGACCTCGAAATATCCTTTTCTTTCCGGCGGCAGTCGGTGCGCATGGTGGTATTCAACACCGGGGACTCCGACGCCATAATCAACTGGGACCAGGCGACACTTGTGTCTGCCGGAGGCGAGGCGGTGCGGTTGGTCAGCGCCGGGCGGCCGTTGCTCTACACCATTCCGGCAGGGAGCCGGGCCACCGCGGAGTTGACGCTGGCCACCTGGCACAGCGGGCGTGCTTCAATGTGGAGGCGGCGAGCCCACCTGAAGAAACAGCTTGTACACGAATCCCAGGCGGAAGTGGCAGGTGCGCAGGTGAGGATGATCATCCCCGTGCGCAAGATGGGCCTGGACGGCAGTGTGGTTGACGAGGTTATGGAGTTTGTTTTTGGAGTGACCCTGGGTGAAGAACCCGAGCAGGAAGGGGGCGGCTACACCGAGCCGCCCATCTTCTAGGCCGAGGACTGGGAACGTATGGTTTTGTCGACAGGCAATAGCGGAGCAGCAGCGCAACTGGCGGTGAGGTGTCTGGTGGCATCTGCCTTGCTGGCCGTTGTGGTGTGCGTCGGCCCGGCCGCAGCTTCGGCCCAGTCCTCCTACTCCGACGACAGCGGTTCCCCTGTCTGGCTGGCTGTCAATTTCGGCGCCGGAGCCTCGGTTCCGCTACCTCTGGCGTCACCCATGAAGGTGGGACCGGCAGCCCTTACCTGGAACGGCGGTGTAGCCGCCCATTTTTCCAACATGTCCGCGCTGGCGCTCAGGCTTTCCGGCAAGGAGTTCGCAGGCAAGGAGTCGCTCTACGACTTCGTCAAATACCTATCCATTGCGGGCCGGGGATACCTGCCCGTTTTCACCTCCCCCCACTTCGATATCCACCTGGTTGGCGAATTCGGGATGTCCAACGTGCAGAAACGCTATGTCGATCCGGTTCGTGACGAAACCGGTAAGATTCAGTACGACTACGATGAAATCACCGGCAAGCTGGCGCCGGTGGGCAAGCAGGTATCAACCAATCTGTGGGCCCCAACCGCGGGGTTCGGCGCAAAGTTCGTTGCTTACCCGGTCGATTTTGTCGGTATCTACCTTGAGCCGGTAGCCGCAATGGCCTGGTTCCCCGATTTTAGCGTTGCAGAAGGGGCGGCCACCCTGGATACCACGGCCGGCCTGGAGGTTCACTTCTAGTTGGGCGCTGTTCGGATCGAGTTTTTCCCGTCGGCCTTGGCGTTGTACATAGCCTTATCCGCACGGCCGAAGAACTGCTCAAAATCCTGATCTGCGGGGCCAGCCTCGGCAACGCCGCCTGAAATCGTGACACACACGGGCGAACCTTCAATGGAAGAGTTCCGTCTCGCCAGGTCTTCCCTGATCCGCTCGGCAACCAGGGCGGCGCCGTCAAGGGGCGTGTTGGGGAGAAGCAGCACGAACTCTTCGCCGCCAAAACGGCCCACCGAGTCCACTTTGCGAATGTTGTCCTGAAGAAATGAGGCGACATCTTTGAGGACCTGGTCGCCGACGGGGTGCCCGTAGGAATCGTTGACCTTCTTGAAGTCGTCGACGTCCAATACCGCGATGGAGAAGGGTGTATCGTAGCGCCGCAAGCGGGCCAACTCCTCGCTGATGCGCGATTCCAGATAGCGGCGGTTGTACAAGCCGGTGAGCGGGTCCCGCGTCGCAAGTTCTTCCAATTGCCGGTTGCGGTCCTCAAGCTGCCGGGTACGCTTCTGCACAAGCCCCTCAAGCGCACTATTCTGCTCACTCAAAGCCACCGTGAGGTTGTCCCGTTCAGCCATGATCCCATGGATCTGGGTAGCCTGCACCAGCGCGGTGTCCAACTCGTCCTTGGTGAAGGGCTTCGCCAGGAAGCCATGAATCTGACCCTGGTTTATGGCTCCCACCAAGCGGGGAAAATCGGTGTACGCGCTCATGAGCAAACGCACTGTGGAAGGCCAGTTGTCCCGGAAAGCGGCCAGCAGCTCAACCCCTTGCTTCAGGGGGAGCCGATCGTCAACCAGCGCGATTTGGTATTTGCCACCCGAGGCGAGCAATTCAAGGGCTTCTTCAACGCTGCCTGCGGTGGTGACATCGTAGTTGGGCGAAAGCATGCGGCGCAATGCCGTACACAACGCGCTTTCGTCATCAACTATCAGGACTGAAACCAGTTTCTCAGCTACTGCTCCACACACCAGTAGTATCCTCCCTCCTGATACCATCCACACTGCCAGTTCGGTCCCAGATTGGCGCAATCGAACGTCTGCATAATACCGTTTTGGCACCAATTGACAACATTTGCTTCACACACGCCTACGTAATCCAGACCTTCCGGGCATAAGCCCTGCCCGTAGACGCACTGGTTCTTGTCGTTGCAATGCTGGGTCACAGCGCAGTAGCCGCATACATATCCGCAGCCGTCGTCGCCGCAAACTTTATCTTCACAATCAGGGATGCACTCTTCCTGAAAGCACGAATAGACGAACAGGTCGGGCACCCAACCGCAGTGCCAGTAGGCGCCGTAGCTGGCGCAGTCCTGGAACAACACCTGGCCCTCCTCGCACCACACCATGGTTTCTCCCTGGCATACCGGGTCCTCTGAGTAGCCGCCGCAATCGCCGCCTTCCCCTTTGCACTGATTGTCCTCGCACTCGACTCCCGGCGGGCAGTCGCCGCAGTTGCCGCCGCAGCCGTCGTCGCCGCACTGCTTGCCCACGCAGTCGGGGATACACACTCCCTGACAGTAGTAGGGGAAATTCACCGGGCCTTCCAGTTGCTCTGCGATGCAATCGTAGAATTGGAAGTCGGCATTCCACCCGCACTTCTGGTGGGCCGGGTCGTCCATGGCCGTGCAGTCCATGTGCCACAAATACCCGTTGTCGCACCAGAACACGGCGTCGCTCTGGCAGCAGCCGTTGTAGCTGATGTCTCCACATTCACCTTGCCCGACGCAATAGCCGTTTTCGCACTCTTGCCCGAAGCCGCAGCTACCGCAACTGCCGCCGCAGCCGTCGTCTCCGCACTCCTTGCCCGTACACAGCGGTACGCACTCGCCCTGGGGGTTGCAGCCGTGGCTGTCCAGCGCGGGCATCCACTCACAGATGACGTTCTTTCCTTCAGTCAGGCAGTCGATGAACTCCAGGGACCCTTCGATGCAGAGAATGAGGTTTGCGCCATCGCACCAGCCTGACTGGTCCACCGCGCCGCACGGGTCGCCCGTGCCGTGGCACGACCCGTCCGGGACGCACAACTCGCCATCGGCACACTGGCCGCAACTTCCCCCGCACGCATCGCTGCCACACACCTTGCCGGCACAATCGGGGACGCAGTCCGTGATGCAGGAGCCCTGGGGCGAGCACCAGGCCCAGGGCGCGCATTTGCCGCACTCGCCGCCGCACCCGTCGGGTCCGCACTCCTTGCCGACGCAGGACGGGTCGCACTGGATCTCACACTGTCCACCAACGCAGGTCTCCCCGGGCATGCACACCCCGCAGCTACCCCCGCAGCCGTCGGTCCCGCACTCGGTGCCGGGGCAGGTGGGGACGCAGATGACCGAGCATTCGAAGTTCTCGCATTCGAAACCAAACTGGCAGCCGCCGCATTCTCCGCCACAACCGTCGTCCCCGCACTCCTTGCCTTCGCACTGAGGTACGCAAATGGAGCACAGCCCTTCCGGACCGCACGCCTTGCCTTCGGGACAATCGCCGCACGACCCGCCGTTGCAGCCGTCCGGACCGCACTCCTTGTCGTCGCACTTTGGCTCACAGACGGGCCCGCATTGGTCGTAGGTGTTACACTCCTGGCCTTCCGGACAGGTGCCGCATACCCCGCCACACTTGTCATCGCCGCACAACTTGCCGAAACAGTCGGGAGTGCAGCAGATGCCGGCCCCGCCCAGGCAGGAATCTCCTTCGGGGCATTCCCCGCAGTAGCCGCCACAGCCGTCGAGTCCGCACTCCTTGTTCTCACAGTCGGGGACACAGCCCTCGTCCTCAGGGGCAGCATCCTGAACCTCGCCAACCTCGGCGGCATCGTCCTCGGGGGCATCCGCCCCGGCGTCCACCGGGGCGATATCGCTGTCCGGCGGGTCTACTACAACATCCTCGCCGCCTTCCACACACTGGCTGTCTGAGCAACCGTGGGGGCACTGCTTGTCCACTTTCCAAATGGTCACGTCGCCGTCGGCGCCTGAGCAGCGCAACACCACCGAGTGATCGTAGCTGTCCTGTCCGCAGGACAGCGCCCCCAGAGTGCCGCACGGCGACCCTACCTCGGGGCCGTCCACGAGCAGCGGGTCCTTGTCGGCTCCGCCGCAGGCACATACGAGCAACGCGAAAACAAACGGGACTAGGCGTCTGGCACCCACGGCATCCACCTCAATGCTTACGTTCAAAACCGTCATCAATAATACATGGATTCTTGTAGAAAACCAACATACGGCTATCAGCTATCAGGTACGGCCAGCAATACGCGGGGGACTCAGTGAGAGTCGCCCCTAGCGACACTCAAACGAATTCACTACGATCTTTGCTTCCCGCATGTTGCCCGGGCCCCAGTCTGCGGTGACCTGGCGGACTCGCTTTTCCACTACTTGCCAGACCCGGCCTGCCTTGGCCACGTACCCCATGCGCTTTTCAGGCATCTCGGCGTAGAACGCCAGCGCCTTGCGGCAGTGCCCCGCGAATCGTTCGCCCTGTCGATCCCGGAAGCGCCGGGCTTCGCGCAGCACGTCTTTCTCAACCGACCCCACCTCAAAGATATCCAGCAGTTCGGTTTGAAGCGTCACCACGCTCTCCCATGGCGTCCCCTCGAAATCGACGTCGATGGGTTTGAGGCCCGCGCCCTCGTTTTCTCCCTTCTTGTTCTTCTTCTCTTCCTTTTCCTTTTCCTTGCCCGAGCACCCCGCTCCGGCGGTCAGCGCGAGGGAAGCACCCACAGCCAGTAGAAAGAGCCGGCGCCGCGGCCCGAGACAGGTGAGGGCGAGTAGAATGGCGACAAGCCAGGCGAACATCCCGGCCGCGCCGGAAGAAGTAGTCGCGGCAGAGCACCCGCCCGAGTCCCCTTCCTCTTCCTCGTCGATGGTCAGCAAGGGCTCGTCTTTGCATCCCGACGCCGGGGCCGCAAGCTGGTGCGCGACCTCCAGCAGCGGCTCGCCGTCCCGGTCAGCCACCGCGTACGTCAGCGCACCCACCGGCGGGCAGGGATCCTTTACGGGTACGCACCGCTTGGTGCAGATGCACTGGTCGTCCTTGCCGCAAGTGCGTTCCGGGCAACTCTTCGACCCGGTGCCGAATTCGGTCCCAATGGGTTCGCAACCACAGTCAAGCTGGGCGTCTTCGGTATCCAGGAACACTTCGTCGGTGGAGGTGAACAGGGGAACCTGCTGGCCGTCGGCGCCGGTGCGCACTACCGATCCCACTTTGCCGCAAGCCGCGCCGCGGACAGTGAGCACCAGCATCAGCTCGCCGTCTCCTTCCTGCACCTCGCTCCACCATTGGGGCTCCGCCACCGCGTGTTCCGGGACTAGCACCGCAACCACAAAAACCGCCACCATGGCCGTCCACGCCCACTTTCTCTTCATGGTTCCCCCGAGGCTTTTTTCGCCCAAGTTATTTCAACGCTTCTTTCAGGTACTTCCCGGTGTAGGACTTCCGGCTGCGAGCAATCTTCTCCGGAGTGCCGGCCACCACCACCCGGCCGCCCTCGTCACCTCCGCCGGGGCCGAGGTCGATCACCCAGTCGGCGGACTTGATGATGTCGTTATTGTGCTCCACCATGAGCACGCTGTGTCCCGCGTCAACCAGCCGGGAGATAACTCCGAGCAGCTTGCTGATGTCGTGGAAGTGCAGCCCGGTGGTCGGCTCATCGAGAATGTAGAAGGTGTGGCCGGCCTGCCGCTTGGCAAGTTCCCGGGACAGCTTAATGCGTTGGGCCTCCCCGCCCGACAGGGTCGTGGAGGGCTGCCCCAGTTTGATGTAGCCCAGGCCAACGTCCGCCATGGTCTGCAAAACCCGCTTCGCGGCAGCTACGGGAGCGAAGTACTCGAGCGCTTCGGCAACCGTCATGTTCAGCACGTCGGAGATGGTTTTGTCCCGGTAGCGCACCCGCAGCGTGGCGTCGTTGAACCGGCTGCCGCGGCATTGCGGGCAGGTGATGAATACATCGGCCAGGAAGTGCATCTCGATGCGCAGGCTGCCGTCTCCTGAGCACTTTTCGCACCGTCCGCCCTTCACGTTGAATGAGAAACGCCCGGGGCCGTAGCCGTATGCACGGGCATCCCTGGTCTGTGCAAACAGCTTGCGAATCACGTCGAAGACCTTGGTGTAGGTCACCGGGTTGGAGCGGGGAGTGCGGCCGATGGGCCGCTGGTCGATGACGATCAGTTTGTCGATGAGGTCGAGGCCGTGAACCGCATCCACCGACGCCTCAACGCCGCGCTTGCTGTCGTTGACGCTCTGCTCCAGAAGGGGCCTTACGGTTTCCGTCACCAGCGAGCTTTTTCCCGCCCCCGACACTCCTGTCACCACGGTGAATACCTTGAGAGGGATTTCCGCGTCCAGGTTCACCAGATTGTGGTGGGTCACCCCTTCCAGGGAGAGCCAACCCTGGGGCTGGCGACGAGACTCCGGCATTTCGATCTTCATCCGACCTGAAAGATACGCCCCGGTGATTGACTTCTTGCTCTTCGTCAGCCCCTTGAGGTCCCCGGAGTACACTATCTCACCGCCCTCAACCCCCGCTCCCACCCCGAAGTCCACTACAAAGTCGGCGTGGTTCATAGTCTCCCGGTCGTGCTCAACCACCACGATGGAGTTGCCGAGGTTGCGCAGGCGGCCAAGGGTCTTGATCAGGCGCAAGCTGTCTGACTGGTGCAAACCAACCGACGGTTCGTCCAGGATGTAGATCACTCCTGACAATTCGCTGCCCAGTTGGCGGGCCAGGCGAATGCGCTGGGCTTCACCACCGGACAAGGTGTGGGTCGGCCGCTCCAGGGTCAGGTAGCCCAGGCCGACGTCGCTGAGGAATTGAAGTCGCTGGCGGATCTCTTTGGCCGGCTCAGCCGCGATAACCGCCCGGTGCCCTTCCAGTTCAAGTTCGTTCGCGAATTGTTGCAGCCGGTTGACGGTCATGGAGGTGAGTTCAGTGATCGGTTTGCCTCCCACCAGCACCGCACGGGCCTCGGGTCTCAGGCGTGAGCTGTCGCAGGTGCGGCACGGCCGTCTGATGAAGAACCGGTAGTAGAAGTCTCTCACCGCCTCGCTGTTGGTGGCGTTGATGTCCCGTTGGATATAGCTCCACAATCCGGGCCATTCTCCCCCCTCGTTCTCCACCCCGCCGTACATGATCACTTCCTTGTCGGCCCGGGAGAGCGACGAAATCTGCTGGTTGGGGGAGAAATTGAGCACGTTTTCGAAGCTGTTCCAGAACTCCCACCGCCAGCCTCGCCGGCGGCCGGACCAGATCACCGTGATCCGCTTAATGGCCCGATAGATGGTGGCTTCCGGGGGACGGAAGATTCGGTCGAGGTCGACGTCAACTCCGACTCCCAGGCCCTGACAACTCGGGCAGGCGCCCAGAGGGCTGTTGAAGGAGAAGAGCTGGGGAGACAACTCGGGCAGACTCAGTTCGCAGGTGTCACAATACAGTTCCTCGGAGAATTGCAACTCCTTGCCATCGACGTCCGCGACGATGCGTCCAGCGCCGGCCTTGAGCGCGGTTTCCACAGACTCGATCAATCGGGCCCGGGCGCCTTCCTTCACTTTGACCCTGTCCACTACAATATCGATATCGTGCTTCTTCTGTTTTTCGAGCTGAATCGGCTCTTCGAGGCGGCGCACCTCGCCATCGATTCGGAAGCGGACAAACCCCTGCCGCAGCAACTCCTCGAACAGTTGCTTGAACTCCCCTTTGCGCTGTCGCACCACCGGAGACATGAGCACAATCGCGCTCCCCTCGGGCTGGCATTCCAGGGTGTGGACTATCTGCTGCGGGTCCTGTTTGCCCACCGGTTCACCGCAGCCCGGGCAGCGCTGGTCGCCTGCGCGAGCATATAGCACGCGCATGTAGTCAAGGATCTCGGTAACGGTACCAACCGTTGAGCGGGGGTTGGAGGAAGCGGTCTTCTGCTCGATGGCAACCGTCGGCGCCAGTCCGGCCATGCGGTCGTATTTCGGGCGCTCGAGCTGTCCCAGGAACTGCCGGGCGTAGCTGGAGAGCGATTCGATATATTTGCGCTGCCCTTCCACGTAGATTGTGTCGAACGCCAGGGAGCTTTTCCCCGAGCCGCTGACGCCGGTGAACACCACGAACCGTTCCTTGGGGATTCGCACGCTGATGTTACGCAGGTTGTGCTCCGACGCCCCGCGGATGTCCAGCCAGCGCTCACTCATTCTTGCCGCCCTCAAACTGGCCGAAGGTACCGGCATGGATGGCCGCGCGTATATCCCTCATCAGCCTCTGGTAGAAATGAAGATTGTGGGTGGTGTTCAGAATCGGCCCGAGCATCTCCCCGGCCACGAAGAGATGACGGAGGTAGGCCCGGCTGAAATTGGCGCAGGTGGGGCAGTCGCACTCCGGGTCCAGCGGGGTATCGTCCAGCCTGAAGCGGGCGTTTTTGATGTGGATTTCTCCCTGGCTGGTGAACAGCAGCCCGGTGCGGCCTGAGCGGGTGGGCAGCACGCAATCGAACATGTCCACGCCCTGGCCTACCGCGTGGATGATGTCCGCGGGGCGGCCGACTCCCATGAAATAGCGGGGGCGATCCGGGGGGAGGACAGAAATGGACGCCGCCAGCATTTCCTCTTTCAGTTCTTTTGACTCACCCACCGAAAGGCCGCCGATGGCGAGGCCGTCGAAAGGAAGCTGCGCCAGCTCTTCGGCGTGGGCGCGGCGCAAGTCGGCGTGCATCGCGCCCTGGGTGATGCCGAACAGGGCGTTGCCGCTCGTGCGTGCGTCCAGACACCTCTGCGCCCATCTGGTGGTCATGGCCATGGAACGGGCCGCGAACTCACGGTCCGCCTCCTTGGCCGGGCACTCGTCCAGCACCATCATTATGTCGGACCCCAGCGTTTCCTGTATCTCGATGGCCTTCTCAGGTGTCAGCAGATGTTGAGAGCCGTCGATGTGGGAGCGAAACGTCACCCCTTCCTCGGCTACCTTCTTCAACGCGCTCAGGCTGAACACCTGGTAGCCGCCGCTATCGGTGAGGATGCTACCCTTCCAGCCCATCATCGCGTGGAGGCCGCCGAGCTTCTTCACAACTTCCATCCCCGGCCGCAAGTACAGGTGGTAGGTGTTGGCCAGGATGATGCTGCTCCCGGTCTTCTCGATGTCCCAGGGAAAGATGCCCTTCACCGTCCCCACGGTACCCACCGGCATGAACGCCGGGGTAGGGAACGAACCTCGGGCCGTAGTGACCATTCCGGAGCGCGCGGACGTGCCCTTATCGTGTGCTGAGACTTGAAACCTGAAGTGTGAGTGACTATCCATCCAACAACTGAAAAATTGTCATTTGACAACACGGGAAACCTTGACTATAGTTACCACAACTTTTTTGAAAGGGCGAGAGTATTGCATCTTCTTGAGAGACGAATAAGGTAAAAACATTCTATGGAGGGAATGAGATGAAGAAGTGGCTTGCAATGATGGCAGTTCTGGCGATGGCATTTGCCTTTGTGCGTTGCGACTTCGGTGAAGAAGACGACGCCACCGAGGCTACCGAAGACGTAGCTGAGACCCCGAAAGACACTGGCGGAAACACGCCCACCGGCGACTGCAAGGTCGGCGAGAGCGCAGACTATGCCTATGTCATGATCGAGGACTCCTCTGACAACCCGACGCTGGTGGACTGCAACACCAACCCCGGCGCGGACATCGACTCCATTTGCATCTACCGGGCAGACTCCAACGAAGGTTGTGCGTCGGAAGTGGCTTACACTCCCGTCAACCCGGTACCGTGCGAGCAGAATGACAAAGACGATCCCGAGCAGGTTCTGGGAGCCCCGGACGGCATCGCCGGCAACGGTGAGTTCAAGGGTTACTTCTCCCTCAACGGTGGCTGGATAATCGTCGGCTTCGACGCAGGCCTGGAGATCCTCTGTGGCGACGTCATCGAAGTGATCGAAATGCACAACGAAGAAGACCCCGACGCAACCGTCGAGCAGTATCGGACGAGCCTGGGCGAAGGCAGCGACTGCCTTGGTGAAGGCCTCGACTGCCGCTGGTCCCTTGAGTCCGACTGGGCCGTTGGCCACGACGAAATCGACGTGACGTGGGTATGGTAGGAACGCAGTAACCCCCCCCCTCGAATCTCCATCAAAGACCTGTTGACCTGACCTGAGCGGACCTCTTCGCGAACCTCGATTTGTATTGGTCTGGCCCACTCAGTATAATCGGTAGAATGCAACACTGACATAGAGCATGGAGCCTTTTTTTTGGAAGAAGAATGTGGAGATCTATATCTAACGGAGGCAGACCGATGAGAAAAGTACTGGTGTTTCTTTTGGGGCTTGGGCTTGCAGTGACGGTCCAGGGGTGCGGCTTCTTCGACTTCGGCGACACAGACGATGACAATGACCAGGTAGAGGGCGAGATCGATGTTCCGGAGCAGCCCGAAGAGGTGGCTGAAGAGATTAAGGAAGGCACCTGCACACCGGGTCAGAGCGCGGGCTATACGTTCGTCATGGTGGAGGACGCTGCGGACAATCCCACCCTGGTGGACTGCAACACCAACCCCGGCGCGGACCTTGACTCCATCTGCATTTATCGGGCGGATGAACTCGTCGGCTGCGCGGCCGAAGTGGCCTACACCCCCGTCGACCCCGTGCCCTGCGAGCAGAACGACAAGGACGACCCCGAGCAGGTGTTGGGTCCGCCCGACGGCATCGCCGGCAACGGTGAATTCTCCGGCTACTTCTCCCTCAACGGCGGCTTCGTCATCGTCGGTTTTGAAGCCGGCCTAGAGATGCTGTGCGGCGACGTCATCGAAGTTGTCGAAATGCACAACGCCGAAGACCCGGACGCGACCGTGGAGCAGTATCGGACCAGCATGGGTTCAGGCACCGACTGTCTGGGCGCAGGCACCGACTGCCTGTGGGCCCTTACTTCCGACTGGGCTGTTGGCCACGACGAAATCGACGTGACCTGGGACTGGTAGTTGTGGTAGAGTTGCTTCCCTGAAGGGAGCAACAAAAGCATGTTTCGAACACTCTCAACGACCACCATCATCTTCGTGCTTGTCCTGTCCTGTGGCGAGTCGGGAAACAACCCCGATGTCAAGGATCCTTTCGCCTTGCTTGACCTGGGCCCCCAGGAATGTGAAGCCGGCCAGAGCGGCGGTTTCACCTACGTTATGGTGGAGGATTGGGCGGACAACGAATCGCTTACCGAGTGCGACGCCATGCCGGGAGCCGACATCGATGCCATCTGCATCTTCCGAAGCGGCCAGGAGGTCGCGTGCGCCCACGACGCAGTCTACCTGCCCCCTTCCCCGCTCCCCTGCAGCGACATTGAGTTCAACGACATCCAGCAGCTCCTGGGGGCTACCAACGGCATGATGGCCGAGGGGATCGCCAAAGGTTTTTTCTCCCTCAACGGCGGCGCGGTTGTGGCCAGGTTCCAGGACGATCAGGAGATCACTTGCATGGATGAAGTTTACGTTAGGGAACTCCACGACCTGGACGACCTGGACAATCCCATGGAGAAATATCGCATTCGCATCGGTAGAGGCCCCGATTGCATGTCGTCCACCGCCACCACCTGCCAGTGGCCCCTCGAGAGCGACTGGCTCCCGGGAGAAGGGTGGATGACCGCGTCGTGGATTAATTGATCTTCTGACTTTGCCGTAGATACCCAAATCCAATGAGCAGCTCCCCAGGAGCAAGAGACAATAGCCCACATCGTG
>CAZVFX010000088.1:0-29059 GCA_964626565.1 uncultured Myxococcales bacterium
CCTACTCGCCCGGGCGGTTGGTTGCCCAGGAGAAGCCCACCATCCAGCAGAAGATAGACCAGGGCCTCGACCTGGCGGCCGACGGCCGGTTCCAGGAGGCCACGGGCGTTTGGCTCGATGTGTTGGGAGACGGCGATGCCTCCCGGCCGCAGCTCACAGAGGTGAAGTTGTACCTGGGCCTCGCGTATAAGAACTTAAAGGAGTATCCGGAAGCCTGGCATCATCTCACCGAGTATCTGAAGAAGAAATCGGACACCAAAGCGGCCGGAGATTTGAGGAAGGTCGAAAAGGCTCTCAAAGAGACAGGCTTTGAAAAAGTGTCTATCAAATGCGAACCGGAGAGGAGCAGGATCACGTTCGGGCCAGGAGAACGAGATTACTCCTGCCCGCTGTTCTGGTGGTTCAAGCCGGGCAGAGCGCAGCTAACGGCAGTAAGCACAGGTTGCGGCGAGAAGGCAGTCGAACTGGACGTTGCGAGGAAAGACGGTAAGGGGGTCCACATTGTCAAGTTTGACGGTGTCTTGGTGATCGGGGGAAACTGTAAGGGGCAGCCGGTTTTTGTTGGCGGCAAGAAGATCGGCAGGATTCCGGTTGCCGCCAAACTGCCGCCCGGAACATATGACGTGTCCGTGGGTCCGCAGGCAAACCCTGGCTGGAGAAAGTCGGTTTCGGTTTCCGCATGTGGCAAGACGGCGGAAAACCCGCCATGCATTGTTCAGCCCGCTGATGGGCCGGAACTGTGGCAATTGGGAGTTGTGGGTGGCGGCCTCGTGATGGTTGGAGTCGGAGCCACGCTAAACATCGTGGCGGCCCGTCAGGAGGTTGATATCTACAATAAGTATCTGGATCAGCGTTTCGCCGGCGGCGAAACGTATGACCCCAAAGGATATGATCGGGAGTTTGACGAGCAGGTGAAGCCCAAGCTCATAAGCGCCTATCTGCTGTACGGGGTAGGTGCCGCTGTCGCAGTTTCGGGGACCATACTGCTGCTTCTCGATACGCAGACGCTGGCCGGCCGGGCTGACGGGGGCGCGTGCTTATTCCCCGTTGCAGGCCCTGAGGGCGTTGGAATTGGCTTGAACCTTGGATTCTAGGAGGACGCTATGAATGCTTCAAGAAGAGGACTGACACCGGTTGTTCAATTGCTGGTAGTCCCATATCTACTCATGCTGGGGTTTGCCTGTGTAGACAGGCACCCCATTCCTGCCCTTGAGAAGCAGGATATGCTGCAAACTGAAGGCATAGATGACGTGCCGGACGTGTTGCTGGACGGAGTTGAATCGTTGCCGGATCCCGGGTCGGAACCCGCGGACGTCGACGTCGACCTAGGCGGACCGGACTGCTGCATCGACTCCGAAGTGCTTCCGAGTGATCCTTGCGACGATGTGGACTGTTCAGGGCATGGCGACTGCGGTCAGTTATCTGGAGTGCCGGTTTGCTATTGCGACAATGGATTTACTGCAGCGGAAGGCGGGCTGGATTGCGTTGAGGCAATGCAGCCGAATCCCTGCGAGGACCTGGATTGTTCCGGCTTCGGTGTTTGCGTCATTCATGAGCAGCAGGCCTTATGCCTTTGCGAGGATGGATACGACTCGGTGGGCGCCGACTGTGTGCCTGACCCGTGCCTGAATGAAGACTGCCTGGGCCACGGAATGTGCGTGAACCTCGGAGGTGTCGCAGCGTGCATCTGCGAGGAAGAATTCGAAGCGATGGGTCTTGCCTGCATACACCAGAGTCTGCTGAACGAGGAGAACCAGCCTGAATGCATCGAAGGTGAGCCGGTGGAAGGCAAGACCGTATGTTTGTCGAGTCTGCCTCCCTACGACCATGAAGAGGGCGTGGCCGTCAATACTGAGCTTCCCGAACAGAATCTACCCTCTCAGGTAAGTCACCGGGCCGAATACTTGGACGCGCATTGTGCCGTCATCAGCGATCAGCGCGGCTGTGGATGGTGCGTCGCTCACGCAGTGACCCACTCCATCGAGGCCCTTGTCGCTAAAGGACAAGATGACTGCCTTGAGGTTTCCGAACCTCATCTGTGGTGGGCTGGCGGCGAAGATACGACCGATTGCCCCGGCGGATGGTGGATTACCACCGCGTTGGCCGCGGCAAAGGGCACGTACCTCGTTCCCGACAGTGTCTGGCCCTACTATGGGTATTCGAATACTCCGACAGAGTTCAGCCTTGCCGACATCGGCCAGGATGAACTGGCCCAGCAAGGCCAGTTCCGCATTACCGACTTCGAAGGGGTCAGTAACTTTTCCACTTCCGGCCTGAGAGCAGCGCTGGCGGCCGGCTATAACGTCGTGTATGCCGTGCCAGTCTTCTGGTACAAAGGGTGGCACGGCAGCGAAATCGATTTTGCCTCTCCCTCTGGAAACGAGCCGTTGTGTACGTGGAATACGGACTACTGGAGTTTGGACACGTGTCAGTGCGAGGAGAGCCTGGATTGCCCCGGTTCGATGAGTTGCTGGAGGGGGAGGTGTGCTGACGGATATCATGCCATTCTTGTTACGGGATACGACGACTCTGGCAAGGGCTGGTTCGAGTTCCGGAACTCATGGGGAGACGATTGGGGGGACGATGGATATGGCAAGTTCAATTATGACTACGCAGCAAGTTTCGGCTACGGCGGAGCCTATCCCACCGGCCTGGAAGAGAAATGCAATAAGCATGACCACTCCCAATGCTACAACGGGAACATCTACTGGTTTGATAGCTGCAACCACGTCGAAGAGGTTGAAGAGTCATGCGAGAACGGGTGCGAGCCTGGGGCCGATGCTTGTACGCCATGCGATTGCACCTCGGTCTCCTACTGTTGTCCCGACGGGTGTCACTTCGCCGGTGCAGGCACGTCTTGCTCTGAGTGCAAGCAATGTAACGGCAGCGGGCAGTGCGCGGCGGCCAAGCAGGACGGCATTGCGTGCGGAAATGAGGCGGGGGAGTGGACCTGTACTGACGGCGAATGTACATGCGACATCCTGTGCGATGGGAAGGTGTGTGGGCCGGACAACTGCGGTGGCCTCTGCGGAGTCTGCCCCACCAACTACAACTGTTCAGTAGATGGAAGTACGTGTATCGCGGATTGCGAGAAGATCTGCGCTCCTCTCGAATGCGGCGCTGCCGGGCTGGCGGGGGAATGCGATTGCGGTGGATGCGACGATGGACACGATTGCACCGTTGACGATTGTGTAGATAATTCATGTGCGTATTCAGCAGTCGATTCAGCATGCGATGATGAAGACGTCTGCACCTATGACATCTGTGACCTGGCGTTTGGCTGTGTGCACCCATCCCTCTATGGCGTGTTGTGTGACGATAAGGACCCGTGTACGCAGATGGACCTTTGCGATGTGGGAGGCTGCCAGGGGTTTGACGAGGTAGATTGCGATGACTCGAACGAGTGTACCGAAGATACTTGTGACTCCAACTCGGGTGGCTGCATCAACGACGAGACGGAAATGAACGCCGAGGCGTGCACTGATGACGGCAACTCGTGCACGGAGGACCTGTGCCAGGGCGGGGAGTGCGTACATCCCAACGTGGAATGTGCACTGCAGGAGCCTTGCGAAGACGTCAACGAGTGTACGGTGGGAACCACCTGCTGCGACGGTCTATGTTCCGGGGGTGCGGCGGTCAATCCGAACGACGGCAATCCATGCACTTTCGACTATTGCGATCCCTTCGAAGGGGTGAAGAACGACCCGTTTCTGGAAGGGATGCAGTGCGAGTTCGTGGAAGGTTGCCTCGGCTTCTGCGAAACAGGGCAATGCTCCGCTTACGAGGAAGTCTGCGACGGTCAGGACAACAACTGCAGCGGCGGTGTTGATGACTGCGGTGACGACTGCGTCGATACTGACCTGGACGGCCTGGCCGACTGTGTCGATATCGATGACGACAACGACGGCTCGCCTGACGCAGAGGACTGCGAGCCGCTGAACCCGGACGTGAGTTCGGACCACGATGAAGACTGCAACAGCGGCATCGACGACGACTGCGATGGCGACATCGATGCACTTGACTCCGACTGCAAATATGAGCCAACGCTACGCGTATTTCTACCGCTGGACAGTTTGGAAGGCGGCGTCTTTCACGACAAAACCGGCAATGACCGAAATGGAGTTTCCGTCAACGGTGTTTCCACCATTGCCGGCGTGACCGGTGCCGACGGTGCGGCGCTGTTCGATGGCCAGAACGATTTCGTGAGGTTCGACGACCCCAACGACATCGCTCACGGTAAGGAGCGTAGCGTAAGCCTCTGGTTCAAGAACTCTCACTCTTGGCGCAAACGCGTGTTGTACAGCCAGGAGGACTACCGGGACTTGAACGGCGACGGCTGGCTCGACGTGGTGTTCGCACTAGCGTACAAGGACGGAACGTATGCAGATGAGTCCATAGTCTATTGGGGGGGCGAGGATGGATTCCACCTCGAGGCTTCGCAGACCGTTCCTGCCGCCGGCGCATATTCGTGTTCTGGAGCAGATATGAACTCCGACGGATACCTTGACCTGGTGTTCTCGAACTACTACGACGGGTTGTCCAATTCGATAGATTCGACCATTGC
The DNA here is from genome assembly GCA_964626565.1 of uncultured Myxococcales bacterium. Classification (GTDB taxonomy): domain Bacteria; phylum Myxococcota_A; class UBA9042; order CAIXZC01; family CAIXZC01; genus CAZVFX01. The sequence continues at coordinate 4,565 of CAZVFX010000088.1, forward strand.
TTGGGGCGGTCCCAACAAGTTCGTCTCAGCGAGTACTACGCCTCTGCCCACCCACGGAGCAGCCGGAGTGTCAGTGGCTGACCTGCAAAATGACGGCTACTTGGATGCCGTGTTTTCCAATGCGAATACGCTTGAGGGGGATTTCTCGATAGATTCATACGTATACTGGGGCGAACAGGAAGGCATCGGAACAGGCCTGCCCTTAGGTCTCCCAACGATGGGAACGAAGGGCAATTCGGTAGCTGACGTCAACGGCGACGGGTTTCTCGACCTGTTGTTCGCAAACCAGGAAGACGGCAGTGGCGTGCCCGTGAACTCGTACGTCTACTGGGGTTCCGAGGGAGGCTATTCTCCCCAGGGGAGGTCCATAGTCGCTGCGGTTGCCGCCCGGGGGATCAAATCGGCCGACCTCAATGCGGACGGATGGATGGATATCGTGGTTGCCAATACCGGCCAGGATGAAACCGGCACGAAGAACAGCTATGTGCACTGGGGACCGCTGGCTGACCTTCCTGGCGCCGAAGACTTGCTGGCGGGAAACACCACCAATTTACCGACGCCTGACTCACATCCTTTCGGGCTATCGCTGGCCGACCTGGACAATGATGGGCATCTTGATGTTGTACTTGGCAATGACGATGGTAACGGCGAACTGGCCGGCGCTTCCATCTTCTCCGGGTCCGGTCCGGAAGGGGAGTTCCAGTTGGAGCACAAGTTCTCAGGGCGTTCGTGGGGAACGTGTGCTGCGGATCTCAACAACGATGGGCGTCTCGACGTGATCCAGCCGCGGGGATATGCTACCCTCCATAACTCTCAGTTGGTGCATTGGGGTTCCCAATCGGGCTTTGGGGATGGGAAAGTGACGGAGTTGCTCAACGCATCGGCCGCCGGTGCCTGTATTCCCGGAGCGCCGCTCAACAACGCTTCGTCCACCCTGGGAGTCCAACCTTCGGACTACGGCCGATTCGAGATTTTCACCGAAGCCGGCAAAGTGCATTTCACTTTGGATGATTTCCACGGCAAGCGATATGAAGCCAGTATCGAATACGCGGCCGACCCGGAACAATGGAATCATGTCGTAGCGGAATACGACGTGGATGCCGGGATGCTCGTGCTGTACGTCAACAATGAGCCCCAGGAAGTGCCCGCGCCGATTTCGATGGGGGACACGTTCCCGTGGAGAATGCGGCTGGGATCCGATTGCGAGAATCAGGACAAATTCGACGGCGCGATTGACGAGCTTCGGGTCTACGACAAGAAGCTGTCGGCAGCGGAGGTAGAGAAGCTGTACGACGAGAAGAAGTCCTGCTATCCCGGGGCCTGCGAGGGCAAGGAATGCGGTCTCAACGACTGCGGTGTCTCCTGCGGCGAATGCTCGGTTCTCTATGGGCCGCAGTACCAATGCCTCGACGGTACCTGTGCGTGCATTCCTGATTGCGCCGATAACCAGTGCGGCGATGACGGCTGCGGCGGATTCTGTGGCTTGTGCCCCTGGCAGCTCGACGTTTGTGTCGATGGTGTTTGCGATTGTGACCCCGACTGTGCTGGCCTTCAGTGCGGCGACGACGGCTGCGGCGGAAGCTGCGGGGAGTGTTTTGATGGATACGACTGCGACGCGGGTGTGAGTTGTGAGTGGGGCGAAACGAAGTGCGGCGGCACCCAGTGCCCGGAGATGCCCGGCTACGCGGTCACTTGCAATGCGCAGGAGCACTGCGAGTACACCAACATCGATACCACCGGCTGGAGGCAGTGGGATGTGTGGGTCTATGTTGCGCCCGGCAGTTTCATGATGGGTAGTCCCGACGATGAGGAAGGGCACGGCACCGATGAGGCCCCGGTGCACCCGGTAACGATTTCGCACGGCTACTTCGTCGGGAAATATGAAATTGCGGTGGAACAGTACAAGGAGTGTACGGCGGCCGAGTCGGGGAGGTGTACACTGCCCTCCACTTCCGATTGGGACGGGAATGCCTGGGGGACGAACTACTGGCAGGAGATGGTGGACCCGGATGATGTTGCCAACGTGATGCACGAGCGCCTGGACCATCCGCAGAATGGTCTCACGTGGCACCAGGCGAAGGACTTCTGCGCGTGGGTTACGCCGGGAGGTCGGTTGCCGTCGGAAGCCGAATGGGAATACGCTGCGACCGGGCCGGTGCACTTGAAGTATCCGTGGGGCAACGACCCCGACCCGACGTGCGATAACCAGACTGCGGTGTTCAACGAGGCTGGTGGACCAGGAGGTTTTGGCTGTGGAGGGGGCGGTACTTCGCCAGTGGGTTCGAAGACGGCCGGTGCGTCCTGGTGCGGGGCTTATGACATGAGCGGCAACCTGTGGGAGTGGAACGAGGATTGGTACCACGACACGTTCACAAACGCCCCTGACGACGGCAGTTCTTGGGACAGCCAGGTTGGCGCCGGTCCCGGCCGCGTAGTCCGCGGCGGTGGCTTCGACGGGGGCACCGCGCTCAGTTTGCGGTCGGCCCAGCGCAGTTCCTTGGAGCCGGACAAGCGCTACGCACACCACGGCGCTCGTTGTCTGAGGCCAGCCCCTGCGACGCACTGCGGCGCCACCGAGTGCCCAGACATGGACGGCTACTTCGTAACCTGCAACCGGAAGGACCATTGCGAGTACTACAACTTGGATACCACCGGTGCGAACCGGTGGGACGTGTGGATCTACGTTCCGCCCGGAACGTTCCAGATGGGCGGCCCAGAGGAAGAGGAAGGTCCGAATACTGAGAGGCCGGTGCATCCGGTGACCATTTCGCAGGGTTACTTCATCGGCAAGTACGAGATTGTGGTCGAGCAGTATGAGGCCTGTAATACGGAACAGCCAGGCAAGTGCACTGAGCCCTCCGCCGAGGACTCCGACTTGAACGGTTGGGGAACGAACAAGAGCACAGGGAGCAATGCTCCGGTATCTGAACGCCCGGACCATCCGCAGAACGGGTTGACGTGGCAGCAGGCAAAGGACTTCTGTTCGTGGGCGGCGCCAGGCGGCCGACTGCCCAGCGAATCGGAATGGGAGTACGCGGCCACGGGACCGGTGCATCGCATGTATCCGTGGGGCGACGGCCCCGCGCCGAACTGCTCGAACGACACGGTAGTATTCAGCCCGACCGGAGTACCCGATGAGTACGGATGCGGACAAGGCGGCACGTGGCCGGTAGGCTCGAAGAAAGCTGGTGCATCGTGGTGTGGAGCTTTGGACATGAGCGGCAACTTGTGGGAGTGGAACGAGGATTGGTTCCTCGATGGTTACAGCGGAGCCCCCGATGACGGCAGTGCGTGGGTCGATGACCCGTCCAGTGGTGCCCGCGTCATTCGGGGCGGCGGCTTCGAAGTCTGGTGGAGCCACATGCGGACGGCAAAGCGCGGCGGCGATGTTCCCTCCGAGCGGCGCGCCAATTTCGGTGCTCGCTGCGTACGTCCTGCGCCAGCCGAGGCCTGCGGTGGCATCGAGTGCCCCGAACTGGACGGCTACTTCGTCACCTGCAATCGGCAGGAGCACTGCGAGTACTACAACCTGGATACCACCGGCGCGAACAGGTGGGACGTGTGGATCTACGTCCCGCCGGGGACGTTCCAGATGGGGGACCCCGAGGCCGAGAACGTCGAGCAGAACCATGCCTGGCCGGTACACCCCGTAACGCTATCCTACGGGTACCTTCTGGGTAAGTACGAGATTGTCGTCTCCCAGTACGAGGCTTGCGCCGAGGTGGAGCCTGAGAAGTGTACGGCACCTTCGGTGGACGACGACGATCCTGGCGACTGGGGAGTGAACAGTTCTTCCGACAATCCGGAGGGAGACCGTTCGGACCATCCGCAGAACGGTCTCGCTTGGCTCCAGGCCAGGGACTTCTGCGGCTGGGCTGCTCCCGGCGGTCGTTTGCCCAGCGAGGCTGAGTGGGAATACGCCGCGTCTGGCCCCGTGCACCGCAAGTATCCGTGGGGCGACAGCCCTGAACCATCATGCCAGAACGACACAGCCGCATTTAACGAAGCCGGCGGAGTGGGGGGACAGGGCTGCGGCGAAGGGGGGACCTGGCCGGTGGACTCGAAGAACGCAGGAGCGGCCTGGTGCGGCGCTTTGCACATGAGCGGCAATCTGTACGAGTGGGCCGAGGATACCTATCACGTAGGTTATGACGGCGCGCCGGAGGATGGGTCTGCCTGGATAGACCCACTTGTCTCAACGCGTGTCAATCGCGGTGGCACCTTCCGACACGAGGAGGGGATTCTGCACTATCTTCTGACCACCGGCCGACATGGAAACCAGCAAACCGACCATCGCGGTCAGATCGGCGCCCGCTGCGTGCGCCCGGCGCCGGCCTCAAATTGCGGCGGGGTGGAATGCCCCGCGCTGGACGGCTTCTTCACAACCTGCAACCGGCAGGACCACTGCGAGTACTACAATCTAGACCCCACCGGCTGGAGGAAGTGGGACGTGTGGATCTATGTCCCGCCGGGGACGTTCCAGATGGGGGCGCCTGAGGAAGAGGGCGGGCCGGATGATGAGCGGCCGGTGCATCCGGTGACTATCTCTGAGGGCTACTTCGTCGGGAAGTACGAGATCGTCGTCGAGCAGTACCAGGCGTGTATGGAGGAACAGCCGGACAAGTGCACGCTGCCGTCGACAGCTGACTGGCCCGGAGAAGAGTCGGGAGCCGAATGGGGAACCAACTTCTGGCAGGAGATGATCGAAGTGGGCGACCCCGGAAACGAGTTGCATGAGCGGCCCGGACATCCGCAGAACGGCCTGACCTGGCAGCAGGCCATGGACTTCTGCGCATGGGTCGCTCCCGAGGGTCGACTTCCCAGCGAAGCGGAATGGGAATACGCGGCCACGGGACCGGTCCACGTGATGTACCCATGGGGGGATGAGCCGGTGCCGAGTTGTTCAAGCGGGACAGCAGTGATGAACGATGGAGAGTGGGGTTGCGGTACCGGTGGAACCGGGCCCGCAGGCTCGAAACCCGCGGGTGCGTCGTGGTGCGGTGCGCTGGACATGAGTGGCAATCTGTGGGAGTGGGTCGAGGACTGGTACCACGACAGCTATGCTGGTGCACCGAATGACGGCAGTGCTTGGCTTGTGCAGGAAGAGCCGGCCGGCGTCACGCGGGGCGGCGGTTTCAGCCACTCGTGGAGTCATATGCGGTCAGCGAAGCGGACCGGCATGTCGCAACTTGGCCGCAACGCGCACGTGGGAGCGCGCTGTGCGCGGTCGCTCGGGCCGTAGATAGTGCTCAACGGCGCCCTCGTGGCCAAAGCCGCAGCAGGCTCCAGAACGGCGAGATCCGAGAAGTAGTCTCTGACATAACCTGAGTCTCCGCTAAACAGGCGGTGCGCTCTCAGTCTGTTCTTCTGCTACGCAATTCGCCTACTACTGAGTCGGTTTCCTGGTGCAGGTGGCGCAGGACTCCGAAGACGACTTTGACGGGGTCCTCCGGAACGTCCTTCAGGAGCACAATGCGGCCATCATGTTCGTGAAGCCGGAGTACCGAACCGGGATCGATTCCGAGGCGTTCTCTTAACTTTCTTAGGATGGTAACCCGGGCTCTTGAAGTTACCGTCGGCTTCATTGTTGACCTCCGCCGGATGAGAAACCAAAGAAGAAGATCGGTTGATGTGTCCCTTCGCTCAGGGTGTAGTAACCTGTGCCTTCAGCGGTGAACGCGATGGTCTCCCCCTGGGGTTCGGCGGTGAGCGGGACGTTGCACGGTTCGGCTGCGAACGCCTCGGAGATGGTCTGGCCCGCAACGCGCGGCCAGGCGCGGGCGTGAACGTATGAACGAATGATCAGGAGGTCGCCGGAAGGGGAGATGTCTCCTGCGGTTGCCAGTTCGAAGAAGATGGGTGAGAGGGGCTCCAGGATGAAGGTCTCACCGGGTTCATGGGGCGCCGGGTAGCGGTACACGCCGGCCTCGCCCTTCCATACCTTGGCCACGATGTAGAGGTCGCCGGTTACCGGGTCGGAAAGCAGCGTCTCCGCGTCGCGAGGACCGTCGGGGTATTTTAACGCAAAAGGCACTGACGGCAGTTCTGGAATGTCGGTGGGGAGAGCGGGCTCTTCGACCCGCTGGATGACTATGCTTTCGCGGTTGTTGGAATTGTCTCCGATGTCGCCCAGATAGAGGTAGTCCACGCCGGGCTCCGGCCCGGGCCCCAGCGCCATGTCTTCCCAGTCATATGCGCTTGTCTCGGCCAGGGTGAGCTGGGCCAGATGTTCCCCTTCGGCGGTCATGGCGAAGATGCGGGCCGAATCCCCGGAGTCGTTGTGGGCCCACAACACTCCCGGGTTCTGCCGGCTGGCCACGAGGCCCGAGGCTTCGATCACCTGGTCCGATTGGACGGTCCCTGTTTCCACGGCCGGTGCGAAGGAAGGGCATTGGTTCTCCGCACTGTCCGTTTCGTACGTGTCCGGACCGTGCTCCGCAGCGTCGAAGCCGTTCGCGCTGTCGGGGGTGTCAGCGGTCACCCACTCGTCATGTTCAGCATCGTTCCCTACCCCGCCCGGTTGACGAGCCTCTGCCGCATCTTCAGCATCCGCCGTCATCGAGTCGAGGAAGGGGCCGCGTGGGGAGGATGTGTCGGCGGATGAAGTGTCTTCGACGCTTGCCTTCGTCGATGAGCATGCCGCTAGGAGCAGGCACGCCAGTAATGACGACAGCATCCGGACATGGGTGAGTTCCTTCGACTCGGCTGCGCCTCGCTCAGGATGACAGTTTGGAAGGGGTGAATCAGACGTCATCGGACGTCTGTTCCAACACTATCTTCCTCAAGGACTCGCCCAACTCTACCGGATACGGTTCTCCGGGGTAGAGGTCTTTGAGGAAGTCGGGGAGGCTGGAGATGTGGGACTTGGCTCTGGCCCTCATGTTGTCGAGGGGCGGTGTGGGATGAAGGCGCTTGCCCCGGCGCATTACGGGGTGGAGCAGGGGCACTCCTTCTTCCAGGTCTTCTTCGAGGCCGATGAGGTCCCAGTGCATGCGCCCCTGGCTTGAAAATGAGCGGAACACCTGCTTGCGGCCCGGAAGTGATGTCTTTCCGCGGGCTCGCAGGGAAGTGGGGCGGCCGTCGTATTGCACAAGCTGGTAAGTGCAGTTCAAAGACGGCGTGTCACCGGACGTGGTAAGCCGGGTGCCGACTCCGAACCCGTCGATGGGTGCACCCTTTTCCACGAGCTCGGCCAGGGTGAACTCGTCCATGTTGCCGCTGGCGAAGATGCCGGTGTCTTGAAGGCCGGATTCATTGAGGGCCCGGCGCAGTGAAACAGCCGCCTCAGCCAGGTCGTTTCCGTCCAAGCGCACGCCTTTGATGGTGATTCCCCGTTGCTTCAGGGACGGCGCCAGTTCCTTGACCGCTCCGATCCCTTCCTCGAGGTTCAGGGCATCAAGGAGGAGGACGACGTTGGCCGGGTTGGCAATTGCAAAGCGTTCGAAAGCCTGCCGCTGTCCGCCGCAGGCCTGGATGAGGCTACGGGCCATAGTCCCGAAGAGAGGCAGGTCGTACAGCCTGCCTGCCAGCACGTTGGAGGTGCCGGACATTCCCGCGATAAAGGCCGCCCGCGCCGCGAACAGTCCAGCTTCCAGCCCGTGGGCCCGGCGCATGCCGAATTCCACAAGCTGTTTGTCCGGCGCGGCCAGTACGCATCGGGCCGCCTTGGATGCAAACAGGCTCTGGGTCTGGATGATATTGACGAGCCTGGTTTCCACGAACTGTGCTTCCGCCAGCGGCGCAGTGACCCGTAAGACCGGCTCGTTGGCGAAAAAGACCGTGCCCTCGGGCATCGCGTCCACATCGCCGGTGAAACGCATCTCTTCGAGGAAGTTGAGGAACGCGGCGGAGAAACCGCCGTTTTCTTTCAGCCACTCCAACTGAGAATCGGGAAAGCAGAGGTTCTCAAGGAACTCCAGCGCCTGCTCCAGACCTGCAGCCAGCAGGAAACTCCGATTGGGCGGAAGGTCCCGAATGAACAGTTCGAAGGTGGCAGTCTCCCCCATCTGTCGTTCGAAATAGGTGTTGAGCATGGTGAGTTGATAGTAGTCGATGCAGAGAGCCTCGGTGCTCATGGGGTCCTCCGTAAGAGCTGTTCTGCAGCCGTTGGTGACAACCTGAGACCGTTTCAAGATATACTGAGGGAGCCGGGGATGCAAGGATGCGGACAGGCGGCAGGCGGTTTGGGTTGAAATGTGGTTTTCGGGTCCACATATTGCCCTCGTAACCCGGGAAGGGTCGGTGCGGGAGCGGCTAAAGAACCCAACCCGTTCATCACGCCGCTTTCGCACCGGCCACCCGGGGTGAGTTGATTTCTTGACTCAACAGACCGTGTGAGGATCCCATGGACAACAAGCGACGCAGGTTCCTGAAGACACTTTGGGGCGGAGTGGTTGTGTTCGGCACCGGCCTTGTCGGCGTACCTCTTAATCGATGCTCCACCTCCGGCTCCGCCGGCGTAGACGCAGCGGGCGCAGACCTGATGGCCGCCGGCCTGGACGTGGGCGCTGATTCAGCACCGCGAAACATTGATTCGGCGACCCCTTTTCCCGACCACATCACGCCTGAAGAGCTGGCTGCCTTGCCCGAGATGACCGACGAAGAAGCGGCCGCGTTTATTGAGGAGATCGATGAGGCTGCGGCCGAGGTGCTCGAAGAGGTCGACGCCAACGGCGTGCCCCGCGTCCCTCCCGGACAGCATGTGGTGGAATCATGGCCGGTAATGGTGACTAACCCTTCCCCCCGCAGCCTGGAGGAGTGGCAATTCCTCGTGTCGGGCGAGGTGGAGAAAGAGCTGCTGTTTGACTGGGAACAGTTCCAGCAGCTTCCCACTATCGAGCAGGTAAGCGACATGCATTGCGTCACCGGCTGGACCCTGCTCAACGTGGAGTGGAAAGGGATTAGAATGGGGGATCTGCTGGACATGGCGGGCCTTACCGCCGATGCCAAACATGTGATCACCGACTGCGAGCACGGCTATACCACCAACATTACCCTCGAGGATGCTCAGAATCCCACCGTGCTGGTGGTTTCGGGCGTCTACGGCGGGCCTTTGCCTCAGGAGCACGGCGGCCCGGTCCGGGGCGTAGTGCCGTACAAGTATGGGTACAAGAGCGGCAAGTGGGCCACCGGTCTTCGAGTCACCAAGGTGGATGAGCCGGGATATTGGGAGACTAAGGGATATAGTAATACCGCGGATGTGTGGTCGCAGGATAGGTATGACTAGGAGGCCGTAGCAAAGGAAAGGCTGTAGGAAAACCTAAGAAGCAGAACTTATCGCTGTCTTGCCTTTATGCCGTACCTACCGCCTATCCTCTCCTACCGCCTATCGCCTGCCGTTCTACTCCCCCGCCTCTGACGCAGTGACGGTAACCGTGGCAAGGTCGGAGTGATAGAAGTCTGTGCCGTCGTAGACGGTCAGGACGATTTCGTACTCTCCAGCCACGTCGGGCGTAAAGGTGGTCAGAGGGCCACCCTCGGTGTTGAGGTTGGCGGTGCTCCCTTCCGGTTTGGACAGAAGGTACCAGATGTGGCCGTTTTCGTAGACCGCGGTGCCGCACTCTCCGGCCTTGCTGCCGCTGCCGTTGAGCGTGATGCTCTGACCCACAATGGCGTTGGCGTACTGGGGTGAGTCACCGGGGTCGGCGACGGGGATTGCGCAGTCCTGCTCCTTGCTGCCCTTCAGGGTAACTGCCAGCGGTTCCTCTACCGGACCAACTACGGAATCCACATATTCGATGCACATATATGCCTTGGGCTCTTCGGAGTGCGGCGAGTATTGGACCCAGATTGGGAACAGAGAGAAAGCGGGGATTTCGGTGTCGCCGGGGATGATGTCCTTGAGTGAGAAGTCCTCGGAAACGCCTGCGAACTCGCAGCTGTAGGACGCGATATTCACGTGGGTGATGGGGCACGGCGCCGAGCCGGAATTCACCAGTACCACCGGCTTTTCCTTGATATCGGCCGGCGATGAGGAATTGAACTGGAGCTGGTAGTTGCCGGGCGCCATGGAAAGCTCGCACTGGCTGGCCGCAATGAGGGAGACGCAGTAGTCCTGAGCGCCTGACATGGGAGTGTCGTAGCGGATGCACATGGTGCCGTTGCGGTCTTCGCTGTGGCCGGCGGGACGTTGATAGACCACCTCAAATTCCACCGAGGCGCCCCCTTTGATCGCGTATGACGCGGGCTTGGGCGTGCCTGAGTCGGGATCCTTGGCCGTGACCTGGAACCAGGCTGCCGCGTCGGGCGGCGCGATGTCGGCGCTGGACACGTCTTTGCCGTCGATGTCTACCCCCTTGACCGTGAACGGGCAGCCGCAACATTCACCCTTGTCCGGGCACAGCTCGTCGCACTCTGCCGAGTCCTTGTTGTAGATGTTCACCAGGTGCGATGTGCCGTCTCCGGCGGAGAAATCGAGGTATCCGAACGGGCTGTCGGTAGAGAACTCCAGCAGAGCTGGGGACTGGACCACCGAAATCGGAACCTCCTTGATGCCGTCCGGCTGGGAGAAGTCGTTGGTGTAGATCTTCACCGAGTTGCCGTCGCCATAGTACTCATCGGGGCAGTAGCGCACCTTGAACGTAATCGGGTTGTAGGCCGGGTCGCCCTTAGGCGGGATCTCAATGGGCAGGGACGGCGGGTTCTCCTGAGTCAGGTCGGAGCTGGGCGACGCAAATTCGATCTTGTCCACGATGAGACCGTCGGTGCCGCCGTTGCCGATATACACCGTCTTGGTGGAGCAGCCGGAGACGCACTTGAAATTGATGGACGGCTTGTCCAAGCAAGCACTGGCCGTGGGGGCGTCGATGTTTACGCACACCTCCGGCCCCACACTCTCCACTACGAAATCGATCTTGAACTTGCCGTCCCAGGTTTTGTTGTCGTAGTCCGGGTCGTCGTTTTCGATCACCAGCACCGAGGAGGTGATGTCCACGTTCTGGGTTTCGGGCTCGTAGAGGATGAGAAACGACAGCGAGGCGTCGTTGTTGTCGTCATATGCGTCCAGCTTCACCGGGAAGCTGGACGGATCATACTGCCCCTTCCATTTTATCGAGATGTAGGGATTGCCCCCTTCCTCGAGGTAAACGTTGCTGATGGTGAGTAGTTCGGAGCCCGGGTTGGTGATGTTCACCTGCACTTCCCTGCTGCTCGTTCCCGGCTCCAGCTTTGCGAAGGGGTACTCGCGGTCGTCGTTGGTCATGCTCTTGGTGCCCACCTTGACCGCAAGTTGCTGCAGGGTACCCTTTTCGAATTTTCCACAACCGACCGTCCCCGCAGCGAATGCCAGGGCGACAACAATGGCGATGTTCCGTTTCATTTCCTCTCCTGAATCTTATTCGGTGTTGCAAATCATCTTGTACCAGACCTTTATTTCGTCCCCTGCTTGCGGCATGCAGGCGCCGTTTTCATCAAAGACCACTGCGTTGGCTTGGGCGTCGTAGTTCCACCCGGCCGCGCATTCCACGTTGTTGAGCCACACCTTCACATTGGCCGCGTCCGCCTGTGCGGACAGGAAGAACTGGACCTGCAGCCCGAAGGCTTTGTCGCCGATGTCCTTCAGCACCTCTTTGAAGTCCTCGTCGCAAATGCTGCCGAAGACGCCGCCGGTGGCTTCCTGGACTTCAATGTAGCGCTTGCCCGCGTCCGCCCCGTCATCCTGGGAGATGCTGCAGCCGCCGTTGAAGTCTCCAACGATCGCGTGGGCGTGGAACATATCTTCATTCATGAAGCCCTTTATCGATTTGTAGAAGTCGATATAGAAAGGCACGCTCCCCGGGGATTGGTCTTCCTCGTCGGAGACGAACACCACTTCCAGGGCCGCATCAGGCCTCACGAATCCTTCGTTGTAGCCCCCGTCGTCCATAAGCGGAGGCGAAATGGCCCGCCGGCCCGCTTCCAAGCCGGATTCCTGGGCGCCCGATCCCGAGCAACCAACGTCTTCGATGTTGGGCCCGAAGTTGGCAACTGAGTCCTTAGTGATGATGGAAGGGCTGCCGAACAGGTGGCCCACTTCTTCGTTGTCTGCGTCGATGTTGGTAGTGGTAATCCCGATCTGGAAATCGTTGCCCCACTGAGAAGCGATGGCGGTGAGAGTGTTGAAATTGTCGGCGAGGTTGTCCTGCTCGCCACACATGGACGCGGATTCGTCCACGACGAAGAGGATGTCCACCTTCTTGCCCGAGATCTGGGTGAAGTAGTCGGTGTTCTCCGTCTCCCAGGTGCCTTCGCCGGTAAGGGGTACGTAAGTTACCGGTGTGTCCAGGTCCGACGATTCCACCACCATGTTGCACTCGTCCATCCCTTCGTTCTGGGGCAGGTAGACGACGCACGCCTCCTTGTACTGCGACTCACCGATTTCCGTGGGCAGTTCGGGGTAGTCCTTCAACTGGAATTCGGAAGGCACGCCACACCCTTCGAGGTAGATATCGGTGACCTGCAACGGCGCGGTTCCCGCGTTGTAGATCTTCACGCAAGTGGTCTGGGAATAGCAGCCGATGGTTACCAGGCCGAATTCAATCTCCGGGGGGAGCACCGCGATGTCCGCGACGCCGGAGGAGCCGTGAATGTTCCATTTCAACTGCCCTGTCTGGTCGGGCTCGGGGAGTTGGTGGGAGGTCATGCCTTCGCCCGGTGTGCTGTACTCTTCGTTGTAGGTGACCTGCAGTACTGCCGCGTATTCTTCGAAAATCGGGATCCAGGGTGCGGTGGTAGGGGGCGTATACAGGATCTGAATCGGATGTGCCGTCCCCGGGGCCAGGCCGTCTTTCACCGGCATTGGCATGCCCAGCGCCTTGAAGTTTGGCGAGGGGCCGGCGGTGGCGTCGCACATGACCATCAACCCCATCCAGCTCACACACTCTCTCACCGTTCCCGACTGGAACGAGCAGTACCCGCTGCCTGCGTTCTTCAGCATGAAGGTCTTGGTCTTCTGGGCCCCGTGAGCCACGGTGCCGAACTCCAGGGTGGCCGGTACGTAGGCCAGCTTGCACTCGGGTGAGCCGCCCCGCTTGGCCAGCAGGTCGACGTAAACGTCGGGATAGAGCGGGTCGTTGCTGTGCACGTGGACCTTGCCGTTCTCCGTCCCCGTCGCGCCGCCGTCGTTGGTGAAAGTGAGGGTGATGTTCTCGTCGTCATCGGGCATGATGATCAACTCGCCGATCCCTTCTTCCATCTCGAATTCCCCGGCCGGGGTGTTCTCCGTGATTTCGACCAGGTCCACGGTCAGGGGCGAGGTTCCTTTGTTCCGCAGTGTCAACTTCCGGTCGATGGTCCAACCCTGGGCCACGATGCCGAAGTCCACCACGTCCGGGGGCTCCAGTTTGATGGCCGGCGCGTCGATCTCGGCATACACCGGGACGTTTACGATCCCTTCGTCGCCGTCATTGGACTCCACTACGATTCCGCCGATGGGGTCGTTGGTCTTTTCGAAGTACTTGGTGGGCAGGTAGGTGACCGTCACCGCTTCGCTCTGCCCCGGCTTGATGGTGACCGTGTTGTCGGCCCAGTTCTCAAACCCGATGTCTTCGTTGCTCATGGGAGCGAGGTAAACCTCGTAGATCTTCAGGTCGTGCTCGCCCATATTGTGGATGGTCACGTCCATGGACACATCTTCGCCCATTTCCACCAGCTCGAAGTCCACCTTGGCCGGAGCCACCATGATTTCCGGCCCCACCTCTACCCCGTTTACCGGGATGTTGGTCAGCGCCTGCACCCCTCCTTCGTTGGACGCAACCACAAAAGTCCCCTCGTCCACGCCTCCGCCCGTCGGTGTGTAGGCGACATCGATGATCAGGTTGTCGAACGGGTGGAGCAGCACCGGATAGTTGGGAGAGTCGTAGATCTCGTAGTCATCGCTGGAGTCGATGTTCAGGTAGGCGTTCACGATGGTGGCATCAGCACTGCCGGAGTTGTTGATGGTAACTTTCACCACCTTGGTATCCGCGCCCAGCACTTCGCCGAAATCGATGGGATCGGGGTAGATGGTGAGACCCGCGCTCTGAGCGGCCATGGTGATGGGCACCTTGAGGATCGGCACCGTCGCCGCATTGGACTTGATCATGAGCGCGGTGTCCGCCGGATTCTCGGCCACGGCATGGTAGGTAACGACTATGGTTACCTTCTCTCCTTCCGGCAGGAGAAATGATTCCGGGTCTTCGAAAGTGAACGGCACACCTTCATCACGCAAGTAGATCTCTTTGAGTTCGAGGTCGTTCCCTGCTCCGGTGTTGGTCACCGTGAGGGTGAGTTCCTGGATCTGGCCGGCCGGAATCGGAGTGAAGGTAAGGGAGGTCGGCGAGACTTCGATCTCCGGCAGGGTTTCCTTTTTGGTGCCGCCGCCGCCGCCGGTGCCGCCCGACGGGTCGCTGCTGCATGCAGGAGACGAAATAACGAGGAAGCACAAGGCCAGGAATGGGACGATTCGGACTCTCATGTGCGCGCTCCGTATAAGCGTATTTCTACTGCTCTACATATCATAACTGCCGGTATATTACAGAAAAAGGTGGGGCGCTGCAACAGACATGAAAAGATCGGCTTGGGGCTTGGGGCCTGAGGAGGGTTTGAGGGGTGGGGAACGGCAAGGAAAGGCTCGCGTACAGAACGGGTCCCGGACGCCGATGACGTCAACCGCGGGATGGGCTTAGATGGGCGGGTGTAGAAACTACTGGAAGAAATAGGGATTCTGATACTGCGGGGTGATCTTGTACTGGCCGACATCGTCGGTGACTACGTGGACCTTGCCGCTGGGCCATTCGACCGTGCACACTTCCCACATGTCGGAGTCAACCAGCATGACGTCCGCGACTTCAAACACGAGCTGGGCGTAGATGTACACCCTGACCGTGGCGTAGGACGCGCCGTATCCGTGGTCGTTCCAATAGTGGACGCCCACACGGTAGGTGACGTTCTCCGGAATGTCGAGGTTGATGTTCTCCGGTCCTGCGCCGTCGGTATCATCACGGTCCAGCCCCGGGTCATCGTTGATGGCCGGGTCATAGCTGCCCCAGTTGGGGTGAGCGTTGAACCAGAAGCAGTCGAACGGAATATCGAACCAGCCGTCCGGTGCGCCGTCTCCGTCGAGGTCCGGGCCTGCGGCCCACGGGTGGAGGAAGTGAAGGTCAAGGTCGGAGCCCGCCTCCGGCCCGGTGTCGGTTTCATCCGGGTCTTCCGGGGTGTGCCACAACAGCTCGATGTGGATCGCTTCGTCGGGAATCACTACCACTTCGTAGCTGGCCGGGAAACAGGAAGGCGTATTCGTCTGGTCGTACACCGTCAGGAAGAAGCTGTAGACACCCGCCACGTTGGTTTCGAAGGTGGGGTTGGGGAAGTTGTAGGACGGTACGAACACCGACTGAGAGCCGGCCGGCTGGTCCACATCCCACTCCCACTTCTGGATGGTGCCGTTGGCAGCATAGGATTCATCGCCGTAGAGGTGGAGCACGGTCTGCGGGATCACCTCATCCCCTTCCGCACATTTCACGATCGCGGTGGGGCATTCGATTTCGACGCCGGCGCCGGATAGTGAGACCTCCTTTTCCTGCTCGAAGGAGTTGTTGATGATCATAATGGCTCCCTCATCGAGGATGAGGTTGCCGTTGCCGTCCAACGGGTTGGGTGCATCCGGGATGAAGATCACGTTGATATTCACCGTCGCGCCGATGGGCACTACGAGGGGCTCTTCCTGAGTGGGCACAGCTTCCAGTCCGCTGGCGTCCCAGTCGAAGTCGGGGGAGGAGCCTTCTTTTACGTAGATGTCGTAGATTTCCAGCGGAGCTTCGCCGCACGCGCTGATTTCCAGCGGGGCGATGGCCTGCTCACCGAATTTCTTGCCGCCGAAGTTCACCTTCTCCGGATTGACTGCGATGCAGGGCACCGACTCGTTACCGGTGACCAGCACTTCGGTTTCGGGGCTGGTGGAGTCGTTGGAGAAGATCAGGAGCTTCGCAGTTGCGGCCTTGTCGTCTTCCGGATCGAAACGCACCTTGAAATAGGTGGCGTTCTGGGGGGCAACGATGATCTCGGAGCCCTCTTCGAAGGTTATGCCGGTATCGGGGACTTCGCTGATGTGATACTCGGTACCCTGAACCAGCAAGGTGTAGAATTCGCCGCCGGTTACGCTCACGAATTTGAACCCGGTGATTTTGAGATCGGAAGCGCCGGTGTTGAGGACGTTCACCTTCTCTTCCTGGCTCTCGCCCATGCCAACCTGCTGGAAGACCACCCAGTCGGGACTCACCTGGATCTTAGGCTGACCTTCCTGCGTCGTGATCTTGATAGGCACGTCGGGGCTGTTCGACGCATCGGTGGAGACGTTCAGCGTCGCGGACCGGGTCAGCTCATCGTTGTGCCGGTAAAAGGTGACCTTGACGGCCAGCTCTTCGGGAATCTCATCGGTTCCCTGACCGGTGGACGCCACGTAGAACTCCTCGCCTGCCGCTATCGCCGCGTTATAGCTGTCCGGGAACTGAATGGAGAACGCCAGCGGGTCCTCGCCTTCCGAGCCCTCGGGGGGCGTGTAATCGAGGGTCACGTCCTTGATGAGCATGTTACGCTCACCGGTGTTCTTGATCCTGATGATAGTGTCGAGACTATCACCGGGGAACACCTGGCCCTGATCCACTTCATATTTGCAATTCTTGAGTTTGAATCCGTCTTTTTCGCAGATTTCCGCGGGTGAGATTTCAATCTCGGGGAATTTCCCGGTCACGGTACCGCCGCCACCGCCGCCGCCGCCACCACCGCCGCCACCGCCGCCGCCATCGTCACTGCCGCACCCCTGGGGAGTCAGGCCCAGGAACATGGCCAGAACCATCAACTTAGCGGCTTCAAAAACGTACTTTATTCTCATCGTCTACCTCCCAAAAACCGACGTTTAACTTCTGAAGTGTACTGAGTTGCTACTGTCGCCGTCAACGAAATTTTGCGAAGCGGCGACATTTAAGACGCGGACCTGCAATTCGGCGTGCCTGGAAACGAATGAAACGAATGATTGTTTGAATCTGATCCGATCTCATGGTGCAGCCTCCTCGGCCCACCACGATCGAACTTACCACACCCGACAGTCAGGTTACCGAGCGCACCCCCCCATGTCAAACAATATCCGTACCCCGAAAGCGAGTGAGGGGCCTGCGACATGCAGGAAAGGACGGAATCGCAAGCGGAGCCGGGAATTACAGCCACCACTCCAGCAACGGATAGTGGAGAAACTCATCCTCGGTAAGCGCCCGGCTCATTATGCGTATCGAATCGATGGCGCCGGTGAACAGGGCGCCGCCGCCCGCCGCACACCCGACGGATTTGGCGCCCAGTGCGCTGAACTTGTCGGCCTGGTGTTGGAGCGCGTCGATGCCGGGGATCTCGGCCAGATCGTCATCGGTTCCCACGAGGCCGCCGTCCGCGGCCAGGGACGCGCGCAGCGCCTGCCATCCGTTCTGGGCGAGAAAGGAGCCCGTGGCCGAGCAATGGTGCACCGGCCCGTTACTTTGCTGAACAAAGGCGCAGACGTTATCGTTCGCCCCGGATGGTGTTTGCGCCTCCTTGTTGCCGAAGACGGCCAGGCGGTACGAGAAACTGTTCTCCCCGTTGTCGCAAAAGCCCCTTCCGGCCAGTTCCGCGTGCTGGCCGGAGGTAGGGGAATTGAACCAGCCGACCACCTTCAGCAGTCCTTCAATAGTGATTTCATCGACGGGCGACTGCAACGAGGGCGAGTCGGGAATCAGGGAATAGATGGTGGAGCCGTCCAATTCCATGGCCAGGGATTCGGGGCCGGCGGCAAAGCTCAATTCCTTCGCCGGGTCTACGAACACTCCCGTGTTTTTCAGATTGCTGGAGTCGATGGTTTTGACCCTGCCCCCGTCGTTGAATCGCCACCAGGCGGCATAGCCGAGACACTCGTTAAGCAGGCCGTAGCATTCTTCACCCTCCCCGGCGGAGGATATGTGCGGTGCGACGGCTGTCGCGGCCGAACTGCCCCAGCGCAGGGAGTAGGTGCGCAGGGGGAAGGAGGTCCCTTCCTCGGACTCGTCCTGGTCCACTGCGACCGTGTTGGCCAGGAAACGCAGTGCGGGCAGGCCCGGGTTGGCCCGGTGGTAGATGTAGTCCGGGGACTTGGCTACGGAGTGCACCAGAACTTCGTCGATGGCGCCCAGGAAGTTGCTGGTCCCGGAGGGTTGGCCGTTGTTGGGCTCGTCGCCGATGAGAAGGGGCTGGCTGCAGTGCCCCAGGGCTCCCGGAATCGATTTCGTGGCTTCCACCACCCCATCTACGTACAGGGTTGAATCGTTGCCGTCGTAGGTGGCCGCAATGTGCACCCAACGCCCCACGGCGGTGACGGGAAGTTCTTCGGAGATGTCGTCGTATCCGACCCCTACCAGCCAGTAGTTGAAGATAACGTGGCCGTTGAGGAGGTAAAGTGCATAGCCGCAGTCTTCCGTGGTGGAGAGGATTGTGTGGGTGCCGTCCCCCACGTCGTCGGTGGTGGGCAGCACCCACGCTTCGATGGTCAGGTTGTCCACGTGGAAGTCGGTGCTGGCCGCCACGAAGAGGTTTGTTCCCGGCCCGAATTCGAGTGCGCCGGTCTCGTCACCGAAGCGGCCGGTAACGTGAGTAGCCTGATTGTTGATCGCCTGGTGGATGCCGGCAATGTCGGGCACGGTGTTGGTACCTTGCATTCGCCAATAGCCGGCCACGCCGCACAGGTCGTCCCGGCTCGTCCAGTCGCCATCGGCTGCAGATGCCGGGCATGGGCTGTCGGAGTGATGCCGCGGGCCGATGATGCGGCTGCGTTTCATCGTTTCGGGAAGCTGCAGCGGGTCGCCCGCATGTGGTGTTTCGGTGACCCGCAAGTCGTCGAAGTCTGATTGTGAGGCGATGTCGAAATGATCGCCATAGGGTCTGGACGATCTGTGGTAGGTTTCGATCTCGAATGCGCTCAACGCCCGGTTGAAGATCATTATCTCGTCGACGGTGCCTTCGAGGTAGTTGTCATAAAGCGCGCTTTTTGGCTCCGCACCGATGAGGGTGGCGCCTGTTACCGCCTGCAGCGGCAGCGGGGACGGGGTTGCGTGAACCCTCTCACGCGCCACCAGCTTGCCGTTGACAAACAGCATGGCGTGGAACCCGTCGTAGGTGCCCGCCACATGGACCCACTTGCCGGTGGGAAAGACAAAGGAGCCGTCGGTAGTGAGCACCGAGCCTACGCCATGATTCACGAGGAAGACCGGTGCTGAGCCGGTGGTGCCGAGCCAGTAACTCTGTTCTTCTCCTTCCGCGTCCCACAGTGAGGCCAGGACGTTGCCTCCACCGTCCAGGTTCTCCACTTTTACCCACAGCATTACGGTGAGGTAGTCGGGGTTGATCTTGGGGCCTTCCAGGTGATGCCCGGGGGAGTTGAACTCCACTGCGCTGACCGCGTCCCCGAACGCACCGTCGGTGGAGTCGCCGGACAGGCCGATGGCGTTGTTGCCGTGGATCGAGGAATCGGTGCCGTTGCCGTTGAGCAGGGTCCAGTAGGCCAGCAACGAAGCATCGACAAAGCCGTTGACCAACGGCACTTCCACCGGCTCGTGGGTGCGTTGCCACGCGCTCACCCCGCCTTGCTGCGACAGCGTCAGGTCCATGGACTGGCCGAGAGAGCCATCCAGCGGTTCGCACGCGTCCGGGTGGCCGTCATCGTCCAGGTCCAGGTTCTGTGGATCATACGCGTACGGGCATTCGTCCTCCTCGCCGACGATTCCATCGTGGTCCCAATCGATGAGGTTTGGACTGCACGCGTCTCCCGCACCGTTATCGTCCGCGTCCTCCTGGCCCGGATTCCACGCGTCGGGGCAATTGTCCGTAACCGAGCCTACTCCATCGGAGTCGTCGTCCTCCTGGTCGGCGTTGGCTTCGGCCGGAGCGTTGTCATCGCAAAGGGTAAGCTGGCCGCCGGTGCACGGGTGGTCCCCTTCCACGCCGGAGAAATCTCCGTCGTCAAGGACGCCGTCGCCGTCGACATCAACGAACTCCCAGTTGGAATCGTCAAACTCTGAAGACAGGAGCGGGAAATGCAACATCTCGTCGGGCGTCAGCGCCCGGTTCATGAAGCGGTAGGAGTCGAGGAGACCGTCGAAGTACTCATCGTCGTCGAGATCGCCGCCGAAAATCAGCGGGATCCCATCGCCGACCAGGCCGCCGGTGTGCTCCCCCTCGATCTGTTGCTTGATGTAGTCCTGGTAGAGGGCCATTCCCCCACTTCCAAAAAGGGCCGCGGCATGGTACCTGTCCCCCTGGACCCAGTTGCCGGAATCACCGGCAATTCCCACTTGCTCCCAAAGGAGAACCGGTTCCACCACGAAGTGAAGCAGGCCATCGGCTTTGCTCAGATGAATGCCATAATCGTCCCAATACCCCGACGCAAACTTGGACAGCAGGCGCAAGGTGTCCGGGGTCGCTCCTGAAATGTCGAGACCGGGCACGAAGGCCACCTCCCAGGTGCCGTTGTCGAGGTACAGATGCGATGCATCCGGCACGGTCACGTAGGCCTCAGAATAATCGTTGCTGAAGGCGAGGCCTTCTGGGCCGGGGGCCCACTCGAAGTCACCGATGTACTTGCCGTTGTGCTTGGCTGCGCTCCAGTCCATAGCCACGTCGTCCCGGCCCTCGTTGAGCCGCCACCAGCCCGCGTAGCCGAAACACTCGTTGAGCAGGCCGTAACAAGCGCCTCCGTCACCGTCTCCCACCAGCGGCGTCAACGCCGCGGCTGTCTCGTCGCCCCAGTACAGAGTGTATTGCCGGGAAGGGAAGGATTTTCCGTCTACCGTCTGGTCCTGGTCCGTTACCACCGTGTTGGCCAGGAATCTTAACTTGGGCACTCCCGGGTTGGCCCGGTGAAACAGATAGTCGTCGCTCTTGGCGGCCTTGTGCAATACCACGTCGTCGATTCTGCCATGGAAGAAGCCGCTGTATTCAGCACCCAGGGAGTAATTGCTGCCGCCGATGTGCATCTCGCGGCCGTATTGCACGTTTATATTGCCGGGCACGCAGTCTTCGTCCGCGGCTGCTAACAGGCCGTCGATAAATAGCGCGGTTTCTTGTTTCTGATAGTCGATTCTACCTGCCACGTGGTGCCAGCCGCCCATGAGTCCGGCGGAAGAGGTCAGTGCGACACAGGGCGCCTTGTCGTCGCTGGTGGCCCGGAACCCGAACTGCTCGGCCGCGCTGTCCAACTCCAGCAAGTACTTGACGCTGGACTGTTGCTCGAAGCCGATGACAAAGGTCTTCTCCGCCAAAGGCGTGTCGAAATAGACCCACGCTTCAATGGTGGATGAAATACCGTCGGGTAGAGAGGGTACAAGGCCGCTGGTGACCTTGGCATCGATGCCGTTAAACGCCAGCGCTCCCTTCGGCTCGCCGAACCTTCCCCTTGCCACGGTAGTCTTGAAAGTCATGCCGGGATTTCCCGGGATGACGTTCCCTGCTTCTCCGTCCAGTTTCCAATACCCGTACACTCCGCACAGGTCTTCCCTGTCCGCCCCGGTGCCGTCGTCCTCGACCAGGAGGCACTCCGTGTCGGAGTGTGGCCGCGGTCCGATGATCCGGGACCTTTTCACCGCTTCACCATTCTGCAGCGGGTCAGCGGCGTGGGGTGTCTCGGTTACCCGCAGATCGTCGAAATCGGCCTGGGCTCCGGGGGCGAAATGGGTGCCGTATGGCGCGCCCGACCCGACGTAGGCGGCGATCTCATCTGCACAGAGCGCGCGGTTGAACAGGATCACCTCGTCCATGTCGCCTACGAAACCATAGCCGTTCTGGTGGTAGTCGAAACCCAGAGACAGTTTGGCTGAGCCGTCGTAAATCGGGCCGGAAACCGTGGACTCGGTATTGTCCAGCGCCCCGTCGATGTAGAACGAGATGTCGCCCGCGGCGAACACCATGGCGATGTGGTGCCAATTCCCGGCCGCGATCTCCCCGGCACTGAAGACGGGACCGGGGCTTTGCTCCGAGCCGTCCTCGGACCACCAGAATTTGATTCTGCCGTCGGGCAGTCCCAACTGAAATTCCCGGTTGCCGGTGGTGTGATCGTATTTGGCCGCGAGCACCTGCTCGGGCCCCAGGGACCCGGGGCGGATGTACATCGCAATGGTAAACTCATCGGTCACATCCTGGGACGGGTCGTCGTTGATAAGCGCATAGTCGTCGCCATCGAAAGACATGCCGCCCCCCGGCACCGGCATGGGCCCGGCGGATTCGTTGGGGTCTCCTCCCGCGGTCCCGTGGTTGCCGTGGAGCCCTGAATCGAGCCCGTTGCCGTCCATCTTCCAGTATCCGATCACCGAATCATCGATGATTCCGTTCTTCAGCGGTAGTTCCATCGGCTCGTGGGTGCGTCGCCACGGTGAGGTGCTGCCGTTGTGGCTCAGCGCGACGGTGCGCGCATAGGGGAGACCTGCCGGTGCGGGCAGGCAGGCGCCGGGGGCGTTGTCCGGGTCGAAAGCGTAAGGGCAATCATCGTCGTCGCCGGATAGGCCGTCGTGGTCGTAGTCTTCGGCATCGCATCCCTGTTGCAGGGTGCCGGTGCACACACCGCCTGCGCAGTGATCGCTGGACGTACAGTCGTTACCATCGTCGCATACTCCGTCGTCGAAAGGCGCATATTCGCAGCCTGTCTCGGGAGAGCAGGAATCCGTCGTACACGGATTGCCATCGTCGCACGCGAGCTCATCGCCGGTGCCGCAAGTTCCGCCGGAGCACCTGGTGTCGATGGTGCATTCGTCCTCGTCGTCGCACTCCTCATCGTCCATGAGCGAGCCGTCGAACAGGCATTCGCCGGAGACGGGGTCGCAGGAGTCGGTGGTGCATTCGTTTTCGTCATCGCAGACTACGTCCTCGAAACTGCAATCACCGTTCAGGGGATCGCAACTGTCCGTGGTGCACGGGACGCCGTCGTCGCATTTCGGGGTGGACGCGCAGGCAACCAGACCCCAATCGCACGCTTCCACGGTGCACGGGTCCTCGTCTGCCTCGCAGGTTCCTTCCTCCACGTCGGGGAAATGCCGGCAGCCGTCGAGGTCAGCTTCGTTGTGTTCAGGGTCGCACAGGTCTCCGGTGCAGGGGTTGTCGTCGAGGCAGTTATCGGCGTTCTTGAAGTTGATACAACCGGAAGCCGGGTCGCAGGAGTCATCAGTGCAGGAAAATTCGTCCTCACAGTCCAGCGCGATACCCTCGCAAGCGCCCATGCCGCAAACGTCATCCTCGGTGCAGGCATTTCCGTCGTCGCAGGGAGCGGTGTTGTAGGCCGGTTCGCAGCCCTCGATGAGGTCGCACAGCGAATCGATACACGGGTTCTGGTCGACGCAGAGATCGTCGTTAGGCGCGTGCACGCAGCCCGTTTCGGCCACGCAGGTGTCTTCGGTGCAGGCGATTTCGTCGTCGCAACCGATGACTGCCAGGTCCGTGGCCGGGTCCACCGCGCAGACAGGCAAATCGGCTTCCAGGTTGCAGAACAGAGTGCCGTTGCACAGGTTGCCGTCTTCGAGGGGCTCGCAGTCCGCGTCTTCAGCGCACAGGCAGTCCTCCACTACCAGATCTTCCAGGGGCAACAGTTCTCCGGCACAGTCACCCTCGCTGCACAGGTCTCCGCCGGTGCACGGGTTGCCGTCGTCACACTCTGCTTCGTTGTCGGTGAACTGGCACGACAAGTCCACACAGACGTCGTCGGTACAGTCGTTGCCGTCGTTGCACTCCGAATCCCCTTCTCCGCACGGACAGTCCGGGTCCGCAAAGCCGCAGTTTTTGCCCGCGCACAGTTCGTCGCATTTCGGCTGGCACACCGCGGTGCCCTCGTCGTCATCGATGATGCACTGGTATCCTTCGTCGCACTGGCCGCAAGACTGGCAACAGTCGTATCCGCACTCCTTGTCCGTACAGTCCTGGCTGCAGCACTGCTCTTCGCAGCAGTTTTCACCATCGTTGCAGCACAGGCCCTCGCAATCTTCGAAGGTGCAGCCGCATTGACCGTCGGTGCAGGTCTCGTTCTCGACGCACTCGCCGCAGTCCAGGCCACACCCCCCGTCCCCGCATTCCTTGGCCTCGCAGTCGCTGAGGCAGCAGGCTTCCTGAAAGCATATGTACTCGGGACCGCAACACGCTCCCGAACACTGCTCGTGGTCGCATTTGCAGGTGCCTTCCAACAGTTTGCACGAGCCGAATTCGCCGCAGTCGCATTTGATAATGCCGCCGCAGCCGTCGTCCAGATCGCCGCACTGGCCCGGGAAGAAGTCGCAGATTGCCGGCTCGCAAGCGTCCCACTTGACGTCCTGCGCGTCGGCTGTGACTTCCGGCGTCTCGGGCGCGTCGGCGATCTCTGCGATCTCCGGCACTTCCGGCAGCCCGGCCTCATGGGAAACGTCGGTGGCATCCCCCTGTTCCTCCTGCTCGAACCCGTCTTTCGGTGTAGAAGAATCCGACGGGGACCAGGGGGTTGGCTTGGACAGGCAGGAAGTCAGTGCGACGACTAGT
>CAZVFX010000089.1:0-28534 GCA_964626565.1 uncultured Myxococcales bacterium
GTTGACGTGCCTACCGCCTACCGCCTACCGCCCAAAGCCCGCCTCTACTGTTCGGTTGCTTGCGTGACGGGCAACACCGATCTATGATCGTCTGGCCAGGCAGGGGGTGCCGTGAGCCGGAAGAAGAAGAAGAAAGGGCAAGACTCAAAACTCGTCTTTCCCTGGGAAGCCAAAGAGGGAAAGGGTGGGGGTACTTCAGATCCCACTCCGGCCCCCATTCCCGTTGATGGGCAATCGCCGGACGGCGAGCATTTCCCGGGAGAGAGCACCCGGGAGTATCGCCTGGAAGATACCTTCGAGGCCCCCGCCGCCCGCTCCGAGATCACCATGGATTCCCCCCGGGCCAGAGAGGAAACCAGGCAGGTGGTCATGCCGGTCGCCGCTTCTCGGCAGCGGCCTTCCAAACCTGTCGAATACGATGAGAAGGAATGGCCGGCAGCCAATACCGTGGGCGACAGGTTCCGGCGCAAGTTCTACGCTGACCCGGTGGTGCACTGGTTCATGAGTCTGCCCCGGGAGCGCCGCCAGGTCCTCGCCCGCGCAGCCTGGATTCTGGGCGCCTGCTGGCTGATCATAGGCATTTTCATGTGGAGCAGCATGGTCATCTACCCCATGCTGGAAGGGCATCTGCGCCCGTCGTTCGCCCCTAAACCGGGCAAGCAGGTGAGGAAGCACCCCCGTCAGGGTAAGGTCTTCGACCTGGCCGAAGAGAGGACCTACGATGCACGCAAGTTCAAGATGGGGATCGATTGTCTCTGGGTCACGAAAGACCCGGCCTCCCGGCAGGATATCGTCCCCGGCGGTGTTTCCCTCGTCTACGGAAACGAGATCGTGGCTACCCTGGACATGCGCGTCAATTGGGACGGGCTGCTCAGGTTCTACTTCGGGGTCGGTGATCTGATTCCCAACAGTCCCATGTACGTGAGAATTCCTATTGTCGACGGAGGCATGTGGCTCGAGGACAAACGGGCCGGCTACAAGCTGCTTTCTGCAGGCGGCCCTGTTCCCTCCTACCACCTGGTAGGCCCTGTCTTCTTCGGCGCCGGCGAGTAAACGAAATGCTTCGCAATCCGAAAATCGTCGTTGCCCTCGAGCGTTTCGCCGGCACCTGGTTTGTCTTTGCAACCGCACTCGTGGGCCTCGGCTTTGCCGATTCCGTATCGGTGGTGGCCCGGGAAGGGGTGAAAGTCTCGGCGGTCTGGTTCGTACCGGGTTCATTGCTTCTGCTCCTCCCAGCATACCTTCTGCTGGCCGCAGCGGGCGCCGGCCTGGTGACCTGCCTGCTCCTTCCGGTGAGCCGAGACCAGTTCAGCCGGACTGTCGACGTCGTCAGTCGGGAGTGGCTGGGGCCGCTCCTGGTTGCACTCGCTCTGTTCGCCATGCTCTCGTATAAGACGACGCTGGCTGCAGCCAACGGGTTCAAGAATCGCGAACTTGCCTCCCTGCTGGTAGTTGTCATGAGCCTCGCCTGGGCCGCGGGAGCGCTCATGCTCACCCCTCTGCTCCGGTACTTCTTCTCCCGAGTCACCAGCCTCCTGCCCAACCGTGCGCTGGGAGTGGCTGTGCACCTGGTGGTGGGCCTGGCCGCAGCAGGTGCGGCCGCAGCCTGGCTGGGCGCGGATAATTCAGAAGGATTCAAACAACTCGGCCCCGGCGTTTTTGCCGGTCCCCTGGGCGCCTGCGCTTTCCTGGCCGGCGGCTGGTTCACCGTCTCGAAGCTGAAACTCCCCCCCCTCGCCGCAGCCATCGGGCTTGGTGTGTCCTTGTTGTGCGGTATTGCCGGCTCTCCATTCGTGGAAGGCCGTTCCCCCGCGCTGGTGGCGTCCCTGTCCCAGCACGGTGTGTGGTCGGGCAAGGTGATGAAGCTGGCGTACAAACTCACCGACTTCGACGGAGATGGCTATTCCTCCTTTCTCGCGGGTGGTGATTGCGGGGCCTTCGACGAAGATGTACACCCGGGCGCCAGGGAAATCCCGGGGGACGGCCTAGACAATAACTGCATGGGCGGCGACGCCATGCCCGTGGACGCTCCGGAAAGGCCCGAGTGGTACAACCTGCCCAGAAAGTGGCCCGACCTCAACCTGGTCGTCATAACGGTGGAAGCGGTGCGCGCAGATCACGTGTCGTTCCTCGGATACGAAAAAGATACTACGCCCAACCTGTCCAAGCTGGCCGAGAAATCAACCGTGTTTGAGCGCTTCTACGCAACCTCCACCTTTACCCGGCTCTGCCTCCCCTCGCTGCTCACCTCCCACTATCCCTCGCAGATAGCCTGGGCCAGGGCGCGAAAGAAACGCCTCTCTATCGACGAATCCAATCCGTATCTGCCGTCGATCCTCCAGGACTCCGGCTTCGCAACCGCCGCGGTCATGGCCGGTTTTTCACTGTTCACACATGTTGAAAAGTGGGGGTTTGACAGGGGTTTTGACAGCTACGACAGTCGCATAAAAGTCAAATATCGCGGCGGCACCATTACCGGGTTTTACGCGGATAAGCAGGTAGACAAGGCGATAAAATTCGTCAAGGCGAACAGGAAAGGCAGGTTCTTCCTCTGGATCCACCTTCTGGAACCTCACTACAAGTACCAGAAGTACCCCAAGAGCCCCAAATTCGGCAAAGGCGAGTTGGGCAAATACGACTCGGAGATATGGGGTGTGGACAAAGAGGTCGGTCGGCTGTTGAAATACCTCAAGAAGAGCCGCCTGATGAAGAAGACCGTGGTCTATTTCTCCGGCGATCACGGGGAGGAGTTCAAGGAGCACGGCAAGCGCTTCCACGGCTCGAACCTGTACGAGCCGCAGGTGAGGGTGCCGGTGCTGATGTGGGTCCCCGGCGTCGAGGGTGGGGTGGTATCCGAGCCGTGCAGCTTCCGTGACGTGACTCCGACCCTGTTGAATCTCCTCAACGTCAAGAACGATTTCGACCGGCTGCGGGGACAGAATCTTACACCGCTCTTCTTTGACGATGAAGTGGATACGGCACCGATCATCCTCGAACTCTGGAAAGCGCCCGGTTTCGGCGACTACCAGGCCGCAGTTGTGGACTGGCCGTACAAGCTGGTCTACCAGGAAAAGGGTTCGAACTTCGAACTGTTCGACTTGTCCGAATCCGCAGCCGAAGAAACCGACGTTTCCGAAGACCAGCCAGATGTTTTCGAAGCGCTGAAACAGTTCATGTTTGATTACCAGGATTCAGTGGTCCGGGACTTCGTGGACTGAGCGCTACTGGTCCAGCAGCGGCTCCAACTGTTCGATAATCCAGCCTTGCCGGGCGTGCCATGAATCCAGGGCCATCTTCATCTTGTCCAGAAGCTCGGGATCGGAGCCGGCAAGATCGCGCTGCTCGTACGGGTCGTCCTGAATGTCATATACCCAGGCGCGGCGTAAGGTGCGATCGTAGATTATCTTGTACCGCCCCCTCTGTAACGCGATTTTCGGGGTGTACTTCTTGCCCTCGGAAGTCAGCTCCTTGAACTTCTTTTTTAAAGTCGCACGGTTCTTCTTGTGCGCGTTGGCCACGAACTTGAAGAATTTGGGACCGCGGATGCTAAACGCCTCGGTTGGCAAGTCCCGCACTACCCGGTTTCGCAGCAGGTAGTAGATGGAGTACCCCTGAACGTACAGCTCCTCTGGAGGGGTCACGCCGAGCCCGTCGAAAAGAGTGGGCATCAAGTCCAGTTGGCCCACCGCCAGTTTGTCCCGCACAACATCCTTGGGGAGTCCCGGGCCCGCGGCGAAAACCGGCACCCGGGAAACCAGGTTGTGCACGTGTACGTGGTGCTCTGAAAACGGGCGGCCGAAAACCTCCTCCCCCAACGCCTCGCCATGATCGCCCAGCACAATCACCAGGGTGTCCTCGGCAAATGGCTGCTTGTAGAACCACTTCATGAACTTCCCCAGTTCATCGTCCAGATAGGCGACTTCGGAACGGTACCTGGACACCTTGCTCTTGCCGAAGTTGTGACCGCGGTGGGTCCGGTAGGGCACATGGGGCTCGTACAGATGTGTCCAGGCAAAGAACGTTTCGCCTTCGGGCAGGTCCCTCAGGTTCTTGCGGATGTGAGCCAGCGCCGACGACGCGGAGCGGTGTCGGTGGGCCTTCACGCCCTTGGGGATGAAGTACTGGGTAATGGCAGTGGTGTCGAACCACTTCACCGCCGGCTGAGACGCGATAAAGTGGTCGAAACGGTCAGCCAGGTGGTCGAACAGCCGGTGCTTGCCCCAGTGGGGACTCTGACTCAAGACAAAAGGGGTCTGTGAGGTGAACAGGGCGCCGTACGCAAGAGGTGTAGCCGGGTACTGGGCTACACCGTTGGGAAAATAGACCCCCCGCTCCTTCCAGCCGTGGAATCGGGGAGTCAGCTCCGGGTCCCCCCACGCGTCCCACCGGGTCGCCTCCAGTACGATGAGCAGAACGTGCCGGGCTTTTTGCCGGGAGAAATCCCCGCGAGTCTCGGCCCGAAAGCGGGCGCCCAGGGCGGTGTGTCCTTCCTCCTGCGACTCGGCGGAGAGATGAGTCATAGGGTCCTCAGGTTCGATCTCCGCCAGTGCCGTTACGGGCATCGACGTCAGCACTGCTGATGACAGGTGGCCGAATCCCTGAATGCTCAACTGCACATCGGTCCAGATGGGATTAATGAGCGCCGCACCCGTGGCCATGAGCGCGATGATCAGCGCCCCTTCAGCCTTCAAGACCCAGTCCTTGAGCCACGGATAGAATAGCCAACAAAACAGCATGCCGTTCCACATCGCCAGGAAACCGTGGAATTCCCGATAGGCCGACAGAATGAAGAGGTTGAAGTAGGTGCCTGCCGCCAGGGCGACAGCAGCAACGGCCCTGCGGAACCAGCCGGGAAAACCGTCCCACCCCATTACCAACCAGACAAAGAGGGCGAGGCCCAAAGGTCCGCCAACTCCCATGCACACTCTAATGACCAGGTAGTGCTCGTGGGCCCTGAGCCCGTCTCCCATGGCCACCGTTTCCTGCCAGAAGTAGCCGAACACCGCCGCGGCCAGGGGCCATAGCCATTCGGTGCTCACGAACCGCAACCTTTCGGCCAGCAAACCCGCAGCCGCCACCGGCGCCGAATTGATCAAAAAACCGCCGCCGGCAAACAGCAGCAGGCCCAACCCGTATTGCCACAGGTAGATTGTGTCCAGGGGCGGCGCGCCGCCATGGGTCACGAACGCCACAAGTTCGAGCGCGGCCACGTAGAGGCCTCCCCATCCCAACACCAGCAGAGAGGACCAGTCGACGGAGGCCGTGGGCTGTGAGCCTTGCGCTGCGGGCTTTGAGCCTGAAACCTGAGCCTTGCCTCCGGCCGCTTGTTGTTGCTCACTGCTCACCGCTCACCGCTCACAAGAATCTTCTTTTGGAGAACAACTCCACCTCGGTCTCCAGCGCTACCCCGCTGGCTTCCAAGACCCGCTCTCGCACCAGTTGGATGAGCCCCGTTACGTCGGCCGCGGTCGCGTTGCCCGCGTTGATGATGAATCCCTTGTGCTCTTCGGCGACAACCGCGTCCCCGACCCTCAGGCCTCCGAGGCCGGCGTCTTCAATAAGCTTGCCCGCATAATGGCCCGGCGGGCGCTTGAAGATGGAGCCCGCACACAGCAGGCGAGCCGGGAACTTGCTCCGCCGCACCGCCTTGATTCGTTGCATCTTGGCGTAGATACGACCGTCAGAACCGCGAATGTCCGCCTTCAACACCGCGTCCACAATAATGCCCGGCCGGCGGTGAAAAATGCTGTTGCGATACCCGAACTCCAACTCCTCGGCACCAGCCTCGCACAGCTCCCCCTCCGGGGACACCCAGCGCACCGACAACAGGCGTTCCTGCATCTCGCCTTCGTTGTTGCCCGCATTCATGAAGACCGCGCCGCCGACACTTCCGGGCAAGTCGAAGATCCACTCGTATCCCGGAATGCTGTGGGCCAGCGCGAATTCAGCCAACTCAGGGTCGGTGACGCCCGCCTGCGCGGTAATCGTCCCGTCACCCATGCTAATCGCGTTCAGACCCTGTCCCTCGGGCCGGCGCTGCCACGATTGCCCCGATAATCGCTTCTCTTCCTCGGCGTTGCACGCAGGAGTCCGGGCCGGCAATCGCAGCACAACCCCGCGCACCCCGTCGTCCGGGACAATGAGGTTGGACCCCGCACCCATGACGTACAGTGGTTGCTCAAGCTCCCGGCAAGCCTGCACCACGGTAACTACATCCGCAACCGTCCTCGGCACCACCAGCAGGTCCGCGTTTCCGCCCAGCGCAAAAGTAGTCAGCGGCGCCAGCGGCGCATTGCGGACCACCACACCCGAAAGCTCTTTCTTCAGTCGTCTATGAATTTCTTGGCCTCTAAGCAGATGTTGTCTCTCTTCCCCTACCGCCTACCGCCTATCCTTCCTTCTTGTACTTCTTATAAATCGGATCCGCCTCAGCCAGCTCGCGGCGCAACACCTTGCCCACCGGCGTCTTGGGGATCTCCTCTATGAACTCAATGTAGCGGGGGACCTTGTAGTGAGTCATGTTCTCGCGGCACCAGGAGGACAACTCGCCTTCGTTGAGCTTGCCCTTGGCCTCGTCACGCAGCACGACCCAGGCCTTGATCTGCTCGTTGGTTTCCGGATCCGGAAGTCCGTGCACTGCGACTTCCCGCACCATGGGATGGCCGCCCACCAACTCCTCTACCTCCTTCGGGAAGACGCTGTAACCCTTGTACTTGATGAGCTGCTTCTTGCGGTCCCTGATGGTGATCTGGCCGTGCTCATCAATGTAGCCCAGGTCGCCGGTGAGCATGTAGATCTTGCCGTCGTCGAACTTCACCAGGTGCGCCGCGGTTTCTTCGTCGCGGTTGAGGTATTCCTTCATCACCTGAGGTCCCGCCACGCAAATCTCCCCGATGTTCTCCTCACCCGGCGGCAGCTCCTTGGTGGTGGTCTCGGTATCCATGATCTTCCACTCGGTGCCGATGAACGGCAGGCCGATGGTCCCGCTCTTGCGCTTCCCGTAGAACGGACCCGCGCTTACGATGGGAGAAGTCTCGGTGAGGCCGTAGCCCTCAACCAGCTTGGCGTTGGTGAGTCGCTCGAACTTCTCCTGCACCGGGCGGTGCAGCGGACCCGCACCGGAAATGCAGTGCAACAGCTTGTTGTCAAGCTTGTGCTTGCCCGGGTTCTCCTCGATGTATTCCGCCATCTTTTGAAAGAGAATCTCCGCCCCGAGGAAGATCGTGTTGTTGTCTTCGCCGATCTCTTCGATACGCTTGCACAGCTCTTCCATGGCCGGCGGGCGCGGGAAAATCATCATCCAGCCGTCAGCCTTGAACGTCACATTCATGATGCAGGTCATGGCAAAGGAGTGGAAAAACGGCAGAATGCCCAGGTTGCACATGCCCGGCGTCAGCTTGTACAGCCACGCCAGCCCCTGGATGACGTTGGATACGCAGTTGAAGTGGGTCAACACCGCAGCCTTCGGGATCCCGGTGGTGCCGCCGGTCATGATGAACGTAGCCGTGTCTTCTTCCGGGTCGAGCTCAATTTGCGGCACGTTGGCCGGGGTCTTCAGCAGCGACGTAAGCGCGACCGAGTGCTTTGGCACCGGGCCCGACGGGATCTTCTTTAGAAGCTTGCCCAGGAACTGTTTTAGAGGCGGCAGGAAGTCCGCGACGTTGGTGTGGATCAGAAGCTCCACTCCCGACTGCGACAGAATGGGGGCCACCGAACCCTCGTACAGCGCGTCCAACACCACGAGGCCCCTGGCATTCACCGTCTTGAGCTGATGCAGTATCTCACCGGGCTTGTAGGTAGGATTGACCCCGGAGACGATGACTCCCAGCTTCGCACATGCAAAATAGCACATGATGTACTGGAAGCTGTTGGGAAGCAGCAGGCTCACCACGTCGCCCTTTTTGAACCCGTGATTGTGGAACGCAGTCGCCAGCGCATTGACGTGCCGGGACATCTCGTTGTACGTCATCCACCCACCCAGAAACCAGCCCATGGGCTTGTCGCCGTTCCGCTCGACAGCCTCGTCGAACATCTGTCCCAGCGACATTCTGGGGAAATCAAGGTTCTTCGGCACTTCCTGCGGCCAGCCCGATTCGGCCTTGAACCACACCTTGGATTCGTCTACATGGTATTTGGGGTCCATCTGCTCCTCCCTCCCCTAGTCAATTTTGTTTCGTTCTCAGAACAATAAGTTGTTATGATGGTATCTTCAGGTTGGGTTTGCAAGAGAAAAAGGGGAGACCAGCCATGACCGCACCCGAGCAGCAAGACACGCTGGAACGCTACTCCCGCCAGATGCTGCTTCCGCACATTGGAAGGGAAGGCCAGGCCGCGCTGCGATCCGCGCGGGTGGCGGTGTTGGGAGCGGGGGGCTTAGGCTCGTTCAGCGCGTCGTTCCTTGTTCGTGCCGGAGTGTCATTGGTACGCATCGTCGACAGAGACCTGGTTGAGCTCACCAACCTGCATCGCACCGCCCACTTCAACGAGCAAGACGTGGGCCTGCCCAAAGTGGAGGCCCTCGGCCGCAAGCTTACCCGGCTGAACAGTGAAGTCACGGTGGAGACCCAGGTCGCGGACGTAAACGCGTGGAGCGTTCTGCAGCTCATCGACGACGTTGATCTGGTGGTGGACGGTTTCGACAACATGGAGGCGCGCTACGTCCTCAACGACGCGGCGGTGTCCCTGGCCACGCCCTGGGTCTATGCCGGCACTATCGGCTCCGACGCCACCGTGATGTCCATCATTCCCGGTGAGGGGCCCTGCCTCAGGTGCGTCCTTCCCGAGATTCCTCCGCCCGGCGCTCTCCCCACTTGCGAAACCGCGGGCGTGCTTCCCATCGCCCCTGCATTTACCGCCAGCTTCCAGGTCAAGGAAGCGATTAACGTCATCCTGGGCCGCGGCCGGCCCGGCCGCCTCTACTCTTTTGACCTTGAAGGCGACCGGTTTCAAACCGCGGACATCGGCGCGTCAGCCTCCTGCCCCACCTGCGCCCGGCGTGACTTCGAATTTCTCAAGCAGGACGCAGGCACCCGGGCCGTTTCACTGTGCGGGCGCAACGCGGTGCACATCCACCCGAGAAACCCCGCTGACCTGGACCTGGAGCGTCTTGCAAAGGACTTATCCGCGACCTACAAAACCAGCTACAACGGTTTCTACCTTTCCGTCGATTCCGATGGCCTCGAGACCATCGTCTTCAAGGACGCCAGAGCGATGATCAAAGGCACCCGCGACGTGGAAAAAGCCAAGTCTATCTACAGCCGCCTGGTTGGGCTGTAGGCAGACAATTTTCAATTGCAGTTCGCGCTCCTGATGGCTATTATCCTCTGTCGAGGAGGGATGACATGGAAAGAGAACAATTCAAACTTACCTACGGAACATCGACTAAAGAGCTGTCAGTTAGCAAGCGCAGGTTGGCGGGGCCGCTGGTTTCTCCTCTCCCTTTTCCCCCTTCAAACCGTACAGTCACTGACGTCCTCAACGAGAAGCTCGCCGCACCGGACGGACGGCCGAGATTGAGGGAACTGGTGCGAGACAAGGTGGTAGGCATCGTCATCTCCGACGAGTTTAGAGCCGGCCTGCAGCCCCAGATTGCCGAAGTGTTGATGACGGAAGCTGCGGCGGGCGGGCCCGCGGAGATCCGCGTCTTTATCGCCACGGGGACCCACGATCCGGCCATCTATTGCCGGAATCTCGGGCCCCACGTAAGAGAAATCGCAAGCGGCCTCGACTGCCCCGTCTCGCTGGTTGAGCACGATTGCGACAAGTCTCAGTTTGTCGACCTGGGCCAGACTTCCATGGGCACCCACCTGTACATCGAGAAACCGTGGATGGAATGCGAAGTCAGGGTGTACGGCCACGAGTCGAAGCACCACTACATGGCCGGCTACTCCACCATCGACAAGCAGATCGTACCGGGGGTCTCGGCGCGAAAGACAGTTGAGGACAACCACAAGCGCTCCCTGCAGCCGGGTTCGGCGCCGGGCCGCAATCCATGGCATGTTATCCCCGAACGGAGGAACAATCCGTTCAGCGTGGATGCCAAGGAAGCTCGCGCCATCACCGAGTCCTACTGGCTCTCGCCCGCCGGTGCTTTGGTCAAAAAGCCGGTGGACACCTTCGGTCTGGATATGATCTCCCAGGGGAAAGATATCTTCTGGGCCGCAGCCGGCGACCCGGGGCCAATGACCCGTGAAATGACGGGCAAGGCCGATGAAGTGGCCCTCGTCGAATTGGAGAAATGCAAGTACGTGGTCATCTCCCCCGGCGGTCCTCCGGCCAGCCAGGCTATGTACGGTGTGCAGAACTGTTTCGACATGGCCCTCCTTGGCGCCATCCAACAAGGGGGGGAGGCGCTGATTGTGGCACCTTGCGACGGACGCCCCGACCTTCCGCCCGACGTCAGCGGACTCGCCCCGGACGGCAAAGCCAAAGCGCTGTTCTGGGATAATCTGCTGAAGCTCAAGGAGTGGCCCCTCGACAAATGTCTCGAACACATCACCGAGAACTTCGAACTGTACATGTGGAAGACCT
Source organism: uncultured Myxococcales bacterium (assembly GCA_964626565.1). Lineage (GTDB taxonomy): Bacteria > Myxococcota_A > UBA9042 > CAIXZC01 > CAIXZC01 > CAZVFX01. Next base: position 10,531 of record CAZVFX010000089.1, read on the forward strand.
ATCGCGTGCTCAAGAATTTCAAGGGCGATGAACTGAAGCTCCACGTCCATTGCGAACTTCCCGATGAGACCCTTCTGGAAGCCGGCTTCATCCCCGCACCCGACATCAACGCCTGGATTGCTGAGCGCGAAGAGAGGGACGACGGGAAGATCAGAGTCATCGACGGCGGCAACAAGCTGTGCATCGTTGGGAAATGAAAACCCCTTGACACCCCCGGTCTCGTCGCTACAATATGCCCCGGCTTGAGAGCCCAGCTTTATGTCGGGCCCGGGAGAGATGACCGAGCGGCCGAAGGTGCTCGCCTGCTAAGCGAGTGCGTGCCAAAAGTGCGCCGAGGGTTCGAATCCCTCTCTCTCCGCCGGTTGATATTTGTTTTGTTTTTTGCGCCCATGGCTCAGCTGGATAGAGCGGCGGTCTACGGAATCGCAGGTCAGAGGTTCGAATCCTCTTGGGCGCGCTCTTAACTCGGCTCCACACCCACGCGTCGTTTCGGTACGGAAGCTGAGCCCTTACCTACTGGTCTCACAACCTCTGCCATGTGACGGTGGTGTTTTGAACGGCATGATTAACGGCAAAGACAAGGCAGAAGGCAACGGCCACGGCAAAGGCGAAGACGAGGCCTTCATGCTCGAGGCTCTCGCCGCGGCTGGCGAGGCTGCGTCCAAGGGCGAGGTGCCGGTGGGTTGCGTGATCGTCGAAGAAGGTGAGATCATCGCCCGGGGCTACAACCTGCGGGAAACCACCGGGGACCCTACGGCCCATGCGGAAATCGTGGCGCTCAGGGAAGCCGCGGCCAAGAAAGGCCGCTGGTACCTCGACCGTTGCACGTTGTACGTAACGCTGGAGCCCTGCCCCATGTGCGCCGGGGCCCTGGTCAACGCGCGTATTCGGCGCCTTGTCTACGGCGCAGCCGACCCCAAGGCCGGCGCCTGCCAGACGCTGTACGAAATCCCCGAGGACGACCGGCTGAACCATATCATGGCTGTCACTCCCGGCGTTCTGGCCATGGAGTGCAGCCGTGTCCTCACCGATTTCTTCAGGAGTCTGCGCGCAAAAACCTGACCCACTTCACCGCCGCAGCAGCAGCGATAGCCACCACCAGCCAGGCCCAGGCCTGCAACACCCATCCGCCCCAACCAACCATCAGCCGGGGCAGGATCAGGAAGTGCTTCTGGGGAAACCCCCAGTAACCAACCATGGGAGACCACTCCCACGACCACCGCATAGCCTCCGTAGCATCAGGGACGCTAAGAAAAGTGTAGAAGAAGAAATCGAGGTAGTTGACGATGATCGACTGTACGGAAATGGCCAGCGACCACACCACCACCAGGCCCACTCCCCACCGGCACCAGCGGCAGCCCGCCGCGGACCGCAAGCCGTACGCCGCGGCCAGCATGAGCAGCGGAAACGCGGGATACAGGAACCGGGGAGAATAGCACCAGCCCCCTTCCCACATGTGCCACGAGGAATAACCTAACAGCAGTGACGTAAATACTCCCATGGAAATGACGAGCAGAAGACGCTGCTCCCGCCACAGAGACTTGACCGCAACGAACGCGAATATGATGGCAGGGAAATACCACAGCGCCCCCCGACCCGGTCCCGCCAGGAGGCCGAGGAACCCCTCAAAAAAAGGCTCGGAAAATGCCCCCGCCTCCGCCCCGTAGCCGGTTTCAAACGGACTGCCGAACCGGGCGAAGTTGTACCACGCCACAAGCAGGCAACAGGCCGCAATCGGCCCCAGCCAGGCCACCACTTTTCGAGGTCTGTCCCGTAACAGGAAGACGACCGCAGCCAGCATCACAGGCAGGCAGAACAGCGACGCCACCCGGGCCAGAACCGCGACCCCGAACGCTGCTCCCGACCAGGCCAAAGCAGAGGTCTGTCCGCCTTTTCTGAACTGCACCAGGAAGTAGAATGAAGCCAGCATCCCCAGCGCGGCCAGTGGCTCGGAAAAGAACGTCTTGGCAAAGAACGGGGTAGGGGAGCCCAGCGCGAAAAACAGGGCCAACAAGAAGGCGGGCAGCAGCCCGAATCCAAACTGCAGCAGCAATGCCAGCACCAGCGCACCGATTCCCGCCACCACCAGCGCGTTCATCATGGAACAGGTGAATGCAGTCAGCACATCCCCTGCATCGGTGCGGTCGTAATAGAGCAGAGGCGGATAATCGAACGCCAACAGGTCTGACGCAGACGCCAATTTCGCCAGACCTTTGCCAACCACATAAGACGGCACACTCAACAACGACATCCCCAACCCGTACTTGCCGTACAGTTTCCCACCTTCCCCTTCCAATACCCCGTACTCTTCAAACCCCGCAATGGGCCGCACCGACACCTCACCCCGCGCCACCATCGCCTCAGTGACCCGCAGCATCACCACCCCGTCCCCGGAGTACACGTGCCCACCATGAATCGAAAGGTACAGGAATAGCAGCAGGAGGAAGAACCACAGCGCGTATGGCGGTCTCCTGCTTTCGTTCATATCCAATCCTGCGGACATGGTGGGATCACTCCTTGCGGATCTCGAACGACAGGTCTTTGTCGGGTTCGAAGTCCTTGAATTGCCAGTGGAGGGAGTTTGCCTTTGTTTCGTTGGGTTGGAAGGTGGGGTTTTCGATCTTGTAGCCGGGAACCAGGTTGAGGATGATCTCCGCCTGCCCGATGGTGCCGGCCCAAAGAGCGCCGGAGCGCAATACGTAGGTGAAACTGAATGCGCCGTCCTTCAACTCCAGCTTCTCCTTGTACGTGACCACGATCCTCAGATCGTCGAGAGCATCCTTTGACTTGATTCTAGGGCTTGCGAAACGCGCCCAGGTTACGTCCGAAAGGTCAAACTTCATCTTCTCCAGTTTGTCCTGGGAAAGGGGCATCTGCCCGTCGCGGAATGGGCTGGCGTCGCCGTCGCCCACCTTGATCTTGAAATCTTCTATCCGCCCTTCCTGGGATTTGAGCAGCGGCCAGGAACCCACAAACTGGTAGTACTTGTCTCCACACTCCGTGCCACCCTCCGGCAGGGGGCGGCAATACTGCAAGGGGGCCAAAGACGATGCATCCATGATGAACTCAGCTTCGACCTTGGCGAAGAAACCCAGCAACGTGATTGTCACCTTCTCGGCCTTCATGCTGATCGCCGTTTCGCCTACCCGGGGCTCGGGCGCTATGTCAGCCTTTGCCACCAGCGCGATACCGACAATTACGAGCACCAACAAGAGCCGGATCTTTCCCATCTTCTCCCCCCTTTTCTATTACTGCGGTGAGCATAGCCCGCCCCTTGCGTTCCGGTCAAGCACCGGCTATTCTGAACAAACCGGCGGAGGCTTTCGTCTTTCGGCCCCGTTGTTACTCGGGGTTGAAGGAGACCAAAATGAAACTCAAGCGGAACTATAAATATTTGTCAGGGTTCTTGCCCGCACTTCTGATGGTGGCCCTGCTTTGTCCGTCGGTTGCGTCGGGCTGGGATGCGCGGGCGTTCGACGGTGACGCGGCCCAGCTTACGCAGGAAGACCTGTTTCCACGGAAGAAGGCCGCCCGCGAAACCTACTATGCTGAAGACTATTCCTTCATGTTTCAGTTGGACAAGAAGGTGAAGCTCAACTTCAAGTTCGGCATGACCAACGTGCTGGGAGAAGAGGGCGCCGCGTTTGTCGCCTCCTCCATGCGCGCGCCTGGAATTCCTTTCAGAAAGACCAAAAAGACCGTCCGGGCCGGCAAGTGGAAGTTTGAAGACCACCCGTTTTCCCTGGACATTGGGGAAATGAAATTCAGCGGCACCGAACAGCAGATGAAGGTGAGTTTCACTCGCAAAGGCGTCCGGGCAACTGCCAAACTGACCGCAGTGGTGCCTGGCTGGCGTCCCGGGAACGGCAAGGTGGAGCTGGCCAACCAGGGGTTCATCGAAGTGATGATCTGGCCCAAAATGAAGGTGGAAGGAACCATCGAAGTGATCAAGTCGGGCAAGAAGGTGAGGTTCAAGGGATACTGTGTATTGACCCACGCAGTAACCACCATTCCGCCCCAGTTTCAGCCCCCTCGATGGTTCTACTTCAAGGGAAAGGACCTCTCCAACCCGGTCCTCTTTCAGGCAGTGCAACTCGGCGAGGAGTTCGGTGGCCAGGTGTACGGCTGGTTCCTCGTTGTGGAGAAGAACAAGATAGCCGCCCAATCAAACATCCTGGACATCAGCCCCACCGACTTGAGGGAGAAGGAGAAGGTACTGCTTCCGTGGAGCATGTACTTCAACGACCCCGCACAAGGGATAGAAGGAGGGATCAGGGCCGGCTTGCTCAAGAAAGCGGTGGACCAGTTGAAGAAGCTGCCTCCCTTCGAAGCTGCCCTCATCGCCAAGTTTATCCAGCCCAAGATGTACCTGTTTGATGGTGAGCTGGAGATTGCCGTCGCTGACGGCCGCCGCTTTCGCACCTCCGGCACCTATAAAATAGAGACCATCAGGGACTGATTTGTGACCCTGTTTCTCCCCTTTTCCAAACCTTGTGTTACCTCTATCGTACAAGTAAGATAATGCGCATGAAAACCTATGAAAAACGAGCTTTCTCCTACACCGTCACCGCCTTGCTGCTGCTCTGCTCCGTATCCGCTGTCGCGGCTCCAAACCAGGAGCGGCAGGAGCGCCTGTACGCGGTGAAAAAGCTGAAACAGACTTCCACGACCAGGTGCGTAGAGCGCTTTGGGGAGGCCATCGTTCTGGTGAAGTCTCCGGTGGGGTCCGGGTCCGGCTTTCTTATCAACAACGACGGGTATGTCGTAACGAATTTCCACGTCATCGAAGGGGAGCAGAACATCAGCGTCACGGTGTTCAGGCAGGAGCGCAAGGAGTTCAGGAAGATCAAATACGTGGACGTACGCATCGTCGCGCTGGACCACTTCTTTGACCTCGCCCTCCTGAAACTGGAACGGTCCGCTGGAGACAAGTCGTTGTCCACAGTCACTTTCGCCAAAACCGAAGACTTGAGGGTCGGGGACGAAGTCTTCGCCATCGGCAACCCCATGGGCCTGACCCGCAGCGTTTCCAAAGGCGTGGTGAGCAGCTTGAACAGGTATTTGGAGGGAAAGCTGTTTATCGAAACCGATACCGCCATCAACCCCGGCAACTCGGGGGGAGCGCTTTTCAACGCCCGGTGTGAGGTGGTGGGCGTCACCAACATGGGTGTGGCCTGGCTGCAGGGTCTGAATTTCGCCATTCCGATCCATTCCGTGAAGTACTTCCTGGACCATCGCCAGGCCTACGCCTTCGACAAAGACAATCCTAATACAGGCTTTCGCTATTTTGACCCGCCCCGAAAGGGAGGGACTACGGAGCAGAAATGAACTTGGCCAATTTTGTCTATCCGCGGGCCCCGAGGCGGCTCGCAGTCGTGGCAGTTGCACTCGCCTGCGTTGTGGGTTTCGCCACTTGTCCGGCGCACGCAGTGGAACTGGAGACAATAGCCCCTCCCGACGGCATCGTATACCTGCGGGCTTCAAACCTGGCCCAACTGGTGCCGAAGGCGAAGAAGCACGCCGCGTACAAAATGTGGCTGGACGTCCAGAAGGACAAGTCGGTAGCGCCTTTCGTTGAAGCGTTCCGCAAAGGCCTTAATAAGTCTCTGTCCAGCGAGGGCGGGGATAGCCTGGACGAAACGGTCGGGCGCGTTGAGAAGATCCTGGCGTTGCTGGGAGAGACTCTCATCTGCACCTACCTGACTGAAGACGACAGTGGGGAAATGCCGATTCTTGTGCTCGCCAGGGTTGCGGCCAAGGATTATCCGGAATACCTGCGCCTGGGCGAACAGTTCCACAAGGACCGGGAGAAACGTCAGACCAGGAAGATCGAATTCCTGGGTGAGTCCATCGAGGAGGAGGCCCCGGGCGAGGGAGACAAGACACCGTCTTTCCACGCGTTTGTGAACGGCGTCAGCATTGACTCCAACTCCCTCGACCTGACCAAGAGGGCGGTGCACAACCTGAAGAAGGGAGGGGGCGATTCCCTCAAGTCGGCCGGGGAGTACACCCGGGCCGTGGGCGAGTTGGCCCGTCGCACCGACCTGCAGATCTACATGTCCTTGAAGGCCGTGTTGGAGAAGGCGGAAAGGGAAGCCGAGGCACGGGACACTCTGTCGCCCGCTCCCCCGTCCCACGGGCACGGCCATAACGGCGGGCCGCCCCCGCCGAGCCCTGCCGAAGTCAAGAAGATGATGATCGACCTGTCCGGTGTGAAAGACCTTAACTGGATCGCCATGGGACTGGCTTTGGAAGAGAGGCAGACCGAACTCGAGGTGTTCTGCAGCGTGACCCCGGGCCAAAACGGCTTCTGGAAGCTGCTGCCCCGCACCAACGTCCCCGTTCCCCGCCCCGGATTTGTCTCCGGGGATGTGGCCTCGTTTGTCTTCGCCCGGGTCGGCTTGTTGGAGTTCCTGGAAGAGTTCGAGCGGATCATGCAAAAGGCCTACCCCAGCCAGTACGCAGGCTACGTGGGCGGTCTCGCAATGGCTCGGGCTCAGATTGGTGTTGACGTGAAGAACGACATAGTGGGGAATCTCGGCAACGACTTTTACCTCTACAACCCTCCGCCGGAAAGCACCCCCGAAGAAGGCCGAGAGGCCCATGGGGTAGCCGTACTTTCCCTGAAAGACGACGCCGCGATCCTTAAGGCCGTATCCAAGCTCCTCAATCCGGACCCTTCATCCGGCCAGGCAGTTCCTCTGCACAGCGAGGACTACATGGGGGAGAAAATCTACTACGTTTTGTTTCCCTGCCCCGGGTGTGAGGGGGACCTGAAGAGTTCAGCCTTTTCTTTCATGGTGAGCCGGAGAAGCCTGGTCCTGGGAGCTTATCCGGACGTAAAGGAATTCGTGCGCGGCTGGCGGGCCACCGAGAAAGACTCTTCCTTTTTCGATTCATCAAGCTTCCGGAGCGTTGCTAAGGTCCTTCCCGATCGACTTACCGCCATGTGGTACGCCAATCTGAAGCACGGCTCCTCCGTGATCAGGGAGGTGTCCCGGGAGATACTGGGTGAACTCGACCGGGGTCCAATCGTTGACAGCCCTCCCGGCCAGCCCGACGCTTTCATGGCCAGGGCGGAGGAGAAGAACAAGGCTGCCGACGCGCTGGTGGGCCTGTTCACCAATTACTTCCAGGATATTGTGGCTCACGCCCGGTGGACCCCCGACGGTCTGTCCGCCAAGGTGGTCGTCAGACACAAGAACAAACGCTAGACCCAAGGATACCAATTGATGATCAAACGGTTCGTTTTCGCCCTGGTTGTTTCGGCTCTTGTCTCCCCGCCCGCTCTGGCTGGGGGCAAGTACGGCTTTCAACCGCCGGAAATCTACAAGTTCAAAACCGATATCCGCCTGCTCAGGATCCACGATATTGACGGTGACGGCCGACAGGACCTGGTGTTCGCCAACAATGCCCAGGCCAAAATCGAGGTATTGTTGAGACGCCCGGACCCCGCGCCCGAAAGGGTATACAAGCGAGGGCTCAACGATCCTCTCTACGATTCCTACTTTGAACCGAGGACCTTCATCTCGGAGAAGAAGGTGAACGGCCTGGCTGTGGGGGACTTCGACGGAGACGGAGATGCGGACATCGTCTACTACGGCACCCCATCGGAACTGGTGTTCAAATTTCAAGGCGAGCAGCACATTTTCGATCGGGAACTCGTCTTCAAGGTGCAGGACGTTTCCGCGTCTTCGAGGTGCCTCGATGCCGGAGACCTCAATGGAGACGGAAAGACCGACGTAGCTTTGCTATCGTCGTCGGGGGTCTACCTCTTCTACCAGGAAGACAACGGCCCGGGGGAGGCCCGGCGGCTGGCCCATGCGGGCAAGGACGTGGTTGGTCTCGCGGTCAAGGACATCAACGGCGACGGGCTTGACGACCTGCTGTTCATCAATCCCGCCCGGGAGCGGCCTTTGCAGATTCGCTTCCAGCAGAAAGGCAAGGGTCTAGGGCCTGAGGTCTCGTTCAAGCTGTCGAAATACCGTCAGCTCGCGCTGGCCGATGTGGACCGTGATAAGGCCACCGAGGTCGCGTTCGTCAACTCATCTACCGGCCAGTTACAGTTGCTGGAGTTTACCGAGAATGCGGGTAAGGAAAAGGCAGGGGACAAAGATGGCTGGCTCTTCCTCAGGTTCGACACCGAACTGGTTCCCGACAAGCGGGGGTTGGTCACTGCGGACGTGAACCGGGACGGCAAACTGGACCTGGTAATCTCGGACCCCGGCCTCAACCGGCTGCTGGTCTACCTCCAGGGAGAGTCCGGAGGGGATTTTGTGGAGCGGGACTACCCCTCCCTCACCGACCTGGAAGAAGTGGACCACATCAGGGATCGCCAGATCGTCTTGTTCAGCAAGGAGGAAAAGGCGGTGGGCGTGTTCGGTGCGGGCGAGGAGCTGGGATTCCCGGAGATCCTCAAAACCGGGCACGAGCCTCTGTTTGTCTCCGTCTTGAGCCTCAACTCCGACGGGGAGAGGAGGGTGGCCTACGGCTTCACCAAAGAAGAAGGGGACGACGACGAAAAGAAGAAGCAGCCCTATCTGGGGTATTTCGTCCGTGATGGAGAAAAGTGGAAGGAAAAGAAGAAGATCAAACTTCCTCTGGAATTTGCCCCCGAAAGCGTGAAAGTGGCCGACCTCAACGGCGACGGGCTCAGCGACCTCGTGTGCTTCATCCCTTACGAGCCTATCGAGATACTTCTGCAGAAGAAGTCCCGGTCGTTTGTGAGGCTGCCCACGTCAGGCCTGAAGGGGCTGGGCAGCAAGTTGGGACCGTCGTCGGTGACCGTCTTCCCGAGCCCGGAAGGAGATCTGCTGGCGTTTGCCCAGAAGAACTTCGTCCGCGTCGCCCGGCTGGAAGGGGAGCAACTGGTAGTGCAAGCCCAACACAACGGTCTCACGGCAGCCTCCAGAATCGGAGCCTCGGCCTTCGCCGATATTGACGGAAACGGGGAGCGGGAGATCCTCCTGCTGGACGAGGGGCGGCAGGTGATTTCGGTTCTCGCCTCGGAAGGGGACACCCGTCGCAAGCTGCGGGACGTGGAGTTGCCCAGACTGAGCCTCCTCGATTTCAAAGGCGCTGACCTTGACGGGGACGGCGCCGAGGAACTGCTGATCCTGGGAAAAACGCAGCTAGCCATATACTCGGGATGGAACCGGCCCGTTCGTCTTGCCGATCGCGGCTACTACGAAAGTCCTTCCAGGGACGCCAATCTAACCTGGATAAGGTCGGGAGACATGGATGGGGACGGTGATCTGGAGTTGGTCCTCATCGACGGTTTCAACAACGCCGTAGAGATAGTGGATGTGCCCCCGACCGGCGGTATGGAGCAAGGTCTGTCTTTCAAAGTCTTCGAAAACAAAGGGTACGCAGGAGGCCGCCGCGGCGTCTCGATTTCGGAACCCCGTGAGCTGGTGGTAGGGGATTTGGACGGCGACGGCCAAAAGGACCTCGCCCTTCTTGTCCACGACAAACTGATTATCTATTTGCAGGGTGACTAGTCGTTCAGGCTACTTCTTGTTTTTCTTGTCTTCCAGAATCTTGTCCAGGACGTCATCGTTCTTCTTGTCCTCGCCTCCCATCACCTGCTGGAGAAACGCTTCGGACTCGTCCACTTTCTCTTCCCCGCCCTCAGTTCCCGCCCGCCGTTTGGCTACTGCCTCGTTTTCCGGCAAGTAGGTCCACTTCAGCCGGGAGCAGACGTATATGCCTTGCGGAGGAGCGGCAGTCAGTTCGAAGGTCGTGTCCCGCCACGTCGCCAGCAACGGGTTGGTCTTCTCTTCTTCATCCTCGAACACAACCTCGGCCGGGTCGCCGAAAATGGTGGCCAGACCAACCAGCAGTTCGGAGAAGTCGGAGGCCGATTCGGAGCAGATGTACAGCTTCCACAGCGTCTTGCCGCTGAAGAAGAAGTAGGCGGTGTTACCCGAGTATGCATATTTCGCGAGACTCTCCCCCGCGTTGTTCTTGTACTCCTCAGACACCACCGATACGGCATAGCCCGACTGCTGACCGGTGAACTCCACCAGGCTCTTCTCGAATTCCTCGAAGGTCTTGTCCATCTTGTCCTTCAAGGCGTCCCGCTCCCGGGCGTCCAGCGTGGCCCGGAGCACGGGCTTTAGCTGCTCGCCCAGCCGGACTCTGAATTCAGTGAGGAACTTCTCGTACGGGTGACCGAACGGGAGTTCTTTGAAGACCGGGTCGATTCGGCCCGGGTCCAGGGGACTCGGCCAGACGGGCTCGACCGGCTCCTCCTTCTTCGTTTCTTCCTCTTTCTTCTTCTTTTTGCCCTTCTTGCCCCCGGCGTCGGCTGCGAATCCCAGCAGCAACGCTAGCGAGGTCACGGTCCCAAGCAGGGCCAGTTTGTAGAGCTTCCGTCTCACGAAGCCTCCTTCCGGCTCTCCTTTTGGGGGCACCATCGTGCCGGTTGCCTTCCCCCGTCAAAAGTGTAACATGGTTTTGTGAAATGAACAGCTTTTTGGGCCTGTCCATACGCTGTTCCATAAAGACGATGATGAGCGTCCAACGAGCCGCCGGCCAGGCCCGGCAAATTCCGTATCGAGCCCTGCTTGCGCTGGCTGTGGCAGCAGGCTGCTCGTCCGACCCCGGTTCGCCGGGCGCGGATGTGGCATCCCCGGATGCCGTTGAGGCGCGGACAGGTGAGCTGTATTATGAGGCGGCAGCTCCCGGGTGCCTCGACGACGGGGACTGCCCTTCCAAGCCGCCCTGCCTGGAAGGCGAATGCGATCCGCAAACCCTGGCGTGCTCATTCGTTCCGGTGGAAGACGGGACGGCCTGCGATGATGGCAATAGCTGCACCGCGAACGACGAATGCTCAGCGGGAGAATGCGTGGGGGCGCAGGTGTCCTGCGACGACGGCAATCCTTGCACTGCCGATGGGTGTGACACGGTCAACGGCGAATGCCTCCACACCCCCGTTCCGGCTGCGTGCGACGACTACGACCTGTGCACGTCCGGCGACAAGTGCAGCGAGGGAGTCTGCACCGGCGAAGCGGTGAACTGTGATGACGATAACCCGTGCACCTCGGGTAGCTGCTCAGCCGACAAGGGATGCCTGCAGCAGCCGGTTGACGGTGTGCCCTGCGATGACGGCGACCTTTGTACGGGCGGCGACCAGTGCCAGGAAGGAGAATGCGAGCCCGGAGTAGCGAAGGTCTGCGATGACGGCAATGTATGTACGTCTGACGCGTGTGCACCCGATACGGGCGAGTGCGTAAGCCAACCTGCGAATCAGTTGGCCTGCGACGATAACAACGCCTGCACCCTGGGCGACTCGTGTCATGAGGGCGTCTGCTCCGGCAGCGAACTGGCGGTTTGTGACGACTTGAATCCATGTACTGACGATGGTTGCGACCCGCAATCGGGGTGCGTCTTCCTGTTCAACGAGGCGGCCTGTGACGACGGCAACCCCTGCACCCAGGGGGATTCGTGTTCCGCCGGGGTGTGCAGTTCCGGAGCGGCCAAAGACTGCTTCGACGGCAATCCCTGCACCTTTGATAGCTGCGACGGTGAGGGAGGAGAGTGCCTGCATCAGGAAATAGACTGGCCCTGCGATGACTCGAATCCGTGCACCGGCGGGGACGTCTGCGCCGGCGGAATCTGTCTCGGGCAGGCGGTGGATTGCGACGACCTCAATCCGTGCACCGTGGACTCGTGCGACTCCCTCGCCGGGTGCGTACACGCTCCCACCGCCGCGCCGTGCAGCGACGGCAATCTTTGCACCCTCGGGGATGTTTGCCTGGCCGGCGTTTGCTTGTCCGGACCGGCAGACCTCTCCTGCGACGACGGCAGCGCGTGCACCTTCGACTCGTGCAACCCTTCCGATGGAAGCTGCACCCACGAACCCACTGACGCGGCCTGCGACGATGGCAATCCGTGTACCCTGGGCGATCACTGCGCCGGGGGCGTATGCCAGTCGGGACAGTTGGATTTCTGTGATTGCCAGACCGATCTCGACTGCCTGCCTTTCGACGACGGCAACAAGTGCAACGGGTTGCTCTTTTGCGACGCGTCGACCTGGCCCAACAAGTGCAAACTGGCGCCTGAATCGGTGGTGGAGTGCTCCGATGTGCTCGATACCCACTGCCTCAAAGCGCAGTGCGACCCCGACGATGGAAACTGCTATCAGGTGGCTGAGCCCGATGGCGCACTCTGTGATGACGATGATTTGTGCACCCAGTCGGACCAATGCCTCCAGGGGGTGTGCCTGGGCGGCGGCGAGGTCGCGTGCGACGACGGGAATCTTTGCACCGCAGACGAATGCCAGCCCGACGTCGGCTGCGTTTACTCTTCAGTCAGTCTGCCCTGCAACGACGGGAACCTCTGCACCGTAGGCGACTCCTGTCTCGGCGGCAACTGCATCGGTCTTCCCAAGGTGTGCGAGGACGGCAACCCGTGCACCACCGGAGTGTGCGATCCGGGCAGCGGAGAGTGCGACTTCCACATCATCCCGACCTCGTGCGACGACGAAAACCCGTGTACCGTTGAGGACCAGTGCGTCGATGGCGTTTGCACCGGAGTACCCCGGGACTGCACAGACGATTACCCCTGTACTTCAGATGCCTGCCACCCGAGCCTCGGGTGCATTCATTCCCCCCTTCCGGGGGAGTGCGACGACGGCAACGGCTGCACCGTTGACGACCAGTGTTCAGGAGTTCTCTGCGTAGGCGTGTCGGTGGATTGCGATGACGACAACGTGTGTACCGACGACCTGTGCCAGGGCGACATCGGCTGCTTCCACCAACCCAACGTCGCACCGTGCAACGATCAAAACGCCTGCACCTACGGTGACATGTGCAATCAGGGCGAGTGCCAGGGGTTGCCCCTTAGTTGCGTGACCGGAAATCCGTGCACCTTCGAGTACTGTCACGAGGCCGCAGGCTGCATTATCGTGTTCCTGGATATGCCGTGTGACGACCAGAACGAATGCACCGAGGGAGATTGGTGCGTGGACGGCACTTGCTATCCGGGGCCGGAGATCATCTGCTACGACAACAACGAATGCACCCTGGACTTCTGCAAAGTCGAAACCGGTGAGTGCCACTTCAACCCCCTGGGGAAACCGTGTGACGATGAAGACCTGTGCACCACGTTCGACCTTTGCTCGGGCGGCGATTGTGCCGGCTTCCCTGTTGACTGCGACGACGCCAACGGCTGTACTTCCGACTCGTGCGACCCGGTGGAAGGGTGCCTGCACGCTCCCCTCCACCTCGCCTGGTGCGATGACAACGATCCCTGTACCACCGGCGACTACTGCGAAATGCACCAGTGCCTCGGCACCGGAAGCATGAATTGCAACGACAACAACCAATGCACACTCGATGAATGCCAGAAGGGATTCGGCTGTCAGCATTTGTCTCTGGATGGCGTCACCTGCGACGACGGTGACGAAGCGACTGTCCACGATCTGTGCGTGGGCAACCAGTGTGTGGGCGCGCCGGACCCTGACCTGGACGGAATCCCCGATGAGGGTCCCGAACTGGCTTGTGTGGGTGGCGAAATCGACGATTGTGCGGACAACTGTGCCGGCAGTTACAATCCGGAGCAAGGGGATGCGGACGGGGACGGAGTGGGAGATGTGTGCGAAATCTGCGGAGAGTATCAGGTCATAGATGGAGAGACTCCACCGGTTCCGGAACTGTGGTCGGTTTATCCCTCCGGCGCGTGCCCCGATGACAACCACTCATTCTCGCCGGTGCTCGTGCCGCCGGAGGCTCAACCTGCCCTGGCCGCGGTGGCCAATCGACAGGATATCTGCACTGCGGGGGCAGTGAGCACGGCCATCGTGCCCGTACACGATCTGTCGGGGCACTTGAGCGTCGTCGAGGCGGATGTGGAGTTTGGAACCGCCTACTGCCCGCCGGAACTGGTCAACGGAGAGTTGGCCGAGATTGCGGTGGTGTCGGGACAGGAAAAAGTGACGCTGTTCTCCGCCGCGTCGGTGGAAGGCGAGGCGGTCTGCGGCCCAGCCCTTCTCATCGATCCTGCCGACGCCCGGGCTTCGTGGCGTTTTGAATTCAATGGGCAGCTTGCCTGGGTGCGGGTGTACCGGGGGGGAATCGAAACCTCGGACAGTCCATACGACCTCTCGGGCCTGGAAGGCAAATGGCAGCTCAGCTTCGCGGCTGCAGGGGGCGACCTCGATGGCGGCGCAGGTTCTTTTGCCGTTGTCCGAATCTATGCTTATACCTATATTTGCAATTGGCAGAACTGAACCGACAGGATGAGCACAGCTCCACATGGGAAGTCACCATCACCACGGTATTGCGCATAGCCACGGTCCGGACGGGGAAGGCAACGGGCACAGGGTGAAGGAGCAGAAACGGCTTTGGTTTGCACTCGCCATCACCGGTGTCACCATGGTGGTGGAGGTGATCGGAGGGTTGTGGACCGGCAGCCTGGCCCTTATCTCCGACGCCGGCCACATGTTCACTCACGTTGCGGCCCTGGGTGTGAGTCTCGCAGCGATTCTGTTCGCAGCCCGGCGCGCAACTCCGGAACGGACCTTTGGCAACTATCGGGCCGAGGTGTTGGCCGCGCTGTTCAACGCGGTCACCCTGCTGATCATCACCGCGCTCATCATTCACGAGGCGTACGAGCGGTTCCTGGCGCCCAGAGATGTCATGGGGATGGAGATGTTCGTCATCGCCCTTGTCGGGCTGGCCGTGAACGTAGCAACCGCGTTGCTCCTTCACGACGTCGGTAAGGACGACCTCAACGTCAGAAGTGCATTTCTTCACATGCTGGGCGACACCTTCTCCTCCGTGGTCATCGTGATTGGCGCCCTCGTGATCCACAGCACCGGCTGGGTCTGGGTGGACCCCGCGTTGTCGGTGCTCGTCTGCCTGGTCATCCTGGTGTGGGCCTGGGGGCTGACCAGAGACTCGGTAAGGGTGCTCATGGAAGTGGCGCCCAAGTCTATTCCAGTTACGCGGCTCCACACCGAACTGCTGGCTTGCGACCAGGCAGTCGCAGCGGTTGAGGACCTGAAAGTATGGACCATCACGTCCGGCATGCACGTCATCGCCGCTCGTGTAAAACTCGCGGAGCCGGCGTCCCCGGACCGCGTTGCCGACGTGCGCCATCTACTGGAACACCATGTTCTCGACGCCTATGGCGTGAGCCGTACCTACTTCGAAGTTCTCGGACCCGCCTCCGACGTTTGACTTGCTGGCCCGCATCGGCTTTAATCAGTTTGCAGAGACCGCAATCTGTTGCTCATACCGGGGACCGTCCATGAGAAGCGCTTCTACAAGCTTCATCTGCCTGATTTGTTTGGCCGCTGCGTGCGGCGGCACTGAGCCGCAGGTGATTTCCAAGGACGTCGGCGGTCCGGTGGAGGACATACACGCGGAAGTGCAGCCTGTTGAAGTCGCGGTCCTCCCCGACACCGCCCCTGAAACGACCCCCCTTCCCGACGTTGCACCGGAAATCGGCTATCCCGATCTGGAGGTCGAAACCGACAAGGTTCTTCCTCCCGACCTCCAGGAGACTGAATGCGGTAGCGGCTATGACTGCGAACCCCAATGTGAGCCCCAACCCGAGGAGTGCAACGGCCTCGATGACGATTGTGACGGCGACGTGGACGAAGGCGAACTGGTGGACGGCGACTACTTCGGGTTGTGCGATGACGATAATCTTTGCACCGATGATACGTGCGCTGGCGACGCCGGCTGTGAGCATATCGCGCTTGACGGCGTGGAGTGCATTGACGGCGACCTGTGCACGACGGGCGACAAGTGCCAGCAGGGGCTGTGCATGGGTGTGGCGCTTGATTGCGACGATGGAAATGAATGCACCGATGACGTGTGCAATGCTGAAGGGCAGTGCCAGAGCACGGACAACAGCGCTGCCTGCGATGACGGCGATCCGTGCACTGCTAACGATGAGTGCCTGTTCGGTGCCTGCGTTGGGGAGCAGTTGGCGTGTGCGTGCCAGGCCGACGCGGATTGCGCCGCACTGGAGGATGGCGACTTGTGCAACGGAGTCCTTCACTGCGATGACTCCACTTTGCCATACGTGTGCCAGATTGTTCCCGACAGCGAGGTTGTGTGTCCACCCCCCGAAGGACCCGACGCGGAGTGTGTGGAATCGGTTTGTGACCCCCTCACTGGTGAATGCGATATCGTACCCATTGACGGAGAGGTGTTCTGTAAGGACGGAAACCCCTGTACGGCCGGGGACCTCTGCGTAGACGGGGTGTGCGTGCCGGGGGCCGAGATCTCATGCGGTGACGGCAATCCCTGCACTGACGATTCTTGCGATCCGCTGCTGGGCTGTGTGGCCGAGTACAATCTGGAGCCGTGCGACGACGGCGATGTGTGCACCGTGAGTGACGAGTGCTTCGAGGGAGAATGCACCGGCGGACCGCCGCTGGACTGCGACGACGGTAATCCTTGCACCGATGACGGTTGTCATGCTGAAGATGGTTGCTTCAGCGCGGACAACGAACTGCCCTGTGAGGGCGGGTTCTGTTTCGAGGGCGTCTGTGTCCCCGACAGCCCGGAAGAGTGCGATGACGACAACATCTGCACATCGGAGAGCCTGGGGCCCGACCAGGAATGCGTCTACACCCTGAACAAGTTGCCCTGTGATGACGACAATCCGTGCACCATCGGGGACAACTGCCATCTGGGTACGTGCATTTCCGGCGCGTCGGTGGATTGCAGTGACAGCGACGTTTGTACCGATGATTTCTGCGATCCGGTCGATGGTTGCTACCACGTTGCCAACGCCGCGCCCTGCAACGATCTCAACGATTGCACATCGGTGGACGTCTGCGTGGATGGCCACTGCCAGGGGAGCGGCCAGCCCGATTGTGACGATGATAACCTGTGCACCGATGACTCTTGTGACCCGGTGCTGGGCAAATGCCTCCATTCTTTCAACGACGCTCCATGCGACGATGGCGACGTGTGCACCGAGGCCGATCAGTGCATTATGGGGATCTGTTTTGGCGCGGGCGGCGGCGAGTGCGACGACGCCAACGAATGTACCATCGACGAGTGTGACCCGGACAGCGGCTGTCTCCACCTGCCGGGCCCCGACGGCGTCCAATGCGACGACGCTGACATATGCACCAACGAAGAGGTGTGTGAGGCCGGTCAGTGCGTGGGTCAGGCCGAGTATGACTGCAATGACGACAACATCTGCACCGACGATTCCTGTGACCCTGTGGACGGTTGTCTTTTCACTCCTAACTCCCTCCCGTGCCCCGAAGGAATGTGCAAGAACGGTGAGTGCCTAGAGCCGTGCTCTGACTGCTGCGTCGCACCCTACCTGGCCGATGATTTTGCCACCGACAAAGGGTGGGACTACGGCCCGGAATGGGAGCGGGGTCCGGCCACGCAGTCAGGGGGACAGCAGTACAACAACCCGGACCCGTCGTCTGACCACAGCACCAGCGCCGACAACTACATCGCAGGGGTGGTCATCGGCGGCAACGCGGGCACCGGACTGCACGATTTCTACTGGGTCACCTCTCCGCCCATGGACACTACCGGCTCCGCGGATCTGCACGTCGCCTACTGGCGTTGGCTCAACAGCGACTACATGCCGTACATACAGAATCGAGTGCAGGTGTTCAACGGCAATAGCTGGGTCACCATCTGGGAAACCGGCGGCTCTCCGGGAATCGATGATACCTCCTGGAAATATCAGGATTTCAGCGTACAGGCGCACTCCAATTCTCAGTTCCGGGTTCGGTTCGGTTTCATGATCGGATCCGGCGGAGTATTCATCGTCTCGAGTTGGAACGTCGACGATGTTACCGTCTACGATGCCGGCCCCTTGGCTCCCGACGAGCCTCTCTGCTGTGAATTGGCTTCCGGCTGTCAGGGGATCTACGCCGATCCGGTGGACTGCGTCGAGGCCTTCTGCGTCGGCCCCTGAAAAGTTTCTGAGAACTTTTCCGTACCTCAAGTGTCCCTATTCTAGTCCTAAAACAAGCGCATATTGACCGACCCGAAGGGCGGTTGTCCAGCTG
>CAZVFX010000090.1:0-15078 GCA_964626565.1 uncultured Myxococcales bacterium
ACTAGGCGGTAGCAAAGGAGAGGCTGTAGGAACACCCGAAACCCGAAACCCGAAACCCGAAACCCGAAACTGCTGCCTATTTGTAGAGTACAAACGACGACAGCACATTACTGCCGCCGCCCATGCCGTTGTTGCACGACGCGTTGGCTTTCCAGTTGAGCACCTGGCCTTCATGATAGCAGTGCTCGTTGGGGTGTGACCCGGAGCTGTGCCACATGTTGTCCAGCCCCTGCTCGTTCATCTTCACGGTCCGGCTGCCCGCGTAACCGACAAAGACCCCGATCTGATCCTTGATATAGGTGTGCCCGGCCGCGTATTGTTCGCCCTCGTTGTGCAGCCCCAACATAGTGTTCTGGTCCGCGCTCAAGCTGTAGTTCTCCTGGTTGAACAGCGGTTTTTCGCACGACACACTGCTGGCATCTACGGTGAGCCCGCCGAAACACTTGATGTAGTTGTTGTTGGCCAGCATGATCTTCTTGTTGGCAATGTCAAAATAGCCGCATCCTTGTTCAAAGGAGTACTGGCAGTCATCCTCCGGGTCACACGAATCCGCGGTGCATTCCACGTCGTCGTCGCACAGATTGTCGTCAGGGAAATGCACTACCACGTCGTTGTCTTCGTCGCACGTATCCACGGTGCAACCGACGCCGTCGTCGACCACCGGCTCCGGTCCCGGCTGGCAGCCGTCATCGACGTGACACCACTCCGGGCCGTTGCAGAACAGCAGGTCGTCGCATAGCGCGTCCGCGGGGAGGTGAATGATCTGGTCGGTGTTATCATCGCAGGTGTCCACGGTGCACTCGATGTTGTCTCCCAGTTCGGGCGGGTCTCCCGGAACACACCCTTCCACCGGGTCGCACGATTCCACGCCGTTGCAGAATTCGCCGTCGTTGCAAACGAGGTCTCCGCCCGGCAGGCAGTTGCCGTCATTGCAGAAATCATCGATGGTGCACGCGTTGCCGTCTTCGCAAGCGCCCTCTACAGGCACGTACTGGCAGCCCGCGCCTTGGGCGCAACTGTCCGTGGTGCATTCGTTGCCGTCGTCACATTCAAGCGCACCGTCGCCGACGCACTGGCCTTCCGAGCAGACGTCGTCGGTGGTGCACACATCACCGTCATTGCAGGGGGCGGTGTTGGTGTAGAAAGAACAGCCGTTGACGAGGTCGCATACGTCATCGGTGCACGGGTTCCCGTCGCTGCAGTCGACCACCGAGCCGCCGAGACAAACGCCGTTGGAGCACGTGTCGCCGTCGGTGCACGCGTTTTGATCGTCGCAATCCCCTTCCTGCGGCGCGTAAACGCAACCGACGCCCACTCCGCAGGAGTCCGCGGTGCAGTCGTTGCCGTCGTCGCAGGTCAATGTGCTCGCGGGGATGCAGGCACCCAGGTGACAGTGGTCCCCGGTGGTGCACGCGTCACCGTCGTTGCACGCGGCCTCGTTGAGGGTGAACTTGCACCCGATGGCGGGGTCGCATGTGTCATCGGTGCATGGGTTGGCATCGTCGCACTCTTCGAACCCGGTAAACTGGCAAAGTCCGCCGTCACAATGGTCGCCGAGGGTGCAGTCGTTGCCGTCGTCGCAAAGCTCCTGGTTGGGTGTGTGGACGCAGCCCAGCGCGTTGTCGCAGGAATCATCGGTGCAGCCGTTGCCGTCATCACATTGGGCAACCGGACCGCTGATGCACGCTCCGCCCGCGCAATGATCCCCGATGGTGCAGGCGTTGCCGTCGTTGCATGCGGCCTCGTTGAGGTTGATCTGGCAACCTGTGGCAGGGTCGCATACCTCATCGGTGCACTCGTTGCCGTCGTCGCACTCCTCGAGCCCGGTGAATTGGCAAAGTCCGTCGTTGCAATGGTCGCCCAGAGTGCAGGCATTCCCGTCGTCGCACGCGGCTTGATTGGGGCTGTATTGGCATCCGCTGTCGAAGTCGCAGGAATCGTCCGTACACACGTTGCTGTCGTCACACTGTACCGAGGGGCCGCTTGCGCAATCGCCTTCGACGCATTGGTCATCGGTGGTGCAGGCGTTGCCGTCGGAGCAGGATTCAGCGTTATGTGAGAAGATACAGCCGGTGTCCGGTTGGCAGGAGTCGTCGGTGCAGCCGTTGCCGTCGTTGCATGCCATAGGCACGCCAGGCATGCACTCCCCCTCCTCGCAATGGTCGCCCACGGTACATTTGTTTCCGTCGTTGCACGCGAAACCCTCATGGTCGGGCAGCAACATGCACTCCCCCGTGTCCGCTTCACATACGTACTGCTGGCAGATCGCGTCGGTGCCTTCCGGCGCCGGGCACTCGACCGTCGATTGCGGATCGATTGCGCACAGATACGGCAGCTTCGTCGTGTCGCAGAACAGGGTTCCGTTGCAACTGTTCCCGTCCTCCAACTCGGCGCAATCCGCATCAGACATGCAGTCGCAATCGACTGCGAAGCCGGAGCATTCGCCGCTGTTGCACATATCGTTTACGGTGCACGGGTCGGAGTCGTCGCAATCGTCGTTGTTGAATTCGGCGGTGCAGCCGCCCAGCCCGTCGCACAGATCATCGGTGCAAACGTTGTCGTCGTCGCATACGATGGGAAGCCCGAGGCACTCTCCGGCTTCGCAGTGGTCGCCCACTGTGCAGGCGTCTCCATCGATACACTCTCCTTCGTCCAGCAATTCGTACTCACAACCGGTTTCTCCGGTGCACAGGTCGGTAGTGCAATCGTTGTCGTCGTTGCAGAGGTTTATGTAGTCGCCTTGCACCTCCAGCGGTTCGTCTACATCCCCGTCGCAGTCGTCATCCAGCCCGTTACAGGCTTCCGGGGCGGCAACCTGCGCATCACAAGAGGACAGACCTTCGGTTGTGCAGGCCCTTTTGCCCGCGCACAATCCCCACTCGTTTTTGTTGGTGCAGGGAGTCCAAAGCGCGAGTTCGGCGGACTTCTCGGTGCAGGGACAGACCCCCGCGTCGGCGACACACTGGGTGGTGGCAATGCCGTCGACGGTCAGGGCTTCTGTGCAAGAGAATCCCCAGGGGCATTTGTTACCTTCGCCGAACTCGTCGTCACATGCTCCGCCACAGAATGAGCCCTCGTCACCATAGCTGACACACACGTCCTGGGCGCCGCTGACGCCCACACAATCCGAGCCTTCACTGCAAGGCTTACACAGGTTCGAATGCACCGACACGCACACAAACACGAGGTCGGGCCCGCCTCCCGTAACCTGCTGGCATTTCCAGCCGGGCGGGCACTCCTCGGTGCACACCTGGCTGCACACCGCCTCGCCCATGTGTTCCACGCACCAGCCCGAGTCGCAGTCCGCGTTCTCGGTGCAGCCATCCAGGAAGCACCCTTCTCCCGGGTCGCACTCCGGTTGGAGCATTTCGGGAGTCGTGTCTTTTGAGACCTCGGGGAGGGCGGGCAGGTCCGCGGGGGTGTCCGCCAGGTTTGGTAAATCCTCGACAACTGTTTCCGGTGTTCCGGTCACCGAATCGATTGTGTCTGATGACTGGAACAGGTCGCTGCTGCCGGAGCCGCAGGCTGTCGCGGTCAGCAGGCAGATGGCAAGGGACATTCTACGGAACAAAATCATGGGTGAACCTCGACTTGCAATTGGCGCATCAAACAACGACACAATGGTACCCGTGTTGCCGGCAGAACCCAAGCCTGCACGCCTCTGCGCCTTCCTCAGCCGACGAAGCTGTGAATGAGGAGGGCGACGGAGAGAACTACGCCGGCCAGGGTCTGGATCTGGATCATGGAAGCCTGGGTGGGAGTGAGAGCCGTTGGATTCCCGTAGTTTGCCCACAGCCCTTTCACCGACTTGGCCATGAGGGGAATAAGCCCGGCAAACAGCAACGACCACCAGGGATAGAGGCCGGCTGCGGCCAGTGCGATAACCGACACCACGCTAAGGCCGAAGAGGATTGCATATCCCCAACGTGCTCGGGACAGCCCCAGCCGTACCACCAGATTGCGCTTGCCCGCGCGGCTGTCGGCATCGAAGTCGGGGAACTGGTTGACCCACAGGATATTTCCCACCAAGAGACCCATGGGAATGCCGATGAGGAAATGGTCGGCCAGGAACACGCCTTCGATCACATATCCGGTGCCCAAAGTGATAAGCGGCCCGAACATTACAAAGATGATGATCTCGCCCACTCCTCGGGAGACCAAACTGAAAGGGGGAGAGGAGTACAAGATCCCTCCCGCCGCGCCGGCGAGCCCGACGGCAAGAACGAGAGGTCTGTCCCCAAAGAACAGGTACGCCGCGGCGGCCAGGGCCAGGCCAAAGTAGATTGCTGAAAGGAGTAGAAAATGCTTTCGTTCGACCTTGCCTTCCATCCTTACCCTGGAACCACCGCTGAACGGCCCCGCATATTTGTTGTCCCGGTCGCTTTCATCCCAATCGAAATAGTCGTTGATGGTGTTGGCCCCCAGGTGAACCAGTACTACCCCCAGGAGGGAGAGCAACGAGTAAGTCCACAGGAACTCGCCCCGATAGGCGTAGACCCACAAAGTGGCCAGCACCACCGACAAGGCGGACGCGGAAACAAAAGGCATCCGTGAAGCCGCCAGTGCATGTTTCAACGTCAGCTTCGGTACGTTTGTCGTCATTCCCTCTCCTCTGTCCGTTGCTGTGCGGCTAGCGAGGCACACCTTGCCGGAGCCGCTCCAGCACCTCTTCCATGCCCGCAGCCAGCTTGGGCCGGCGGGTCATTATTCCCAGTTTTGCCATGGCGCTTTCGTACTCGTCCAGTCTCTCCACGCAATGTGCCACCGCACCGTGGTCGAAGTAGAGCTTAGCCACCCGCCGGACCTCATCTTCGCCGGTTTCGCCCTTGGGCAGCCCCAGAATCCCGGCGACCTCCTGCCGGTCCTTGTCCGAGGCCGGGCCTGCCAGAAAGTGGGCGGCCATCAACGTGATTTTGCCTTCGGCAATGTCGCCTCCCACCTCTCGCCCTTCCTTGAATCCGGTGATGTCGATGACATCGTCCCGGATCTGGAAGAGCAGGCCCAGCAACCGGCCCAGTTCGTCCAACTCCGCCAGCTCCTCATCCTCTGCGTCAGCCAGTTCCCCAGCCCCTTTGAACACCAGGCGGAACAGGGCCGCGGTCTTGTTTTCGGCCACCGCAAGGTAGTCGGGTTCGGTGTACGACCCTGCAGCCTTGAAGTGGAACTCCAACATCTGGCCCACCACCAGCGCGGCAACGCAATCGAGTCCCAGTTGGGTAATCGCGAACTTCTTTTCGGCCGGAACTGGAAGGTGGTCGAACAGCTTGAACGCTAATGTGAAAACCAGGTCGCCGAGGTTGATCGCTTGAGGGGTGGAAAAGGCCTTCCATATGGTCGGCCGGTCCCGGCGCATCTCGTCTTCGTCCTGCAAGTCGTCGTGGACGAGGGAGGCGTTGTGGATCAGTTCGACAGCGGCCGCGAACGGGAGGGTGCGGGCGACCTCGTTGCGAAACGAGTCTTCTACCAGCATGGCCAGCACAGGTCGCACGCGTTTGCCGCCGGACTGTAGCTGGTATTCAACCATTTCAGCGGCCATGGGCGGCACTCTGCATTCTTCCATTACCGTGGTAATTTCCCCCGCGATTCGACTCCAGTGGCTGGTCAGGTAGTTTTTGAGCATGGGCCTGGTCTACGCCTCCTCCGGTTCAGAAGGGAAGGTTTAAACCCGCAGGCGGGGGAAGTCAACCCGAAAGACGGGCTTGGGGCTTGGGTCGTGGTGTGTGTGGGGGGGGGGTGTGGGGAACGGCAGAGGCTACCAGTATCCCTCGGGGACCTGGCAGGTGGAGAAATCGGGGGTGCAGGTGTCGGTGGGCTTCTTGAAAGCGATGAAGTCCATGTCGCCGTCGACATCGGTGAACTGGGCGTCGCCCCAGTCGTCGGTCAGGTTCACCGCATACCTGCGGGTCCAGCCCGGGCCGTTGTCGCAGTAGATATTGAGGGTCAGGTCCACAACCAGGAATCCGGATTGAGTGATCTCAGGTTCCCAGGTGCCCAGGAGGGGCATCTCCGGGTCGATCCCCTCGGGCCAGCACGGCATGGGCGGAATGTCATCGGCCCAGGCCCCTTCCCAGCCGTAGGCGCCCCGGCGCAGAGTCCCGTCCGGCTCGAACCTGAAGTAGCTGAAGTGGTCCAAACCGCCGGCCCAGCCGATGAGCCAGGTGCCGTACAGCGTGTGGGCCGCGGGGGTCATGTCATAGCAGATGCCGGGCGGAAGGCAGTGCCCCCATCCACACTGGTCGTCGTTGCGGCATTCGGCGCATCTGCCGTAGACGCAAGCCCCGTACTTCACTGAGCTGAACTGCATGCAGTAGCCGTCTTCGGCGCACTGTTTGTCGAACATAGTGTCGCAGACGCAAACGGGGCAGGGGGCTTCGGAAGGCGTTACGAGGTGGCAGCCCGGATCGCTGCATTGCGGGGCGGGCGGGCACTGTGCGGGAGGCGGTACGCACCGGCCGGCTCGGCACAACTCACCGCCGTTGCACTGACTGTCGTTCCAACAGTAAACGCAGTTGCCGAGCACGCAGGATCCTCCCCAATTGGCGTCGTCGGCCCAGGGGCAGTCTGCGTCGGTTTCACAAGTGGCGTCCATGCATCCGGGGACGGGGCACAGGTTGCCGTCCCCCAGGTCGTCTGAGATCCACCGGTACGGGCAATCGGCCAGCGCACCGATGTAGGTGGGACATTCCTTACCGTCCAGGCACTGGTCCTGGCATTGCTGAAGGGACGAGAAGGTCCCGGGACAGCCTTCGCACATGCATGAGTCTTCTTCGAAGCAACCGACACCATCGAAGTAGTACCAGGGCTGCTCCGGTATTGCATCATCGCAGCCGCCATCAAAGATGTCGCACTCGGAGCCGCCGCAAAAGGCCTCGCACTTGTCCATGGTATCGAACACCAGGTCGCAGAACGGCTTGCACTCACAGCATCCGGGGCAGGTGGCAACACACTTCTCCCCGTCGAAGATTACGATGCTCGCCGCGTCGCACCATTCCTGCACCCAGTTCTCGTCTATTGCCGGGCACGGCCCGTCGCTGACACACACTCCGGGGCCATGGTAGTCCATGTCGCAGTCTACGTTGCAGCCGCATTCCGCGGCACCGTGACAGTACAGACCGTTGGCACAGTGGGAGTCGACCCAGCACCGTCCTTCCTCCATCTCCTCCGGTGCCAGCACGCAGACGCCGAAAGGCTCTTCACCGTAGAGACCCTCGTAGCAGATCCTGGCGAAAACGTCGTCGTCATTGTCATCGCTGCAATCGGCATCGGTGAGGCAGCAGCCGAGAGGCGGTGTGCCCACGTCAGCGGGCGGCAACTCGGGGGGGATGTCCGGTGGTGCGACCACATCGGCTATGTCGGGGTCGGGAGGTTGCACCTCGCCCGGGGTCGAATCAGGAATTGCATCGGGAACGGAAGGGGCATCGGCTGCGTCTCCGGGCGGGACGTAGATATCTTCATCGGGCCCGACGAGGGTGTCGCCGGCCGCAGCGTCGGCCTTGGAATCGGCCCCGGGGCCGTCGACCAGTTGCGGTTTGTCCGCTCGTCCGCAGGCGGCCAGGCCAACGGCCAGCGCGACAAGGAGCAAGCTGCGCAGGGT
Organism: uncultured Myxococcales bacterium; assembly: GCA_964626565.1. GTDB lineage: Bacteria > Myxococcota_A > UBA9042 > CAIXZC01 > CAIXZC01 > CAZVFX01. Next base: position 7,595 of record CAZVFX010000090.1, read on the forward strand.
GTTTCGGTTCTTCATGTGTCACTCCAATAGATGTTGCACTAATGACTTACAGTCACCACTAACCCATTGCAACACAATACTGGGACACATCAGTACCCCGAGGGTGCCAGTCACGACCAAGCCTCGGCGAAGTCGGAAGCGAGGGGCCTGCCCGGCACCACTCGGGCCTACGCCTTCTTCACCGCGGCGAGCGCGGCGTCATAGTCGGGCTCCTGCACGATTTCCGGCACCTGCTCGGTGTAGGTGACTACGCCTTCCCCGTTCACCACGACGACGGCCCGGGACAGAAGCCCGGCCATGGGACCGGTCGCGATTTCCACACCCCAGTTTCGCCCGAACGAGCGGTCTCGAAGTTGCGAGAGGGGAACTACGTTCTCTATGCCCTCGGTTTCGCAGAACCGTTTCTGGGCAAAGGGCAGGTCCAGGCTCACCGTGAGCACCACCGTATTCGTCAGGCCGGCGGCCTCCTGGTTGAACCTGCGGGCCGATGCGGCGCAAATGCCGGTATCGAGACTGGGCACAATGTTGAGCACCAGGGTCTTGCCCGCAAAGTCGGACAACTGGACGTCCTCGAGTCCTCCGGTGGTCAGCTTGAACGCCGGCGCCGGCGACCCCACCGTCGGAAGCTCGCCAACGGTGGAAATGGGGTTTCCTTTCAAGGCTATGTTTGCCATCTGTTTCCTCCTGAAGGAAGGTTGTTGTCATCTCTGCCGAAATATAGGGTAGTCTATCCCGAGATTCCACCCCTTCTGTGCGTAATTCCGTATTTAACTTCTATCTTAATTGATCCGAAACTCATGCAGGAATATACTGTGGTGTGGACTGAAGCGCGCATTGACGCTTTTCGCCTGGAGACCAGATATGAAAAAAGCTCTTCTGCTCGTCGCTATTACGCTTATCTCAGCCGGCCTTGTAGGTTGTCCCGGATCGGACCGGGGAGGGAAGCGGTTCATCTTCACTGACGGTATCACCATTCCTCATCCGGATATTATTATGTGGGACGCACCCCTGGATGTGCCCCAGGATGTTCCGCCGGTGACAGCCTGCGATGTGGATGACCACTGCCCGGACGGCGAGTACTGCCTTCCCGACCTTTGGGTGTGCGTTGACTGCTATGAGGACGGGCATTGCGGCGACAACGAAGTGTGCATTGCTGAGGAGTGTGTGCCTGCGCCTCCCTGCGGGAGTGACGAAGATTGCCCGGAAGGGCAGGTTTGTGACCCGGACCTGGGTCTTTGCGTTGAGTGTGCCGGAGATTGGGACTGCCCCGACGGATTTGTGTGCGTCGACCATGTTTGCGAACTGGCGGATCCTCCCTGTCTCTCCGACGAAGATTGCCCCGAAGATCTCCATTGCGACGTAGAGAACAATCTGTGCCAGGAGTGCTTGGAAGACGACCATTGTGAAGATAGCGAATGGTGCGACCCCGGCAGCGGTACCTGCCGGGACGACCTGTGCGTTCCGGGATCCAAGGAGTGTGTAGGCGGTGGGGTCAAGGAGTGCAAGGAGAGCGGCGCCGGGTACATGGAGACGGTACCCTGTCCCGAAGGTTCGCACTGCTCCGGCGGGGAGTGCGTCCCCGACTTGAACTGTGTGCCGGGAGAGTCCCACTGCATAAATGAAATCGAGTTGGAAATCTGCACTGACGACGGTTTGCAATGGGAACTGGTCGACTGCGCATTGTTGGCCGTGAAATCGGTTTGCGAGGCGGGCGAATGTGTGCCTTTGTGTGAGCCTGACTGCTCCGGAGTTGGTGCCAATCAGTGCGGCCCCGATGGTTGCGGAGACATGTGTCTGTTCTGCGCTCCGGATACCGAGTGCCCGGAAGGTGCGGCTGGGCTGCCGCCGGGCGAAGCCGCCTTCTGTGAAGGGGGCTGCAGTTGTGAAGGTAAGGAGTGTGGCGACGATGGTTGCGGCGGTTTGTGCGGAGAATGCGGCCCCGGTTTTTCCTGCCAGAACTACACCTGCATTCCGGGCGGCCTGGACTGTGGGGAGGGCTTCCAATGCATGATGAGCTGCAACGCGGTGCCCAACGATGAATGCATCGCCGGCTGTCTCGCCATGACCGATGTTGAGAATCAAGATCTTCTGGGCGAATTTGCCGCTTGCATCGCCAGCTATTGTGGTGGCGAGATCTTGCCCGGTTGCGCGGCCGAAGTAGCCAAGACTGCGTGCCAGAAATTCGCCTGGGAATGTCTGGGGTGCCAGCCCGACTGCCAGAACAAGGAATGCGGTGATGATGGCTGCGAGGGCTCCTGCGGCGCCTGCCCCGACAATTTCCAGTGTATCGGCGGCAAGTGCCAGTGCAGTCCCAGTTGCTCCGGCAAGCAGTGTGGCGACGACGGCTGTGGAGGCCTGTGCGGTCTCTGCATGCCTGGCGCCGACTGTATCGACTTCCAGTGCATTTCCTCCGCCACCTGTGGTGCGATTCTGGCGTGCATCGAAACCAGCCCGTTCCCTCCGGATGAGTCGATCCCTGCGTGTATGGCCGGCGGCTCAGAGCAGGCCCAGGACGATTTCCTGGCTCTGGCTACCTGCGTGCAGGGAGCGTGCGGCGAGTTTGCACCGGGTTCGCCCTGCTACACCGTTGCTCTACAAACCGAATGCGAGAAAGAATGGGCCCAGTGCGGAGAGTGTATTGCCGATTGTGCGGGCAAAGAGTGCGGCCCCGACGGCTGCGGTGATTTCTGCGGCTCGTGTCCCAACGGCTACGGCTGCAACAACGGCAAGTGCGAGTGCGTGTCAAACTGTGGGGGAAAGGCCTGCGGTTCTGACGGCTGTGGCGGAGTTTGCGGTACCTGCGGTCCTAATGAGAGCTGCCTGGGCGGCCAGTGCGTCGTGCCGCCCACCTGCAAGGAGATGCTCGAGTGTGCAACCGGCTGTTTCCCGGGCGATGATTGCTTCGACGCCTGCTCCGAAGCGGCTACCGGTCAAGAACTGGCCGAATTCGAGGTGCTGTGGGAATGCGCCTGGGAAATCTGCGCCCCTTCGTCCAACCCCAACTGCCTCGAAATCGCCATTATGGACGAGTGCTACGGCTACTACCTGGCTTGCGTTGCGTGTGAACCTACCTGCATTCTGGGCGACATGATCATGGAGTGTGGTCCGGACGGTTGCGGCGGTGCTTGCGGGGCCTGCCCCGCGAACTCAGTTTGCGAAGATGGAAAATGCCAGCCTATCTGCGTGCCCATCTGCCAGCAGCAGGGCAAGGAGTGCGGCGATGATGGCTGCGGCGGTCTGTGCGGGGTGTGCAAGCCCGGGTACAACTGTATAGTCGGGCACTGCGAGTGTCAGGCCAACTGCCTCGGCAAGATGTGCGGTGACGATGGGTGCGGCGGCAGTTGCGGAATCTGTCCGCCGGGCATGGAGTGTTTCCCCGGCGGTGTCTGCCAGCCCGGCGGCTTCTGCGGGGACAACTTCTGCGACAAGGAAGGGGGCGAAGATCCGCTGAATTGTCCGGAAGACTGCGGACCTTACTCAGATGGTTGTACTGAAACCGAATGGCCCGGCTGTGGCGGTTGTCCGTGTGAAGCGTGTGTCTGCGCCATCGACCCGTTCTGCTGCGAATTCTCCTGGGACAGCCTGTGTGTGCAGGAGTGTGAGTTCGATTGCGGCGGTTGCTGTGCGCCCGACTGCGCGGGCAAGGAGTGTGGCTCGGACGGCTGCGGTGGTTCCTGCGGTTCTTGCCCTGCCAATCACGAGTGTAAAAACGACCAGTGCATTCCCGTCTGCGTGCCCGACTGCGATGGGAAAGAGTGTGGCTCCGACGACTGTGGAGGCTTGTGCGGTACATGCCCGGGTGGTGCGACCTGCCTCAACTACTCCTGCTTCGTGGGGCTTTCCTGCGACCAGTTGCTCCAGTGCGGCATCGATTGCCTCATGGGAGAGGGAGTGGCTTGCCTTTACAACTGTCTCGACCAGGGGACCCCGGAAGCCAAAGCGGAGTTTTCCGCACTGCTTATGTGCGGCGCCATGTCGTGCGGGCTTGATCTTGACCCCAACTGCTGGCTCAATATTATTACCGGCGGAGGCGGCTGTCAGGCGGAGTACAACAACTGCGCCCAGTGTACGCCGAACTGCACCAACAAGGATTGCGGTCCCGACGGCTGCGGCGGTTCGTGCGGCGTGTGCCAGGATGGCTACTTTTGTGACAATTACAAGTGCAAGGTCATTTGCAATCCTTCCTGCCAGGAAGGCGGAATACCGTTCGAGTGCGGCAGCAACGGCTGCGGCGGTTCGTGCGGAACCTGCCCGGCCATGGAGGAGTGCATCAACCACCAGTGCGAGCCGGTTTGCGTTCCCAACTGCATCGGTAAGGAGTGTGGTTCGGACGACTGCGGTGGTCAGTGCGGCTTCTGCCTTCCGGGTGAGATTTGCCAGGGCGGCATTTGTACACCGGTGGGTCCCGTTTGTGGCGACAATATTTGTGATGTGTGGGAAGGTGAGGATTGCGAAACCTGCGCCATCGATTGTGGTGGTTGTGGAGCCGGCTGTGTAGCCACACCGTGGCCCGGCTGCAACGGCTGTCCGTGCGAACAGTGCGTCTGCGGCATGGACCCATTCTGTTGCCAGAACGCCTGGGATGACCTGTGTGTACAGGAGTGTTACGACTGCGGCGGCTGCGAGTGCGAGCCCGACTGCAGCGACGTTCAGTGTGGCGATGACGGGTGCGGCGGCTCTTGCGGTGACTGCCCCGACGAGTTTGTTTGCGTCGATGGGGAGTGCACCTTCATCTGTGTGCCCGAATGCTTGGACAAGCAGTGCGGCCCCGACGGCTGTGGTGGCTCCTGTGGTAGCTGCCCGGTGGGCTTCTACTGCACGGCCGAAGCGCTTTGCGAGAAATTCTGCAATCCCGATTGCCAGGGCAAGGAGTGCGGCCCCGACGGATGCAACGGCCAGTGCGGGCTGTGCGGCCCCGAGGAGGCATGCCTCAACGGCCTGTGCGTACAGGCGTGGGATTGTGGTCAGCTTCTCAAATGTCTGTGGGACTGCCCGGAAGACGACGACGTCTGCTACGACGGCTGTTGGGCCAACGCCAGTCCCGAAGCCCAGGAACAGTACATCGGCATCTGGCAGTGCCTGCTGGAAGTGTGCGGCCCTGAACCTACCGATGACTGCACGGTAGAGGCTATCTACGGCGGCGGCGAGTGCACGGATGTGTACAACGCCTGTCTCGACTGCACTCCCAACTGTACCGGGAAACAGTGTGGTCCGGACGAGTGCGGCGGCTCCTGCGGCACCTGCCCGCCAGGGTTCACCTGCGACGGATTCGGCTTCTGTGACTGTCTTCCGCAGTGTATCGGCAAGGAATGCGGTTCCGACAGTTGCGGCGGGATTTGCGGAGTGTGTCCAGATGGATTCTCGTGCAACCCCGCCGGCAAATGCTCTTGCATGCCGCAATGTCTGAATAAGGAGTGCGGCTCCGACGGATGCGGCGGCACATGCGGCCAATGTCCGGCCGACCATAAATGCGATGATGGACTGTGCATCCCCGACTGCATACCCGACTGCGGCGGCAAGGAGTGTGGAGCCGACGGGTGTGGTGGCGTCTGCGGTAGTTGCGCCTTCTTCCAGGAGTGCTTCCAGGGATTGTGCTGGGACGGACCCGAGTGGGGCTGCAACCTCGAGGTGTTCGAAGAGCATCTTTATGCCTTCTGTGATTTCGGTGAAAACATCTCTTGGCACCAGGCGCAGGACAACTGTGTGGCCTGGGGCGGCAAGCTCGTGGTGCTGGACAACCAGTGGGAGCATCAGTTCGTGCAGACGTTCATCGGAGGCACGCTATACTGGCTCGGTCTCACCGACATGGGTCAGGAAGGGGAGTGGATGTGGTTGGACGGCAAACCCGCGGCAGCCTACGTGGATTGGTGCGGAAACGAGCCTAATAACTCTAACAACGAGGACTGCGCCCTGGGCAATTGGACTCCGGAACAGGGCTGCTTCAACGACTGCCGGTGCGATTGGGACGGCTGCATAGCTCAGGCCTATATTTGCGAAACGGCCACCAACTGCGAGCAGGGTTGTGCGGGCCTCCAGTGCGGCGGAGATGGTTGCGGCGGTGTGTGCGACTACTGTGAAGAGGACTTGATCTGCAGCCCCGACGGCGATTGCCTGCCCGTCGGACCCGAATGTGGTGACGACATTTGCGAAGCCGGAGAGGATTGCGGTAGTTGCCCGGTGGATTGCGGGAGTTGCGGCCTCTGCAAAATTTCGGGGAGCATGACCTGCGGCAGTGCAATTGCCGGCTCAACGGAAAACGGAGAGGCCGGCGTGAACGAGTATTCGTGCGTGGGAGGCAATTACGCGGCGCCGGAATTGGCTTACAAGTATGTGGCGACGTGCAACGGCTTACTGACCATAAAGCTCGACAAATTGTCGCCGGATGGCTCGTTCCTGGACATCCTCATTCTGGACGGGGACTCGGGTGTGTGCGACGGCGCCTTGTGCCTGGATTACTATTGGATGGCGGACAACCACGCCGAAGGAGTGTTGGACATTGAGGCCGGCCATGCCTACTACATCGTCGTTGACGGTTGGAACGACACCGAGGGTGATTTCTCGCTTAGTATCGATTGCGAGTGTATCTGTACGCCCGAGTGTGGCGGCAAGGAGTGCGGTGATGACGGCTGTGGCGGAAGTTGCGGAGCCTGTCCCGGCAACCAGGAGTGTGTCAACGGGATTTGTGAAGGCGGACTTGGCCAGTTGGGAGACCCTTGTGTCAAGGGCGTCGACTGTGAATCCGGATTGTGCCTCATGTCGGACGCCGGAAAGGTGTGCTCCCAGTACTGCAACGACGGTCAGTGCCCGCCGCCCTTCTCCTGCATCGCCGTGCCCATCGGAGGTGGTGGCGTCATAAACGCGTGCCTCCCCTGCGGACCGAATTGTGCGGGCAAGGAGTGCGGCGACGATGGTTGTGGCGGCTCGTGTGGCCAGTGTGCCGGCAATGAACAGTGTGTTGACGGCACTTGCGAAGCGGATCTCGGCAAGTTCGGCGATCCTTGTCAGGTTGGGGCCCAGTGTGAGTCGGGCCTTTGTATCGCTTATGAGGGTGGCAAGATCTGCACTATCGTTTGCGGTGGCGACGGTGACTGCCCCAACGGGTATTCCTGCCAGGCGGTAGGTGCCGGCGGCCTTCAGGTATGCCTGCCCGCTCCCGATCTTGGCGAGTTCGGCGACCCATGTTCGGTGGGGGCTGAATGCGAATCCGGGCTGTGTATCGCATATGAAGGCGGCAAGATCTGCACCATCGTGTGCGGTGGCGACGGCGATTGCCCCAACGGGTACACCTGTCAGGCGGTGGGCGGAGCAGGACTTATGGTCTGTCTCCCGGCCCCCGACCCGGGCAAGTTCGGCGATCCGTGCCTGGTAGGCGCAGACTGCGAATCCGGACTCTGCATCGCCTACGAGGGTGGCAAGATGTGCACTACCGCTTGTGGCGGAAACGGGGACTGTCCCGATGGGTACACCTGTCAGGCTGTTGGCGG
>CAZVFX010000090.1:15178-28463 GCA_964626565.1 uncultured Myxococcales bacterium
CTTGTGGCGGAAACGGGGACTGTCCCGATGGGTACACCTGTCAGGCTGTTGGCGGCGGTGGATTGCAGGTCTGTCTGCCGGCCCCTGAACCGGGCCAGTTCGGTGACGATTGTGCGGTGGGGGCCGACTGTGAATCAGGCCTTTGCATCGCCTACGAAGACGGCAAGATGTGTACGTCGGTCTGCGGCGGCGATGGTGACTGCCCCAACGGGTACACCTGTCAGGCTGTTGGCGGTGGCGGGCTCAAGGTTTGTCTCCCGCCGGTGGAACTGGGCCAGTTCGGCGACGCGTGTGCGGTTGGCGCTGACTGCGAATCGGGGCTGTGTATCGCCTATGAAGGGGGCAAGATCTGCACGTCCGCCTGTGGCGGCGACGGTGATTGTCCCGACGGGTACACGTGCCAGGACGTGGGCGGAGGATTGAAAGTGTGCCTGCCCGCTCCTGAGCCGGGCCAGTTCGGCGACGACTGCCTCAAGGGCGCGGACTGCGAATCGGGGCTGTGCATCGCTTACGAAGGGGGTAAGATCTGCACCACCGCTTGCGGTGGAAACGGTGATTGCCCCAACGGGTATACCTGTCAGGGAGTGGGCCCGGGTCTCATGGTCTGTCTTCCCGGAGAGGGAGATTGAGAAACCGACCTCGATTGCCTGGACGGCAATCCGTGTACGCAGGACATTTGCTTTGACGGTGCATGTTTGTACGCACCGTTACCCGGCAACGAGTGTTGTACCTCGGCCGCCCAGTGCGACGACGGAGACCCATGCACAATCGACACTTGTGGGGTGGACGCCAAATGTGCGCATAGCCAGGGACCGCCCATTCCTGGCGCAGAGGAAATCTGCGGCGACGGCATTGACAACGACTGCGACCCGGACACCGTTTGTTACTATGTCAAGCAGGGTGCGTTGACCATCCCGCTGGAACCGATCAAGGGCAGCAACGGGGTGGTTACCTACTACGGATACAATGCTCCGGGCAACGGCTCGTCCGCCGACACTGATCACGAAATATCCAACAGCGCGGCGCTGTTCCTCTACGAGGATGCGGATGGCAACATCAGTCTCCTCTTTATCCTCGATGAAGTGCAGGACGGCTCCGGCGGAGCCTGCACCATCCAATGGTCCGGCGCCATGGGGATGGAGGTGCTGGTCTACGACGATAACCTGGGCGGCAACGACACCTGGGTGGTGGACCTGGAGGCAGGGACCGGTTATGCGGAATGGTATTGGGGAGCCTGCTGCACCGATGGATTGGCTCTGGGCTACCTGGCCGGCGACTTTTGCGTCGACTTCACAGTTTCCAAATTCCAAGGCCTGCAAAATATCACGGTTTGGGATACTCCGAATCATACCGTGGCGTTGCCACAATCATCGTCGTTCAGCGTCTGCAGCGGGCAGTAAGCGGCGTTCGAGAATCTCTGCCGCGCGGCGGACTCGAGCCATCGACATTCCCCCATGGATAGGAATCTGCAGGCTCTCTCGCAGCAACCGCTCCGTGACCGGATAGTCGCCCCCGTCTCCCAAGAGTTGGGCTGTGTTGCGCATGAGTCGTTTGCCGGTATCCACTCCGGCCGCCAGCAATTCAGCGGCAATTTCCTCTATGTGCTCGTCGGTGACCACGAAGAAGTAGTGGGCTTCCCGCAAGTCTGGCCCCGGTTCCTGCGCGCCGAGGAGGCGGGCGCACTCCCCCCGCCGAGACAGCTCCTCCGGGAGCCGTCGCAACGCTTCCAGTCCCACGGCCGCCCTGCCCGGGGTGAAACAGACTTCCCCTTTTCCCGGTACTCCAAGTGGCTTCACCACCCTTCCGTACGCTCCGATAAGGTCTCCCCCGAACCGGTTCAGGATTCGTAGCGTCGGATAGGCGGTCAAGGTAAACGGAGTCCTGCGCGTGATTGTGTGCAATAGCGTTGTTTTGGCCAGGGTCTGTGCGGTGCGCGCAACGCCGGGCGGCGGGTATCCGGCAGTCCGGGCTCTGATTCTCCCGGCCAACTCCCCGTCGCCGGAGACTACCATACCGCCGCCGAAGGTTGTGAAAGGTTTGGTCCCGGCGAAACTGAAGAACGCCGCGGTGCCGAGAGTCCCCATCTTCCTGCCTCGATAGGCTGCGCCCAGGGCGTGGGCGCAGTCCTCGACCAGGTGAGCACCGTGAGCAGCGCACAGGTTGCCTACCGCGTCCAGGTCGCACGGGCGACCGAACAGGTGAGTGGCGATTACCGCGAGGGTGCGTGATCCGATCTTCTCCAACACGCGGGCGGGAGCAATGTTGCCGTGGGGGAAGTCTACGTCTGCAAACACCGGCTTCAGCCCGGCCGCTGCGATAGCGCCGGGCACGCTCTCGTCCGTATACGCAGGCACGATGACTTCGTCCCGTCCGTCCTCGTTCAGTTCTTCCAGAATGAGGCGCAGGCCCAACCTCCCCGAGGCCAGCGCGACCGCGTGTGAGGCCCCCAGATACCCAGCGAACTTCTCCTCGAATTCGCGCACTAGAGCGGCCGCTTCGTCGGGGCTGGCGAGCGCGCCTCGCATCCACGCCGCAAGGTCTGTCCCCCGCATGCGCACCTCTCGCCGCGGCACCGCGAGGACTTTGTCTATCTGGTCTTTGTAGCCCATCACTGCCTCCAGCGACATTATACACGTTCTCCTATACTTGGCACGGGGCGTCCCTCTCTCTCACGTTTGGGGCTTGGTGGGATGCCCGGGGTTTGGTAGGGTTGAGCCAGCTACGGAGGTTGCCCCATGGGGGTGCGGATTACACCACGGCTGATTGCAAACGCGGCTGGTGCCGCGTTGCTGCGCCGGCCCGCGCCGCTTATGGTCGGCTGGGCCGTTACCAACCGGTGCAACTTGAGGTGTGGATATTGTCGCGCCTACGAGCAGGAAGGCGAGGAATTGGACACGGCCTCCTGCGTGCGCCTGCTCGGGGAGATGGCCGGGGCCGGCGTCGTGCGGGTGCAATTCACCGGCGGGGAACCCCTGCTCCGTGACGACCTGGGGGAGCTGCTCGGCGAAGCGCGCTCCCTGGGGTTGTTCACCACCGTGAGCACTAACGGCTGCCTGGTAGCGGAGAGGGTGAGACAGTTGGAATCCGTTGGCCGGCTCAACCTCAGTCTCGACGGAAAGGAAGCCAACAACGACGCGCTGCGGGGCGAGGGGAGTTTTAGCGCCATCATGCAGGCGCTCGATGCACTCCACAGGGTAAGAACTCCGTTCAAGTTCGTTACTGTGCTGAACAGCCGAAATCTGGGTGACATTCCGTTCATGCTGGACCTGGCTCGTAACAACAATACTGCTGTTCTGTTCCAGCCTGCGCTGCCCGAAATGCTGCGCAGCAGCGAACCTAATCCGGAGGCGCCGGGGGTTAGCGAGTTCAGGGAAGCGGTGGGTGGGCTGATAGCAGCCAGGAAAGCCGGCGCGCCTGTTGCCAACTCCATTGCAGCTCTCCGGCATCTTCGCAACTGGCCGAACGCGACGCCACTGCCTTGCGTCGGCGGCCTGGTGTTCTGTCGTCTGCGTCCCGATGGAACCCTGGTTCACTGCCCACGAGGTCCGGTGTCTGAAGCGCCTCGCCCTGATGCGATGGAAATCGGATTTGAAGCCGCGTTCAAGGGGCTGGAGCGCCAGCCCTGCACAGGGTGCTGGTCCGCTCCCGTCGTTGAGGCCGCATGCGTCCTGTCCGCAAGGCCAAGTGCGGTGGTGAATCTGCTTAGCGGTTCACTTTGAACCGGGCCGCGAGTTTACGGGCGGCTACCGGTTCTATGAGCGTCATCGCCAGGGTTTGCTTCAGTCGGGAGGATGGAAATCTACACTCCCGACACAGCTCGATCGTGCTTCTTTGTCCGGCTGCGTGAGCCGCCCTCATCGCGGCCATTGCCGATCCGTTCCATATCGATGGAATCCCCGCCTCCACAGCGTCCCCCAGAGGGTGCCTGCCCGCGGGGTCGAAACAGCAGGGCACAGCGGTTCCGTCCGCCAGTACCGCCATGCCCCGCCACAACCGGGGGCACGGCGTTCGGAGAGGTCTGTCCCCTGTTTTGGCCCCGCTCCCCGGGCGTCGCATCAGCCCTGCTCTGTCGTCGAATTTCTTGAAGCGAACTGCGTCGGCCGCGGGCTGCCACCGTTTTGCAAAGGCACGTTCTTCCCCCCGGTTTTCGTCCACGCACACCATTTGTACCATGGTGAAAGGGCGGCGCTGCTCCCGGGCCATTCGCAGGAACTCCTCCGCTCGCTGCTCAACTTCCACAAGGCTGGGTCCTGGCGGTCTCAGTTTCGCGTAGGTTTCCGGATTTGCCGCGTCGAGGCTCAGGGTGATCAAGTCCAGACCGGCGGCGATGAGGTCGCGCCCCAGTTCCGGCGTGAGCAAGGTGGCATTGGTCTGCAGATACACCGCCATTCCACGGTCCCTGGCCATGGCGATCAGATCGCAAATGGCCGGGTGCAACAGCGGTTCACCGCCCAGACTCAAGTCGACAAAGGAGGTCTGTCCCCGCACCTCGTCCAGCAGTGAAGCGAAGGCCCCGGAAGAGAGGTCTGTCCCCACGCTCTTGTCTTCGGAGCGCGGGCAGATGACGCACTGCTGATTGCACCGACTGGTGGATTCCACCACCAGCTCGATGGGGCCGGGAATTCGGGAGGTCTGTCCCTTTGCAAAAGCTGACGAGGCGGTCAGGCGTTTCATCAGGTTCTGAATGGTTGACGGCATGCGGGCGCACCTCCCGGGGTTCGGCCAGTATACAATAGACTGCTGCACAAAAGAATGTACAATGGTCGATGTCATGAGACTGCTGAACAAGGTCGATGCCGGGGCACGTTTCGCCTGGACCCGCCTGCGCAAGGCGCGTATGCCCATCGTTGTCAGGTGGCAGACTACCAACCGCTGCACCGCGAAGTGCCGCTATTGCTCAATCTGGTCGAGTCCAGCCAATGAACTTACCACCGAAGAAGCGCGGCGGATGCTCACTGAGTTTCGTCAACTCGGCATGCGGAGACTCTGTTTTTCCGGCGGAGAACCGCTGCTGCGGAAAGATATGGGCGAACTCATAGATTTTGCTCTGGGCCTCGGCGTTTCTCTCGAGATGAATTCCAACGGTACATTGCTGCACGAACATCTCGATACCCTCAGAAAGTTGGAGCTCACCAAGGTGAGCGTGGACGGCCCAGGAGAGGTACACGATGCGGTGAGACGGGCCGGCATTTACGATCGGATTATTGAGAACCTCGAACTTCTGAAGAAAGCAGGTGTTCGTTTCAGCCTCGCCACCACCCTGATGAGGGAGAACTCTACGGTGGCGGTGGTGGAGCACATGCTGGATCTCGCCCGGCGTTTCAACACTTTCGTGGCGTTCCAGCCGGTGGTTCCGACCACGCCGTGGGGCACCCGGGACATGAACAATATCGGCCCTGACCAGGAGCAGATGCGGTTGGTGGTCCAGCATCTCATAAAGTCGAAAAATCGTCACAGCCGGCTGATCAGGAACAGTCTTGCTGGGCTTCGCCATATCAGCAACTGGCCTGACTTTCCTCCTTTGGAGTGCACGGGGGGGCGGATCTTTGTAGTCGTCGAATCCAACGGCGACCTGTACGCGTGCGAACGCACTTCCTATCCTCCCCGCACCGTCTTTCCCAACGTGCGATATGGTGTGGAGAGAGCCTTCGATAACATCGTCTTTCCCGACTGCGGCGGCTGTGGCTTCTGCGGCGCCCAGGAACTGAACTCGCTGTGGAATCTGCGGTTTTCCGGTTGGCGTGAGGTAGCCAGAATAGTCGGCCGGTAGCTTGTTTCCGGGTCAGAGACTCAAGTGAAGCAAGGTAGCGGCTGCGGTGTCCGCGGTTTCTCCTCTGGTCACCGGTTGGTCCGGGCAGAAGTTCGTGGGGGTGCACCCTTCCATGAGTCCCAGTTGGTAGATGAGTTGCACAAAAGGAAAAGACCAGTGCGAACCGGGACCGGGAAGGTCGTTGAAGTAGGGTGCGCCCGGAGCGTTGTCAGGGTCGAGCCCCAGGCCACGGATGACGAAGGTGGCCAGCTCGGCACGGGTGAGTGACCCTTCGGGGCAGAAAAGCGGCGGATTGAGGGAGCAGCCTGAGGTCATTCCTTCTTTCACCAGCGCTTCAATCTCGGCGTAGGCCGGGTGAGAGGCCGGCACGTCCTGGAAAGTCGGGAACGGTGGGGGATTGGAGACGCTGATATCGAACAGCCGGGTGATCAGCACCGCTGCCCACATACGCAGAAGCGGGTCGCCTATGCCGAACTGCACGTCGCTGTAGCCCTGCATCACCTCGTGGGCGGCCAGCAGCTGGACGGCCTTCCAGTGGGGGTTGCTGCGGGGGACGTCCGCAAAACTCTGCAGAGCCAGGCGGCAGCCCTGGTCTAGAAGGTAGTCCTGGACCTGGAGCGGGTTCAGGTTGCGTGGTTGGATCCCCTTTGAGACTGCCAGGCCCGCGATGGCTCCGACGGCCTGGCCGGTGAGCATGGTAATGGGCTGCAGGCGGATGGCGCCGTTGGCCAGGCGGGAGACCGACAGGTTCTTCTCCGCGACCAGAAAGCCGTCAACGTTCTGCGGAATGAACACCTCGAACGGCACCTGAAATGGCCCGCCCACAAACCCGGGCGGCACGTCTGCTTCCGATTCCAGGTTGAGCTCGAGATGGGAGTTGCTGTTGCAGGCATGAAGGTCCACCGGATAGTCCCCGACCGCTAGAGCCGTGGAGAAATTGGTCACCGCCCGGGGCGGGCAGCCCCCACAGTGGACTTCCCTTCTGATCTCGCCCCCCGTCAGCGTTTTTTTGCCCACCAGCCTCCGGCTTTCCCGGACATACGGCATTACGGGAAAGTGTTTTTCGATTTCTTTGAACTGGGCGGGGATGTTATCGCACAGGTTGTCGGAAATGTTGTACTCGGTGTCGAATCCTTCGTCGTTGGCCACCGACCAGTCAGCCTGGCCCTGCTGCTGCTGCATGTAGTAGAGGAACTGCACGGTTCTCAACTTAGCTTCACAGTGGATCTGCTTTCGTACTGAGGGGTGAAGATCAGCCACCGAGAACGGATAGTCGTTGGCCCAGTTGACTCCGGTGCGGGAAATCAGCTCCGGGCTGGACGACATGTAACTGCCCGGGGCGCTGGAGTCGGGCATGCCCCGGTAGCCGGTGTGGGTGAGCCAGTCGGCAGGATAGTTGTTGGGCCCTGATAGCCAGTGGAATCCGCCGCTTTGTACAACGCCTTGGAATTTCGCCAAGACCTGGGCATCGAGCCCGGGAGGGGTTGAGGCCAACCACAGCTCCGGCGGAACTCCTCCCGGGTATTTGCGGATGACCGCGGTGTAGGTGTTGTCCTGCACGCACGCGGCGGGGTTTGTGTTGGGGCTTACCGAGTTACCGGCGCGGAACTGGGCGGGACTCAGCGGCAACAGGTCACCGTACTCTGTAGCGTCAATCACAAGGGCGGAAGAGAATTTATATATCGTCCCCCCGGTTTGTAGCGCTTCCACGCCCACCACCGTCGGTTTTCCGCCCGCATTCTCGCTGGACACTGCAGTCACCCGGGTGCTCAGGTAGAGGTCGATGCCCGGTTCTCCGGCCAGCAGGCCTTCCAAGACCAGTCGCCCCACCTTCGGTTCGAAACACCGGGTGTCGTTGCTCCAATAACACGTACTGATCGACTTCCCCAGCGCTGAGTAGTGAGCCTTGATCAGGTCGATGAACTCCCTGTAGAACCCTGAATCCCGGTTGTGTCCCGCCTCGTCCATATTGGCCACTGCGGCTGCCGTCATTTGGCCGCCCACCCAGTCTGTTTCCTCCAGCAAGGCTACGTTCATTCCCAGGCGGGCCGCCTCCAGTGCCGCTGCAACGCCGCCGCTGCCCGCACCGGCAATGACGATGTCGTATGCCAGCTCCACCGGCTCGACCACCGGCGGAACGTCGGGCTCGTCGGGGGACGTTTCATCCTCGCCCTGCACGTCTGTGATGGCGTCTTCCGGGTCGCTGTTGTCCTGAATGGAAACGTCAATAACTTCAGGCTCTGCCGGCGGGACATCCATCGCAGCAAGGTCCGGCGGTAGCGCGGCATCTGCGGCATCCGGCAGGGTCATGGCGTCCTCAGCCATAGTCTCCGCCGGGGCATCGACTGCGGAAATCGTGTCCGCTGCGGGAAGGATGTCCGTAGTTCCGGAATCGGCAAGGGAAATGCGCTTATCTGTGGAGGTGTCGGCCGGCACAAATCGAGGAGAGCCCGCATCGGTCAGCGAGCCGGTGTCGCTGCCGCAGTGGGAACTGAGGAAGACGATTGCAAGTGCAACTGGCGCAAACAGGATACCGCAACGCATTCGGGCAAGCTCCCTCGGTCAATGGGTCCGGTGCAAAACTCGCATTCACATTGTGCCCCATTCGGTTGCCCCGGTCAAAGTCAGCGGGAAGGGAAAAGCAGGATTGCGTGAGGGCAAAGCGTGTGGTTTAATGGCGGCGCTGCGGCATTCAAATGGCCTTGGGGGAAGACGATGCGAAGAGTCGGCTGGATTCTGTTCCTGGTTGCTCAACTTGTCGCGTGTTCGAGCGATGCGGTGGACGTGGTGCCGGATGCTGTGGAGACTGCGGATTCGGCTCCGGCAGAGGTGGTGGAGGTGGTCATTCTGCCGGATGCCGTGACCGAGGATACCGGCCTGGAGCTGCCACCAATCGGGGACCTGGTTGTCGACTTCCCGACTCTCGAATGCGAGCCGGGAGAAGGGTGCTTCGGCGACGGTTGCAGCGACAACGACGAGTGTGACTCGGGATGGTGTGTGCAGCACATGGGCGAGAGTGTGTGCAGCAAGCATTGTGAGGCGGAGTGTCCGGCGGGGTGGACCTGCAAGCAGGTGAGCGCCACGGGCCCCGATGTGGTCTACATATGCGTGTCCAACCACGCCAACCTCTGCCGCCCCTGTTCCGGCGCCAATGACTGCGAGAGTACCGGCGGAGCCGAGGATGCGTGCGTGAGTTACGGGGAGGGCGGGAACTTCTGCGGCGGGACGTGCCAGAAGACGGGGGATTGCCCTTGGGGGTTTTCGTGTCAGAACTCTCTCACTGTTGAGGGGGTGGAGGTGTTGCAGTGCGTGAACGACGCTGGTGTCTGCCCATGCACCGAGGCGTCAGTGGCCAGCGGCCTTTCCACTCCGTGCAAGGTGGAAAACGAATTCGGTCTCTGTGACGGCAAGCGGGTCTGCACCGACGACGGACTCGGGGATTGCGATGCACCTGTACCCGGGCCCGAGGTGTGCAACGGGCTGGACGATGACTGCAACGGTGAGATTGATGAACCCAATCTGGTCGACGGTCTTTATGTGCACGTGTGCGACGATAGCAACGAGTGCACTGCAGACACCTGCTTCGGCGAAGAAGGATGCGGCAACGAAGCGGTGGCCGAAGGGGAGTGCAGCGACGGAGACCCCTGCACGGTGGCCGACCATTGCGAAGCAGGCGCCTGCGTCGCGGACGCGCTGGAGTGCGACGACGACAACCCTTGCACCGACAACGTCTGCACCGCCACCGGCGGCTGCGATTTCTACGCGAACACGCTTTCCTGCGATGATAGCAACGCCTGTACAGTGGCGGACGAGTGCGTCGACGGCGACTGCGTTGGAGTTTCGGTGTCTTGCGACTGCCTCGTGGACGCAGATTGTGAGACTCTGGAAGACGGCGACCTGTGCAACGGCACTTTGTTCTGTGATACAGAGCAGTTTCCGCACCAGTGTGCCGTGGCTTCGGATTCTGTCGTGGAGTGCCCGCAGCCGGAAGGGCTGGACGCTTTCTGTCTGCAGGCCCAATGCGAGCCGGCAACCGGCGAGTGCCTCTTTGTTCCGGACCACGAGGGCCTCGTTTGCGACAACGGGGACGCGTGCACTATTGGCGACAAGTGCGAGGCGGGAGTCTGCGCCGCCGGGGCGGGGGCCAACTGCAACGACGGCAATTTGTGTACTGACGATTCCTGCGATTCGACTGCCGGTTGCCTTCATCTGGACAACGAGGCGGCTTGCAACGACGGTGATGTGTGCACGACACAGGACCAGTGCTCCGCCGGGGTCTGTGCCGGCGGCGCACTCCTCGTTTGCGACGACCAGGACGCGTGCAATGGCTTGGAAACGTGTGACCCGCAGGTGGGCTGCCTGCCCGGTGAGGTGCTGGTTTGCAACGACGGCAATGCCTGCAACGGGGTAGAAAGTTGCGATTCGGCCGCCGGCTGTGTGGGTGGGGGAGCTATTTCGTGTGATGATGACAACCTGTGTACGGATGACGACTGCGATCCTGCAGAAGGCTGCATCCACCTGCCCAACCAGAACGCCTGTGACGACGGGAACGCCTGCACCACTGGAGATGTATGCGGCCAGGGAAAATGTGGTTATTCCGGCAGCCTGGAATGTCATGACGGCAATCCGTGCACCAACGATTCCTGCGACGCCGGCGCCGGTTGTGTCTTTAGCGTGGCCGATGGGGAGTGCTCAGATGGGGACCCCTGCACGGTCGGGGACCACTGCGACGACGGCGCGTGCATTCCCGGTTCGGTTCAGGACTGCGATGACGGAAATGTCTGCACCGATGATTCGTGTGACGCGGCCGGGTTGTGTTTGCACCAGCCCAACGACGAGACGTGCGACGATGCCAACGAATGTACTTTGGGCGACCACTGTTCAGGCGGGCTGTGCCAGGCAGCGCAGTTGCAGGATTGTGGAGACGGCAACCCCTGCACAGACGATTCATGTTCGCCGGCCGCCGGGTGCGTTTACGACGTGACCGCTGGCCCTTGCAGCGACGGCGATCCTTGCACCGTGGGCGACCAGTGCGAACTGGGTCTTTGCACACCCGGCACGGTCCAGGATTGCGATGATGCCAATCCGTGTACCGATGACTATTGTGATGGTGACGGCTTATGTCAGCATGACCCGAACCAGGCCAACTGCGATGACGGAAATGAGTGCACCGAGGGTGACCACTGTCAGGGCGGCGCCTGCCTGGTCGATGCGTTGGTGGACTGCGATGACGGCAACGAGTGCACCGACGACGGTTGCGAACCTGCAGACGGCTGCTGGAATGTGGACAATGTCGCGGCCTGCGACGACGGCGACCTGTGCACCGCAGGCGACCAATGCTCTGAAGGGCAGTGTGTCCCGGGGGTGCCGGTAACCTGCGACGACGGGAACGTGTGCACCGACGATTCCTGTGTGCCGGCTGACGGCTGTTTGTTCGAGTCAAACCAGGCTCCCTGTGATGACGGCGAGTCCTGCACAGCTAACGACCTGTGCGCCGATGGCGTATGCGGTGGAGTCCCATGCGAGGATGCCGGAATGTACTGTGGAGCGCTGGGATGCGAGCCGTGCGGCTCGCTGGAGTTCGACGGCGTCGACGACCATGTGGTTGACGGTCCTACCTGGGGTGACCTCTCTGCGGATGCTACGGACGTGACTTTCGAGGTGTGGTTCAAAATGACCGGGGACCAGGCTGCGGGGACCGGGCTCATGAACATCTCGTGCGGGCTGTATGCACTCAAGTTCGCCGGCGGCAACAGGCTGCAGGCGGTGCGGTGGACCGGCGGCCAGTGCACGGGGTCCACTGCCGTGACCGTTGGACAGTGGCACCATGCCGCGGTGGTGGCCGACATTCAGGCCGGCGGTGAATACCGTCTCTATCTGGACGGCAAGGAGGAGTGCTCGGCGACCGGGACCAAGGCGATTTCGGAGTGGATTGACGCCGCGGTGGAGAAGCTCTACATCGGGAGCTCCACCGGGGGAGGATGCATCAGCGAAGGCAATCCCGCTATTCCCGAGAGTTTCTATACCGGCCGACTGGACGCGGTGCGGGTAAGCGATATTGCCCGTTACGACGACATATTCGTCCCTTCTCAACCGGAGCAGACCGACGCGGATACGGTACTGCTGTACCTCTTTGATGAGGGTGCGGGTGACTCTGTCGGGGACAATTCCGACAGCGGCCTGGATGGGACGTTGCACGGTAACCCGGCCTGGTCTTCGGACCAGCCTCACGCGTCGTGTTGCGAGCCGTGGTGTGTGGGCAAGGTGTGCGGCGACGACGGCTGTGGCGGTAGTTGCGGCGAATGCGAGTCTCCGGCGGAGTGTTATCACGGTGAGTGTGTCACCGAAATCGTCGTGTTGGAGGACCAGTTCGACGACGCGTCCATCGACGAGTCGTTGTGGGATGCGAGCTGTATCAAGTGGGGCGGTCCCGGCGGTTGCAGTATCAGCGAGTCGGGGGGGACCATCAACCTCAATGCGACGGTGAGCAGCACCGGAAACACCTACGGTGGAACCGCCTGGGCCCGCACCAAGTTGGATTTCAAAACCGGGGACGACTACCGCATCGCGTTTGACTGGAGTTACACCCGGCAGGCCACCAGCCTGAACTGCGGCATTATCGAAATCGCCGACGGGCCGGTGAGTGTCAACCAGGGCGGTCTATTCGACCACAACATCCATTCTGAAACTGCCGGCCGGAAGTTCCTGAACTACCAGACCACCAATCTCCCGGCGCAGACCTGGAGCGTGTGCGTCGATGGTGCTGCTGAGACCGCGGGTATCTACAGCAATGACGATTGCTCCGGAGACCCTGTCAAAGAGGTAGATGTAAGCGCACTCGGACAATGGTACCTGCGCTTCCTCGTTTGCACTGCCACGTCGGCCGGTTTCCCGGCCAACAACGTCACCATGAAGCTGGATTGGCTCGAGGCGTTCCGCCTGTAGCCGTCGTATCTGTAAGGAATCGATCCCTTCTTGCGACCAACTCATGTGGGCGCGGCGGATTCCGTCGCGTCCGGCCGATTGGTGGCCAGCAACGAGGAGGTTAGACATGAAAGAATTCAAGCCAAGATTCAAGGGGATAGGTTGGCACGTCCTGGCAGGCGCCCTGGCGTTGCTGTTCGTTATGTCCGGGGGCATGAAGTTCACCGGTGCGGAGGAGATGGTGGCCAAATTTGCGGAGTGGGGTTACCCCGGGTGGTTCCTCTACGTTGTGGGGGTGGTTGAAGTGGGCGGAGCCTTGATGCTGTTGTTCCCTAAACTTCGCTTCTTCGGCGGTGCGCTACTGAGCGTTACCATGGTGGGTGCGGCTGCGACCCACGTTGCTGCGGGGGAGTACGCACAGTCCATTCCCGCGGCCGTGCTGTTTGTCCTCACCGGCCTTATTGCATGGAAGTACAGCCTGAGAGATGAGCCGGAACGCCGGCACACCACCTCAACCATTCATCCCGCCGTGCAGTTCTAGATTACCTTTCTTCCCATCGCAGTGAGCAGCCTGCGTGTTCTTCCGAGCAG
>CAZVFX010000091.1:0-358 GCA_964626565.1 uncultured Myxococcales bacterium
CGGCTCTGCGGGCGGTTCTTCTTCCGCTTCGTCAAGATCGGGTACGACGTCATCCGGCTCTGCGGGCGGGTCTTCTTCAGCATCGTCCAGATCGGGAACGACATCATCCGGCTCTGCCGGCGGGTCTTCTTCAGCATCCTCCACATCTGAAATGAAAGCCTCCACGCAGCAAGTGGGTGGATAGTGTGAGAATTATTGCTTATAGAATGTTTGGGAAAGCGGTTTTGGGGGAATATTTTTGACGGTAGCAGGTTTTGTTGTTCCCGCGTAAACATGCTACCGGGGATGTTGGTGGACACGACCTGCCCCACGGTGGCACCTTTTTTCCTGCGCTGATCCCCCCTCCCGGTGCGATTTC
>CAZVFX010000091.1:368-28204 GCA_964626565.1 uncultured Myxococcales bacterium
GAACGACGTCTTCCGGCTCTGCCGGCGGTTCTTCTTCCGCTTCGTCGAGATCTGGAACGACATCTTCCGGCTCTGCGGGCGGCTCTTCTTCTGCCTCCGCCTCTGCTTCAGGCTCTGCCTCAGGCTCTGCCGGTGGCTCTTCTTCTGCCTCCGCCTCCGGTTCAGGCTCTGCCTCAGGCTCTGCCTCAGGCTCGGGCGGGGGCTCCTCCTCCATCTCTTCCAGATCGGGGACTACGGCTTCCGGCTCAGGCAGCGGTTCTTCTTCGAGGGCCGCAACGGGTTCGGGAGCGGGCTCATCGATGGTGTCCTCGGGGATCGACTCTTCCCGGGTGGCCTCGTCCTCCGCCCCGTCATCGTCGATGTCGGGCCCCAATTCCATGGTGCGCTCCGGGAATTCCTCGCCCGGCTCGGGCGGCATCACATCTTCGGGGTCGGCCTCGGGAGCGGGAAGTTCGGCCAGGTCCAATTCGTCGATTTCCGCGGCCGGGGCCCACTCGGCCATACCCGCCTTCCAGACCAACGCATCGGCGGCCAGTGTGCTGTCCGCGAACATGGCCTTCAGCTCGGCGAGGGTTGCCGGGCCTTTCTGGTCGGCGCCCACTGCATAGAACCACTCGGGTTCCGCCTCCGCCTCTCGCTTTTCCTTGAGACGTATGGCAAGGACTGAACGGCAGTTCTGACAGCGTACCTTCACCTTTCCCGTCTTGCCTTCCAACTTCTCATCGGGAATGACGTAGACGCTCTTGCATTTAGTACAACGAATCTTCATCGGTCTTCCCTCACTATGCGCGCACAAAACCTGCGTAAGAATAGTACACGTCAATACTTTTGGCAACTGCAAAGAGCCGCCTACAACACCTTCAAAGTACTACAAGACATGGGGATACGAGCGCGGCGCGTTGAAGTTCTAATTCCGAGGTCCGGCTACTTCCGCTCGTTCGGCGTGATTGGGCGCAGTTTGAACCACGGCTTCGGATTCTGGGCGATGCGGTGCTCTCTGAACTCAAAGTAGAGGTAGGGCAGCTCCTTGCCGGGACGATCGCTTTTGACTGTGGCGATGGGGTGTCCGCGGGCCACCGGGTCGCCTTTCAGCACCAGAGTCTGGCGGATGTTCGCGTATACCGTGTGGTACTCATGGCCGTGGTCAACTATGATGGTCAAGCCGAAGCCGGGAACTTCACCCATGAAGACGACCACGCCGTCGGAAGGGACCCGCACGTAGGCGGTGTCCGTGGCTTGCTTCTTCTTACCTTTGACGAAGGGTACGAGGATCCAGCCGCGCACCATCTTCTCCGTACCGTACGGATCCTCGGGAAGCTTCTCGAAGCCCTTGATTACACGACCGGGGCTGATGGGGATCTGCAACTGCTTCTTCCCCCGCAGTTCAGCCAGGTTGTCAGCGGTCGCCAGCATTTCGGCCGCCTTTTCCCCAGCGTCGCCGGCACTTCCATCGAGGGCCTCGCCGCCCGCAGTCATGAAGAGGCTCTCAATGGCCGCTATCTTCGAGATCCGCTCCGCCAGCTCCCGCTTTTTCCGCGTCGTTACCGCCTGCAGTTCATCGATCTCCTGGAGCAACGCTTCCCGGCGGGAATTCAGCGCTTCCAACTCCCGGGTCATGGCCCCTTCCTTCCGGTCCAGCTGCTTTTTCTCCTGCACCAGCGACGCGAGCCGTTGAGCCAGGTTGGCGGTGATGAGGCGGATCTGGCGGCGGTAGACGTGGAGGTCGTGGTATTTCATGGTGGAGAACAGGAGGAACAGGTCATCCGGTTCTTTCATGCGCACCATGCTCCGAAGGATCTTCTCGATCTGGGCGGCTGTGGTGTCCAGCTTCCGGCCGGCCAGAGAGAGCTGCTCCTGTACGCCCGCCAGTTTGGCCTCAAGAGTCTCCCGCCGTCGAGTCAGGGCGCGGCGCTTTCGAGCAAGCTGCTCCAGGTCCCTCTCCAGGGTATTGACCACCTCGAGCAGCATCCGCCCTTTGCCATCCAGCACCGGCATCTGCTGAGCAGTTGAGTCCACGGCCGAAGAGACAAAGATCACTCCGGTCACGAACAGTTGTAGAACTGTTCTCATTTTGTAAGCCTGAGATAACGAGCCATGCCCAGCGCGCTGCCCAGCAGCCCCAGACCGACCCCTCCTACGACGAACCAGGCTATAACACCCTGAGGAAGCAGGTTCACGGGCACCTGCAGCAGCAGGTCGCCCCGTAGGGTGGCCATCAACTGGCGCTGCATGAGCCATACGGAAACGAACGCGAGACCTCCGGCAAGCAGACCCTGAATTATCCCCTCAAGGTAGTGAGGGATGCGGATGAAATTCTTGGTGGCTCCCACCAGCAGGAGGATTTCTATTTCCTCCTTCCTACCCTCAACGATCAGCCGGGTGGTCGTAATAACGAAAAACAGGGCGGCCAGAACGATTACGAGGCTGATGAAGATGCCCAGCCGCTTAGCCCCTTGCAGTAGCGAAAAAGCGACCGCTATTTTCTCCGACCCGAACAGCACCTCGTCTACTCCCTGGACGTCCGCCAACGATGCGAACCACTCAACCAGTTTCTCCACCCGCTCCTCACTGAGGCGGTCTACGTCCAGTCTCACCTCCAGGTACGGTTGTGCGGGAATGAGGTCCGCATCAAGCTCCTCAACCAACTCCTTGGGTAGCAGGTTCAGGTTGCGATCCCGGTCCTCCGCTTCTGAGTGAAACTTGACCTCGTCCACCTCGGCCCATTGGCCCTCGATGACCTTCACCAGGTCGTCGGCCAGTGGTGCGGTGACATCCTCTTCGAGGTAGACGGTGAGTTGCAGTCCCCCTGCCATGCGGTCAACCAGCGAGTTGGCCTTCCACATGAAGAGCCCCAGGAAACCCACCAGGATGAGTGACACGGAGAGAGTAAGGATGCCGACGGCTGAGTACAGGGGATGCCTGGTGAGGTTCACCAGAGCTTCCCTGACAAAATAGCCGACCCTCCTAAACGCGCTCACTTTCGTCTCCCGTGATGTACTCACCGGTCGCCGTGCCGCCTTCCAGCCTGATGCAGCGGGCGCGGTACCGGTTCATCAACCTGGCGTCATGGGTCGCCACCATCACCGTCGAGCCGCGGCGGTGAGACTCCATGAGCAGGTCCATTACTTCCACGCTCAGCTTCGGGTCCAGGTTGCCCGTGGGCTCGTCCGCCACCAGCAACGGCGGATCGTTGACCACTGCACGGGCAATAGCCACTCGTTGTTGCTCCCCTCCCGAGAGCATTCTCGGGTAGTGTCGAGCCAGTCGCTGCAGCCCCAGGATTTCCAACACCTGTCCCACCCGCGACTGAATGTCCTTCGAGGACAGACCCAACACTTCCAAGGTCACTGCGACGTTTTCGAACACGGTGCGGGACTGGATGAGCCGGAAATCCTGAAACACCACCCCGATGTTTCGCCGCAGAAATGGTATTGCAGACTCCCGCAGAGCCGCCACGTTGCGCCGGGCCACCATGAGCTGGCCGTTGGTTGGTTTCTCGTCAGCAAACAGCAGCTTCATTACAGTGGTCTTGCCCGCCCCGGAAGGGCCGGTGATGAACAGGAATTCACCTTCCTCCATGTCGAAGGACAGGTTGTCGAGTGCAATGGTCCCCCCGGGATATCGCTTGGTGACCTTGATGAATGAAACCATTGCCCCCATGGGTGTGCACTCTCCACATGAATTACGGTCTGGTATTCTAGATGCGATCAGTGATCTCGTCAAAGGAAAAGGCGCGGGCATAGTCGATGACGAAGCAAGACAGTTTTGCCGGTCGCCTGTGTTCTTGGAAGCGAATTCGAGGGATGACATTGACTGGCAGCCTCCGGCCGGTTGACGTACAATGCCATTCGCAACGTATGAGGTTTGGCTGATGAAAAGGACACACTTGCTGATGGCGTTTTCCGGATGGTTGGCGTTCTTCTTCCTGGCTTTTTGCACTTCCGCAGGAGTCTCCGTGGATGTGACTGTGGGGGAAGGCGGGGTCGCAACGGCTGACGCGGCGGAAGCGGATCCCGGCGCAGACGGGACCCTGCGGGTGGTGGACGCCGACGGTCGACTGGTGGGGGCGCTGGTCTCACGGACCCACCTCCACTACGACGGCAGCGAGCTTTACGACGCAGTCCAGGTCTACAACCCGGCCAGCGGTCTCTTCTTCTCCATCCGCATGTCCAACTCCGAGGTTCTGTTGCCGGCTAAAGTGCTGTTCACCAAAGGCAACTGCAACGGCGAAGCCGCCATTCGGGCCACCTGTCCGGACTGCGTGTCGGGCTACGACCTGGGCTTCGCACGCAAAGGGACCTGGTATCGCATCGAAGGGGGCGCAGAACGAGTCCAGGTCGGCTACTCCTCCTACCTTCCGCCCGAACCGGGCTCAATCTGTGCGGGCCACGGCATGTCTACGTCCTATGGCTACCCGGTAACAAAATTGGATGCTTCGGAGTCGCCGGGCGAGTTCACTCCGCCCCTGAAATTTGCCTGGTGAGGCATCCTGGATTTCTATCGGCACACGATGTATCGGTTACTTTTTTGACGCTCCCCGGGCGCGGCCGCATAATACGTGGCGGCTAGAGGTTTCTTGTGCCGGTGGGAGCGTCGAGAATGAGCGAAAACGAATGCAAGGTGGAGGGACGGACACCTCTCACCGTGGTCCTGGGCGACATTTACACCGGAAAGCGCACCGGCACTCTGAAGGTGCTCGAGGGTAGCAGCGACTATCCCGCGTTCGTTTTCTGGTTCAAGAGGGGTTTCCCCTGCTTTTCATATTCCCGACACCAGGTGGGGCTGTTGGGCGACCAGTTCGACGGCAAAAAGAAGAAGCTCATTAACAAGTTCGTGCGTAAGGCTCGCAAGCGTCCTGCCGCCGAAGGGAAACTGCTGGGGCAACTGCTGCTTGGGGAGTCGCTGGTGGGCATGGAGGAGTTGGAGCGAGCCCTTGAAGCCCAGATCGCGGGCCGCCTCCTGTCTTGTGCAGGAACGGTCAACGCCCGCTTCGAATTTGTGGGCGGCATGGCCGAGTTCGGCGTGGTCCCGCTGTCAAGCCCCCTCCTGAATCCCTTAGGGGTTGCGGCCAAAGCGGCGGCGGCAGGCTCACTCAGGCAATTCAGCGATTACGTAGTCTCCAAAGCTTCCGGCCCCATGGTCAGAATGGCCGAAGGGCGGCGCATACCCAACCCGCTGCGGAGGCAGCTCTCAGAGGGGCTCATCACTTCCCTCGTCGAGGAGCAGAACGTGGAGCGGACGCTGCAATCACCCACCCGCGCCAGAGCCCTCGCCTTCCTCATCGCTTTCGGCTACGTGGAGTTTGTGGAAAAGCAGCGGGTCGCTCCCGTTCCCGCAACTCCCCCGGCCATTGAAGAGGTGGATTTGCTCTCCTATCTCGTAGGCCTGAAGCGCCGCGGCGCAGGGTTCTACGAGTTGCTCGGTCTGCCTATGGATGCGTCACGCAGCCTGGTGAAAAGCCGTTACCGTGAAATCGCGTTTGAAATACACCCCGACCGGGTAACCGCGGATAAGTCTGCAGCCTCACGGGAAGTGTTCGCGTTGGTGGTTGAAGGTTACCATACACTCTCCAAAGAGCGGCTGCGCACAGCTTACGACCGCACCGTGGTACTGTCCGGAACGTGGAAGAACATTGGGGATATTCGCATCGTTGTCCGCCAGTTGGAGAGGCGCCGGGAGCTTCTCGCCAGGCTGCGCCTGGGCGACCTCGCCCTGGAGTACAGCCGCATGATCGCGACCCTGAGCGTTGGCCCCACCGCAGCCGGCACCATGTATCGGGATGAAGAGTCCCACCGGGTCCCCAGTTGACCGCAGGGCAGAGGGACGATACGGAGACCATCGCGTTGGCCGACGCATCCGCTGCCGCCGCGGTGATGCTCAAGCGCCGCAGTCATCGCCGCTTCATCGAAGGAACAATCCCCACCGGTGGGTTCGAATACATACGGAACTGCATCGACGCCGGGGCGAGAACACTGGGCATAAAAGGCGCCACGGTGCTGCTGGAAACCGATCCTGCAAACGCGGCCGCACTGTGCAAGGCTTCCACCAGGGGGGTAATTGGCCGGTTCGGCAACCCGTGGATGACTCGCTGGCCGGTGCAGGGTTTCCTCACCGTTTGCATCGACCGCTCCTTGAGCTTCGATCGGGAAGGAATGTCTCTGGCCCTGGTCGAGGCCGGCATGCTCATGGAAATCGCAGTGCTGGCCGCAGCGGAAAAGGAGATCGCTACCTGCTGGGTCGCAGCTATTGAAATGAAAGGGCTCGGGAAAGTGCTCGAATTGCCTCCCGGCCACGAGGTGGTTTCCGCATCTCCCCTTGGCCTGCCCGCGGCCGCGCCCGCCGGCTTCAACTACGACTCTGTGCTGCGGCGGTTGGTGAGCAGCAAGCGGAAGCCGGTAGAGTTCTTCCATACCGTCGATGAGATTGCTCATGAGTGATACAGTTTTAACCCTGCTGGCCGTCGCTCCGGAGGGGCTCAGGCAGTGCACCGACGAAGACGTCCGTCACCTGATGCTGGTCGCGCGCATGGCCCCTTCCGCAGAGAACTACCAGACCTGGCGCTTCGTGCAGGTCGAAGATGCGAAGCGCAAAGCCGCGGTGCTCGACGCACTCACCGCTCCCGAGGCGCAGCAATTCTCGAACTGTTCCTATCTTTTCGTGCTCGGCGGGGTGAAAAAGACACCGGCGTGGCGAATCCCGGACCAGCCGTTCATCGCCACCAACGGGGGCATTGCGTTGTCTCACGCCTGGCTGCTGGCTCGGGAAAAAAAGATCGGGTTCCGATACACGCTCAGCTTTGATGAAGAGGCGGTCGCGGCGGCCGTGGGCCGGCGTAAGAAAGGCACTCGCTTTCTGGCGGTGCTGGGCCTGGACTAGAGGGAAGTCTCTGCCAGTGTGCTGCACAGCTCTTCGTTTCCCAGCAGATCTTCGAGGCACACGGGACTTCGCCAGGTCCAATTGTGCGGCCCCACCGTGCCCGGGACGTTGACCCGATGCTCCGCCGGGTCTCCCGGCAGCAGCCCGAACGGGTCCAGGAGATCCTGCAGCATCACGACCGTGAACAAGGAGCGTCCCCGGGCAAGCCATCGGATCAACTCGAGTTCGAACTCGCCGGGGAGACGGTCCGGCGCGGAGCCTTCCTTCCCCAGCGTTCCCCAGAGCTGCCCGCGCTCATCCGGGTAGGCGGCCCACCAGCCCGCAAGAGTCTCCGAATCGTGAGTGGACAGGGTCGCCAACGAAAGGGGATCGTAGTCCGACGGTTGGATGAAACTGTGGTCCTCGTGCCAGCGTTTTTCCCAACGTTGCACCTTGAAGCCGCAGATTCCCAGCTCGCGCAGTGTCTCCCTGCACACCGGCGGGATGGTGCCGAGATCCTCGGCCAGAGGCAGCATGGTACTCGACTCCAGCATCATGGAAAGCAGGCGGCGGCCGTGGTCACCCCAGGCCCACTCCTCCTGCGGTTCGTAGCGGCCGTTCACCCCGGTAGTTTCGCTCAGAGGTATGGTCCAGATACGGAAGAACCCCACCACGTGGTCAATGCGGTAAAGATCGAAGTACCGTTGGGCCACCTCGAGGCGGGCTCGCCACCACGAGTAGTCTTGTCCGGCCAACACATCCCAGCGATAGGTCGGAAACCCCCAGTTCTGGCCCTCCTCCGCGTACATGTCGGGAGGGGCCCCGGCAGTCGTTTGCAGATTGAAGTAGGCCGGGTTCAACCAGACGTCCGCGCTGTCCCGGGACACGAGAATGGGAATGTCTCCCTTCAACAGGATGCCGTTGGCGTTGGCATAGCCCCTGGCCTCGCTGAGCTGGCGGTCCAGCAGCCACTGTTCGTAAAGGTGGAACGTGAGGCGCTCGTCGTGCTCCCGCGCGAACCGGTTCCGGGCCTCTCCACTGGAGAATTCTTCACCCCAGTCCTCCCACGAACGGTATTCGCGATGTTCTTTGATCGTGCGGTAGATGAGATAGTCGTCCAGCCAGGAATTCGAATCCCTGAACTCAGCGAGCGCGGCCCGCAATGGGGGGCCGTCCGCCCGCCGGAACGCTTCCTCCAACAATGCACCCTTCTCCCGGCGCACCTGCAGGTAGTCGATGCGCGCCCCCTGGTTTAGGGTGGTTGACAGCCGGGCCAGCCGCTCGCATAAATCGGGGGCCGATGCAATTTCGTCCACCCGGTCAAGCGCGATATAGATGGGGTCCAGGGCAAATGCCGACAGTGCCGAATAGGGGACGGAATCGAGACCCATGTCGTTGATGGGCAATAACTGGATCACCGATGCTCCGATGCGCCGGCACCAGTCCACCAGCGGGTAGAGGTCGCCGATGTCCCCGACCCCCGCGTCTCGTAGAGTGCGCAGCGAGAACAAAGGTGCGCAAATGCCGAACCTCTTCTTTACTCCAATTCGCTCCCAGTGGTCCTTGGTCGCCGCGTGCTCCAGAAACTGGGGAATCTCTCGGTCGTCGTTTTCGCTCACTACCTCCCTCCGCTGTCAGGCTCAGGCACCCCATTTGTAGCAGTCGATGGAGTTGTTGTAAACGTTGAGAAGTCGTCATCGAGAGCCCTGTCGAGGGGTCCCCTTTCTTGCTTTCCTCAAGACCTAAAGTAATCTTGAAGGGGTTGTTAGTGAGGATTAGGTTTCATGTTACGAACTGTAAGAAAGCTCTCGATTGCATTGTGGTTGCTGACGGTTTGCTGGTACTCGCCGGGCCGCGCGGATGAACGTCAGGAAGACCCGCCGTTGTATGAGGACCTCCTGCTCAAGGAGATGGAGCAGGACCGGAAGAAGCCGAAGCCGGATTTTCCGTTCGACGACCTCGACATCGAAGACGATGTACCCTTTGGGGAGCAGGGCCAGGCGCTCGACTTCAACAAACCTGTGGTTGCTGAATGGGAGGCGTTTCTGGACGACACCCCCACTTTGTCGGTGGGCAGCCCGAGCAGAGGGAAGCTGCGCCACGGTAGAAAGCTGGCCAAAGAGGGCGTGGGCTATGTACGCAAGAACGACAAAGCCGCGTTCGGCACCAACGAATCAGTCGCTATCATTATCTGGCTGGCCATCAGAATGCACGCTGTCTACCCCGGCACGGTCCCCATGGTCGTAGGAGACATAAGTGCTGAAGGGGGGCGGAAGCTGCCGCCCCACGCATCACATCAAAGCGGCAGGGACGTGGACCTGGGGTACTACTTCAAGGACAATCAGTACTTGAGGCGGTTCAAGAACGTCTCTCGTGACACCATGGACGCGGAGAAGAACTGGACCCTCATTGAATTGATGCTCTCCACCCAGAAGGTGCAATACCTGTTTATCGATCGGCGGCTGCATAAACCACTCTACAAGGAAGCCCTGAATCGCGGCTGGAGCGAAGAGGAACTTAAAGAGCTGTTCGAGGCGCCCATGGGCGCCCGGCACAAGCATGGAATTATCCGCCATCAAAAAGGGCACGTGCACCATCTGCACGTGCGGTTCACCTGCCCCGAAAGCGACGAGGATTGCAAGTAGGTGGCAGGAAAGGATAGGCTGTAGGCGGTAGGAACAGCTGGTGAAAGGCGGACCGTGATCATACTAAACATCTTACTGGGAATGCTGTTGACGGTGGTGGTCCTGCTTGTCCCGGGAGCCTTGCTGGCCCGCACCCTGCTGGTGGACCGGGACCGGGAGAAGCGAGGCCTCGATCCGGTGGAATGGCTCACCTGGTCGCTGGCGTACGGCATTGCGGGCGTGGGCTCTCTAACGTTCATACTGGTTGCGTTCCTCGGCATCTTCACACGCATCTTCGTGTCCGCCTGGCTGTATACCGGCGTTGCTTTGGTGCTGTCCGCACTTGTAGCCGCCTGGCTTTGGTGGTTGCACGGGCAACCAGATTTCGGGAAGGTGGCCAAACGACTGCTGTCCGCAGCAACCTGGAAGAAGTGGGTCAGGTCTGCGCCCCTGTCTCGCTGGGTCCTGCTGCTGGGCCTGGCTGTCTTTGCCGTATATTTGCTCAATTTCAACCGGCAGGCTTTTGACGAAGAGCGATGCCTCATCAGAGCTGCAGTCCTGCCGGTACACAACTACCTGAGCGCGGATACCCCGATGTCGTGGATGCTGCCCGAAAGTGCGGTGGAGAACAACGCGTTTCTCCATTGGAATGGTGGGCAACGGCTGGGGAGCGCCCTGTTTTCCGGACTCACGCTGTCGCTGTTCGGATTCTCCGGGTTTCGTATCGCCTACGCCCTGACGGGGCTGCTGATCTTCCTCGGCTCGTTTTTGGCCGCCAGAGAGGTCACCGGCCGCCCCGGCGCGGCTCTCTTCGGCGCAGCGGCCCTGGCGCTTAGCCCCTACCTGCTCCAAATCGATGTTTTTGACGAGAATCTGCTGGCGTGTGCGGTTTCCGCCCTGGCAATTCCGCTACTGCTGAGAAAGCCCCGGGATATCGTTGGAGCGGCCGCACTGGTGGCCCTGCTGGTGGGAGTGCGCCACGTTGCCGTGCTCTGGTACCCGGCCATCGCAGCCCACCTCTGGTTGTCCGGGAAAAAGGGGAGAAGAGGGGGAGTCGAACTGGCCGCCTTCGGAATGTTGTCCCTACTGTTCTTGAGCCCCTACATCTACAAGCATGCTCGGGATATCCCCCTCTATTCAGTGCCCTACGAGTCTTTTCTCTCCAACCCTCCGGCTCTACACTCTTTCTTCGGGGCTGAGTTCTCCTACCGCGGGCTCCTGAACTGGCCCTTCGTAGAGCATATGGTCCGCTCGCCATTCTCTCCACTGCCGCCGGCCTTGGGCTTTCCCGTGGCCATCGCCGATCGCTTCGGCGTCCTTCTGACAGGACTGCTCCTGACCGGCTTTCTCTGGTGCACAAAACAACAGGGACGGGGGGCGTCCGAAAAGCGGGGACGGGGGGCCGCAGAAAAGCGGGGACGGGGGGCGTTAATTCTGCTGGGTCTGCACCTCCCCGTAGCCTTGGTTCTGGCGGTCCAATCCAACTGGGTGGAGCCCGCCAAGATGTTCATCCTGGTTACGGTGATGGCCCCCTTTGCAGTATGGTTGGCAGGTGGCATTGCTTGGATTATGGACCGAGACGCCAAGGTATGGGTGCGCCTGGTTGCACCCGCGGGCGCCTGCCTGATCGTGTGGGGGGCGGTGGGGCTTGCCACCCGGGCCGATTACCCGGTGGATCAACGCAACTTCGACTATCGAAAGGAATACCTCCGGAGTTTCCGCCAGGCCATGCTGGACGAACTGCCCGTCTACGTGGAGACCCGGCGGGCCCAGTTGTCAGACCGCAACCTGCTGCCATCTCTCAAAAACCTGTCACTGCTGAAGTCGCCGAAAGGGCTGGGCCTGCGTATGCGTCACCTGGTTGGCGACCTGTCCGCCCCCGATGTGGACGACATGGTGGAGCCCGATGCCAACAAGTTCAGACGCCTCCTCGGTTTCGACAAGCTCATGCATTTTCCGGTCACCTCCATGCGGGAGACCACCACGTTTGCGGTTGGTGCAGACCCGCTACCCACCGATTTCCCCAGAGTCACCCTATCCATGGATCTCTCTCTTCCGCTGGTGGGAAGAGAAGGGTTTGCGTCGGTGGAGGCCCCTCAAGCTGCGCTGCCGAGGCCCACGGTCGAACGCGCCTTGATCATTCGGGGACTGGACATTGCGTGGGCCAAGCGCAAGGCCAACCTTATGGTGGTAGCCAGCGAGCCCGGCGTCTTTGCCGCCATGCTCATGTTCGAGCCGGCCGCTGATGCGCGAGGATTGGAGCCGCCGTTCAGCCCCGGAGCCGCGTCGGACGGTTATCTGCCGTCCGGAAGGACCGGGCGTGACGTCTACAGCAGGCCCGGGGGGTTTGACCCGATGCAGGGCGGTTTCCCGACTCCGGAGGAGCTGGCGAAGACCATTGGCCCCATAGCGCTCATGCGACCCTTTGATGGGGTGGAATCCAACGACGAAGTATCGGTCGTTGATTGGCCGGAAGGTGCTCCGCCCACAGTGAGACTGGACCTGCCGGAAGGCTCTCTCCTGGTACTGGAGGAGCTTA
The DNA here is from genome assembly GCA_964626565.1 of uncultured Myxococcales bacterium. GTDB lineage: Bacteria > Myxococcota_A > UBA9042 > CAIXZC01 > CAIXZC01 > CAZVFX01. The sequence goes on from CAZVFX010000091.1 coordinate 12,387, forward strand.
CCAGCTTCGCCCCCAACTTGAGCTTTGCCTGGTATCTTACCGCCGGTTCCCCCGGCACCCTCGACACAAGCCTTCCCACCGCACGCGGGATGTAGTTGCTGATAGCTGATAGCCCAATGCCGAGGGCAGTTCGCTAGTCCTTCGGCTTATCCGAAATCCGGAGCGAGCACTCCTCTTTCCAGTGCCCTTCGTCGCCGCCCAAGCAGGAATCGGCCACGGCTCCCTCATCCATTGTGAAATCCACCTTCTTTCTCGATCCGCCCGCCACCGCGTTGCCGCACAGCGGCACTTTGGCGATCTCCTTCTTGGTCTCGTTGTGCACCAGCGCGACCTCGACGCATTTGCTTGCCAGACCGTCGGGGTTGGCGTTGTCATACGAACAACTGCCCCTTCCCGAGTTTTCAATGCCGCAACTCACCTTGACGTTGGCCCCCTCGTCGCCCTTCTTGCCGCACCCGGCAGTCGGAAGCGCCAACAAACCGAGCACGAGCGCAACTGCCAGCGGCCTAACCTGCATCATCATCTTCACCCTCCCTGGTCAACGGCAATGGAACACAATTATCATTTATCAATTTTCAATTTTCAATTCTCTTGATATATTCCGGGCGTCTGACCGAGGAGTACTATGTATCGCGGACTTTCAGTATCAGTAGTCATACCGGCCTACAACGAAGAGCGATTCATCGCCGACACGCTGCAGCAGATTCCGGAGTTTGTCGACGACGTCGTCATGGTAGACGACTCCAGCCGGGATCGCACGGTGCCCGCGGCCGAAGAGACCGGCGACAGCCGGGTGCGCATTGTCCGGCACACCACCAACCGCGGAGTCGGAGGCGCCATCCTTACCGGCTATCGCGAGGTGCTCACCAACGGCGCCCACGTGGCCGTCGTCATGGCCGGGGACGGCCAGATGGATCCGGAGGACCTGCCCCGGCTGCTGGACCCCATCGCCGAGGGGCGGGCCGACTACGTAAAGGGCAACCGTTTCCTGCACCTCAAAACCTTCCGCAACATGCCGGCGGTGCGTCTACTGGGTAACCTCGGCCTGTCCCTTCTTACCCGCGTCAGCTCCGGATACCGCCACATCATGGACTCTCAGTGCGGCTATACTGCAGTGACGACTGAGGCGCTCAGGCGGATGGACTTCTCCCGGGTCTACCCACGGTACGGCTTCCCCAACGACTTCCTCGCCCACCTTCACACCCTGGGATGCCGGGTAGGGCAGGTGAAGGTGAGGGCAATCTACGAAGGGCAGAACTCGGGGATAAATCCACTCCTTTCGGTGGCTCCCCTCAGCTATGTGCTGCTGCGCTCTCTGGTTTTGCGGAAGCGCCGGGAGACGGGGACCCTATCGTGAGAATACTGGTACTCACCACCTCCTACCCTGCGACTCCGGGGGACTACCGGGGCAGCTTCGTACGGGACCTGGCTCTGGCTCTGGCAGATCGTGGCCATGAAATCACCGTCATGGCGCCCCATCCGGGCGGGCAAGCCGTGGCCGAAGATAAGGGCTCAGGTGTAACCGTTGAGAGGGTAAGCTCCAGCCCTCTCGGGGGAGCGACTCTTTTCGGTCGCTTCGGTGTAGTCGAAACCCTGAAAAGCGAGCCCTGGCGACTTGCGGAACTGCCTTTCTCGCTCACGGCATACTGCTTGCGTGCCGCGTGGGCTGTGCGGAACCACGATCTGGTGGTGGCCAACTGGCTGGTCCCCTGCGGCCTCATCGCCGCGTCTTTAGCCCGGTTGCCGCGGGGCAAGCCGGTGGTGGTCGTGGAACACGGGGGTGGAGTTAGATTGCTGAACCGCGTTCCGGGCGGCTCGCGACTGCTGTCATTCATCGCCCGCCACCTCACCGCGGTGCAATTCGTCGCCAGGGGGCAGCGTGATGCCTCCCTCGACATGCTCGACTGGTCCGACCGAGATCATCTCGCGGGGCGCTCGTTCACCTTCCCGGTGCCTGTGGCAGATGCCCCGGGGCTCAGGAGCGACGCGCCCAAGCGTTTCTATTTCCCGCCCTTGAAACTGTTGTTTGCCGGGAGGATGGTCGACGTCAAAGGGCCCTTGCTTCTGCTCAAGTCTTTCGCCCGGACCCGCAACTGTGTGCTCCACATGGTGGGTGACGGCCCGCTCAAGGAAGAGGTGGAGAGCTACATCAACGACCAATACCTGTCGGAACGGGTGACCCTTCACGGCGAATTGACCCGCCACAGCCTCTCGACTCTGTACGCCCAGTGCGATGTGCTCGTAGTTCCTTCACAAGCGGGTTCCAACCGGCTGAGTGAGGGCGTGCCCCGGGTGTTGATGGAAGGGATGGCCGCAGGCCTGGTTCCTGTAGTCGCAGCAACCGGCGGCATGCCCGACGTCGTCCGCCACGGTTCCAACGGTATGGTCTTTACGCCCGGGGGGTCCGTAGAATTGTCCCAGGCTCTGAAGAAACTATCGAGCATGGGTAAGAAGATGGCCCGCATGGCCCGGGAGAGTGAGAAGACCGCGGCTCGCTACACTTTCACGCGCATGTTCGACTCCTGGAAGAAATTCGTACCGGAAATCTGAAAAGCGGCCTTCAGCGGTCAGCTCTCAACGATCGGCGAAATGCAGGATGCTGCAAACCGCCGCGACCATGAGATAGCCCCACATGACCTCAGGTGCCTGTAGGCCGATGGTGGGGGCGTGGATGATGCCGGTTGCCGTGAGGACCATGGCCCCTAACGCGGTGAGCGCCGCGCTGACCGCTTTTCGGTCCAGCAGGAACGCGGTCATTGAACCCCACAACAGACCGATGATGATGGAACCGTTGAACAGGGCGGCCTGCCCTGCCACATGCGCTCCTTCGAGCTTCATCGCCGTGACGGTTTCGGGGGCAAACAGCCTGGCCGCGCCACCGCCCAACACGTTGGCCAGAGCAACCCACTTGGTGACCACCAGGTTGGATACGTGAGGGATCATGGCCACAGCCACTGCGATCGCGTATTTGGGCCCGCTGGCGCTGAACGCCTGCCCGGTGATCACGATTCCGATGAACACGAGTATGGGAGCTACTGCAGCCATGGGGATGAGGTTGTGAAGGAACGCCATCAACCCGAACATGGAGCCCAGGAAGAACACTGCCCCAACGCCCAGTCCATAGCCCGTTCTCGCCCCGAGGCGCTTGTAGCCGGGATGCCCGATGTAGACCGTGGTCGGGAACGCGGATCCGAACAGCGCACCAAGCATGGTGCCGGCGCCGTCGGCCACCTGGCAGGTGCCCACCGGATAACAGTCGCCCGCCGCTTCCGCAGACTCGACGTTGTTCATGGTCTCGATGAAGTTGTACACTTCAGCAGGCACCACGATGGCCAGCACCCAGGGATTGTCAAACAGGACTTTCAGCCCTTCCAGAAGGTCTCCTGCAACTGGAATCGGCAGGTACAGCCCCGTGCCTTCTGCCGAAAAAGTCGCATCGCCGGTGGCGAAACCGATGGCGGTGCCCACCCCGATGGCGGCCAGGCCCGCAGGAATGCCCAGGGGCAGCCGGTAAAGGGCTACCAGCCCGCCGAAGATGATCGCCATCGATGCAAAGCCGATGAGCGGATGCTCAAATACCTCCGCCAGGGGGACTGTGGCTATCCACACCAGCGCGATGCCTGCCAGGGTCCCCAGCATTCCTGCGCGGGGTAGATGTCTTTTCAGCCAGGGGCCGATCACTGACCCTGCAGTTTCCAGTACGCCGCCCAGGAAGGCAGCCGCGATGCCTACCCGCCAGGCCAACAAGCCGGCGTCTGATTCCGTCAACCCCTGCTCCATCCCTCTCTCGAACACCGGTTTCATGATGAGAAACAGATAGACGAACAGGATCGGCGTGGAAATACCATAGGGCAAAGCAGTGACGTCGGCGCGCCCTTCTCTGGCTGCCAGGCGCCGGGCGAGCCAGGCATAGAATCCGAGTCCCGCAATGAGCGCAACACCCAGGCCCGGAAGGATGCGGCCGAATACGACCTCTGGCGGGATCTTGAGCACAAAAGTGCACACTCCCGAAATGATGATCATGTTGGCCAGGTTGTCGGCGAAAAGAGCCCAGAAACCATTAATGTCTTCGCGATGGAAGAGCTTTGGCATGGAAATCCCCTTACAAACCGTCGATCGGAGGCATTTCGAGTTCATCGATGTCTTTCGATACCAACAATTTTCCCGGTGGCGCGCCCTGAAGGCTCAAAACGAGGCTTCCGTTGAGATTTGCCGGGAAGACGGCGTCGGCGAAGAAGGTGTAGAAGCCGGTTTCCAGCGATTCCCATTTTTCGCTGGCCAGCATGAGGTCAACGGTCACCGGGTTGTCACCTTCCCCAACGTGGGGCGTCGCATCCCACACCAGGGTTGCTTGCTCGTGAACGATCTCGGTGTACGATTCCACCAGTACGGTCTGGCCCACCTGCAGCAATTCGACCCCCACCTGGTCTCCCTGTGGGGAAGGAGCATCTGCATGGCCGAACAGACCGAAGCCGGCCATCTCGGGCAAACCGGACACCGACAGTTGACCGGCGTGGGTCTCCGGCAGACTGAGGGATTGATTCATGTAGGTTCGGTGGTAGCCTCCCGCCGCCTGGGTATAGATTGCGTCCGGAAAGACCCAGTTCTTGGTCTCTGCCACGTAGTCCCATCCGACGAGGGAAGACCACAGAATGACCGCGTCGGCGAGGCCGTAATCGAGTCGCCTGACCTGGCCCAGGTTTTCCGCAGGGCACCATGAGGCGACGCCTAAGATTCCGTTTTCCGCGGCAAACAGCACATCGCCGGAGGGAGTAAGCGCGACCACGTATTGCCCTCCCTGCCAGCCGCCCGGTTCGGTGATTTCGTCTGGAACCTCTACCTCGGTGGAGACTACGTCCGGTTCTTCCATCACTTCAAAAGGGATACCCGCGTCGGCAGGGCCCGGCACATCGCTGCCCGGCTCCGCCGGTTCAGGTTCGGGCTCCGGTTCAGGGCCGCGGTACACCTTGAACCCTTCTTCCTCGAGGAGGGCGGCGAACTGATCCAGCAGCTCCACCGTCGCCTCCACGCCTGTCACCGCCGCGCTGGCCGGTGCTCCATTGGCTGAGCACACCGCCGGGTTGTACCGGAAGCCACGGGAAACGTAGGACTCAGAGTCAGAGCGTGTTTCAAGCTCGAGATCCCGGTCTCCCACCTCGAAGTCCCCCCGTCCCCGCCCGTCGCCGGCACCCGGGCAACCGTTGGACCCGGATGAGCACGACGCCAGCAGGAAAGAAAGGCCGAGGCCGACAAACAGCATTCTGGCATTCATAGTGACTCCTGTTCTTGTCGAGAACACAGATTAGCACACAGGGGAGGTAAATCCAACCGGACAAGGACTTTCCCATCGACAGCGCCCGTTCGCTATGCTAGACTTTCGTGAAAGTCTCGGTTCCCCGGCGAACGGGTGCGGATGTTTACCGGTTTGATACAGCAGGTTGGTTCCATCATCTCGACGCGGCGTACGCCGGGCGGCCTCGTTATCTCCTTGTCTCGTCCCGACAGCTTCAGCGACCTTGAATTGGGCGAAAGTGTGGCCGTAAACGGGGCGTGTCTCACCGTCACATCCCACGCCGACTCTCGCTTCGAAGTAGACGTCTCCGCCGAGACCGTGGCTCGCACCACTTTTACACGTTGCAATGCAGGCAGCGCAGTCAACCTCGAGCGTGCGATGCGCCCGGTGGATCGGCTTGGCGGCCACATGGTCACCGGTCACGTGGATTGTGTAGCCAGGGTGGCGTCGGTGGACAAGAAAGGCCAGTTCGTTCACTTTGGCTTCTCGTTGCCTCCCGCCTACTCCCGGCACGTGGTGGAGAAGGGATCGATTGCCGTCGACGGTGTGAGCCTGACGATTGCGTCTTGCAATGGGGAAGGTTTCCTAGTATCTGTAATACCGCTCACCCTGTCGTCCACGACCATGGGAAGGTACCGGGTGGGGGACGAGGTCAACATAGAAACGGACATAATCGCCAAATATGTTGAGAAGCTCCTTGGCGGGAGAGAAACAGAGGGTGTCGAGGATGGGGAGGGTGGGCGGATGTTGGACAAGCTAAAGGACCACGGGTTCCTTCGATAGTGGTGAACGATGAATAGCCTGAGAATACTCTGCAGTACAGCCGCACTTGTGTCGGTCTTCTTCATGGCGGCCTGCTCCGGTGATTCGGGGGGCGGCGAATCCGATGTTTCAGGGTCGTCAGGGGATGCGGGCGGCATTACCAAGGAACCCATGGCGTCGGTGAACAAGCAGGAGCGCTATACGCCGGCTGATTTCCTCTCGAAAGTTGAGGCGGACCCCAAGCTCCAGGCGCTGTGGAACAAGCTGCAGGCCGATGGTTACACGTCTATCGACAATGCGGGTCTCACGGAGCAGAGCGACGGCGTTGATGTCCTGTGGTCCGAGTCTTCCGGGGCGTCGCTTCCGCTGAAGGGGATTCTCCAGCATTGTGCGGGCGACGACTGCGTGGCTGCGATCTGGACCTTCTCCGGCGACGAGGTGGTGTGGGAAGACGAAAACGGTGGCGAAATTACTCCCCGGGGGATCGGTCTTCCAGTGCTCCTCAAGGAGTTGGAAGGCCACTCTTTTGACAATCCGACCCATGTGAAGAGGCAGGCGCTGGACCCGCCTGCAGAGATGCCCCAGATCGATGTTTCGAAGCGCACCTTCTTCATTGTGAACAGTTTTGGTCCGCTGTGGGCTGAAGGCTCCCTGGACACGTCACGTTTGGAGAAGAAGGCGGTGGATTCGGGCTCATTCGACAGCGTAGAGCACGAGGTGTACGCACGCGCTGGTGATGTGGACTACATTCTCACCCATGCGCACCCCTTTGACGCGATGGTGTGGTTGGCCCAGGGGGTACGGGAAGAAGCCAAAACCAATGCGGTCTACAAACCTATCGGCCTCACCGTCAACGCCGGGGTCTTTGGTGACACTCTGTACGATCGCACCCGCATCGAGGAAATGCTGGATGTGAACCCGCTTCAGGGCCCGGGGGTGCTGGTATTGGCCGGCTGCGAGACCATGGGCGACGGTAACGGCGGCGGGGAAATGGACAAGTCGGTGCCCGTCAGCCTGGATAACAAGGCCCGCCTCCTGGTGGGGTTCAAAAAGTGCGGGGATGCGCGGGATGTGCTCATGGCTACGGAACTGTTCATCGATGGCTACCTCGGCGGCAAGACCGCCGGAGACTCACTGGCCGACGCTAATGCCTACCTCTCGGGGGAAAAGAGCGACCTGGAAATGGTCCTCCTTCCCGACGCGGACCCGGAGTCCGTGTTCCTCACCGACGTGAGCAAGTTCTGGGACCGGTATACCGACGATGGCGTTCCGGGGGATTCCTTCTTCAATAGCAACATCCTGATTATCAACAAGTGCACCAACCCCGCCACCGGAGAGGAGTACCAGGAAGACGAGTTTTTTGCTACGGCGTGGTCCAATGAGATCGCCTGGGAAGGACCGTTCTTCTCCGGCGAACGGCAGAATCCGGGCAACGACGTGGACTTCACTATCGAAGGTGCGTTGCTGGAAATCAAGGAGGGAGCGCATTTCTTCTTCGTGGTCAAGGGAGGCCTGAAGCCGGAGGTGCAGGAGTTGGTTCTTTACGGCACGGGAGAGATCATCGGCACCGTTGTTGACGACGAAAAACCCCAGGAGTTCGAAATCGAGTTCAAGGGGCAGGGAAATGCGTCCGGATACAAGAACAAAGAGGGGCATCAATGTGTGATGCAACCGCCCCTGCTGAAGACGACTACGGGAGAGCCGAGTTCGTTTAAGATCCCGGTGACCTGGAAGGCGCAAGAGGAGTAGATATGAATGTAATCGAAGGGAAGCTGTCCGCTAAAGGTTTCAAATTCGGTATCGTGGCTGCACGGTTCAACAATTTTATCACCGACCGCCTTGTGGAAGGTGCCGTGGACGTGCTCGTACGTCATGAAGCCGAAGACTCCGCCATCACAGTGGTGCGAGTGCCCGGTGCATTTGAGATTCCGTCGGTGGCCCGCAAGGCTGCCGAAAGCGAGAAGTTCGACGCGGTGATCTGCCTCGGCGCAGTGATCAGAGGGGGCACGCCCCACTTCGACTATGTGGCGTCCGAAGTCTCAAAGGGGGTCGCAAGTGTGGGACTGAACTCCAACTGCCCCGTGGTGTTCGGCGTCCTCACGTGCGACACCATCGAGCAGGCCATTGAGCGGGCCGGAACCAAGTCGGGAAACAAAGGGGCCGAAGCAGCCCAGGCAGCCATGGAAATGGTGAATATTTACGCAGAACTTTGAGTGAGGCCAGGCGTGATGTCTAACAGGCGCAAGCTGCGTGAAAGCGGCATTCAGATCCTCTACGGGCTTGACTTTTACGAGTTGAATCCCGACCAGGCGATCGAATCCTACACCTATCACTTCGACGGAGAGATTTCCGATGATGGCTTCCTGACGGCCGTTATCGCCGGAGTCCACGGTCACCGGGATGACATCGATGACTTGATCCGTCAGTTTTCCACCAACTGGCGTCTCGAACGGATGGCTATCGTCGACCGCAACATCCTGCGCCTGGCGACGTATGAACTGCTCCATCTCCTGGACATCCCTCGCAAGGTCTGTATCAATGAAGCCATCGAGGTTGCCAAGCGATACGGTGGAGACGATTCCCCCTCTTTCATCAACGGCATCCTGGACCGCATCGCCCTGGAAGTGAGAGGCCCGGAAACCGAAGAAGAGAAGGCGCTGGCCGAAGACGCGGGCGCAGTCCCGTTCGAAGAGGAGGCCGAGTCGGACGAGGAATGACCCCACTCCCTTTCACCTACCGTTTCATCCCGGTGCGAGCCCGGGACCTCGACTCTGTCGAGGGAGAGCTTCTGGTCGTACCTGTATTTGAGGATGAGCGGCCGCCTGGCGGGCTGGCGGGTCTGGTGGATTGGCGTATGGACGGGCTGCTGTCCCGGATGCGGATCGCGGCCGATAATGGGGGTACCGAAAATCCCCACTACCAGGAGCTCATCCTGGCCCCGTTTGCCGCCGGAGAAGACGACAAACTTCTGTTCCCGGCGGGCTCCAAATTGTCATTCCTCAAAGTCGTGATCATGGGCCTGGGCAGCCGCAAGAAATATGACGGCGCACGGTATCGGGCAGTCGTCAAGCGTATTGCCCAATCTGTGGTATCCCTCGGCGTCAAGTCCGTTACCCTGCAACTCCCCGGTTGGCAGGCGGCCGGGCTGCCGGCAAGGCGCGCATGCGATGTGTTCGTTTCAGAGCTTCTGGGCCTCAGCAAGGCCGGCGAGGCGATCCCCGAGCACGTATGCTTTGTCGAGGCCCTCGAGTTTCAAGCCGAAATGGATGAACGTATCGTCGAACTGTTTGCGCCTTCCCCCCGGAGGAAGGCTTGATTCAGGGACTTGCCGCCTATTCTCGGCGCCTGGGAGCCAAAACCATCTCCAGTCTGCCATTCCCCATCCGCAAGAATCTTGTGGCTCCGCTGTTGGAAAAACGGGTGACCCGGGGCCGGCATCATGAGTATGAGTCTCCATCACTGACCCTCCTTGCACTCTTGCATCCTCGCCTGGAAGCTGTCGCATTGGCCCTGGCCGATAACCCGGTGGTCGTCATCACCGTCCCCCGGTCCCCGCGGTCACTTGGCATTCAATTGGAACGCCTCCTGGCTCTCCTGGGCGGAAAAGTAGAGAACTGCTGCGGCCTCACCGACGAAGCTCTCGCGGACAACCTCGCAAAGTCCGGGCCCTCCATGATTATCGGCCCCGCGGATGAGGCCGCGAGAGCTCTGGGGCTGATTCACAAACAGCATCCGGCACCGTGGAACCGCCTGAAGAATGGCCTCCGGTTTGTGGTGAACGTGAATCCCGCCGGGCCGTTGAGTAGAGCCCGTATCATCGCCACCGAGCGCGCCCTGGACGCTGACGTCCTGGACATCTTCACCGACGGGAACTCCTTCGCATTTGCGTCCTGCCCCTGCGGCGTCACGCACCCCCTGCCCCGCTACCACCTCGAGGTAATAGACGAGCAGGGGACACCAAGCTCGGGCCCCGGCAGAATGGTGGTGAGCGACCGGCTGGGTCGTGACCCGGCGGTTGCGCGGTACCCCACCCCATTCCGGGTAACGCTCTCGTCGTCACCCTGTTCGTTCTTCGGGCAGACTGCAGCAGTGACCTGCCACGGCCGGCAAGGAGAGCAGCTGAAAACGCCTGCCGGTTCCGTCGGTCTCCTGGACCTAGAAGAGCAACTGTTCACCCACGGTCTCTTCGTCCGGCACTCGGTGCGGGTTGGCGACACTGGTTGGCATGTGACAGTTCAGCCCTTCCACGACGAAGAGGTGGACGTCGGCGCGATTGAAAAGGGTCTTTGTACCCGTTTTCAACTACCGGTAAAAGTCGAGGTGGGGCCCAGCTAGTCCTTGGGCCCTAGCAGCTTCTTGATGCCGGTGAAAGTGTCGTCTACCAGGTCTTCCACTGCGACCTTCGTGTTGTCGAAGATGTTCTCCACCGCCGAGTGGATGACTTCCTGGGCGATGTCCAGCCCCTGGGAAGCGTATTTCTCGATGAGGGAGGGACGGGGTGCCGGCGCGCCGGAGCGGTTGTTGTGAGTGGCTTCAGTGAACAGGCCGATGGACCTGAGCATCGCCGGTTCGACCAGGGAGCCGGTGAGCCGCATGGCGTGCTTGGCCTGGCCCACGGGCTGGCGCCTGTCCTCTCCCCTGCGGTACTCCTTGAATTGGTCCTTGTTGTCCACAAAACTCAGGTCGGCGTGGAGTTCATCGTTTTTGTCCCGCCACAGAATGATGAGAAGGTTGTCGGACACATATCCCCAGATACCCAGCAGAAATATGTCCCGTCCTGCATTCTGGGGTCTCAGGTCCGGCACGAAGCCGGTATCTTTGTAGTAGCGGTAGACCAGGGTGAAGAAGACGGTGAGCTTCTCGGCCAACTCGGGCAACGTTCGCAACAACTCGTTGTACGGTGCGGTGTGGAGTTTCTCGAGGGTGAAGGTGTCCTCTACGCGGCCCCTCAGGGAGGCCGGATACTGTGCCTTGTCCTGGAACGAGTAAAAAGTCCGGGGGATCCGATGATACTGCCAGATGTTGCTGCTTTCATCCCGCACTCCGCCACGGGCCACATACGCGGCCAGCGTCTGCTCCAGTGCCTCAAACAACCGGTTCCGCTCGTCTTCCTCAAGACTGGCCGCAAAGCGCACGAACTGGCCCGGTCGTCGAGCAAGGTGATCCAGCTTGACGTTGCGCCGCTCACTCGCACCCGCACTCACCGCCAGCCGCGCCAGACTGACACCAACCCTCACCAGCATCTTCAGCGACGAGACGCTCAAAAGTCCCTGGTAGGGCTCCAGCTCGTAGATGGGGTAGCCGTGATGGAAGTCCAGAATCTGACGGGACATCTCTTTCAGCGTCGGGCCGTCGACACCGATGAACCCGTGCTGCTTCAGGGAATCGTCTAGCAGCGGTGCGAACAACTGCACAACCCGCTCGTTGACCTCCACGAGACCGGCCATCTGGGCCGGGTCCTTGTCCACGTCGACTGCATAGTAGGTTACCTCTGAGGGCAAGAAATTCTCGGTGCCGCGGGAGTCGAAACTGGCGAGGATCGTGGCTCGAGCGGTTTCCCAGCCCATCTCCGGATGCCTGCTTCCCATAGCCCATCGTACCGCATCCCTCACACCCACCGTAATGGGCGCATCAAAGAACGTCGATAGACTGTCCTCCATCTCACGGGTCAGCGGATTGTGCCGAACGAACTTCTGGTAGTCTACCAGCTCTTCAAAGGAACCGGCGGTACCCTTGAAATATCCGTCGTCAGTGAGAACGTCGTAAACGCTCTGCTCGATGTTGTTGTCCCCCGCCTCATCAAGGAAAGAAAGGAACAGATCGGTCTTGGGCTTGAGGAACCCCCGGGGTTTGCGTCGGTTTGCAAGGCCCTTCTGGAGTTGTCCCAGAACATCCGGAGCGAGAATCTCGGACCGGTCGCCAAAAGCGAAATAGGGCACCTCACGGGCCGCTTCAGCGCACCCGGTTACTACCTTCTCCACAGTAGGCAGAAGGTTGTATCCGTGGGGTCCGAACGCACTGGACATCAGATCCCGGGGGATTACGTTTTCACGGGGACCGACCACCTTCATGGCGAAATCTTCTATCTTGCCGCGCTTGACGATGAACCGTTCGGCCAACGCGTCCGACATGGCCGACAGCTTCTCCACAAACGGCTCATCCGCCGAGATCCCGGCGACCGCGGACAACTCCTCAGTCAGGCGTTCCGGGTCCACTACCATGACGTCGGTGTGGGCACCTCCCTTGGTTTCCGGATCAAGGTAGTTGCACGAGCGCGCCACTGCCCCGAGTAGAGTTGTTTGGGATACCTTGTCTTTAGTCGATTTGGTCATTCCTGCCCCCAATTGCGGGTCTTCAGAGGGAGGCTGCCGGTCAGGGTGAGGACGGTGCGCCTGTTTTCAACCGCTCGAGTTCCTTGCGGGCGATCTCAACGAACGGTTTTTCACTCTCGAATCTCCCCGCAATTTCGATATAGCGCTGCCAGTACTCCATGGCCTTGGCGTTGTTTCCCTTCTCTTCCCACGCGTAGGCCAGATTGTACAGTGCTTCCGGATATGACTTCTTGATGGTCAATGCCTGCTCGTAAGCCGCGATTTCTCCATCGAGGTTGCCCAGCTTGTTGTGCGCCAGGGCGAGGTTGTAGCACGCCTTGTAGAAGGAAGGCCTCAGGTCGAGAGCCTTGTTGTATGCCTCGACCTCCTTGTTGAACCAGCTCTTCTTCTCTTCAGGCTTCTCAGCCTTTTTGGCCTTCTTGGCGTACACGATGCCTACATTGTAGTAGATGTCCGGCACTGACGGGTCCACTTTGAGCGCCCGGTCGTAGGCGTATGTGGCCTCTTCCAGTTTGTCCATGCGGGACATTAGAATCCCCATGTTCACCAGTGCGTCCAGCGCCTCCGGTTCGTACTTGACCGTCTCCCGATACTCCACCAGCGCTTCGCCGAACTTGCCGCTGTCTTCCAGCGCCAAGGCCAGGTTGTAGTGCGCCCGGGCATAAGTGGAGTCAAGCTTCAAGGCCTTCTGATAACACTGGATTTCCTTGTCGTACTGCCGGGTCTGGCCATAAGCCGCACCCAGATTGTACCAGGCTTCCTTGAACTCGTCCTTCTCCGTCACCGCCTTCTGGTACAACTCGATGGCCTTGTCGTAGCCTCCCTCGACAAACACCTCGTTGCCCTGACGGAAGTAGTCCTCTGCAGTCACTTCCTGGGCCAAAACAGACCCACTCAACAAGAGTACCACCGCGGCCGCAACATGGATGGGCAAAAACCTCATCGTCTACCTCGAATCCGAAGTCAGTTCTAGTTTATAGCCCTATCCCGACCGCATGTCAATCGTCACAGAAAGACGACCGAAAAGACAGGGACGGGGGGCGACGAAGAGACAGGGACGGGGCGAAGAGACAGGGACGGGGGGCGACGAAGAGACAGGGACGGGGGGCGTTTGCCAGTCCGTCCCGGAGGCCCTGAATTATGAGGAGGTGCCAGGTCATTTGGCCAGTTTGCGGCTTTCCTTGCGCCGTTCCGCCGCCGGAATTCCTTAGGAGATCATATTGGACGCAGCCGAGCGCAGACCTCAGCTCAGATGGGGTACTGTTGAACTACATTGGTTTCCTTGCCCCGGCTACTACTAGTAGCCGGGGCTTCCGGGACCAGGAACGCTGGACCTGGCCGTGGCCATGGGCACCTCCAAGACGAGCAAGCGGGCCGCCATGCGGCGCAGGTCCCGACGTGGCCAGGTCTTGTGACGCAGATGCCTGCCCAGGGCCAACATCAAGCGATGGCGGTTCCTGACAAACTTCTCGCTGCCGAGCGCGTGCCCGTGCTCAAGCTGACGCTCCTCGGGCAACTTCTTCTCTCGCCAGTACTCATCACACTGCCGACGATATTCGGCCTGACGCTCTTCAGGCGTGTCACCCATCTCAAGGTAGAATTGAGGCGGGGTCAGGTGTTCTGTCCACTCGTTGATCACCCCGAACGCATAATACCTGTACGAGGAGAATCGATACTCGGAAGGATGGTCGCACATGCCGGCTTCGACAGGGTTCCAGTCGCCGTAGAACATAACCCGCTTCAGCTCCTCCTGAGTCTGACACACGACGGTTTTGGGCCGGTCCTGGGCCACCGGCCCCCGGCGCTTGAGTAGACGGTTGAGCCGCTGTGCAAAGGACGAGTGTGCGGCCCGGGCCCATTTCGACATGGGCTTGGCGCTGCCCTTCAGCTGTGCAGCCTTGTGGAAGTGGTTGGACATGACGCAATAGCCGTGGAGCAGCACCTTGCCACCGGCCCGAAACATGAAGCGAAAGAAGCAGAACAGGAACATCCTCTTCATCGCATCGGACTCCAGGAAGAACGCGCCGGCCACGGTTCGCCACATCATGTGGTAAATGGAATTAGCCGGCAGAGTAAAATCACGTGTGTACCTCATGTCTGCACCTCCCCTCTTTTTGTTGCTCTCTCTATTGTTATGGGGGGTTTGAAATAGATCTGTACCATTTATTCGACATTCGCTCGACGTGAGGGCTCGGCGCGTGTTTTGGGCTCACGGCAGGGCTGACCGGGTCCGAAAAACGCCCCCCGTCCCCTGCGGTTCGGTGCGAAAATACGCCCCCCGTCCCCGGCATTTCGTCCCCGGCATTTCGGGGCTCCCAGGCCGGTGAGTTGCGGAAGTTTGCGGGGGCTGTTTTAATGGGGGCCAGCTTTTGGAGGTTAGGGTGACGCTTCGGGCCGATGTGGAGAAGGGGATTTTGAGTGCCGGGCTTGCTGGCCGGGAGTTGTGCGTGCACTCGTCGCTGGGGTCGTTTGGGCATTTGGAGGGCGGTGCGGCAACACTGGTGGATTGTCTGCTGGCCGCGGGGTGTACCGTTATGGCACCTGCCTTTGTAGATCGGCATGCGCCTGTAGCTGCTCCCCCGTTGCGGCGTTTGGAACGTAACGGGTACAACTACGACAGTCCATTGTATCCGGAGTGGCAGCATCCGGGGCAATCCGGTTCTTCGCGGCATCGGATCGATGAGAGCATGGGTGCTGTTCCGGCAGAAATCGTGTCCCGTCGGGGACTCACGTTGGGGGATCACCCGATGGCTCCTTTCGCTGCGTTGGGACCTTCTGCGGCGGCCCTCATGTCTGCGCAGGGGCCGCTGAACGTGTTCGCCCCATTCGACGTACTGGCGCGCTTGGATGGACTGGTGGTGATGATGGGAGTTGGGCTGAATCGAATGACCCTGCTGCATAGAGCCGAGCAGTTGGCAGGGCGCAACCTCTTTCGACGCTGGGCCTGGACGGCGCAAGGAGAGGTGCTGGAGGTCGAGGTGGGGGGGTGTTCCGAGGGTTTCGTGAACCTCGACTCTGTTCTCGCCCCCGTCCAGCGGGTCCTTACCGTGGGCGACAGCTGCTGGCGTACCTTCCCTGCTGCCGAAGCGTTGCGTCTGGGCGCAGCCGCACTGCGGGCCGACCCTGCGCTCTCTCACTGCGGCGACCCGGACTGTCTGCGCTGCCGCGATTCCGTGGCCGGAGGGCCGCTGGTCGGGCCGAGTCGCTGATTGAAACGCGCGCCGCCTCCGCGTATACTGAAGATGAAAGGCCCCGCAGGAGAACTGTGATGACCGCAGTCTTGAGAGCGCTACCCGCACTCTGTGTCCTCCTCGTGCTGTCGGCCTGCCCGGGGGAATCCTCTACCCCGGTCGAGTCTGTGGACGTTTCGGAGATGGTGGACCTTCACTGGCCGGACCCCGAGGACACGGTGCAACCGGACCAAGCTAGTC
>CAZVFX010000092.1:0-28180 GCA_964626565.1 uncultured Myxococcales bacterium
GAAATTTCGAAACGGCAGCGTGCGTATGAAGCAGTTCGGCACGGATACGGTCATCGACGAGGCCGACTTCACCATCGACTTGACGATACTACGGGCGAGCTATCTGTTCAGCTCATTTGGAAACGACTTCGACTGGTTTTTGACTGCGGGCTACCAATCGCTTGCTCTCCCCCGGGGGGTCTACCTACGGCATTCTCGGGACACGGGCGGGGATAGCGACTATTCGGCGTATCATCAGTTACCAGTCTTCCAGGACCGGCTGTGGAGTGCGTCGTATTCCATGGGAACGATTGGGGCGGGATACGCCCGCCGGCAATCGGGCGGTCACGACGGTCTGACTTTGGATGCGTCCCTGCTCATCCACCTGGGAAGCTACGCTCTGGCACCACTGGGCGGGCCTTCCCAGTACAGCGGCTTCGCGGCCGGTGCGGAGTTGGGCGGCACCATCGGCTACTCGTGGAATCTTGCGAAAAACTGCTACGTCGGGTTGGAGGACCACATCTCTCTGACCGCCTATAGCGGGCAGTTGCCCGATTCGTTGGAGCGCGACGCGGAGGCGATGATCCCGGGTTACAACGACGACTCAGACAAACTGAGCCTGGCGTTCGGTTCAGTTGACATCCTCAATAATTTCTACGCATTCCTGCGGATAGATTTCTGACCTCGGAGGTATCTGCCAAACAGCCCTCGGGCGATTCTACAAACCGGGCGCGTCAAACTGGCCGTTGCCGTCGGCATCCAGGTAGAAAGGATTGGTGATTGCTCTGGGGATATGATTAGCCAGGTTGGGGGCCTTCTGGGTGCCCTGCACCCTGACAACAAACCAGCAATCAGCGTCGGCTTGCACGGGGACAGACTGGTCGAACCGGACCACCTCACGAAGTTCGGGTTCTCCCGGATCATCTATAGCCAGGACTTGCTCCGCCACGCCGTTACGTATGACGACGACCTCGGTGACTTCCATCCAGGTAGGCGCCTGCACTTTGATCCACAGTTCTATATCGCCACCTACCCCGGAAACCAGGTCGCCGGGAAGTGAGGGGGCCCCTGTTGATTCAGAGGTCAGACCGGCTTCCACGTAGGGTCCTGAAGTGACCAATACCCGCTGATTTCGCACCGCCTCGTTCACCGCTTCCACCGTAAGCAGGGCAGGGTCGTCCTGTCCCAGGAACAGTAGATTGCGGGGGTTGCCGGGGAAAGCGTCGAGAGTGTGGGAATCGCCGCCGGCGGTGGCTGCGATTGTTCGTCCGAGGTTGAGCAGGGCGTACCAATCGGCCAGTTGTTCGTCCAGATCTTCGTCTCCGATGCCGTTGAACACTTCCATGGCGTCGAAGTGGAGCTGGTTGAGGTCTGTGTCGGCCGGGAATCCCAACTGCTCCGGGTCGGCGTGGGCCAGGCCGTCCGCGGGGTCGAAATCTATGAGGTCGAAGGTTGACTCGTTCTGAAAACGGGGGTGGTTCACCACGATCACTCGCTCGGAGTTATCTTTGGCGAGAGCGTCCACCAGGGTCCCGGGGGGAAGCCCGAACCAGGCCAGCGCACCGTTGCCCGAAAGGTCCGGCTGCGACTCCATGGGCCAACAGTTCATGTGTCCGGCCTGCACCGATGACACTTCCACGCCGGGCGAAGCAGCGAGAAACTGAGCGAGGTTCTCAGACTCGATGGTCGGGCCGAAATCAGCGACAAAATCGTGTTCTGAGGCCACTGCAAACTCGATCCCTTCGGCTGCTATCGAACGCACCCGTTGGGGCAGAGGGACGAATGAGTCGACGGAGTTTTCGCTGTGGATATGAAACTCTGCGGCCACCGCGCCGGGAGTATCGACGGACCGCTCCAGCTCGAACGCCAGGAGCACGGAATCCCCGGTTTGAACCTCGACGTTTTCCAGGACCGCCTGCTCGTATTCGAAGCCACGGCTGGCAAAAACATCGTAGGTGCCGGGAGGAAGGGGTAGGTGGCGCTCCGGAGGCCAGGCGAAAAAGGTAAGAGTCTCGCCACCGTCCGCGGGCTGGACGGTCAACCGCGCCGGGATGGCGCCGCCGTCTTCACCGCTCACTGTCACTTGAATTCCCGACGCTTCCCGGGAAGGCACCATCACGTTGCCGGTGACGCTGTCACCACCCGTGACTTCAACGGAGGTCTCCTGCCCCGGGTCACAGCCTGGACATACGGTGTGCAGCAGGATCGTGCCGGGAGGAAGCGCCCCGGAGAAACATCCCAGTTCATCCACCCTGAAGCGGGTGACCTCATTTCCGTCCTCAGCGACCGCGACAACCTCCACACCGTCTGCCAACGCCTGGTCGGCAGGCTCTACGCATCCTTCGATCGCACCCATGTCCAGCCCGCGCAGGCGAGCCAGTTCATCGGTGATGGCTGAGACGGAGCCGTCCCCAACGACGAGGAAGCGCTCCACCACCAGTTGGCCATCTGCGCCGACCGGCACAGACGAGCCGGTGGCCAGCGCCACCGCGCCGAAGCTTGTCATGGCGTACCCTTTGGAACCGAGGAATCCGTAAGATATGCCGGGGCGGTGACTCACCAACGCGGGCAGAGGTTCTTCCCCGCCGAGGTTCCCCACAGCAAAACCGTCCAGCGCCCCGGACGCAAAGAAGCCATCGATGGGCATAACGCTATTGTTCCCCGGATCGCCGTTCCATGAGATTCGGGTGCGCAAAATGAGAGTATTGGAATCCGCCTTGAGCAGGTATTCGTGGGTGATGATTCCGTCCAGCACGGGGAGAATGGGGATGAGACTGACGAGATAGGGCACTCCCTCGGCCGGCCCCTGGGCAGAAACGACGGCTTCGCCTGACTGGCCGTTGTGGGTGATTTCCAGCGACTCCAGGGCCGCCGAGTTGAAGGAGAACAGGGGGATGATTTCCTGCAGGCTGTCTTCGCCCTCCGCACCCGGAGTCCGGGCCAGATCGGCGTCTACTACGTTCCCGCCGTCCATACCCACGAAGGTGTGGCCCGTTTCTGCTCGTACTACGAAGCGGACTCTGTTGTTTTCCAGTAGGTAGTCGCCGACCCTGCCGATCGCCTTGGGTCCGCCGGGGAGTTCTTCTTCGCAAACGATGGGCTTGGCCCGCACCTGGCCGGGCGGCAGCAGCCGAGGGTCGCATGCTTCCGGGTCGTAGAGGTTGTGGAGGTCGGCGGCGACCTCCTCCCGGCCCGAGGGCAGGGCGTCGCCTTCCGAGTCCACAGCGTCGGTGATAACTGCCGGGCCGCTTCCGTCCGTGACATCCTGTGAGTCGCGCTTATCACTTGAACAACCCCAGCCCAAAACCATGCCCAGAAGAGGCATCACTATCCACAGTCTCCGATTCAACCGCGTTGTGCTTCCGTACGAAAATCGTCTGGGCATCTATCGTCCTCCACCGGCCACTACCTGGTGCTGCACATACCAGAAGAATAGTACCCATTCCGGTGGCAAGAGGGAAGCGTCCGCTTTGGGGATAGCCGCCGAATTGACGTTGGGCCGTGACATTGCTTGAGCACCACCGATGAAACTGGTGGCGGGGGGCCGCGAATCAAGGCATCATGGAGCTTGTTTGGGAGGTGAGGTAAGAAGATGGTCAGGGCGACATGCGGGAAATTGCCGGGAGCGTGGCTGGCGAGTTTCGCCATATTGTTGGCGGGGTGCACCCATTCCGGCAGTTCCGGGCGAGTTGACATTGCGGCCGATGCCGCAATCGAGATTGTCGGTGAACTCGTGGAGTGCCCGGACGGTCTCGTTTCTCCGTCGGAGTCCGGTATCTGTGCTCCGTTGGTGGAGGAATGTGCCAACCCGTGGGAGCTTCCTGTTATCGGCGGCGGCTGTGCAGCCATCGGTCCCCGGGGGTGTCCTGTGGCGTGGGACAGCGGCTCCACGGTCACGTGTGAGGCGGGCGAGTTGCTGCCCTGCCCCGAAGGCTTTGTTGAAGCCGAAGACGGAGCAGCCTGCATCCCCCATTTCCGGGAGGATTGCGCCACGGGAGAGATTCCGGTTCTCGGGGGCGGATGCGTGCCTGTGGGCCCGGAATGGGACGGGGACGGGGGGCCGGAATTTGACCAGTGCGGACCGGGCGAACTGGCTCTTCCCGGAGGTGGGTGCCGGCAGGTCGGTCCCAGGGCTTGCCCGAAACTGTGGGACGTCGCCTCTGAGGCGGACTGCGAGGTTGGGGAGACGCTGTCCTGTCCGGAAGGATGGGTCACGGATGCTGAGGACGTCTATTGCGAACCTGAGTACGACCATTGCCCCTTTGGAGAGCGGCCGTTACTCGGCGGCGGGTGCCAGCGGGTGATTCCTGCTGCAGACGCGTGCCCCGAAGGGCAGTTTCCGGCAGTCCCGGACGGCGTGACGGACATCGTTTACGCTCTAGCGGCCTCGTCCTGTGCCGGAGGCTGCGGTTCGCCGGGCACGCCCTACCCCGGGATCCAGGAGGCCATCGACGCGGTGCCGGAAGGGGGTTGGGTACTGGTCGGAGCAGGGGAATACGACGAGGGAATCGCGATCGGGAAACCGGTCCACGTCATTGGCTTGTGTGCATCGAAAGTGACTCTCACCGGGACGGTGGCAGTGGTAAGCAACGAGAAGAGCCGGGTGGATGCTGCGGGGATAGCGGTTTTGGACACCGATGGGGTAGAAATCGCCGGCATCGGGGTGCTGTCGCCGCTGGCGGGCGTGGCCCTGGTCAACGCTGACGATTTCGTACTGAGCGGAGTGGAGGTCAGCGGCAGTGCGGGAATCGGAGTCTACGCCGCGGGCGGCAGCGAGGGCGCGCTCGATGAGCTTTGGGTGCACGACACGGTAGAAGGAGAAGGCGCTGGGCAAGAGGGGCAGGGTGTGTGGGTTGAGGACGGAGCGGAGGTCAGTCTGACATCTTCCCTGGTAGAACAGGTCCCGCTGGCGGGAGTGTATGCCAGGAAGCAGGGGACCTCCCTCACCATCAGCGACACTACCATTCGAGGGGTGTCAGAGGGAGGACTGTACGATGGGCTGGGTGTAAGCCTTGAGGTGAAGGCGTCGGCCGAATTGAAAGGCGTGGTTCTGGAGGAGAATCGGGGTGCGGGAGCGTTGGCCCGCAGCGGCAGCAGCCTGCTGATCACGCGCAGCGTGGTCAGGAATCCCGGGACGGCGCCGGTTGGGGATGAGAGCGCGGGCGTGGCGGGATTTGGGGGTGCGATGGTGGAGATTTCGCAATCCCTTATCACTGGCACTGCCTTGTCAGGCGTAGTGGCCATGGAGGCGGGCACTACGGTGACCGTTGAGAAGAGTGCGCTGCGTGGGGACAACGCCGCGGCTGCGGCGGTGTCGTATGCAGGAGGCCACGTGGAACTGCACGGATGCTTCGTCGGTCCCGGTGAGGGGCCGGGGCTAGCCGCGTCGGAATCCGGTTCGACCGCGACTGCAAAGGGCTGCCTTTTCAGCGGGAATGCCATGAACGCCTGGAACTTCGGCGTGTGCGGAATCCATGCTGAGGAGGGAGGTGCTGTGACGGTGGGCGACACTGTCATCGAAGGCGCGGGTTCCGGCGGAGTCGGAGTTTCGGGAGCGGGGACAAGTGGTTTTTTTGAGCGGGTCACGGTGCGAGATGCGGTGCCCTTGGACGGCGACGACGGGTGGGGGATGGGAGCCGACACCGGGGGTTCTCTGGGGGTGACGGACAGCCTGGTCGAGGGCTGTACGCTGGCCGGTGTCTTGAGCTACGGGGCAGGCACGGAGGCCGTGGTGGCAGGCTCGCAGATACGCGATGTCAGCGAGGGCAGCTACTATCTGGAAGGTCCGGGGGTCGGCGCAGTATTGGGCGGCCGGCTGGAATTCGTGGACGGAATCATCGAGGGTGCAACCAGTTCCGGGGTGTACGCCAGCGACCCGGGTTCTCACCTCACATTTATCAATTCGACGGTAAGGGGCACTTTGCCGGGCACCAACAGCGACGGCTGGGGCATTGCTGTTCTGACGGGAGCGCAGTTGATTGTCGGCAACGGTCTCGTTGAGAAGAACGCCCAGGGAGGGATGATTCTGTTGGACCCGGATACTGAAGGGACGGTGGTTTCGAGTGTCTTTATCAGCGCTGACAACGGCGGCGCCGAAGTGGAGAGGACCGGCATCCTTGCGGCTACCGGGAGCAAGCTGGTGTTCACCGACAGTCTGGTGACCGGGGTATGGGACGGCCGGCTGGCGGCCATCGGACCCGGCACACAGGTGGAGGTGGCAGGAGCGGTATTGCGAGGTACTGAATCGACCGGACAGCAGTTGCCGGGGTTGGGGCTTTTTGTGGACGGCACGGAGGGAGTGAACTTGCAGATGGAGCGCAGCCTGGTTGACGGCTGCAGTTCCTGGGCGTCGGTGACGTTGGGGTCGGGCGCAGATGTGTCGCTTGAGTCGAGCGTGTTCCGGGGCACTCATGGGGACCCGGAGTTGGGAGGCTACGGCCCGGGGGTCTATGCTGCCGAGGGTGCTGGAGTCAGTGCGCACGGTTGCCTGGTCGAGGATAACGCGGGCGTCGGCGTCTTCTGCGCCGGGTGGGAAGGGGGCGAGCAGACGAAGGTCGACTTGACCGGCTCTGTTGTCCGAGGCACCGGGCCCGACCTGGACGGGCAGGTTTCGTCCGCGGTAAGTGCTGCGGAATCATGCCGGATTCGGGTCGAGGGGAGCCTTTTGGCTGCCAATCGTTTCGTCGGTATGGCGCTGTCCGGCCCTGCCGCCGAGGGGCAGTTGCGGGGCACCATCGTCCGGGACACTCAAGCGGTCAGTGAAGTGCAATTGGGGGTCGGTTTGGGGGTGGTACAGGGGGCGACGGCGGAGGTGCACCTGAGCAGACTGAAAGGAAACCACACCGGGGGCGTCGTGGCGTACGGTGCTGGCACCCGGGTTTCGGTCAATTCGAGTGCAATCGTGGGCACCCTGGCCGGTGGCGGAGCCATCGACGTGGAAGGGGGCAGTCACGAGGGGGATGTATTTGGTGACGGGTTGGTGGTCAGCAACGGTGCGGCCGCGGACATCAGTTCGTCCATATTGGCGGACAACTCCCGCTGCGGAATCTTCTATTCCGAGGGCACCGGTTCCATCATCGACAGCGTTGTTTCGGGTAATTCCAGTTTCGGTCTCGCCATGGAAGACTGCGCAGAAATGGTAGGCTACGAAGAGGGGGGTAATTTCTTCTTCGGAAACGCGCTGGGGCTGCCGGCGGCCCTGGCTGCGGACGTGAGTTCGAACCCTGAGGGACTGCCGGTGCCGCCGCCGCCCGGTCTGACGGACTTGCCCAGATAGATCAGGCAGAGCATCAGCAGCAATCCCAGCAGCGGCAGAAGGGGGAGACCCGCGGGAACGGGACGACCGCCGGCTGCACAGCCACTGTCGGCGGAGCCGCCGTCGTCTTCGTCGGCGAGCTGGCTGTTGGGCACACACTTGCCGTAGACGAGGGTGTGACCATAGGGGCACGAGGCAGGCCCTCCAGGGCCACCTCCTGCGTCGGGACCGCCGGGGTTTTCCACGCCATCTTTGGAGCCGTAGTCATCGGGACCGGGGACGTACGCGTCGTTCCCGGTTTGGGAGTTGACGTCGGGGTCGCCTGGCCCCTCGCCTGAAATGCACATTCCGTCGGAGCTGCAGGTAGCGTCAAAGCCGCAGTTTCCGCAAAGCCCGCCGCAACCGTCGGGGCCGCACTCCTTGTTGAGGCACTGCTTCTCACACAGCGGATTGCACTGTCCGTCGGCGTTACACGCTTCGCCGGGTGCGCAGGTGCCGCACAAGTCGCCACAGCTATCGGAGCCGCACTGCTTGCCCACGCACTGGGGTTCGCAAGCCAGTTGGCAGGTCCCGTTTGCGCAGATTTCGCCGAAGCCGCATGAGCCACAGCTACCGCCGCAACCATCGGGCCCGCATTGGACTCCCGCGCACTGCGGCACACAGTCAGGCTGGCACTGGTCGACCACGCAGTTGAAGTTTGGCTGGCAGGAGCCGCACACGCCGCCGCAGCCGTCGGGGCCGCACTGTTTACCGGCACAATTGGGGGTGCAGCCGGCAATGCACGCGCCGTTTTGGCAGACGTTGTTGCCCATACATTGGCCGCAACTGCCGCCGCAGCCGTCGTTGCCGCACTGCTTACCGCCACAGTTTGGCTGGCAGCCACACGTCCCGCAGCCGAACGCGGTGACCTCGGCGACGCACACCGCGTCCCAGCCGAAGGTGCAGCAGTTCATGTCAATCATGCACACGCACAGCATGACCATGGCATCGTCACACATGGGCAGGGGGCTGGTTTGACAGCAGGATGCCGCGTTTGCGGTGGAAGGGGCGGAGCTCACCAGGAACAGAGCCAGGCACACCCAACCAATCAGCGGGTTTCTCCCCATGTGTCGCTCCTCGGTCACAAGTCTCGGTACATCGTTGCACAACTATATCGTTCCCGGCACGGTCCAGTCAAGCAGCGGCAGGGGATGCTTCCAAAAGCGACTGTTTCGTTGAGGCTGCAATCGGGCGGCTGCCCGGTGCGGCGTCTCTAGCAACCCCCATCCTCGACCCAGAAGTGCTCATCGTCCAGGTAGATCTTCTCGCCCTGGTAGGACAGGTTGTAGCTGGTCTCCCCACCCGACTGCCAGTAGAGGGTCAGGGTGCCGTTCTGGTCGGACCCGGACGCGGCCCAACTCCCTGCATCCGTATCCGTCCCGCCTGAGAACTCCAACCAGTAGGTCATGCTGCCATCCTGGCACAGGGTGATAATCTTCTCCTCGGTATAGGAACCCACGTCGGTGTACAAGTGGGTGAGTTTCTTGCCCGCCAGGTACGAAGCCCAAGTCAACTCGCTGGGGGTGCCGCCAAGGCACACCGTAACCTCGTCGGAACACTTCGCCTCGATGCAGTCTTCGTCCTGGCATCCCTTGTTTTTGGCACAGAGCAGGACCGCCTCCAGCTTCTGCGTTTCGGCTGCGCTGCTCTGGGCCCGGCACTTGTTTATGCAGGCCTCATCGACGCAAGGTGAGATGCAGTTGTACAGTCCCTCACAGTCGAGGGTCGCGCCACCTACGCACTGTCCGTTCGTGCACGTCTGCCCCGCCGAGCAGGCCGGATTGCATCCGGTGTCGGCCGGAACGCACTGGCCGTTCGTGCACGTCTGCCCCGCCGAGCATGACGGGTTGCATCCGGTGTCGGCCGGGACGCACTGGCCTCCTTGGCATGAGAAACCGGCCGAGCAGGCAGGGTCACACTCTCCACCGGTCCCCTCGGGAACGCACTGGCCTCCCTCGCAGGAGAAACCTCCCGAGCACGGGGGGTCACATTCTCCGGTAGTCCCCTCGGGAGCGCACTCGCCGCTCTGGCAGACAAAGCCCTCAGAGCAGGCAGGGTTGCAACCTCCGCCCGATCCACTATCGCCACCGCCGTCGCAGCTCAGGACAACCAGCAAAGAAGCAAGCAAGCAAACAAGCAAGGTATTCATCACAAGTCGATTCTTCATAGTCCTCATTTGTCGCTGGTGAGCATTTCTCATTGTTCCGAGTTACCATGATACCGGATGCGAAGGTCGTGGAGAAGAGGTTTCTGGCCTTAGACTTGACACTCCTCCTACACGCGGGGCAGAATTGGGTCCACTGAAGAAGGAGCAGGAAATGATGACACGCATCCCCGGCACACCGTTTCTGTTGGCCACACTGGTCGTCCAGTTAGCGCTGCCCCTTGGCAACGCCAGGGCCTGTACCACGTTCATGAAGGAGGACGGTGGGGCGAAGCTGTTCTGTAAAAGCTATGACTGGGATCAGAGCGAGGGGCTGGTGATGGTGAACAAGCGGGGTGTGGCTAAGACCTCGCTGCTCATGGACCTTGCGGACGAGAATGCGGTGTGGACGTCGAAGTATGCCAGCATCTCGTTCAACCAGTACGGCAGAGAGATGCCCCAGGGCGGAATGAACGAAGCGGGACTGGGCATTGAGGTGATGGTATTGGGCCAGACTCAGTACCCGCCCAAAGATGACCGACCTGTGGTCAACGAGTTGCAGTTGGTGCAGTACTGTCTGGACAACTTCGCAACCATTGCCGAGTTGGCCGCCGGCCTCCCCGAGATAAGGCCGACCAAGGTGCAGGCATCCCTGCACTACCTGGCGTGCGACGCGACCGGAGCGTGTGCGGCCATCGAGTACATTGAGGGCGAGTTGGTGTTGACCACGGGAGAGGGCCTGCAGGTAAACACCCTGACCAACAGCACCTTCGCCGCTTCGGTAGAGTACCTGGGCCAGTTCGTCGGCTTTGGGGGTGAACTGCCGATTCCGGAGAGCCCGGGGTCATTAGATCGTTTCGTGCGCGCATCCGCGCTCGCGTTGCAGGAAGCGGAGCTACCCGAGCCCGACGAGGTCTTTTCGATCCTGGCCGCGGTTTCCCAGGGGGACTACAGCAAATGGAACATCGCCTACGACCTGACTGTCGGCCGGATGTACTGGCGGACGTTGACCAATGCCAAAATCAAGTGGGTTGACCTAGCGCACTTTGACCTTGATTGCACCTCACCGGTGATGCTGCTGGACATCGACGCTGACCTTGAGGGAGACGTGGCAGACGCGTTCGAGCCGTACACCATGGAGGCGAACAAAACGCTGCTCCAGGTGACCCTCGGCGGCATGCCCGGCGTGTCGGAGATGATCATCGAAATCGTGGCCGGTTATCCCGACTCGCAAGTGTGCACGCTGGAGGAGGTTGTCCCCGAGCCAATGCCGGAAGCGCCGGACGCAGACGTGGTTTCGCCCGGACCGGATCTCATTGACCTTGAAACCGTCATGCCGGACTTGACGATAGCCCCGGACAGCGAGGCCACTCCGGACGTGCCGGCTGAGGCCATTCCCCAGAATGCTGGGGTGGATTCGGTAGAGCCGGCACCCGGCAAATCCTCAGACAGCGGCTGTCAAACCGGTACCGGCGGCACACCACTCGCCTCCCTACTACTGTTGACGGCACTGGCCCTGGCGCTGGTTTCCCGGCGGTCAAGAAGCATGCTCCGGAACTGAAGCTCCGGATGGACCGGGTGCAGAACCTGGCTGATCGGGTTCGACTGCCGGCAGTGTGAAGAATTGCGTCCGGAATCACCTAATCAGGCCAGGCCATGAGCAGACGGTTGTGGGGAGTTATCTCGGCGGGAATCTGAGCCGTTTGCACGCTGAATCCAGCCTGGCTGAGTCGTGCGGCGCGGGCGGCGTCAATGGCCAAGGGGGCATCCATCCAACCGCCCCAGAAGCCGCTGTCGCATCTGCCGGTATCATGACAGCAGGGAAGCACCGCCACCCGATTTCGTGATTGCATCGCCAGTTCGACGACCTGGTCGGTGAGCACGCCGCAGGCGTGGACCGACACCAGCAGCGCATTGGAGGGGGCGTCTGCGTCCTCGATACGGGCCTGCTCGAATTGGACGCGACCCTTGATTCGGGGCCATCGCTCTTCCAGCACCGCGAGGACTCGTCTCTGGCTGGGAGGGCGCATAGGGTCGACGCACAGCGCGGTGGGTGACGAGTCGTCAAGAATGAGCAGAATTGCCGAGAGCAGGCCGTGGCCCGCGGCAAGTTCCACGATAGGTCCGCCGCGCATCTTGCGGCGAACGCGCCGGGCTACCTCCCACGCCTCGAACAGTTCCTTGCGAGGCAGGCATCCGGCCTCGCACACGGTTCGGGCGATGCGGGCGAAGAGAGTGTCTCCGGTGAATCGTTCCGCAGTGTGATGGTTCAGTACGTTACGAGAGGAGCGTGAGAAACTGTCCATTGGTGCACCGCCTGCCGGTCGTTCCGATTCTAGAACCCAAACTGTTCGATGATATCTGCGTACTGTTCGGCAACCTGCTCGGGAGTAAGGCCGGTTGCCTCGAAAGAGTAGGCATGCTTGCTCTGGAAGTTGCGCGCTCGGTCTTTCTCCGTCTTGAGCATGGAGCGGGTCGCGTCTCCGGCCGAATAACCCAGGCGGTCGAGGCATTTGAGCACAGCTTCCTCGGGGTCCGAAACCAGTTCAGCGTACTTGAGAATGACCCCCCGTCCCTGCGGCATCCGCCCCACTTTGTCGGTGGGATAGCGGTACCAGCGCGACAGCAGTTCATGTATGAAAGCACTACTGGGAGAATCAGCCCTGCGACTGCAGAATGCGTCGTAAAAATAGGTCATGTAGCTGAATGCGGAAGGCACCGTTTCCATGGGCGTACGCACGATGCAGACGATCCTGGAGTCGGGGAAGGTCTCATTTAGGGCATCGACCTTGAACGAAAAGACGGGGTTTTTCGAAAGGAATATTTTCTCCCTCCCGAAGACGTACAAGTGCCGCTGCACGCATTTCCGGTAGAACGCCATGATCTTCTTTTTGTCTTCGGGAGGCATTTGTTCGTCGAAGAAGACCAGGGGTCGGACATCCTCTTCGAACGGGAGGACGAGCGCCTGAAACGCGGAGGCGAATAGATTGAGGAGGATCGGGTCATCCTCTTCGTACTCAAAATGCCCAATCTTGTGCATCTTGTTGAATTCCTTGAGGCGCACCCGCTCGAAGGCCAGAATGAGTCTTCCAAAAGGGCTTCCAACCAGGCGGTCCAGCCGTCCTACACCCGTCCAGAACCGCTTCTGAATGATGGAGGGTGCGTGGAGGATCTCCCAGGTTCTCATGGAGGTGAACTGGTCGTCTCCGGCAAGGAGGCGATGCAGGAGGGTCGAACCGGTGCGAGGCGCACCTACGACAAAGAGAGGACGGTCGATTTTCTGGCTGCGGTAACCCCGGAACAGAACCTCATCCAGGCCCAGACAAACCCAGTTGATCAGCAACATCACCATGTAGACTGGGGCCAGGAACAGAAGCACGAGGATGCGCTTCGGGGTGAGCCTGGCGTCGGTGCCGCGGGTGGCGAACACGGATTTCAGGAGCAGTCGAATCAAGCGTCTGAACTGGAAAGGCATACGACTCCAGCCTCCTGCAAAAGGGGCGACTCCAATAGTGACAGCTTGCCGACCCCGTGTCGAGGGGTGGTTTTTTCGCGGGCAGCCCCGCTCGGAAGTCAGGGTTAGCTGCATGGGTACCACCTGTTGGAAAGCGATGTTCGGTGTGGTATTCTGGCTCGTGCCCGGGAGGCATGATGGACAAGACCGGAAAGAAGATTCGCAAGGTTGTAGGACGCGAGGGGAAGGACCACCCGCTGAACCGCGTTTGGAGGTTGCGCCAACTAGCCCGGGCGATGGGGATATCGCCCCCTGAGGCTGATGATGGAGAACTCATACGTAAGGTTGTTGGTCGAACTCGCTGAGGCGAAACTGGAAGTC
Organism: uncultured Myxococcales bacterium; assembly: GCA_964626565.1. Classification (GTDB taxonomy): domain Bacteria; phylum Myxococcota_A; class UBA9042; order CAIXZC01; family CAIXZC01; genus CAZVFX01. The sequence continues at coordinate 13,252 of CAZVFX010000092.1, forward strand.
GTCACCGTCGGCGGTCTGGCCTGCGCCATGAACGGCCACGTTCGGATGACCGAGGCTGTGGACATCCTTGTTCGTCGCACCCCCGAAAATCTGTCCCTCCTGCTCCGCACCCTGGCAACTGTCGGCGAGGGCTTCGCCCGAGAATTGGCTGTCGAGGACTTTCCGGACGAGGAAGGTGCAATCCGTATAATTGAGGATTTTCCGATTGACGTGTTCGTGCGCATGAACGGGCAGAGCTACGATTCGTTGCAAGGAAACATCAATCATCGCAGTGTGGAGGGCACCTCCATCCCCTACCTCGATATTCCCGGTCTGCTGCTGCTCAAATCCGACAGCCTCCGAGAGAAGGACCGTATCGATGTGTTGGCCCTTTCGCGTCTGCTGGATCCCGAGGCGGACTAGCTCAACACCTGCACCCGCAACCTAACGAGCAGGCCTGAAGCCGGTGAAGTAGATGGCTGAGCTCGGCGGAAAGCTCCCGCGGGCAGTGCTGATATTCTGGCCACTGAATGAAGAACCTCGAAGGACACGCATCATGGCCCCGTGGGTGAAGGGTTTGGGCGGTTCAGCGCGAGGATCGGTTTGATGATCCGCCGGGTACCCGATGTAGTAGAAATCGGCCACCCACTCCCTGACTTCTCCGGCCATGTCGCACAGCCCTGCGGGGGTGTTGCATGCGGGAGTTGAGCAGACCGGAACCAGGGGCGGTTCTTCGTCCGATTGTGCGTCGGCAAGCGCCTTGGCTGGAGTGACGCAAGAGGCGGCTTCATCGCCCCATGGGAAGGGCCGGCTTTCCGTGCCGCGGGCCGCAAACTCCCACTCGGCTTCGGTGGGCAGCCGGCCGCCGACCCACTTGCTGAACGCGCCCGCCTGCTCCCAGGTGACGTAGTTTACCGGGTAGTTCTCCCTTCCGGGCTTGCCCCAGGTGCCGAACGTGGACTCTCCGTCGCAGGCAGGTGCGGCGCACGCACCAGCATCGACGCAAGCCTTGTATTGTCCGACAGTTACCTTGGTTCGCGCCATCTGAAACGGGGAGAGGGTTACTTTATGGGCCGGGCCTTCCTCACCTTCCGTGCCTCTGCCCATGGTGAATTCCCCGCCGGGGAGAGTCACCCATTCGATGTCAGCACTGTGCGCGCAGTTCCAGCACAACGCAGCTACCACCGCGGACATCCACAATCTCGGGATCATCGTCTTCATCTGCCAACCTCCTGCTCGAGCCAAGCCACTAACTTCCAAACCGATGGAAGAACCAGTATATCGAGCGTTCGGGCCAGATGCCAGTGGCAATCAACCAAAGGCAGCCGGCAGACGATATCCGGGTTCTGTCAACGGCTTACGGAGGAGGCCTCTGCGACGTTACGCAGGGTATTGACGTCAGGGGTCAAGATGACGCCGGCATCCTCGGCCGCGTCGAGAGAAGCGTTCCACTGTTGCACGAAGGACTCGTGATCGGGGTAGCGCTGGGCCAGTACTTCGTCGGTAAAGGGCACGGTGGTCCCGAAGAGGACGCAGAAGCTGCCGCCATCCTGGCCCAGGCCGGACAGCGTGGCCAGGGGAGCGTCTACCTGGGGGGAGCGAATTCCGCCCACCGCAATGCCCGCATCGTCGCGCACGAGCTCCGTGCCGGACTCGGTCAGTTCCAACTGCGGCATTGGGGGCGGGGCGAGCCCCTCGCCGGCCCAGCGCACAAGCGCGGCCAATGCCGAGCGGGCCACATAGGTTTGCGGCCCAGCGTTGATTGGTACGTCGCAGGTGAATACACCGAAGTATACCGATGACGGCGGGTCCAGCATGGCTTCGAACAACGCCTGGTCCGCTGCGCCGGAGCCGTCGTCCTCGTCGCCTACGCCTAACCCGTACGCGTCCACGTGCGCGGTGCCCGCGACCTCCCAGCCGGCAAACCACTGGCCGTCGGGCTGACGGGCCCGTCCATAGCCCAGCATGCCTTCCACCAGATCGGTTTCGGTTGAAAGCACCAATACCGGGACCTCGAGGTCGGTACGGGAGAGCGTCGGGTCCGGGGCGGGGATTTCCGAGGCGAGGTCGGCACCGTCCGCACCCCGGCTGTGCACCAGGTAGCCATCGTACACGTCGACGAGTGGGGCGACGGCGTTGATGTAGGTGGTCAACCGAAAGGCGGACTGGGACTCTCCGGCCGCAATTACCAGGGCTGGTTCCAGACCTCCCAGAACCACATCGGCCTCAAACCAGACTGCGGCACCGGTCTGGCTGTAGATATCGTAGCTGAAATCATCGCCGGGATGCTCCAGAGGGCCGTAGCGCACAGGATCTGCGTTCTTCAGGGCCATCATGGCGCCCATGGGGTTACCGCCGCCCTCGATGCCTGCTTCCTGTGCGGACACGCCGATCCAGGCCGAGCCCGTGCGGATGAGCTGGTTGTGGGTGAACGTCCAGTCGGGAGCCGCGTCCAGGCCGCCCGAAACGTTGAACCACTCTACTACGACCGTGCCGTCGAACGAGGAGGCCTTTGCCGGTCGACGCACCACGATGCGGGTGGTGTACGGAGCGGACGAAGCGGGGGTTACGGCCCAGAAACCGTCCTCGGTCAGGGGCTCGTCCGATGTATAGGACGTCGCTTCCCCTGAGATGAAAAACTCCTCCTCCACGTAGCCCACTTTCGCAAGGTCGAAGGTGGGCGGCATGAGGACAACGTGGCCCTTTCCCGACGTGATGGGGCCTTCGACGGAAGGGGTTGCGACCCGGTCGGGCGTGGGCGGCCCAAGCCGCGGAGCGGCGGGGCTCACCACCTCATGGTCGGTCTCGATGTCGAGGTTCTCCACTATCTCGGGCGCAGGGACATGGTCGGCCGCGGCGTCGGGAGCAGAATGGTTCGCGCTTTGCGCCGAACATCCCAACAGGAGCAAAACACATGTAAGACTCACGGTTCCGCGCATCGTCTTTACCCCGGACCTTGGGTCAACTGTGCTCAGCCTATCAGTTGGGGAGCGCTCTGCCAAGGGACGTTGTCGTGTTCAAACGGGGGGGCGTGCGGAGACGTGGTCTCACCCCTCCAGAGCGTGGATCCCGATGGGCTCCGCTCTGCCCTTCACGGCCGAAGTCCCCAGGGACCGGGTCACAAACTGAGACGCATCTTCGAGGCGAGAAATCACGTCATGACTGACGATAATGCCGACGCCCTCCTCCTTGGTCAGCCCTTCGAGGCGCGAGGCAATGTTCACGGCATCGGAGATGACGGTACTGTCCATCCGTTCGGTTTCGCCGATAGTGCCCAGCATCATGACTCCAATGTGGATCCCGACGCCAACTTCCAGACTGGCCTGAGCCGTCCCGGAAGCTTCGTCACGAAGCGTGGCCACTGCCCGTTGGATCTCCAGGGCGGCTGCACACGCACCGTCCGCTGAGCCCGGGAACAACGCCATGATTGCGTCTCCGATGTACTTGTCGATGAAGCCGTCGTGACGCCGGACGATGGGCCCCACCCGGGCGAGGAGGCGGTTGACCAGGGCAAAGGTCTGCTTGGCGGTCAGGCTCTCGGAAATGGTTGTGAAGTTGCGCGCATCCATGAAGAGCACAGTCATCTCGCGTTGCACCTGGTCACCGAGTTCCACATCGAGGATGCTGGCGTGCCCCAGGTGCTCGAGGAACTCCTTGGGCACGAAACGCTCGAATGAGTGCGTGATCCGGGTTTGCCGGTCCAACGCCTCCCGGAGGTTGCCGTAGAGGGCTGCGATCTCCAGGGAAATGGCTGCCTGTGCAGACAGCAGCCGCAACAACTCGACCCGCTGCGGGGTAAATGCCCCGGGTGCGAGGTTGTTCTCCGCATACAGCACTCCGATCAGCTTGCGCTGGTGGAGGAGGGGCAGGCACAGCATCGAGCGTACCCCGGCCGAGGTCACGTGAGTCTCGTTCTGGTAGCGGGCCTCCTCAACTGCATCGTGCTCAATGACAGTCTCGTGGGCCCTGGCCACGTAGCGCAGGACCGAGTGCGGCAGGTCCTTCTGCTCTTCCAGGGGAGCATTTTGCACCACGCGGATTTCGTCGGCATCCCCGGCTGCTCTAAGTTGCAATCCACCGTCCTCCAGGAGCAGTGCACCTCGCTCGGCCCCGGCGTTTTCCAGCACGATGGCCAGCACCGCTTCCAGCAGTCGATCCAGATCGATCTCACGGCTGATTGCGGCGTTGGCCTTCATAACGGTTGCGATGTCCAGCCCCGTGCCCTCAATCGATTGGGATGTCACGGTGCGCCCATCGGCACCATCGAGGCCCGGTCCGGTCCGCAGGCCCGGGTGGCGCTCGCACATGTAAGTCACCTTGGCTTCTGCGCCCCAGGTCCTGTAGAGCTGGAGCGCTTCCTGCAGATAGCCGCGACCGGCGCGGGGATGGCCCGCGGTGGCCAGCACCCGGGCAGCGAGTTCACAAGCCATGGCCGCATGCTGGACGTAGCCGGCCTGTCGGGCACTGTCGATAGCAGCCTCGTAATGCACAAGTGCGTCGGGCTCACCGGCCAGTCTGGCGCGTTCTCCCAGGAGCATCAGGTGCATGTGTTCAAAATTATCGGTGCAGCCGTTTTCCGCCCATGCGGCGACGCGTGCGGCGTACTCTTCGAAACGAGTGAACCGTTCTGAGGGCGAGGCATCTTCGAGGGAGGCAGCCAGAATCAGGCCGCCATAGAAGAAGAACGATGCGTAGGCGGGTCCTCCGGGGATCAGATCCTTGTAGGAGTCGGCCTTGTCGAGCCGAGCCAGCGCTTGCTCGTGGTCCTCGTAGAGGTAGGCCAACCAGGATTGGAAAGTGTACAGGACGTACAGTCCATAGCCGAAGTTGGCGTCCTGGAGGGTCTTTTCCATCTGGACTTCGTCGAAGACACCGTGGTTGAGGGTGTCGGGACTGTCGGTTGCGCCCATAAGATTGGCGAAGATGGCCAGGTCCAGGTCCGACAACAGGACGAGAGGTACGTAGGCCGAATCCTGAATATAGGCGTGGTATGCCAGAGCTCGGCCGTGGACGTCGTCCAGCACGTCGCCCTTCAGGAAGCGATGGACACGGGCCCAATGTGCAGCCCAGGCGCCCCACCACCGGTCTCCCGTGCGCAAGCAGGTGCGGTAGCTTTCCTCGTATCGGTCGACGTTGAGTTGAAGTGGAGCCACCATGTGGCCGGTGAAATTGCCGTATGTATTGAGCACCATGGGGCGGAGTCTCGTCCCGCCAAGTGTGTCGGCCAGTTCCAGGCCGGAGCTGCCGAACAGCCGGGCCCCATCGTAGTCCCCCTGCAGCGCGCACAGCGCGGCCTGAGCTACGTAGCCGGCCGGTGAGACTTCGGTAATCCCGTGCTCCAACGAGATGTGGACCACCGACAATGTGGTGAAGGCCACCATGGGCAGATTGGACGCCATCAATGCGCAGATCCAGGTTTCCTGCAGCACGCCGCAGACTGCCACAATTTCGGGATCTTCTGCCCGCGGCCCATCCACCAGCGCGCGGGGCCCCTTCTCGGCCAGCAAGGCGCCTATGCCGGCGCCCAGTTCGCCCATATGCGCCTCCACGGCGGTGGGGTCAGCGGGTGGACCGGCGCCGAGGAGACCGAGGCAGCGCAACCCTTCGGTGACGCCTTCTTCGACCCGATTTTCGGTCTGGAGAATGCGCATCATCACCTGGGACAACGCGGCGATGTGGGGCGAGGTACGCACCCGGGGCGACGACTCCTCAAATGCAGCCTGCGCCCCATCAGTGTCGCCGGCCAGGTAGATGCACTCCACCCTTTGCAAGTGAAGGCTCGCGATCTGGTCGTACTCGGCGTCCCAATCGTTGTCGAGGAGAGCGGCAGCGCGTTCGAAGTGCTGCACGGCAGCGGCATAGGCGGTGGAGTCTTTGGCCCGCAGGCCCGCCTGCAGATTGAGGTCGGCCAGCCACCTCCCTTCCTCCGGACTCAACAGCTCAACGCCCAGGTTGAAATGCCCGACATACTCGAAGATACGCTCCGTCCGCTCCTCCTCTGGGATGTGCTCGTAGGTAACGCGACCGATGTTCAGGTGCATTTCGCCCAGCCTCTCCTCCGGAATGGAGGACAACGTGGCCTCCTGGATACGGTCGTGAGCGAACTTGCAGCGCAGCACCTGCCCTTCCTCCGGCGCCCCGCCGCGACCAAAGACATCGTACGCAGCCCCCAGCGGTAGAATCAGCCCGTCGCGCACAGGCGCCCAAAGTCTGGCCGCGACGTCCCGCATCGGGCGGTCGCTCACCGAGGCCAGCGTCTCGAGCTTGAAGGTGTTGCCGATGCAACCGGCAAGCTGAACCAAGGTCCGGCAGGGGCCGGAGTATCGTCCCAGCTTGGCGACCATGAACTCCACTACCGTCTCGGCAATGTCGCGCAGCCGTATCTCGTCCATGCTCCAGACCCAGTCGCCCCGGTCCTCGGCGAGCTTTACCAGGCCGTCGTCCACCAGGTCCAGAAGAAACTGAGCCACAAAGAACGGGTTGCCGCCGGTCTTCTGATGCACGAGCCCCGCCAGCGGAGTTACGTCCCAGAGTTCTCGCTCCGTGCTGTCGGCTACGAGCTCCGCGATGTCGTCCTCGGCCAGCGGGCCGAGGGCGAGTGAGCTGACCCCGGAGCCGCCCAACTCGGCCAGCGCAACCGATAGGGGATGTGCGGCGTCGACTTCGTCGTCGCGGTAGGCGCCGATGAACAGCAGGTTCCGCGTTTCCGGGTCTGCCACGAGTTCACTAAGCAGGCGCAAAGATGCCGGGTCAACCCACTGGAGGTCGTCCAGGAAGATCACGAGTGGCCGATCTTCCGCGGCAAAGAGCCGCAAAAAGGTCCCCATCAGGCGATCGAACCGTTGACGGGCCTGGTTGGGGTGCAACTCGTCCACAGGCGGGAGCGGTCCGAGGACGTGCTCCAATTCCGGCAGGACGTCCGCGAGCGCGGCCGCTTCGTCTCCCAGTGCGTTGAGAATATTGTCCCGCCAGAGGGCCAGTTCCGTGTCGTCCGTGGCCAGCACGTCTCGAAGCAAACCAGAGAGTGCGTCGATGAGCGCAGACAGCGGCCGGCTGCGACCGTAGAGATCGAACTTACCCGAGGTGAAACTGCCGCGCCGCGCGACGATGGGCTTGTGGACTTCGTTGACCAGCATGGTCTTGCCGATGCCGGCGGGTCCCGTCACGAGGAGGAGCTCACATCCTCCGTCAGCCACGCGTTCAAACGCGGCGAGCAGATCCTCGAGCTGCAATTCGCGGCCGTAGAGGCGCTCAGAGAGCATGAACACCGGCTTGACAGTGTGCCCGGTCGGCTCAAACTCATCCAGCCCCCCCTCGTCGAGCGAACTGCGGATCCGCTCCAGGTCAGCAACGACGCCGTCCGCACTCTGGTAACGGTCTTCCGCCGCTTTGGCCATTAGTTGGAGAACGACGCGACTGAGGGCTCGCGGTAACTCGGGGCGCAGTTCGTGGGGCGGCACCGGGGACTTCGCAATGTGTCCGTGGATGACAGACATGAGGTCCCGTCCGTCGAACGGAATGCGTCCGGTCAGGAGGTGGTACAACACCGCGCCCAACGAATAGAGATCGGTGCGGTAGTCGATGGCGCGATTCATCCTTCCCGTCTGCTCGGGGGAGATGTAGGCGATGGTGCCCTCGAGCCGCTCGGGTGGTACGGCAGCCTGCCGTGACCGGGGCACGGGCGAAGCGAGACCGAGGTCGCCCAGTTTCAGTTCGCCTGTCCCGGGGTTGTAGAACACGTTGCCCGGCGAAATGTCGCGGTGGACGAGTTGCTGCCCGTGGAGTTGGCTGAGTGACCGCGCCAGCCCGATGGCGACGTCAAGAATCTGCCCAACAGGAAGCCTCTTCTCCTTCAACATCTGACTGAGGGAGACCCCGCCGAAATCCTCGAGCACCAACACGACTGAACCTGGTGTATCGATGGCTTCCAGGTAGGAGACCACTCCGGGAACTTCCAGCGAGTTTCCAAGGGCAAACTCGCGGCGCAATCGGGCCACAGTCGAGGGACGCGGGAGTTCGCTCGTCGCGGTCTTCAATACCACGGCACCCCGAGATTCGTGGACTGCGCGGTAAACAGTGGAGATGCTACTCTCATACAGCGTCTCCTCGATTTGGTAGCCAGGCAAGTTCAACATGTGTCCTCCAAACTGCAACCGGCCTGTCACGGCAACGGTGTGTGTGAGGTCGGTCTCTTCCGATGTCCTTCGCCAGCTTAACAGAATCTATCGATCTATTACAACTCATAATACGCCTGTTTTGGGAGAATTGCGCGCTTCTTGCTCTGCCGGCCGGAATCCTCACCAATTGCAGCCAGGCCGCGAACAGCGAGTGGTGCGTTGCTAGAAGATCAACTGCAACTTCTGGGCCCTGGTAAGGCGTTTGATGCGGGCCTCCCGCCGGGTCGCCTGGCTGCGATGCTCGGCAGTTTCCGCATAAACGAGAGTCACGGGCGTGCGGGCCCGGGTGTAGCGGCTTCCCTTTCCCTGGTTGTGCTGGGCCACGCGCCGGCCGAGATTGTTGGTGATCCCTGTATACAGGCTGTCGTCCGCGCACTTCAGCATGTACACCACCCACCCGGGCTGCTTGCTGTCTTCGCTGCCGGCCGTAAGATCCCACTCCAGTTCGAGTTCATCGCGCAGCGGGATGCCTTCCGCCCCTTCTGTGGGGATTCCCGGCTTCAGCCGCCTCGCCCGGGCCAGGGCTCGGGGATGCACTGTAAGGAGGCGAAAACCCCGCCGCTGGTAGAAGCGCAGTGCGCGGAGATTGTCGTTGGTGGTCACAACTCCAACCGTGGAGCAACCCATCTCCAGCGCGGTCGTTCCGACGGCCTCCAGCAAGCGGGAGCCGACGCCACAACGCTCCCGGTAGCTGTCCAGCGTTATCACCTCGCATCGGGCGCCATCGAAGCGGTACGAAACGAGTCCGAGGATTCCGGACTCATCGAAGGCCACTAGTGCGGGCAGAAGGTCGGCGCGAAACAACCTGCCCTGAGCCGCCACCTCTACTTGACCCCAACGCTCCACAAGGCGCCGGCGTATCCAGTCAGCGTCGTCGGGCCCGGCCGGGCGGATTGACATTTCGGGTTCGTTCATATGGTCCTATCGACCCAGCGGCCGGCTTTGAGTGGTAATGCTGTAGCTGCCGTGGTTCTGTCCCGGGCCGAAGAGGCTCTCCGGTTCTCTCAGGAGTCCGACGTACAGGTAGTACTGCCCCGGTTCGAGGGCCATTTCCCCCGACTTAAAAGAGGTGTGTCCTGCTCCGGTGGGCCCGCGCCAGGTGTGGATCACGCCAAAGGTCCCGGGTGGATCGTCATTGTACCCTGCGTAGGCGGGGGAAGGGACGTATCCCGGGATCTCGTCCACGCGGATCACTGCTAGGGGCAACGCCCGGGTCCGTTCCCAGGGCGGGGACCAGTCCGATTCGGGCTGACAGTTGTCGTGGTATGCCTTGCCAACCTGGTAGAGTTCTCTGTAATCCTTGGGGTCAGCGCCCAAGTCGAGGTCTCCTCCCACCGACAGGGTAAACGAGAGGGCGGTGGACTCGGTGAGTTCGAAGTACCAGAAATCATCGAGGTCCTTGATCATGAAGACATCACCGGGCAGGTTGGGAATGACCTCCGGCTCCGGGTATCCGAGGCGCCCGGAGACGGCACCGTTGAGGGGAAGGGCATTGTCGGGAAGGGGAACCAGTCCGCAATCGCCATGGTCGTCACTGCTGGTCCGCAGGTGGTTCGGTTCCAGTTCCGTAACGGCGACCGCCTCGCTGTACTCCGCGGCGATCTTGAATTCCCCGGCAGAGGCTTGAGGATACCAGGGGCTGACCAGCCACGTCCCGGCGGTTACAGGGAAGCGGATGGAACTCGCGGACGAGTCTTCGGTCTCTGCATAGTTGAGATCATCCTCGTAAGTCGCGCTTTCGATGAAGTCGGCGCCATCCACCCGATGGATCACTATCTGACTGCACGCTGAGGTGGTGTTGGGGTAGGTTGCATTGGCCGGCAACTCGAACTCCAGGAAGGCGATGGCTGACTGGCAATGGAGTTCCAGAGTTCCGTCATCGGGAATATCCAGGCGATAACCCACGTGACCTTTGACTCCGGCACCGGCAGTCAGGTACGTGTAGCCCTGGATCCCCACTGCGCACCATTGGTTGGCCGAGCCCGGGACCTCCGGCATGGCCGGCGCGTCCTGCACTGATCCATAACATTCATTGCCGCCAAAACACTCTTCGCGGGGGGGATCTGAGATCTGAAACTCTCCGTACCAGTTGAAGGTAAACTCGTAGGAGCACTCGTCGTCCTCCAGGAAATTGTAGTCGGGAACACAGACTTTCCAGAACGGTTCGGGCATAATCTGGATCGCAGTTTGGGTATCCCCGGACTTGAATAGACCCCCTCCAGCCTGAAGACTCAGACTGCAACTGTAGGGATACTCGTCACTATAATCTGTCCACTGGATGATGCCGTAGGGACCGAAGTTGGCGATGGGGTCACAGATGTCGTTGAGAAACAGGGGCGCGCCGCAATTGTCTTCGTCTCCGGTATGGTGTACCTCGTCACCGAATGCAGCGCCCGGCTCGGTAGGATGCCCGGGATGTGGGAAGGAGTCGTGATGGGGGCAGAAGAAGAGGGCCTCCGGCTTCCCCCGGTCCGGACAGTTCGCGCCAGAGGTCTCATCGTCGCAGTCGTTGGGCTGGAGCACCCATCCCTCCTCCGAGGGACTGCAGAGGCTGTCGACGTAATCGGCGGCAATGCCTTTCCCGTCGTCGTCACCGTCCTTGAACCAGCGGTAGAGGTCGGCGTCGTCCTCGTCGGTCTCACCGTCGCAGTCGTTGTCCTTGCCGTCGCACACCTCGGTCATACCCGGGACCACCGACGTCTTGTGATCGTTGCAGTCCCCGGTAGCAGTGACGAGGCCGGTCTCGGGATGGGCTGCGTCGCTCACCTCGGTAGGTGGGGTGAAGCAGGCCTTGACTGCATTGGGTCCGCCGATGCCGTCCTGGTCCTCGTCCTCGTACCAGGTAGGGGCGTCAAAGGCATCATCCTCGTCGGTTTCGCCGTCGCCATCGTTATCGATACCATCGCACAGTTCGGTTCCTTCCGGCGGCATATCGGGGTCTTCCCGCCCGCGGTTGCAGCCGCCGTCGAGGCATTCCTCAACGCCTTCGATGAAGATGCCGCCGTCGGAGTAGCTCTGGACGAAAGCATATTCCATGAAGTACGAGCCGTCATCTCCGTCGACGGGCCAGTTTTCTCCCCAGGAGTTCATGAAGCGGAACCGCTCGGCCGCGTCGTCGTAGCCCACGACCAGTACGGCGTGCCAGCCCCGCAAACAGTGGTCGTGTGCCGGTTCGCAAGCCCCACAGTCGGGCTCGTCCCCGGGGCATTTGCAGAAGCAATGAAACCCATCGGCGGTGAAGGGCGGTTCTTCGACAGGGGTGGTGACGGCAGCGATGGAAGCGCGGTCGGGTCCCGTCCCTGTCCACCCGGTGTTCGCGAAAACCGGAACCCCGATGACGACAGGGTGATCGGCCGCCAAGGCCATCTTGATCGCCTCGATGTCACCGGCGGCGATGGTTTTGTATGACGTCACACGCAATACACCGGCGGCGGCGAGAGCCTCCTCACCGGGGTCACTGTCTTTGAGATCAGAAGACCGGTCGGTGCATTCATCGTCTTCCGGACCAAAGGTCGGCATGGGCCAGGTCTCGCTGGGTGCGATGAAATTGTCCAGCGCTACCTCTGCCGCCAGTTGGGCGAACCACCCGCCCTCACATGGAGTCTCCATCCCCTTCCCAAGATCCCAGAGGTGGGGCTCGGAGAGCCTGCGCGTGGTGAAGGTTGTCCGGCACTGGCTCAACTCCATGGCCCCCAGGGTGGAATGGGCGGCGCACCAGCCGAAGCGGCCTTGATCGTGGGTCTCAAACGCGGCGCATCCCTGGAGAAGGTCCGTAGACTCCTTGAGGGGATCGTCGGCCTTCAACGCGAACACCGCGGAAACCAGAGTTTCCCAGGGTTTGTCATTGACAAAGACCTGGGGTCGGCTGAGCAGGCTCACCGTCTTGCCGGGCCGGATCTCGAAGGGAATCAGGCCGCCCACACTGCCGGCATTGGTCTGAGGCACCGCGGCGCCGGAGCAATCACATGCCCCGACGGTCCCATTGGCCTGGCAAACCTGGCCACCGTGGGCGCCATCCGGGCAGACGCACGGGACCGTCTCGCCGGTGACGCAGGAGTCGGTCGCTTCGCCGTCGCTGCTACAGGCTGACGGCAGCAGCAATAGAGACAGGCAAAAAGCGGCGGTACATAGGGAGCGGGGTCGCATATCCATAAGTTCGACCTCCATCAAAGAGACGGGACAACCGCCACGGCACCCCCGGTGCACGGTTTCAGTCCCAAAACAACCCGCGGAAGAACCTGATGCTAGTATAAAATACCACGAAAACAAGGGTGCGGGAAGCGAGAATCAGAGTCGAGGTGGCTTGCCGGAACGGGGCGTCGGGAACCTACTGGGGGATGGTGATTTCGTCGAAGACCTCGCCGTCGAGGTTGACGGCTCGCACGTGGGCTTCGTCATCGCCGAGGTCGACGGTTACGTGGTGGTACACGGACTGAAGTTCGACGAGTTCGGGCAGCGGGAATGTGCACAACGTCACATCTTCCAGACCCGCACCGCCACCACCGGTGACAATGACCGGGAACCCGTCCCAGTCATGCCGCTCATAATCGTGCACGTGGCCCACGAACAGGGCGTGGAAACCATTCTCACGCAGCAACGGCATCACTTCATCACGCGTCGCGATGATGTTCATCCATTCTTCGTGGCACGGTGATCCGGGCGGATAGTGCATAAAGGCAAAGCGCCACTTGGCATCGGCCGCTTCTTTCGATTCGATCTGCTCACGCAGCCACTTCGCCAGGGGCATTTCGATTCCGCCAAGTGGAAAGAAGAGGTGCCCACCGTCGAGGGTGTTGTCGAGGACAAGGAAGAAGGCGTCACCAAAGGTGAAGCTGTAGCTGAGCTCATGGATGGAAAGCTCGGGAACGATGGGGAAGGCCATGTACTCACGGAAGTTGGGTACGTCCTTTATTGCAGAACCGTCGGCCTCCTTCCACTCGTGGTTTCCGATGGCCACGTACAGTGGCACAAAGTGGCCGAGATGCCGGGTCGGGTCGAAGTGCTGCTCTTTGTACTCCGGGCGCAGGCCTTCGTCGACAATGTCGCCTACGTTGAACACCACCGCCGGCTCCTCCTTGATCATGCTCTGGATCACAGCTCGATGCGCGTCCGGGTCTGATCGTGAGTCGCCGCTGACCGCGAACCGGAACTTCTGGCCCGGCAGCGGTGCGGAGGAGAAGGTCAGATCAGAAGTGCATGTGTCGTCGGTGCAGGCGCGGTAGTGATAGATGGTAGCCGGTTTGAGGTCTGACACTACTACCTCGTGCATGGTTCCCGGCTCGCCTTCGACCTGACTGCCGTAGCTTGCATCAAGCCCATACTCGATGCGGGTGCTCCCTTCCTCGAGACTCTCCCAGACAAACGCCACGCTAGTAGGCGTTGTGTGCATCACATGAGGCCCCACGTGGAAGGTGAGGTCCTCGGCCTCGCCGATGGGTACTTTGTGTTCCGCGGGCGGCGGCACGTGCACCTCCGCAGTATCGACCGTCTCGACCAGGTCGACCGAGACCTCCCTGGAGTCTATGGCAATATCGACGGGCGAGACCGTCCCTGTGTCAACCTGGGCAGCCCCGGTATCCTTAGCCCCAGCGTTCTTGCCACATGAAGCAGCAAGCAGCGACGCGACCAGTGCAACTCCAATCAGAACAACTCGTGCCGGCATGTTTCCTCCTCTGCATACAGCAGACATGGTACACGTGTGCCGGGCTTCACGGTAGGTTTTTTGCTGCCGTCCCGTTGTCTGGCGGTGGTCAGAGTAGATTCCCCGATGATTTCTGTTATGATCCCGACAGTCAGGAGGAACCAGATGTCCAATATCCGGGATACAGTGGGAGAGGTAGAGGTCGGCCCGGATGAGACGCTGGATCGCCTCACCGATCTGTTGCGTATCCTCCAGAAGCAACGTGGGCACCGAGCGGCCACGGACGACACGCTCCTCGCCTGGGCCGCAGCGCAAGCGAGGCCGCAGGCCTCCCGGGTGCTGGACCTCGGGAGTGGCAAGGGCACGGTGGCGTTGCTACTGCTTCAGCGGTTACCCGACTGCACGGTGGTGGGCGTGGAGGCCGAGCCGGTCAGCCACGACCTGGCTGTGCGAAACAGACTGCTCAACGGCTTCACCGAGCGCTGGACTCCCCGGTTGGGCGACCTCCGGGACCCGACAGTGCTCGCAGGGGAGGAACCCTTCGACCTCATCACCGGTGCGCCACCGTTCATGCCCATGGGTGCGGGCACCATGCCGCAGGATCCACTGCGAGCCGCCGGGAGGTTCGAACTGCGCGGGGGTGTCTCTGACTACATTGCGACCGCGGCCAGGCATCTCTCGGCCTCGGGATTGGTGGTGATCTTGATGGACGGGCTCGGCCGGGAGCGGGCCGAGGCCGCGTTTGAGACCGCTGGGCTGGGCTTACGTCGACTCGTGAATGTGCGGCCCTTCCCGGATGGACAGCCAACGTACCGGATCCTGACCGCCCATCGAGGGAAGGGGGATGTAGTCGAAACCACGCTCGACCTGCGCCCGGGGGAAGGTGCGGCCTACTCTGCCGAGTTCGACGCCATCCGCCGGGAGATGAATCTCCTGGCCTGAAGGAGAGGCGTCGGTTGAAAGGCAACTGAGATGACGACCGGGAGTGGTGCTCGATCACCAGCCCTTCGACTTGCCGCCAGGGCGGCGGCTCTCAGGGTGAATTCTTTATGAGCCCTGGCCGATCCCACCCACCCTCGATTACTCCTGTAGAGTCAACGACTTACTGCGCTCCTCTGCCTTCTCCCACATT
>CAZVFX010000093.1:0-28128 GCA_964626565.1 uncultured Myxococcales bacterium
CCTCAAGGCTGACGGAACCCTGGTGGCGGATTCCAGCCCCAACAAGAAAGAACTCAACAACTGCAAAGAGTGGCAGGACAAGATCTCCTGCCCCAGCGGCAAGATCGCGACGGGCGTGAAGGCTCACTACGTGAGTGACAAGGTGGGATTTGCCGGTCTCGCCCTGCACTGTTCATCGATCAAGAAGCTCTAGCCCCAAGTAAGCCTCTTCCGGCCAAGGCGCACGACGTTCGTCCCGTATTCCATGCCCGAACATAAAAACAATCGACCGGTAGGTTGATTTATGCCTTCCGCTGTGGTAGGGTCTTTCTCGTGGTGACGGTTTCTCGACGAGAATGGGGACTGGTACAGGGGGACTCGACATGATTCAGCAGGAAAAGAAGCAGCGAATTGGGTTGTCAAATGGGAACATTGCATATCTCGAGATGGGAGAAAGGGGCAAGCCGCCCGTGCTGTTCGTGCACGGAATTCCCACTTCGGGATATCTGTGGCGGCACGTGATGTCCTTTATGTCGGGGGATTACCATTGCTTTGCCCCGGACCTCATGGGGCTGGGTGACAGCCGTTGTACGTCCGACCCGGGGCGGTACGACATGGCGTCCCAGGCCGAGATGTTGGTGGAGTTTATGCAGGCGCAGGGTCACGCGCGGTTCAGCCTGGTGGCCCACGACCAGGGAGGAGCGGCCGGGCAAGTGATTGCGTCCTTTTTTCCGGAGCGACTCGTTTCCCTGGTGCTGACCGATTGTGTCTGTTACGACAACTGGCCTGTGCCGGTGATTTCGCGTTACCAGTCGGCGGCTCGTCTTCCCGGGCTCATCGAGTTGGCCGGCCGGACCGGGTTCATTGAGTGGTGGGAGACCCGGATTCGCCATTCTGCCTTCAGGAAGGGCGTCTTTCATCCGGAGCGCCTGGATGACGAGGCGATTCTGGAGTATCTCAGGCCGCTCAGGGCTTCTTCTGAGGCCCGGGAGGGCTTCATTTCCTTTCTCAAAGCAGGTCACTGCCGGTACACGGTGCAGTCGGTGGAGGGTTTGAAGCGTTTCCAGGCGCCCACTTTGATTCTCTGGGCTGCGGACGACGCCTACATTTCTCCGTCCTGGGGAAGAAAGCTGTTCGAGGACATTCCCGGGGCGAAGCGTTTTGAGTTGGTTCCGTTCTGCGGGCACTATTGGCAGGAGGAGAGGCCTGCCGAGTTCAGCTCACACATGATCTCTTTCCTTGCCGAGCACGCCACGAAGCTGCAGGTGCTGCCGGGCAAGAAGCGAAATCGGAAGAAGAGGAGACGCTCATGAACAACAACGGGCTATTGTTGACCACACCCACTTACCCTTACCCCACGCTGCCGGCCAACGATTCGTTGACCGACGCCACGGGGCAGCGTTTCACCAAGGGCGACGAGATGTTTTCGCTGGTTTCCCATACCCACTGTTTCGCCAATCATATCCTGGCTCAGAATGTGGAGGCGCCGTCGGTAGTGCTGGAGTATCCGCGTTGGGAGGATTTCACGGCGGAGATCGATCGCGGCTATCCGGTCTTGGGCATTAGTGCGCTGCCGGTGCACCTGGATCAGGTGTTGAAGATGTGCGAGTACGTGCGGAAGCGTTCGCCTGCGACGAAGATCCTGTTGGGGTCCTACGCCGGGCAGGCATTTACTGCCCAGTACGACGAGGAAACCCAGAAGCGATATGTGGACGAGGTGGTTCATGGGGAGGGCGTGCGATTTCTGCGGCGGTTCTTAGGTGAAGCGACCGACCGACCGATCCAGCAGAAGCTGATGCCCAAAGCGGGCGGTTCTCCCCGCTTCATCACCCGTTATCCCAAGGGTGCTGTGGCCTTTCTCGTGTCGGGTCTGGGCTGTCCCGGCGGGTGCGATTTCTGCGCCACCACTGCGTTGTACGACCGCAAGCGCATCCAGATGCTTTCGCCAGAGGAATTGGTGGACAACATCGCGTTGTACCATCGCCATTTTCAAGGGGTGAGGCAGGTCTTTGTGGTGGAAGAAGACCACTTTCGTTATCCGGAATACCTGGCGGAAGTAGGCAAGTACTGGCAGGGTAATCCGGACGTCGTGGAGTCGCTGGACTGGTTCGGGTTCGGATCCATTGATCATATAGGGAAGTTCGCGCGCAAATACGGTTGGGACGCCATTGCCGAGATGGGTTTGGGGGTTGTGTTCATCGGAGTAGAATCGAAATTTGCGGGTGAGAACGGATATGACAAGCGGGACGAGGTGGATGCCAGGGAGGTGTTTGCCCGCCTTCACCACATGGGCATTCGGACTATCGGCGCCTGGATCTGCGGCTGGGATTTTCACGACCATTCCAACATGTACGAGGATCTCAACTACTTTGTGTCTCTGCAGCCGACCTACCAACAACTTACCCGTCTTTCCCCCTTCCCGGGAACGGAGTTGTGGGAGCGTCTGAAGGAAGAGGGCAGGGTGTCGGAAGTGCCGTGGGAAGACGTTCACTTCTGGAGTGGTGCGCAGCGAAACACCAAGCTTGAGATGCACGAGACGCTCAATCTCACCGAGGACGGTTACGAGCTGCTCTATCGCACCTGGGGTTCGTCTATGCTGAGGCGGCTGGAGGTGGAGCTGAACGGGTATCAGTACTGCTTGAACTCGTCGAATCCCTTGATGCGTCGCCACAAAGCGTTATTCTACAAGCGGCAGTGCGCGATGATCTGGCCGCTGGTGTACGCAATGGAGCGGTATGCTCCCAACGGGATCGTGCGTCGCCGGGTGCGCAAGGCGGACGAGCGCTACCGGAAGCTGATCGGGGAGCCGACGCCGATCATGGAGGCAATGGGCCGCACTATCGAGGGACTGGCGGTAGTAGAGCGTTTTCGCGAGTTCTTCGATCCTTCCAACCGTCATCCGAAGGAAGAGCCGTTCAAGAGGTACACTTACTTCAAGAACGGCTCCGGTGAGGAAGCTGTTCCCTACCGTACCGAGTGGCCTTCCCGGCCGTCGTTGGGTACCCGGGCGTCCATGCTGGCCGAGGAGGCGAAGTACGCCGCGCTGGCGCGGGCTTTGAAGGGGATCCGCCTGGGCTTGTGGAAGCGCAGCGACCCGGAAATCGACGACTACCTCGAAGAGATGGTTCGCACCCGCCACTTCGGCTTTGGTTTTTAGAGCCTCGCCTTTGACTTCTGTTTCGCTCGATGTTCTAATCGTTGGCTGACAGGAGTAGCGGATGAAAGTGACCTTCATACTGCCGGCCATCGGGAAGAAACCGGGTAGCAGGTACATCAAGACCTGGCAGACCATGGAGCCGCTGACTATTTCGACACTTAAGACCCTCACTCCTGACGATGTCGAGACGGAGTTTTTCGACGACCGCATCGAACTGGTGGATTTTGACACCCAAACCGATCTCGTGGCTATCAGCGTAGAAATCTATACTGCGCGCCGGGCCTACATGATTGCGGATCGTTTTCGGGCGCGGGGCGTTACCGTGGTCTTAGGCGGCTATCACACGACCCTCAATCCTGACGAAGCTTCCCAGCACGCGGACAGTATTCTCGTCGGCAACGCCGAGGGTGTCTGGGCCCGCATGATTGACGACTATCGTCATGACCGGTTGGGTGAGAAGTACATGGGCGGAGCCAGCTTCTCATCTCTACTTCCTGACCGCTCTATCTTCTCGGGTAAAAAATACTCGAGGATGGGGGTGGTTGAGACGGGGCGCGGGTGTAATCACAAGTGTGAGTTCTGCGCCATCACCGCGTTTCACAAGGCGAAGTACCACCGGAAGCCGATTGAAGACGTTGTCCGTGATATCGAGCAGGCGCAGAAGCAGGGCAAAGACCTGTTTTTCTTTGCCGATGATAACATTGTCGCTGACCACAAGTATGCGGTTGACCTTTTCAAGGCGCTGACGCCGCTGAAGATCAAATGGACCGGGCAGGGGACTTTGACCATGGCTCGCAATGATGACTTGCTCTACTGGATGCGGAAGAGCGGGTGTGCGGTGATTCTGATCGGGTACGAGTCGCTCAACGAAGGCAACCTCGACCAGATGCAAAAAGGGTGGTCTGCTAAATTGGGCGAAATGGACGAACTGACCGAGAAGATCCATGCCGCGGGCCTGAGCATATATGCGACCTTTGTGTTCGGTTTCGATCACGACAGCCGTGAGTTGTACGATCGCACCGTCGAATTTGCGATGAAGCACAAGTTCTTCTTTGCCGCGTTCAACCACCTGCTAACCTTGCCCGGTACCGATATCTATGCTCGCTTGTTGGGGGAGGGAAAAATCATCCGGGACAAGTGGTGGCTGGATTCTGACTACCGGTACGGCGACATCACGTTTACGCCCGCGTCGTTCACGCCCAAGCAACTTACCGCCGAATGCCGCCGCGCCCGCAAGATTTTTTACTCCTTCCCGAACATTCTACGCCGGAGCGGGGCGGTTCTCACCAGGGCGCGGGATCCTATTCTGTACTTCTACTTCTGGTACCTGAACTTGAAGTTGCAGCAGGAAGTTGATGGGAAACTGGGGCTGCCCATGGGGGACGGCCTGGACGAGATGCCGAAGTAGACTAGAATTTCAACTGCGTGCTCAGCAGCACCTTGATCTCTTCTTCCAGCGGGTCGCCGTCGACGTCCGACCAGGATGTATGGACACCGGAGACGGCCATGGAGAGCAAAGAGACTGGAGTGTAGCTGAGGCCTCCCACAAACTGCTGCTTCGCGTGGTTGGCCTCTGACGAGGTGTCGACGTCCCACATGGCGAATCGTCCGAGAACGCCCACTTTCCAGGGCGTGTCGAGCCTCAAATATGCGCCGTGACCGAGGCCGCTGATGCTATCGTCTGCCCCGGCTGCATCGACCTGCTGGCCTATGAGCTGGTAGGCCACGGTCACCATGTCGTCCTTGTACCCCGCCAGTCCGGAATACAGGATGCGTTTGTCCACGTTGTCACTGGAGGCCAGGGTGTAGTCGAGGTAGGCTCCGATCATGATTCGCTCGCCGAATCCGCCCATGGGCTTTAGCGGATGCAACCAGGCTTGCAGCCACAGGTTCTTGAGGTCGTCCGTGTCCCCGGCCTTCTTGTAGCCGGAGCCGTTGACCACGCCGATGACCAGGTTACCCAGTGAAGAGGGGAGCGCCCAGCGCAGGTGGACTCCGGGGTCCGCGCTGTTCCACAGTTTCTCTTCGTCGCCGAGGTTCTTGAACACGTATCGGTAGCCCCACAATTTATCGGTGAAGGCGTGGTAGGGATTCTCGATGATGCCGGCCTTCAGGAACAGGCTGTCTGAAAGCTTGGCCTCGAACCAGGCGTATTTGGCAAAAAGCCCGTATCTGGGGTCTCCCGGGGTTTTGTGGGTGTGGCCGTCGTCCGCCTCCGCCGAGGTCTGTGATTTGTCAGCCCCGACGTCCGCGGTGAACCGGGCCTTGAGCCAGGGAGTCACCTGCGCTTTGACGCCGAAGTAGTACCGCCACAGTTCAAAAGAGTTGGCGTGGGGCTCGTCTTCGCCGTCGCCCTGGACAGCCGAATCCTGCACGTCGTACCAGTACCTGAAGTATGCCTTGTTCTCCAGGGTGATCTTGTCGCTCTTGGTGAATTTCTCGAGCGGTCCGGTTGTTTTCTCTTCATCGGCGAAGGCAATTTGCGGGCCCATCAGCGCAAGGCACAACCCCAGCAGCCAGGCGGTTGCCCTTGGGACATCAGGTTTGTTCGGTTTCATTTGGCTCTCCTGTTGTTACCGAGTGCGTCGCGATTCCGGGGCCAACGTTAGTGCGATTTCGGCGCGGCAGTCAACAAGAATTCTCCGCTATTGTAGTATTGTTCCAGCAGATCGTCTTTTTCCCGGAAGCGTTCAACGAGCCAGGCGGTCAATTCCTTGTCGGATTCGGGCAGGTCCGCGGAAGGGAACCGCCGGACGTGGAGGTAGGTTTTCGGCACGTAGCCTTTGCACCACTGAGTAAGAGTGGGGAAGCCGTCCTCATAGCCGATGGTTACGTCGTAGACCGCGTCTACGTGGTCCCTCAGGGCGAGGAATGTGGCGACGAAACCTTTGGTGCGGGGAAGGAGTACGTGCTCCAGTTCGGGCAGTCCTTTCTGCCGGGCGTACTTACGGCTGCCTTCCAGCTTGGA
The DNA here is from genome assembly GCA_964626565.1 of uncultured Myxococcales bacterium. GTDB lineage: Bacteria > Myxococcota_A > UBA9042 > CAIXZC01 > CAIXZC01 > CAZVFX01. Next base: position 6,105 of record CAZVFX010000093.1, read on the forward strand.
GGGAGTGGAGCGGGTGCCTTCGGCAAAGGAGACCACCCAGACGGGCACTTTGTCTTCGAGGATCCTGCTGAACACCCGGTCTATGTAGCCCTTGTCTTCGGTCCAGTTGCGCTTGATGAAGAGACAGTCTAGGAAGAGCATGCCCCAGCCGATTCCGGGTGCGTATTTTAACACGTCCTTAACGTACCATTTGAGGTCGCCCAGGCGCTGTTTTCGCCATGCCAGTTCGAACAGTACGGGGATGTCTGCCATTTGCTGGTGGTTGGCCACAACGATGGCGTTTTCGCCTTGGGGCACGTCGTCGCCGGTGATGAGCACCTGAACCCCATGGAGCCGCCGAGCCAGTTTCACACACCACCCCCACCAGGTGTCTGCAAAAAACCTGTTGGTCTTTCTGAATGTGTTTCGCGATAGAGGCAACAGTACGAGGCTCAGGGTCTGAGCCACGTTGAGCACCAGCAGTGCCGGAAACAGAAGGCCGGCAAAGACGAGGCCGAGCAGGTTGCCTTTGAGCTTCGAGGTTGCTTCGCCCGGGTCTTTCAGCGGGGGCAGGGGCATGTGTTGCTCCTGTGCGGCAATCAGTTCTTGGGCGGGTGAAAACAGATCGAGCCGGAAAAGCCGAGGGCATCGACTGGCGACGCTCTCACATGTTGGCTCTACCGGCTCGAAATGTTTTGTTGACTAGTCTCTTAGATTAGTCTCTGGTGACGTTTGCGGCCTTCGGCCCCTTCGGTCCCATCTCAACTTCGAATGTTACGGGCTCACCTTCCTGCAGCGTCTTGAAACCGTCGCCCTGGATTGCCGAGAAATGCACGAATACGTCGGTGCCGTCCTCACATGCGATAAATCCGAAACCCTTCGACTCATTAAACCACTTCACTGTTCCTTTAGCCATCTTCTTCTCCACAATAGACAAATAACCTGAAGCAACAAACATCAGTGTCCGCTGCTCTATGCTGCCTTACTTGGTTAAAAACCCTTAGTCAAGCGAAACCGGACTTTTATGAAAAAAAAAGGGGAGGTCGAGGTCGTTTGTTTTTCCACCTTCCATGCCGTACACTCGGAGCAGACGGGACCAGCCGGAGGAAGAGAGTGAAAACAGTGAGTCGTGTCTTGGCGGGCGCGTTTGTAACGATTCTCTTGACGACATGTGCAGGAAACGAGGCGGGGCGGAAGGATGTCGCCGCGGTGAGTCCGGAACTCTCCACAGCCGGCGACCGCTCTGCAGGCGGCGAGCCTGAGACCATCTCTGAGTTGCGGCTGGCGGACGTAGACGAGGACCCCGGATTTCCACTCACGAACGATCTGATTATCGAGGTGGAAATCGGCAGTAACCGGACCTCTTGCGGCGATGGAATCTGTGCTCCGGATGCGGGCGAGAACTGCGGCAACTGCCCTTTCGACTGCACCTGCGGGTGCGGCGAAATGTGCGACTGGGACACTTGCGTCTTTATCAACTGTGACGGCAAGGAGTGCGGCGACGACGCGTGCGGAGGCTCCTGCGGACAGTGTGCGGAGGGTAAGAAGTGCGTGGCCGGTTTGTGCCAGTCGACCTCATTCTCGTACGCCTGCACTCCTATCGGTGATTCGTATTCCGACGGCTTCTTCTACCTGGCTGAGTTCTCGGGCAAACTGTACGCGGGCCAGTTCGGTTATGGGCATGAAGGCAAAAGCATGCTCTTCAGCTATCCTCCCTGGGGCTTGACCTCCCCGGGCCTGAAGGGAATCAGTGAATCGGTGTGCGCCATGGAGGTGTTCAAGGGGCAGCTTTACGCAAACACCGAGAGTAGTGGCGACATCTTCCGCTCCGCGGACGGGGCCAATTGGGAGAAAGTGTACGACGGCGAGAACGGCTCCATCGGCTGCGCAATGGCGGTGTTTGCGGACAAACTCTATGCCGTGAACTACCGCAATTCCCAGGAGGACCACGGCCGAATTCTGCGTAAAGACGGGAATTCGTGGACGACGGTGTACGATAGCGGGGGGGACAGCCTCTACCTCCGAGAAATTGTCGCGTACAAGAACCACATCTATGCGTTCGCAGTGCAGAACAACCAGGGGCAGATGCTCAAGTCCAACGACGGCGCCAACTGGACCAAATCGCAGGTCGCGAACCGCTACTTCCGGGGCCATGTCTGGGAAGGGTATCTTTGGCTTGGCAGCACCAATTTCAACGTCAACGGCGAACGTGGGTTGTGGCGTTTTGACGGGAATCAGTTCGACAAGATCCATTCCGGCGCACAAAAATACGTGACCAACGTTCAGGATCTTGACGGCGCCCTCTATTTCTCCACTTCCAACGGCTGGAAGAATGAAAGCGGTCCGTCCACCTTGTGGATGTCCCCCGACGGCTATGACGAGTGGAAGAAGATCTGCCAGTTCGGCGAAACCGCGATCTGGGACCTCACCGTGTTTGACGGCAAGCTGTATATGGGAAGTTGGGACTACGGTAGCAGCGGCAAGGTGTACGTACTCGACAAGCAACCCCAATAGTCAACAGTACCCCGAAAGCGAGTGAGGGGCCTGCGGTGCGCCTCGGAACGGAGCAGTACCCCGAAAGCGAGTGAGGGGCCTGCGGTGCGCAGGACAGGCCTCCACGAAATCCATTGCAGCGAAGGTGCGCTCCACGTACACTGTTGTGGTGTGCAGGAGTATTGACATGATTCGAGTCTTGAGCTTCCTTCTTCTACTACTTGTTCCGATGACCGCGGCTGCAGAGCAGCCTGAACCCTGGCTGTTGCTGCCGTGGACTGACGGTGGTTCCGGGCCGTCTCTCCGCCCTGGGGGGCCGGAGCTGCAGGCCGTGGGACCTGCTGCCATCGCGGCGGACGGGGACTCGCTGATGATCGCGGACACGGCTGCCAAACGCGTTTTGCGTGTTGGACCCGATGGGGCAGTTGCCGCAGAATCCGTTCCCGTTGCAGCTTTGGATCTGGCGGTAGGACCCGACGGGCAGGTTGCCCTGTTGAGCGAACGGTTGGACCGGGTGCTGTGGCGCACCGCGGACGGCCAGTGGGCCGAGGAGATGTTGGGCCCGAAGGAGCGTCCCCGTCGTATCGCCTGGGACCATCGCGGCGTTCTGTGGTTGGGGCTGGTAGACGGTTCTGCGGTGCCGTTGTTGGAAGCCGCGACTTTGCCCGGTAAACGGGCGTTGCCCCTGGCCGGTTCTCCCGCCCATGCCTGGGCGAAACGAGAGGTGTCGGGAAAGGCTGTCGTGTGGGTCTGGCCGTGGGACCGGCCCGCAAGTTTTAAGGACTCCCGGGCAGAACGATTCGAAATCTCCACGCCGCCGGGCCGGGGGATGGTGCTGCCGCTGGCCCGCACCGGTGAGGACCGGGTTGACGTGCTGGTGGAGTGGATGCCTGACGACGGAGACGCCGTGCATGCGAAGGTGCTCAGAATTGATCGGTCCGGCAAGACGGTTCAGTCTTTTGCCTGGCCCAGGAACGATGTTGCGCCGGTTTACCGGCCTTCCGCGGTAGCACCTGACGGCGTTGTGTTTGTGATGCGGACTCTTCCGGACGGCTTGGCCATCTACCGTGTCGCTGCCGGCAAGGTGGTGGCGCCATGAGGGCAAGGGTGCTCAGTCTGGCCGCTGGGGTCTGTGTTCTCCTCGCAGCCCATTCGGCATGGGCCATCGGCTCCAACGCCATTCTCGCCCACGCCAAAGCGTTTGCCGATCACTCCTGGACTGCGACCAACGCCAACAAAACTGCCTGGTGCAGCGGTGGCTACACCAGCGACTACGGACCCGGAACCTATGTCGGCGTCGCCTACGACTGGGGCGGGTTCGACTCTCTGGCGCAGTACGACCAGAAGCTGGCTGACGGATATGGGGCGGGCAGTCACTCGTGGCACGGGGTGCTCTCATGCACAACCGGCCTCGATTGTTCCGGTTACGTGAGCCGTTGCTGGGAGTTGACCGGCAAGAAGGGCACAGCGACCATACATACTGTGAGTCACGAAATTGCCAAGGCTGATGTTCTGCCCGGAGACGCATACAACAAGGCGAGCAGCCACATCGTGCTGTGGTACGATTATGCCGCGGACGGCGGCCCCATCTTCTACGAGGCTTCAGGGTCTGCGTCCAAGGTGCGGCTCAACACCGCGGCCACCTGGGGCTACCTATCCGGATACAAGTCGATCCGATACGACGGCTTTGACGCTGAGCCGGTGGAGATGATGAGCGACGGCACCGTCGACAATCCCATCTGGATCAACTCTTTCCCCTTTCATCACGAAGCGAATACGAAGCTTAGCACCAGCAAGCAGTTCGACGCCTACTCATGCTCTCCCGGCACCGGGGAGGCCGGGCCCGAGATCATCTACCGGTTCAATCTCACTGTGAGTGGAAAACTCACTGCCACGGTGAGCGACGGCACAGGGGTGGACATCGATGTCCATCTGCTATCGTCTCCCAGTGCGGCTTCATGCATCGACCGCAATGACATCACGGTTACCGCACAGTTGGCCGCCGGCGACTATTGGCTGGCTCTGGATTCCTGGACCGACAGCGGCGGCATCATCTATTCCGGGCCCTACTCCCTGGACGTCACGTTTCAACCCGACGAGGTTCAACCCCCTCCCGACATTACCGGCACCCTCCAGAAGCCGTACATCGTAGACTCGTTCCCCTACTACCATCACGGGGACACCTCTGAAAGCGTGTCGGTTTTCAGCAGCTATTCCTGCGACCCTTCGAAGGGTGAGGCCGGCCCCGAAGTTGTCTACTGGATGAATCTCGGCGCCCAGGGCACCATCACCGCTACTGTCGCGGATGCGGAAGGGGTGGACATAGATTTGCACCTGCTGAGCGACCCTGCTTCCTCTGCGTGCATAGTGCGCGGGGACATCGGCATCCAGGCCACCGTTAATCCCGGAATCTACTGGCTCATCGCGGACTCCTGGTCCGATGGCCAGGGTGGGGTACAGGCGGGCCAGTACGACCTCACTATCGGGTACGTACCTGCGGACGTGTGCGAAGCCTATTGCGAGGGTGCGCAGTGCGGCTACGACGGCTGCTGGGGCTCCTGCGGGGTCTGTCCGCCCGGCAACGCCTGCCAGAGCGCGGTGTGTGTATCTGACCCCGCGTGCGGTGATGGCGCCTGCAATGTAGTTGGCGGCGAGGATTGCTCCTCCTGTCCCGTCGACTGCCCGTGCGGATGCGGGCAGGCGTGCGTGGGCGCGGTGTGCGTGTTGGACCTGTGCCGCGGCATCGAATGCGGCTCCGACGGCTGTGGCGGCGACTGCGGCGGCTGTTCCGAAAATGCGGTTTGCACCGCGGGCCAGTGCGTCGATACGGAAGTGGAAGTCGTGGATCCCACCGAACCTCGGGGCGAAGGCGACCCCTACCGGGGGCAACTGGAGCCTGGTGAGGAGGAAGGGACAGGGGATTGGAACAACGGTGGGCACAACGTGGGCGGAAACCAGTTCACCGATTCGAAAGAAACCACGGGGTGCGCCACGGGCCGTGGCGCACCGGGCGCCGCGGTGTTGCTGCTCCTGCCGTTGCTTCTCCTCGCGATTCGACGGCGGTGTCGATGACCGATCTCTCGCCGCCGGCGCGCGCTACCCGATTCCGGACGCTCTGGTGCCTTACTTTTGCCGTGTGGGCCGCCGCCCTCTTCCTTGCCTCTCCCTATGACCTTGAGTTGTCACAGGCGATAGCCGACCCGAAGAACGGGTTCGGCAGGTTTATCTGGCTGTGGGGTACCACCCCCAGCGGGGTACTGTACGTTGCGGCCCTTGCCGTCCTCATGGTGCCGCGGCTGAGGAGGAACACGTCGGACCTGGTCCAGGTGGCCGCGGTGACCCTTCTGGTCATGGCTTTGCTTCACTCCTTGTTCATCACGACATCGATCAAGCTGCTCTGGGGCCGCCAGCGTTTCGTCGAACTGGGGGGGGACTGGTCCAGGTTCACCCTGTTCTACCAACCGGGCAAACCGTTGGCCGGAGAGTCGTTTCCTTCGGGACACGTGGCCACGGCGTTCGTCTGTTCGCCCCTGGTTTTTCTCCTGGCCCGGGAGGGGCGCAAAGCCGCGGCGGCATTACTCTGCCTGCTTGTCATCGCCTGGGGCGTAACCGTTGCCTACGGCCGCATCCTCAACGGCGCACACTATCTCACCGACACCATTTTCTCGGCAGGACTTTCGTTCCTGCTGGCGCCGTTCATCGTCGATCTTGGCCGGTGGACGTGGAACCGTTGGTATAGGTACCTGAAATGACAGGACGTTGTTGCGACGGCCGGTGAGGTATGTACAGGGTTGTCCTCCTTCGCTCCTCCTCCATCAAGCAGGAGGTGCTACGGCGGATTAACGTTTCCAAGCACATTGGTCCTGCTCATTTCATAAGTCACAAATCCGTATGCTGGGCACCAAAATCCGCCGTAGCCTTGGCGAAGGAGGACAACCCCTTCCGAAAAAATATCGGCCTCTGCAAAGAAAAATGTGCCACATCGGGTCCCAACACCCGATAAGTAATACAGACCCCAACACTACAAGCACATCAAACTAGGAGGCACGCATGTATGTCTATCTGATCCAAAGCGAGAAGACTCCTGAAAAACGGTATGTCGGCATTACCGAGGACCTTCGCCGTCGCGTTGCCCAACACAACTCCCAGCAATCCTGGCACACCAGCCCATGGGTGCCGTGGCGGCTGGTGGTCGCGGTCTGGTTCAAGGAACCCGAGAAAGCCGAGGCCTTCGAAAGCTACCTGAAGTCTGGCTCCGGGCGAGCCTTCGCTGCCCGTCGATTGTGGTGAGGATCGGCGGCTCTGTGATTGAGGTCGAATGTTTCTTGGAAAACGGAATCCGTGCGGTTACTCTCGGAATCGTCCTCATTCGACGGGAGAGTAGGCCATGAGCAGATGCAGGCAGGGAATGACTTTGATCGCAGCGAGCCTCATACTCCTCTCCGCCGGGCCTGCGGCGGCGCAAGAGGCCGCTCGTTGCTCGAAAGGTGAGAAGCTGCATTGGGAGCAGGACGGCGCGTACTCGTTCTGCGTCCCCACGACGTGGAACGTACGTCTGAGAGGGAGCGAAAAGGTGTGGTCGCCCAAACAGGGCCTCGACCTCGTTTTCGCCTTTCAGGTGAAAACTCCGGTCTCGAAAGACGTGTCTGCATCGTTTGTCAAATACCTCAAGAAACAGGGGGCGAAACTGCACGTCTCACCTTCGGGCGCGCTCAAGTACCATCTGAACGGCGTGGACGGCATCGGCAAGGTGCTGCATCACCACCGTTACGGCCTGCTCATCTACACCGCGTGCGCTCAGGCGGGCAAAGAGTGCTCGTCGCTGATCATGAAGGGGATCCAAATTGCCGGCACCGTGCAGTTCGACGGACTGGACGATACGGTTGAGTACGACAAATGGGAGCGTCATGAGGCCAAAGGAATCGTCGCGCTGGCGCCTCCCGGGACAGCCGCGGCCAAGGAACTGGAGTGGCTGGCCTGGACGTACTCCGCCGGTCAGGCAAAGATCCTCGATGCCTTGGGAATCGACGCGGGTAAACAACCGATCAACTGTTTTTTTTACCCTTCCAATCAAGCTATTTACAAATACACGCGGCGTAACTTCGGCTTCCACATCGGGGATGCACAAGAGGTGCATTCGTTCTTCGCATCCCGCGGTGAGCGGCAATCCACCGGTCACGAAATGACCCATTCCATCACCCACCGCGCCTGGGGAGAGCCTGCCGAGGCCCTTCTCGGAGAGGGGATTGCGGTGGCCATGGACCTGTCCGGCACGGATCGTCACGCCCGAGCCCGCAAGGCGATTAGCGACAAGGAGCCGGGTATCAAACTAAGTGCCATGCTGGGGCAGGCCTGGTGGCAGCACGATATGGAAGTGAGCTATGCCGTTTCCGGCTCTTTCGTTAAGTTCCTGTTGAAAGAGGGCGGCGTGAAGAAGGTGAAGAAGCTGTACCGGGCCACGGACCTCCCCGCGGCCTTGCAGAAGCAGTTCGGCTGGACGATGCAGCAGGCGGAACAAATGTGGCGCAAAGCCGCCGGGATGTCAGTTCCCTAGCCACCGGACCGGCTCCCCGTTCGGCCGACCTGGGCTGGTGGACGTGGAACCGCCGGTGTCGGCGGTTCTAACCAGGATGTTTCTACAACGGCCGATGAGGTATGTACAGGGTTGTCCTCCTTCGCACCTCCTCCATCAAGCAGGAGGTGCTACGGCGGATTAACGTTTCCAAGCACATTGGTCCTGCTCATTTCATAAGTCACAAATCCGTATGCTGGGCACCAAAATCCGCCGTAGCCTTGGCGAAGGAGGACAACCCCTTCCGAAAAAATATCGGCCTCTGCAAAGAAAAATGTGCCACATCGGGTCCCAACACCCGACAACAACTACAGACCGTTCAACTACAAGCACATCAACCAGGTCAGGCTCCGGACGGGCCTTCGCTGTCCGGCGATTGTGGTGATGGTATCTGTTGACCTGACGGCCTCAAACGGTAGAATAGTCCGGTGCGTCTGGAGGGAGTTCGCCCATGACCGAGTTGGCCGTACCGCTGTTGTCACCGGAAAGTCTGAAGAGGGAGTTCAAGCTCTACCTGCCCCTGTGGTTTCTTTATCTCGAAGCAGTTGGCCTGCTGCACCTGGCTCTGGCCAACTATCCGGACGCCGGCTTCGAGGCGCTGGGTATGTCGAGATTCTGGTTTGCCGCAACGTTTCTGTTCCCGCTGACCATTCTCGCGCTGTTTCTGGTGTTGCGCCTCTACCGGTCGAAACGGTTGGCGCCCGACTGGAAGTCCTGGGGGGGGCTGGCCGCGGTGCTGTTTGGAGTGCCCGCAGCCGCGATCCTGTTTCACCAGCCCAAAGTGCTCAGCCACGACCAGCTTACCTGGGTGTTTGAAATCTCTCAGTTTGTCTGGGTTGCCCTGCTGGTTGTCCACCTCGTCTGGACCCGCGGCTGGCACGCACTGGTCCTCTTTTTCGGGGTGACTTTTGCGTACGGCCTCATACTGGAGAACACCGGTATCTTCATGCGCTTCTTCTTTGAGCCCAGTTTCCGCCTGTATCTGGGCCCGCTGCCTGCACCGCTGTGCACTATGCTCGGCTGGTGCGTGGTGTTCTACGTCACCGTGGCCATCGTCCAGCAGTTGGCAGATTGGATCCCTTGGCTCAAGAAGACCGTCTGGCGCCGCGCTGTGGCGGCCACGCTGGCCGCCCTCCTCATGGACGCGCAACTCGACCCGCTGGCGTCAATGTCCGGTGTCTTCTGGCAGTGGAACGAGCTGCTGCCTCCGGCGTTCCTTGGTGTGCCCATAATCAACTTCGCGGCCTGGTTCGGCGCGTTTCTCCCCTACACTTACCTGGTGTTCAAGATTCTCGACAAAGAGGAATGGTCCCCCGGCCGTAAGAATTGGGAACTGTTCATCCGCCTCCCCCTCGCCGCGCTGATCGGTGGATGCATATGTTTTGGGATAATGGCCATCGTCGAAGGCGGCTTCGATGGGCCGACGTTTACCATCCTGCGTGAATTTTCCGAGCGGTTGCATCCTTACGGGTAGGGTCAGGCCGGCGGCAGGTTTTCATCCAGATACCGCTGCAGACGGGACACCTCATCCGCCAGTTGTTCCACCAGGTCAGCAATTGAGTCAAGCTCTCCGGTCCGTCCAGTCTTGACGACAGCCTCAGCTCTGTCGGCCAGACCGCCGGCCGCCAGGTTCAGCGCCGATCCCTTGAGCGATTGAGAGAGGCGGACCGCTTTTTCCACCTCGCCGGCGGTGAAAAGACTCGGGAGTTCCGATACAACCTGGGCCGCCTGGACTCGTAAGGACTCCACAAGTTCCAACAGCAGCGCCTCATCGCCATCGACGTTGAGCCTGGCCTGGTTCAAGTCGAGGGGATGGCCCGGTGCCGTACTTTCGGCCAGGCCATCTTGCTGTTCCAATGCCCCGTCTGCTTGCGCAAATGTACCGTGGGTCTCCTGCAGGACGTTCAACAGGAGGTCCTTGCGCACCGGTTTGGTGAGATAGCCATCCATTCCCGTTTCCGCGCATACGGCGCGGTCTTCATCGCTCGCGTGCGCCGTGAGGGCGACGATTCGAGTGCGAGGCAAGCCCAACTGTTGCTCTCGCTTACGAATCGATGTGGTGGCCTCCAGCCCACCCATCACAGGCATCTGCAGGTCCATCAAGACCACGTCGTACTTGACCTTTTGTACGGCCTCGACTGCTTCTCGACCGTCGCTAGCGGTGTCCACCTGATGGCCGGCGTTCTGCAATTGCAGGCTGGTCGCCAGCCGATTGGTTTCATTGTCCTCGACCAGAAGAACATTGAGAGGCACGTGGGCTGAGCCAACCGAGTATCTTGTCACCAAGGGCGTGTGTACATCCCACCCTCCTTCCCGCAGGAGGGCTTCGGCCAGGATTTCTTCCATCAGGTCGGCGTCGAAGGGGCGTGCCAGATATGCATCTACCCCAGCGCCGGCACACCGAGAGGCATGTCCCCGTTCTCCTGCCGACACCGTCAAAACTATGCGCAAATCCGGTTGCGCCACTTGTGACCTGGCCTCTGCGGCGAGAGCGAATCCCTCCTCCGCAGATACGCTTTCATCTATGCCCAACAGCTGGAAAGGGGCCTCACTACGGGCGGCGAGGAGCAAAGACTCCAACGCGACGGCAGCGCTGGCTACCGTTTGAACCGTCCCCCCGGCCCGGGAGACGACCGTCGCCAGGGTGGACCCGTCGTCAGGTCCCCGGCTGAACAGCAGCGCACGGCAGGTAGACAGTGTTGCCTGACCGCCCTTACCGGTCGCAGCGGCTCTGACAAAGACACCGAAAGGCGCCTCGAAGTAGAAAGTGGAACCCTGGCCCGGCACACTGTCAAACCATATGCGTCCGTTCATCAATCCGGCGAGCTGGCTGCTTATGGCCAGTCCCAGCCCGGTCCCTCCGAAGCGTCGGGTGGTGGAAGAGTCGGCCTGTGCGAACGCCTCGAATATGACATCCGCCTTGTCTTCGGGTATTCCCACTCCCGTATCCTTCAGCGAGAACAGAACGGTTGCTTCCGACAGGTTTCGGCTCTGCAGTCTGACTCTGACCTCGACGCTGCCCCGGTCGGTGAACTTGACCGCGTTGCCGGCCAGGTTCAACAGAATCTGCCGTACGCGGCCGGGGTCACCGATGAGGTGGCCCGGCACCTCGGGCGCCACAGCCGACGTTAACTCCAGCTTCTTGGTGGCTGCCGCGACGCTCACGCTGCGAACTACCTGGTTCACCAACTCGCTGACGCCAAATGCGGCGGAGTTCAACTCCACCCGGTTCGCCTCAATCCGGGAGAAATCGAGAATGTCATTGATGACCGTGAGCAGGGAGTAGGCCGATGTCTTGACTACCTCCAGATACGCCTTCTGCTCATCCGAAAGCTTTGTCTCCAGAGCAAGTTCAGTCATTCCGACGATGCCGTTCATGGGGGTGCGGATCTCGTGGCTCATATTGGCCAGAAACTGCGACTTCGCGCGGCTGGCCTCTTCCGCTGTTCGCCTGGCCTCGGCCAACTCGGCGTATGAAGTCCTTACGTCGCGCAACAGCGCTTTGCCCAGACTGTGGTCGTGGGCTATGGCCACCACTAGCGGACGATCCGAGTCCGGAGGGGTCACCTTCAGCCAGCGGATCAGCAGCACTCTTCCGGATTCCGGAAGCTCATGCTCATTAACGTGCATGGCCTGGAACTGCGGCGGCGTCAACCCCAGCCGGCGCAAGACCGTCTCCTTCGGGGTGGCAGAGTCGCATCCTACCATTCGCAGCAGGGCAGGGCTGATCTCCTGGACGGTTCCCTCCTCATCGAACAATGCGTATCCGCCACCGACGTTCAGCAGGGAGGTTTGCAGCAGACCTTTGGCTTGCAACCGGGGGTCAATGAAGTCTTGAATCAGCCTCAGCAGGTCAATTGCCGAAGGGTTCTGGCCCTCAAGGCCTTCCTCCCTAAGGGCCGAACCGAGGATTTGGCGGGCAAACAAGGGGGCGACCATGGCCAGCTTGGCGGCAACCGAATCCAGGAGCAGGTTTTCGGAAGTACTTTCATCCTTCGGCACGACTCACCTCCCGTCCAGCAAACCTGTTGTCCCGCCTACACCGACGCGTTCACATATGCTGCGATGTGCGCGTCGAGCTTGTGCGGGGGAGCCATGATGAATCTGCACCACTCATCGCCCCGGGCCCGGCAGGAGATCTCGCGAGACGTCAGTTTCAGCCCGAAACTCTCGGAGCACCAACCGGACGAATACCCTGCATTCATGTGGCAGGTGCAAAAATCGGTGGTTTCACCCAGGGCGAGCCACGAGTCAGCCTCGAAGGATTGAGGATGATCGTAGATCAGGTAGTAATCCTCGTTGGGAGCCGGGCGGCTTTCGGGATGAATGTCCACGAATGCCCAGCCGGAATGGGCAAAATGAACCGGGCCGGAGGACAGCTTCGCGATGGGGTCTTCAACTCCCAGCTTGGTGCAGAAGGCTTTGGCATCGCTCTGCCCGAACGAAAACGCCATGTCGAACAATACCGACCCGGCCCCCTCCAGCGCTTCCCTCTCGGTGAGCCCCGGGTACATCTGCTTCATGAAACGGAAGAACTCCACCGACAGCGAGGTCGCCCTGACCAGCACGTAGCGCTCGTCACCTATGATGATGGTCCCTTGGCTCGAGTTCATCTCCATGGAGTTGAAGAAACTTGCGACGACCCCTTCCGCTTTCTCGAAGAGAGGCGCGAATTGGGGTGGCACGTTTACCGTTGTCAGCGTCATGGTTGCTCCTTCCCTTGCCGGATTGCACCTTCCTGCCCGAAACGATATTTCACCTACTATTCCTTTAAATACCTTGGTTCGCTAAAAACGGCAATAGACTGCAATCACTCCATTGTTTGCCTTTCGCCTAATTCGAGTCTGCAGAGTGAAAGGTCGGCAGATGACTGTGGTCATCGCAAGCGGGGAACCGGCACAAGAGTACGGCGGTCGGGGTGGAAGTCGGTTTGACGGTGCTATCGCTGATAATGATGGATATCGACGACTTCAAGGTGAGCAACGACGCTCACGGGCACCTGGTCGGCGTCGCCTGCCTGCAGCCGGCCAATGACACCATGCGAACGTTGATTGAACGGGCCGACGTGGCTTTGTGCGAAGCCAAGGCTGCGGGCAAGAACCGCACGCACATCTGGACATCATCTCTGTAGCCGCCCGCCTCCAACCTCCTTGTAAACGCCATCAGTTCGCGGCATATTGGTTGTGATGGAATAGACGTGCAGCCAACCAATACGGCGGAGCATCTATGCGGCAAACGGCCTGCATCAGCATGTTGGCGTTCGTCCTTTTGGCCGCTAGCTGTGGGCAGGAGGGGACCTCGGTCAAGCCGCCCGTTGCCGTCGACGTGAAGGATGCGGTGGTCGCACCGGATATGCGCCCTCTTTTCGATGCTGGACTCTTCTCCGATACCCCCGATTGGAAGTCTGACGCACCGGACAGCCCCGATTGGGTTCTGACCGACCTTCAGGCAGAGGCAAAGGGAGACAGCGCGGATGCGGTTCTGGCCGACATGGGGGATTCCGGACAAGCTGAGTACGAGGTCCACCTTGATTCAACGGAAGAGTTGGATTTGCCGGTTCCCGATGAGTCTTCGGTTGAGCCGGATCTAGCTCTGCCTCCCGACCTGCAACTTGAGGGCGGAGAACTGATCTTCGTAGGCGTTGCCGGAGGCTGGCATTCCGGCCCTGTTGAGGTGATGCCCGAAAACGGGGGTGGTGGTGAGCTTAACTGGACGGTGGAAACCGAGACTCCGTGGATCGCTGTGGAGCCGGTGGACGGTGGGCCGGGACAAGGTTTCACTGTCACATTGGTCGATGGCGAAGTCCCTTCGCTGCCGGGTACACTTTCGGGCTTGATTACGGTGGTCTCGGCAGACGACCCCACCGATTTTGAAGGGCTCGAGGTGGAGCTGGAGCTGGTGAGCAAGGAGGCGGGGCCGTTTACGACCCAGTTCGCCTACGACGACGTCGACCGCCTTACGTCGATAACGTTCCCCGACGGGAGCGCAACCTCGTTTTCCTACGGAATGGGGCCTGAACCGACGGAAATAACCTGGCCCGATGAGGCGGTCTCAACGCGGAACTACGACGAGGCGGGACGAGTGGTCAAGATGTTCGACTCGACAGGCCAGATGGAACTGGTGTGGAACGGCCTGGCCCAGCTTGAAGAACTGGTCTACCCGGACGGCTCGGGATTCATCTATGGGTACGACCCGGAAGGGCGGCTGGCCGAACTCACATATCCGGACGGGGCCGTTGCCTCGTACTCATACGACAGCACCGGACTGCTGTCCGGCATGACGAGCCCTTCCGGCGAGTTTGTGTTCGACCGGGATGAGAACGGCAGGCTCTTGCACAAGTACTTCCCGGGCGGTGTGGAGACCATCTATGAATACGATGAAGATGGCCGGCTGTGGGCCGCCGAGACCCTTGACCCGGACGGCGACCTGGTGGTTCGATTCGAGCAGGGTTTTGACCCTGCGGGTAAGAGGGCCTTTGTGACCGAAACCGGCCCTCAGGAGACCTTCTCCTGGGATTTCCTCTACGACCCCGCCGGACGTCTGGAAACGGCTGCGGGGCCCGAAGGAGAGGTGCTTTTTGTCTACGGGCCCGGCGGGCGGCGGGTGTCGAGGCAGGGGCCGGAGGGCGAGGTAGTTTACGAATACGACTCCGACGGCAGGATGATACGCGCCGGCGACGCAGTGATGAGGTACGACGGCCGAGGCCGACTGATTGAGAAGATCTCTCCGCAAGGGAAGACAGGGTACGGGTACGACGGCCGGGACCACCTGGTTGCGGTGACCGGGGCGGAGCTTGACGTGCAGTACGGTTACGCACCCGACGGAGTGAGACACAACCGGACTTCGGTCGGCGGAAGCGAAGCGCTGTACCAGACCGTTCTGGACGGCATCCCCCGCATTGTATACCGAGAGCATGACGCACCCGGCGAGGGCAAAAAATGTCGGTTTGTGTACGGGCCGGGCTGGTTGGCCGAAGAGTGCGCCGACAGCGAACCCCGCATTATCGTTCAGGACCTCCTGGGCAGCGTGTCCAGGGTTATCTCCGCTGATGGAGAAGTGCTGACGCAGCGGTTCACACCCTTCGGGGAGCGCACCGAAGGGGAATACCACCTGGGGTATCGCGGGGAAGAGCAAGACCCGGAGACCGGACTAATTCATCTTCGGGCACGCGAATACGACCCTTCCCTCGGAATTTTCTACACCAAAGATCCAGCTCCGCCCCAGCTTGCTTCGACCGGCACTCTCGACCCCTACCGATATGTGTCCGCGGACCCCGTAAATAAGGTCGATCCCGACGGAAGGGAAGGTGAAGACGACTTCTCCATGGACAGCCTCATGGCCGAGGCGGTGGAAGCTCTCAAGAAGCTGGAATTGGTAAAGAAACACGACCTGGCGGTTATCGGCGTGCTGCACATCGAAATAGAAGGCGGCGGGGAAGTGGATTGGGGAGACATGGGGTTTACGGGCGAGATCTCCATGGAACTCAACCTGCCGGTGGTGATCATTGAAGAGGGCAAAGAAATTTCCTGGGAAGCCAAGTGGATCAATATGTGGCCTTTCTCCATGTTTGCAGGGGGCGCGAAAACGCCGTTTACGGAAGCCGCAGATTTCACACTGCCACTATCCGGCGAATCCGAGGACGGAAAACTGTCGGGCGAGGGTGAGTTCAATATCAAGATTGAGTTCACCGGCAAGATCTACATGACCAAGACCGCTGACAAGGAGATCTGGGGTAACCAGGGGTACATCATGGGCGAGCCGCCCAAAGGCGGTGTTTCACTCGACAAGGCTGCCTCGGTGCTGGCTGAACTTGGCGATGTCGACGGAGCCGCGTACGACCCCATGTCAGGCCAGCTTGTGCTGTTCGGCCCGGAAGAAGATGTTTCTCTGCCGCCTATGTCCGCCGACGACCTCGTGGCCGCGTACCGGTCCGTGTTCCTCCATGCGGGTGAAGACCCGGGGGTCACCATCGGCAACGTGCCGCCTCCGGATGGTTTCGAGGGGGAACAGGGGGTAAAATATTTTGGCGGGGTGGAAGACACCGGCTTGGGCTGGATCCTGTTCGAGGCGGACCGCCTGCTCAAAACCTACTCCATGGGCGAGGACAACGTCACCGGCGAGGCGGTGGTGTCAACGGTGCCGGGGTATGCGTCCGTACTGGACCTCTTCGTCGCCAACCCCGCTCCTCCCCCCGAGGTAGAGCACCGCATGTGGTTCGTGCCGGGGGAAGTGGAGCTGGTGCGGTCGGATGAGGACGAAAGTGCGATGGTGTTTTCCAAGGCGTCCATGGATGTACTCACCGAGTCCACCATGTTGGGGGAGGGGGCTGAGAATCCCGATGCAGCCGCGTTTGCCAGCCACCTGGCTGACAACTTCGACCTGTTCGCCGCGGAGTTGCCCATGTGGGAAGAGCTGCGGCGAATCATGAAAATCGTTTCGGTTCTCCAGTGGCTGCTGGACGAAGAGATCCCCCTCGATTCAGCCTGGTTCGAGCGGTACGAGTTGGCCGCGGTGGCAACGCCGCTGCACACCCCTTCCAACACTGTATCGGCACAGACGCCGGGCGGAGAGATCGCGACGGTTACGGGCGGCGTGGACCTGGGCGCGGCCAATAGCTACAACGACGAAGACGGTGCCATCGCCGCGGAAATGGCAGAAGCCGCGCTGGGCGCCCGGCCGTCCGAAGAATCTCAGGGGTGGAGTTTTGAGAGCGGCGGGGAGCAGCGCAAGGCGGCAGCTTTGTCGTTGGCCCGGGTGTCTCGAGCGGGCTACGGCTACCAGGCCCATACCGACATGCGTCGCCCCGCCCCCGGCAAGATTCCCTTCGAGCTGGCCCGCTACTGCTCTCCCCA
The DNA here is from genome assembly GCA_964626565.1 of uncultured Myxococcales bacterium. Classification (GTDB taxonomy): domain Bacteria; phylum Myxococcota_A; class UBA9042; order CAIXZC01; family CAIXZC01; genus CAZVFX01. The sequence continues at coordinate 23,001 of CAZVFX010000093.1, forward strand.
CGACATCACCGAAACCATGTTCGGCTATTGCTGGGAGCTTCGGCCCCACGGTTTGGACCGAGTGGGCGCCAACATGCTGCTGGCGTGGGAAGGCGTACCCGGCGGAAGGCTCGTACCCGAGGTTTTGACTTGGGTCAGCCGCCGGCAAGGGCGTAGCACCAGGTTCGTATACGTGGCCAAAATGGGGGATAGACTACTCTTTGAACCGCTTCGCCGGGCCGACGGCAAACTGTACCTGGAGCCGGACGACTCCTGGACCCTGGAGTCGGGGGACGGGGGGAAGGTCTCCTTCGACGACAAATTGCGTCTGGATTTCGAGGAGGATGAGTCGGGCAACCGGGTAACCTACCTCTACGACGCGGTGGGAAAAGTCGTCAGCGTCGACCACTCCGGGGCCCCTGAGTGGGTTCTGGTTTACGACGGTCAGGACCGAGTCGTTGCTGCGGAGTCGCCGGGCGGAGAGCCCGCGGTTGCTTATGGTTATGATGAATCGGGAGACCTGGTCAGTGTGGAAGTCGGAGGCTTGCCGCCGGTTACTCTGGCGTACGACGCCGGTCACTCTCCCGTGGGTGCGGAAGGGCTGGTGTGGGCCCCCGAAACGGGAAGGGAATACGATTATCTCGGAAGGCTCACGGCCGCGCCGGCCCCGGGCGGAGGGATTCTTGAGCTGAACTACGCAAACTTTGGCCATCAGGTAACGGTTACCGACCCGGAAGGTGCGCAGCGAGAGTACCAGTACGACACTGACATGCGGCTTGCGACCGCCACCGACCCGCTGGGAAGGGTCACGGAGTTCGAGTACGCCGATGGCGGCGGTCTGGTTTCAGCCATGGTCGACGCAGAGGGCAGGACGACGACCTTTGCCTACGACGACGACGGGCGCCTGGTGGAGCGGGAAGACCCGCAGGGGAGAGTCACGAAAGTCTACTATGGCAATGACGAGGCGCCTGCGGCGGTGAGTCGCACCGGCCTGCCCGACATGTACATGGTGCGTGACGACAAAGGAAGGCTGGTGAAAATCTATGACCAGGCCACGGTGTTGGTGGAAGACGGCGTGATGACGGGAGTCGCCACAAACGACTCGGTGACCGAATTTACCTACGATGACACGGGAGAGATTGCCACCGTGGTCGAGCCGGGCGGAGGCAAGTGGGAAGTGACTCGTGACGATGTCGGTAACCCGGTGGCAATGGAGTTTCCGTCGGGCCGGCAGGAGTTCCGTACCTTCGACGCCGACGGTCGCCTTACCGGCGCGGAGCGCTCCGACGGCTCCTGGGTAGCCTATGGCTACGGGGAGAACGGGCTCATCGATTCGGTGACGGGGCCGGGCGGCACCTGGGAAGTGGAGGTGGATGAGGCGGGAAGGATTTCGGCTGTGACCGACCCGGAAGGCGGGACCACCGATTATGTGTGGGACCAGGCCGGCCAGTTGGCAGGCGTAATGCTGCCCGACGGCAGCGGCAATCTTTACCAGCGGGATGAGCTGGGGCGGGTGGTGACCGCCCGGGACGGGACAGGGTGGGGCTACGAGTTCACCTACGACGCCGCGGGAAGGCTCATCGCCATCACCACCGGCCCATCAGCACCCTAAACGTCAGTGCCGGGCCTACGCCGCCCCGGCAATGCTGATATTCGATTTTGAGTCTTTGACTTAGGAGAAACACAATGAAAGTGCATTGGTTTCTGAGGTTGACGTTGTTGGCCTCTTCGGTTGCCCTCGCCGCATCCTGCAGCAGCGACCCGGGACAAACCGTGGCGCCCGAAACGGTCGCGGACAAAGACGTAGTCGAACCGCAGGCGGAAATACAGGCGGAGGTGCAAGCGGAAATCCACCTCGAAATCAGCCCCGAAGTTCAACCAGAACTCATCAACCCTCCCGATTTGCAGCCGGACCTTCCTCCGGATGTACAGCCCGACCCGGATATCCAGCCGGACATCGCTGAGCCGGAGTGCGTTACCGACACCGATTGCAACGACCACAACGTCTGTACCCTGCACTACTGTGACCCTGAATTGGGGTGTCAGTACGAGCCGTTGGAAGGGATCCAGGGGCAGCACCTGTGCTGCCAGGAAGACGCCACCTGCGACGATGGGATTCCGTGCACTGAAGACCTGTGTGACCTCGAAACGTATCAGTGTTCCAATCCCGAATTGGGGGAAGGCGAACCGTGCGTTTCCGGCCAGCCGTGCGTCATCGACGAAACGTGCCAGGGAGGCGAGTGCATCGGCGTCCCCGACCCGTGCGACGACGGCGACGACGAGACCCTTGATTCCTGCGACCCTGATCTTGGCTGCCTCCACATGTTCAACATACCCGACCCGGTGACCACCACCACCGGAGAAGACGTGGAAGAGATAGTCATGGAATGGCCTTCCGGGGTGTCGGTGAAAGTGGAGATCAACCCCATCGCCCTGGACCCGGGCACCGACGTGACCGTGGAGCCTATCGGCCCCGAGAAATACTGGGCGCCAATTCCGGGATTGCTCATCGATGCGATTGCGTTTTCATTTACACCGGACGGCGACTTGAACGGGCCCGTGCCGGTGGAGATTGAATACGAATCGGAGCAGTGCGACGAACAATACGCGCTGCTGAAGTGGAATTTCATGGACATGCGCTACGAGCCAGTGCCCATTTTGTCCAAGGACGTGGACGGAAACTCCGTCATCTACTCCCTTACCGACAAGGGGGATTACTACCTGGTCTGCCTGTTTGCGGAAGCGTTGTGGCTGAAGCGGCTTTCCGAAGCCGACTGGGAGGTCAGCGTGGAGCTGCAGGATTGGCCGGGGCTCATTGAGGCCCAGGTGGAGGCCGACTACGGCTGGGATACGGGTTCGGTGCCTGATCCGGAGGCGGGCCTCTTCACCGGGATCTTCGGCTCCACAAAGAACGTGCCCATACTGGCCGTGCCCGACGAGTTTCTGGGCAAGGAACTGCTTGAGGTGACCTTGCAGATTACGCAGGCCGACACCGACAGCCCCGATGGCCAGGCAGAGTACGGACTGTTGCTGTGGGAGCAGGAAGTGGTTGAGGACTTCCCCGCTGCGTCCGAGGAGCTTCTGACCAAATTTGCACCCGTGTTTCAGTTCGCCGAAGGGGAGACTTCGTTTCCGGTGGCCATGGGCGAGTTCCTGGACGGCGCTGACGGACTCGTCATGCCGTCGGGAAGAGTCCACGCCGGTGACGGCGGCGGTGCGATGGGCCAATTGGGCCATGCAAAAGCGGTGCTAATGTACGACGGCCAGGCCATGGACCAGCCGACCGATGCTCCCGGGGGAACCATCTATGGAAGGGCGCAGGATATCGGATTTGGCAATGTCGCTCTGGTCTACAGCCTCCATTTCCCCTGGAGCGGGGATGCGGGGGCCGGCTCGGAAGGTTGGGAGATTCATCGCGGCGATGTGAAGTACGTAGTGATCATTCTGTCCGGATTCGGAGGGGAGTTGGAGCCGGAGTCGATGACTCTGTCCCAGCACATGCCCGGGTCTACCATCGAGTACCTGGGGGACGAGGAAATGCCCATCTGGACTCTCGGATCCTTCGAGGGCGGAAGGGTGAAAATCCCGTGGGACCAGACACTGCGTTGCAAGAAAGGGGGCGAAAGTGACGCGAACGAGGAGCACCCGTGGGTGTTTGTTGGTGAGCAGTCGCATGCCTTGTATCCCCGGAAGGGGGAGTACTCAGTGACGTTGCCGGGGGGCGGCACCCAATTCACCGAGACCGCGGGTGGTGCGATTGAGGTGTGGCAGCCGCCGGACTTCATCAAGGCGTGCACGATCTTCGAGCCGTACAACCTTGTGACTCACACGTCGCCCAACGGTTTGGTTTCGTCGTCGGACGAAGGGCATCTGCTGTTTTCGGGCATGTTCGGAGTTGGGGGTTATTCGACCAACGGTTTGGCACCTTACGGCGAGGCGTGGTACGACCCTTCAATCTGGCATTCGTTCGGCAGTGAGGGGACCTTCGATCCCGGCACCAACTGTTACAAGTGTCTTCCTTCCATCTATCTTTACACCATCGGGGGCATGTCCCAGGCGACGTGCTCTGCTGTATACTGGCCCGTGTACTATTGCCAGTGCAGCAGTTGTCTCACGGTGCCGGGCGATGCATTCGTGAAATTCCCGGAGGGGTACGAGTGCAACGACCCGGACTACTGCAATGAGTACGATGAGCCGGGGGTGTGCAAGACGGGCCTCGATTTCGAGTGGTGGGCCGACATCCCGGCCACCGGCATCGTTGAGCCCAACGAAAACCAACCTCTCCACGCCACGGTCCACGTCACCATGAACGGTGCTCCCACCTGCGGCATTTCGGCCCAGAACACCGCGGGCGTCAAGGCGCACATGTGCGCGAGCGAAGCGTGCTGCCTGGACGCGTACGCCGGTATTAGCGGCGAGTGTTTTCCGAATATGTAGGAGGTGTCCGCGTATCCCGGTTTGCCAGTCCCTCGTCGAGATGTTATCATAATAACATGAAGGCTCGGGTACTCAAGCTGAAAGACCACGACGAAGGGCGGGAGATTGTGTTTGAGTTGGAGTTCCTGGCCCGCCTGACTGTCGAGGAGCGAGTCGATCTTGTCCTGGAGCGATCGCGCATGCTCTATGAAATGCTGGCACGGAATGGACATTCAGTCACTCCTGGAATTGTTAAACGGACATAGCTGCCGCTAAGTGATTATCGGTGCACTTGCGTTTCCGCATCACGGGTATGCAAGGGCGACTCTGGACGTGGACATCTTCATCCATCCCACAGAGAACAACGCGGCCAGAGCGCTGGAAGCGCTGACCCGTTTTGGATTCGACACCGCGGACATTTCGGTCTCCGATCTGTTGAGCTACAAACTGTTGGTCCGGGACTACTCGGCTCAGGTCGACATTCACCCGTTTGTGTCCGGGGTCGAGTTTGACGAGGTTTGGGAGGGCAGCGTGCAGTCGACGATCAGCGGGATCCCGGTTCGGGTCCCCTCTCTCGACGACCTGATACGGATGAAGAAGGCGGCTGGGCGGCCGAAGGACCTGGAAGATCTGAAATACCTGGAGGCCATCAAGACGGATCGCACCGAGTAGATGTATGTGACTTCTACCGTGTGAAGGTAGCACTCAAAGCGCAGCGTATACGAAGTACACG